>JBQCGX010000150.1:0-135756 GCA_051955255.1 Agriterribacter sp. | reverse complement strand
AATACTGGCGCTAAATACGACAGCAAGGCATTTCAGAAATCGGTTGGATTAAATGGCGTGGGTACCAAGGCGGTGAACGCACTGAGCAATTATTTTAAAGTAACTGCTTTCAGGGAAGGCAAACAGAAAGCCGCCGAATTTGAAAGAGGCGTATTGGTAAAGGAACACAAAGAAGGAAAGTCTGAAGAAGGAAACGGTACGCTGGTTACATTTATCCCGGACGATACGGTTTTCCGCAATTTCCAGTTCCGTACCGATTATATTGAAGATCTTTTGTGGAATTACTGTTACCTGAATGCAGGACTCGTCATTACGCTGAACGGGAAAAAATATGTGAGCAAAAACGGTTTGCTCGATCTGTTGCAGCGCAAAACAAACGAAGACGAGCTGCGCTACAATATCATTCACCTCAAAGGAAATGATATTGAAATTGCCATTACTCACAACAACGATTACGGAGAAGAAATATTCAGTTTCGTAAACGGTCAGTATACAACACAGGGCGGTACGCACCAGCAGGCATTTCGCGAGGCATTTGTAAAAGTGATACGCGACTTCTATAAAAAAGATTATGATTTTACCGACATCAGGCAGAGCATTGTTGCTGCGGTAGCGGTGCGCGTGGTAGAGCCTGTATTTGAAAGCCAGACCAAAACCAAGCTGGGCTCTCAATACGTAGAAGAAGGTGGCGTGAGCATGAAAAACTTTGTGTACGATTTCCTTTCTAAAGAACTGGATAACTTCCTGCACAAAAATCCGGCTATAGCCGAAGCGCTTAAAAAACGCATAGAGCAAAGTGAGCGCGAAAGAAAAGAATTGGCCGGCATTAAAAAGCTCGCCAACGAAAGGGCTAAAAAAGCCAACCTGCACAACAGGAAGCTGCGCGATTGTCGCATACATTTTAACGACGAGCCACCCAATAAAGGCAAGGAAGAGTTTCATTCAAAAAAACTGGAAAGTTCCATTTTCATTACCGAAGGCGATTCCGCAAGTGGTTCCATTACCAAAGCAAGGAATGTAGAAACACAGGCAGTATTCAGCTTAAGAGGTAAGCCACTGAACTGTTTTGGACTCACTAAAAAAGTGGTATATGAAAACGAAGAATTCAACCTGCTGCAACATGCGTTGAATATTGAAGAAGGAATAGAGGGGCTGCGTTATAACAATGTGATTATTGCTACTGATGCTGATGTAGACGGTATGCACATTCGCCTGTTGCTGCTTACTTTCTTTCTCCAGTTTTTCCCCGACCTGGTAAAGAATGGTCACGTATATATTTTAGAAACGCCGCTGTTTCGTGTACGGAATAAACAGGAAACCATTTATTGCTACGACGAAAGCGAAAAACAAGCGGCGGCAAAAAAACTGGGAGCAAAACCTGAGATTACCCGGTTTAAAGGGCTGGGCGAAATATCGCCTGAAGAATTTGTACGATTCATTAGCTCCGATATGCGCACACAACCCGTTAAAGTAATGCCCGAAACGCATTTGCACCAGTTGCTTGAATACTACATGGGCAAAAATACCCAGGAGCGCCAGGAGTTCATTATTGACAATCTGCGTGTGGAAATTGATCTGGCAGAAGAGCAAAAAGTATAACGGCAGGCATAACCGTACTATTACCTATTATTAAAAAGCTATTATGATACATATTGTTTTTAACGAAGCAGATGTAGAAGTGTTGCAAAAAGCAATAGAACTGGATGAAACACTGCAAGGCGAAGTAATACAGATAAAAGACGATTACGCGGTTGGTCCGCTGGCAAATTTATATGTGGGAGAGGGGATAGAAGCGCGCAAAGCCTGGTGGAATGAAGTGCTGGCAGGCGGAGACCTGGATGGAAAAGTAAACGACGGCTCTGTTGATGATTATAAAACGGTTGCAGAGCTGGTAGGAACCATGCGCCGCAATGCCGATGAAATCATTTGGATATGGGCTGCGCAAAACAAGCACGATGTAAGCGGCTATTACTGGTTGCTGCATTACATGAAAGAATTCCAGGGAAGGGTGTTCATCCTGTACCTCAACAATCTTCCCTTTATTAATGAAAAAGGACAAATATTTTATCCAACCTGGCTGCACACCATTCAACCCAAAGAATTTTTGAAGGCAAAAAAATTAGCCCGCCCCATTACCTTGAGCGAATTTGAAGTAGATCCCGATGAATGGATAAAGCTGGCGAACGAAAACAAAGGCGTGCGCATATTGGAGGGTGGAAAAAAACTGGTGCAGCACGATTATGATTTTTACGATGCAGATCTGAAAAAATACATTACCAAAGACTGGCAGAAAGCAAGCAAAGTCATCTCGCATTTTCTGTCAAAAAACAAACACACCACCGGCGATATGTATTTACTGTGGCGCCTGAAACTGTTAATTGCCGCCGGCGATTACGATGTGCAGGGAGAGGTAAAGAACATGAAAGATTTTGAAGTGAAAACACCGGTAGGAGAAGTAGTAAGTGGTGAGTAGTAAATGGCGGTAAGTAGTAGGTGGTAAGTGATAAGCAGCAAAAAATCATATCAAGTCTCATAGAGACGATATTTCGGTAAACATATGAGTAAAGATAATTTTACAGAAAACGAATCGGGCATACAGGGCCAATACAAAACGTGGTTCCTCGACTATGCATCCTATGTAATACTGGAACGCGCGGTTCCTGCCATTGAAGACGGGTTGAAGCCCGTGCAACGCCGCATTCTTCATGCCATGAAGGAAATGGACGACGGGCGTTTTAATAAGGTAGCCAATATCATCGGTCAATCCATGCAATACCACCCGCATGGCGATGCATCCATAGGCGATGCATTGGTGAACATGGGTCAGAAGGACCTGTTGATAGAAACACAAGGCAACTGGGGCGATGTGCGCACTGGCGATGAAGCAGCCGCCGCCAGGTACATTGAAGCCCGATTGAGCAAGTTTGCGTTGGAAGTGGCCTTCAACGCCAAAACAACCGAGTGGCAGCTCAGCTACGACGGAAGAAAAAATGAACCGGTAACCCTGCCCATGAAATTTCCTTTGTTACTGGCGCAGGGTGCAGAAGGAATTGCAGTGGGATTGTCTACCAAAATATTGCCACACAATTTTTGTGAGCTGATAGACGCATCGATCAAATATCTGCGTGGTAAAAAGTTTGAGCTGTATCCCGATTTTCAAACTGCCGGCATGATCGACGTTACCAATTACAACGAAGGCAGGCGCGGCGGTAAAGTAAGAGTAAGGGCCAGGATTGAAGAGTTGGATAAAAAGACATTGGTGATACGGGATGTGCCTTACGGTGTTACCACGGCGCAACTCATGGACTCCATCGTTAAAGCCAACGACCAGGGTAAGATCAAGATCAAAAAAGTAACCGATAATACGGCTGCCGAAGTGGAGATCCAGGTGGATCTTGCGCCGGGTATTTCGCCCGATATTACCATTGATGCACTCTATGCTTTTACCGATTGCGAAGTAAGTATATCACCCAATGCATGTGTGATCGTTGAAAATAAGCCGAGGTTCCTGAGTGTGCATGAACTGCTGAGAACATCGGCTGATCTTACCAAAGACCTGTTGAAACGCGAGTTGGAAATAAAGCTCGCGGAACTGCAGGAAAAATGGCATTACACTTCGCTGGAAAAGATCTTCTTCGAAGAAAAAATATACAAGGAACTGGAGAAGCGGCATGAAACCTGGGACAAAGTGTTGCAGGCGATTGACAAGGCCTTTGTGCCGTTTAAAAAGCAACTCAGGCGCGACATTACCCGTGAGGATATTGTTAAACTAACGGAAAAGCCTGTACGCCGTATTTACAAGCTGGATATAGACGAGCTGAACGACCAGATTAAAGGGATTGAGGCGGAAATAAAACAGGTAAAATACGACCTGAATAACCTGGTAGATTTTTCGGTAGCCTATTATGAAAACCTGTTGAAGAAATATGGAAAAGGCAGGGAAAGAAAAACAGAGATAAAGCTCTTCGAAGCCATACAAGCCAAGCAGGTAGCCATTGCTAACGCCAAGCTGTACGTAAATCGTTCGGAGGGATTTGTGGGTACAGGCTTAAAGAAAGATGAATTTGTAGAAGATTGCTCCGACCTGGATGATATTATAGCTTTTACCAAGGCTGGTATTATGAAGGTGGTAAAAGCAGCAGACAAAGTGTTTATTGGCAAAGACATCATACATGTGGCGATATTTAAAAAAGGCGACGAGCGCACCACCTACAACATGATATATGTAGATGGAAAAAGCGGCGTGAGCTATGCCAAACGCTTTAATGTTACGGGTGTTACCAGAGACAAAGAATACGATCTTACCAAAGGGTCTGATAAAAGCAAAGTGCATTATTTTTCGGTAAACCCCAATGGCGAAGCTGAAGTGGTTAAAATAATGCTGAGCCCTAACAGTTCGGCCCGGAACAAAGAGCTTGAATTTTATTTTGAAGAAATGGAGATCAAGGGCAGAGGCAGCATGGGCAACCAGGTTACCAAATATCCCATTAAGTCGGTTAAGTTCAAAGAGGCAGGACGTTCTACGCTTAGCGGAAGAAAATTGTGGTTCGACGAAACCTTCGGCAGACTGAGTACCGACGAAAAAGGGCAATACCTCGGCATGTTTGATGCGGAAGACAAACTCCTGGTGATCTATAACAATGGCAATTACGAAATAACCGATACGGAACTTACCCAGAAATTTGACGCAGAAAAAGTATTGCTGATTGAAAAGTTCAATCCCGAAAAAATAGTAACCGCCGTTTATCTCGATAAAGAGAAATTGCAGTATAATATCAAGCGCTTTAAAATTGAAACCACCACCCTGCGCAATAAATTCTTTTTTATTAAGGAAGGCGAAGGCAACCAACTGGAAGCAGTAACCACTGCCGCAGAGCCCATATTGGTAATGCAGAGTGGAAGGGGTACGCAGGTGCGCAAGGCAAAAATAAAAGTGGTAAAAGTGGTGGAGATCATGGGCTGGAAAGCGGTAGGTGCAAAACTGGCCGACTATTCAAAGAGCACCACCATGGAGTGGGAAGTGAAAAAGGCAGATGAAAACCAGCAGCCTGAGTTGTTTGAGTAGGAGGGAGGGGTAAGGTGGAGGGTATAGGGTGCGGGGTATAGGGTATAAGCGATAAGGTTGAGCGCTGGTTTTGGGATCTTGTTTCCTGGTTTTTGGTTCCTGGGGCTTGGATTTGCCCTTGTAGTCAACTTACTCAACTGAAAATAGGTATTTTTACAGCTACTTATTCTCATATAACCAAACCCCTAACATAACCTGCCTTATTTATTTTTTATGACAAGGATCACAGAACAGCCCTCCCTGTACAGGCATCTTGAAAAAATGTCTGTAGAAGAGCTAACCGCCAGCATCAATAACGAAGACAAAAAAGTTGCCCTGGCCATTGAAAAAGCATTACCCCAGATCAACGTTTTAATCAAAGCCATTGTAGAAAAATTAAAAGCCGGCGGCCGTATGTTTTACCTCGGTGCAGGCAGCGGCGGACGTTTATCGGTGCTGGACGCTATTGAATTGCCAACCACCTATGGTATAGAGAAAGGCAAAGTGAACGTTATTTTGGCAGGAGGCCTCGACCGCCTGATAGAAGCACCCGAGGAAAAGGAAGACGAGGCAGATGCAGGCTGGAATGCTTTGCTGGAACAGAACATTTCTCCGAAGGATATCGTGATAGGCATTTCTGCCAGCGGCACCACGCCCTTTGTGCTCGGCGCTTTAACGCAATGTAAAGCCAATAATATTACTACGGGTTGTATTGTAAGCAACCCTGGTTCGCCCATCGCCGCAGCAGCAGCCATTCCCATAGAGGTTATTACAGGTCCTGAATTCGTTACCGGCAGCACCCGCATGAAGTGCGGCACTGCGCAGAAAATGATCTTCGACATGATCAGCACTACTACCATGATACAGTTGGGCAGGGTAGAAGACAACAGCATGGTAAACGTATTGCTCATCAACGATAAAATTACCGACAGAGCGGTAAAGATATTAATGGACAAAGCCGGTATTGAAAACTACGACGATGCAAAAGCAACATTGTTGCAGCATGGCAGTGTAAGAAGGGCTATGGATGCGCTGAAGTGATTTGAGATTTGAAATTTGGGATTTGACTGACGGTCGATACATCGGCGGGCGGCCTGATCAACTAACTAATTTGCCCCGCTTAGCCATAAACAAAACGAAAATGTCTCCGCATCGTCTTTGCTAGACGCCAGCGAACTGCCTAATGCTAGATGAAGTTGCCACGGCGGGCAGTCTTTGTGCGTTCAGCTTTTTATTTATTGTCGGTTTGAGGCGACTCACTTTTTTCATCGAAAGAAGGCTTTATGTCATGTTGAACTTCTCTGACATTGTTCCTGGCATTACTCCAGAATTGCATGAGCGTGTCATTATCTGTCATAAATTGCTTCAATCGTTCCGCGGGCGATTTGGAAAGCCAGATTTTGAGCTGCAGTGCTTTGATATGATCGGGAGTATCAGTCATCTTAAAAGTCGGTGGCTGGTCGATCTTTTACTTTTTGATTGTTTTCAAAAAAGTATCAGGGGTCAATATTGATAATCGGCTTGTTCTGTAATCTTTGATGTTTCGGGTAACAATTATTTTTATGTCTTTTTGATTTTGTGCCGAAAAATTTTGTATAGCATCCTCAAGATCTTTGAAGTCAGAATCCAAAGCATCTGCAACAATGGTTTTATCTATTGCAACAATGTCAATTATTCCTAACAGTTTCTTCAAATTCTTTATAACCTTTTCATGGCTAGCTGTCTTTCTTAATAGGTAATAAAGATTGCTGATCATAACCGGAGTTACAAAACCTTTCAGTTCCCCTGTTTCGCACAGACTTAAGATTGTAGAAGCATCTTCCGAAAATGGTTCCCGGTCAAAAAAGAAATCAAGGATTACGTCGGTATCAATTAGGATTTTATCCATTACATGTATTTTTCAGATAGGCGAGTGGTAAGCTCTTTTTTATAGTCGAAATGTTGAGGTAGTTTAAATGAGCCTCTTAATGATTTAACTGTTGGAGTTATTTCAGTTTCGGTTTTTTTATTCTCATTCGTTACCAGCGCCTTGAGGTAGTTCTCAATTAAGTCTGAAAGACTTCTTTCTCTTTTTCGTGCATATTTTTTTGCTTTTTCAATTACTGATTGCTCTATCGTTAGTGTCAGTTTCGTATTCATACACTTAGCCTTTTAGCAAAGGTACAAAAAAATGATTTTAGCACGTATTATGTAAGTGAAAATTATACGTGTGAATTTTAGGCTACTTGCTCAACGGGTCGTCTCTCCGGTGCAAAATGCTAACACCGTTCAATGCGCATCTGTGGGGGAAACATCCCCCGCCGGATCCTGGTTCAATACCGAAACTATGGTGGCATACAACTGCGGGTAAGCTGCTTTTAATGCCGATGGTTTTTCAAAAAAGCGTTCTACACTTTCTGCCCAGAACTCCTGGAAGTTCTTCAGCGCATAGTCAGAAAAGAAGTCATTTCCTGGTAATTTCTCCGTTTCAAAAACCTTGTTGCCGCAGTGGTTGAACGATGCAAAATGCGTTGTAAAGTTATCGTCCCTGCCGGCGCCTGTTTCAAAGTTTTGAAAATAATAAGCATGTGCCATTTCATGCAATCCAACATTTTCTCCGTCATCAGGATATTGAAATCCTTCCAGGAAGTGTTTCCACGACACATGGATGCGGTTGCCCGACACGTTGCCTGCTAACACACGTATGGTGGGTTGTATGCCCACAAACTCTGCCGGGAAAATGTGAATGAACTTAAAAAAAGGAAGCAGGTACTCTTTCAATCCAAAACTCAACTGAATGGCCGAAGCGCTCAACAATATAGGCATTTCGCGGAAGCCGCTGCGATCGTGTATAACGAAAGTTTTAACGGCAATAAATTTTTGCAAACGATTAATAAATTTTTCCTGGTCCGGCGCCCTAAGCTGGTTGTAATACGGAAATCTTTTTAATAATACTTCGATAAGGATTTCGTTGGAAAAATTTAGCTCGTTGCCAGGATACACCAGCACATCTTTCGGTAAAGTTTCTCCGGGAGCAGTTTCCTGGTTATGCCGCATGTTGCGAATGATCGCCCTTACAAATAAGACGATGCCAGTTACAAATGCTATGGAAGAAAGAATATTCAAGGATAAGTGGTGCTTTAATTGTCAGCTTTCAAGGCCGAGCCGCGTTGCAATATCGGAAGTAAATTTGTTATCACGATCATATTTCCTCTTGATCGAAAGCCACTCACTATATTGAGGATACATTTTCTGAAACATCTCTTTACTCATCATCGAGTCTTTGCCAAGATATAACCTTCCGCCAGCCTCCAGCACTTTCTGATCCAGCTTTTCGGTAAAAGTTTTCAAGCCTTTAGTAACGGGAAAATCTATCGCCAAAGTATACCCTGCAAAGGGGAAAGACAAAATGCCCTGTCCTTCTCCCATTTTTTTAAACACATTCAAAAAGGGAGTACAGCCGCTCGAAGCTATCATTTCCATGATCTCCCTCAGCACTTTTTCGCCTCCTTTTTCAGGAATAACGAACTGGTATTGGATAAAGCCCCTTTTTCCATATCCCTTATTCCAGTTGTTGATCATATCCAGCGGGAAAAAGAATTTTTCGTAATGCACAAATTCCTTTGGTGAGTTTTGTACAAACCCGATCAGGCGGTTAAGAATGCGGACAGTAAAATTGTTAAGCACAAATGCCGGTAAAAAAAACGGAACCGTTAACGCTGATATCCTATGCACTTTCAACGGTTCTTTTTGGAGCGCCGGTGGCAGATCCTTTAACGCAGCAGCATCGCCCACTGTTAATACCCCACTGCCTAATTTTTTTCCTTTCGCCAATGGATCTACCCAGGCAACAGAATAATTGTAATGCTGGTGTTTTTCCAGTGCCGCCAGCATTTCTTCAAGGTTGTTTACTTTAATAGATTGTTGCCTGAAATAAGTAGTTTCAATCTTTCTTAGTCTGATCTTTGCCGTGAGTATAACGCCCAGTAATCCAAGCCCTCCAAAATTGGCAACAAAAAGGTCGCTATTTTGTTCTCTCGAGGCGGTGGCAATGCTCCCATCAGCCAGCAATATCGTAAACGATACAACGCAGTTAATAAAAGAGCCATCTGCATGATGCGCTTTGCCGTGAATATCGTTAGCAATAGCGCCGCCAATAGTCACAAATTTTGTTCCGGGGCATATCATCGGCAGCCAGCCCCGAGGTGCAAAAGTGGTGATGATCTCTTCCAGGCTGGCACCAGCTTCACATTCTAAAATGCCCTGCTGTTCGTCCCAGGCCAGAAAATGGTTCATGCGTGTGCTCACAGCCACATGTTTGTTGGCGTTGATTGCCTGGTCGCCATAACTCCTCCCCAACCCCCTGGGTATCAATGCCCCGTTGCGTACCACTTCCTGCCATTCCTTTTCATCGCGCGGACGGCTTACCAGCGATTCAACAGTGGGATAGTTGCCCCATCCTGCCAATACTTCCTTGTGTTCTGTGATCATACAATTATAACGTGTACAAAAATAGCTCAATTGTATAAGCCGTCAGCTATCAGCATTCAGCGATCTGTTTAAATTGCTGATTTGTTGATTTTTTGATGGCTGATTAGACCGTCAGGAACAAAAACCTAAGAACCAAGACGCAAAACAACAAGCGAGCTACCCGCCGCTGAAGGCTGATAGGTGATAGCTGAAAGCCGACCGCTGTCATCGTCATGCCGACCGCAGCGAGCGGAGGCATCCCCAGCCGGCAGAAAGCCTGCATGCAACAACAACCAAAAAACAAAAAACCAAAAACACAAAACAAGATTGCATATTTGCCCCACAATGCTCCCGCCATTTCCATATCGTTTTCATGCTTTAGGCGATTCGGCTGTTGTAATCGCATTTGGCAATACAATGAACAGCGAGCTGAATAAGTATATCATCCAATTAAGTCATCAGCTAAAGACGCAGCAGCAAGGTTTCATAACAGACATTCTCCCTGCCTACAGCTCTCTTTCTGTATTTTATGATCTGGCTAGGTTACAGCAGCTCAAACCCGTTTACACCAGCGGTTATGATTATGTATGTAATTGTGTTGAAAAAATAATGCAACAAGCAACTGTAGCACCATCTGCTGAAGAAACTGTAATACGAATACCCGTTTGTTATGAAGGAGTATTAGCACCCGACATTGAACCGCTTGCAAAACAACAACGGTTGAGTGTAAACGAAGTGATCGATATACATACCACTGCACGATACACCGTTTATATGATCGGCTTTTTACCCGGGTTTGCCTATATGGGCGAAGTAGACAACCGGATTGCTACGCCTCGCAAGCATTTACCTCAGAAAGTAACTGCCGGGAGCGTAGGCATAGCTGGTGCGCAAACCGGCATTTACCCCATCGATTCGCCCGGGGGCTGGAATATTATTGGAAGAACGCCTTTGCAAATGTTCGATGCACAACGTAAAGATCCTGTTCTGCTGAAAGCCGGCAATATTGTTCAATTTTATCCAATCAGCTTGCATGAGTATCAGCGTTATTAAGCCGGGCATATACGATACGGTGCAAGACATGGGCAGACATGGATGCCGACATCTCGGCATCAATCCCAACGGCGCGATGGATTGTTTTTCTGCCGGAGTAATAAATGCGCTTACCGGCAACCCTGCCCACGCACCGGTAATTGAAAGTCATTTTCCCGCAGCATCCTTATTGATTGAAGAAGATATGTTGATAGCAATTGGCGGTGCCGATTTTTCTCCGTCAGTCAATGGGCGCTATATCCCTTTGCACCAACCGGTGTGGGTAACCGCAGGCAGCATACTTGAACACAAGGCCTGGAAACATGGTGCAAGAACCTATATAGCTGTAGCTGGTGAGCTGGATATTCCTGCCTGGCTTAACAGTTACAGCACCAATGTAAAACTCACTGTGGGAGGTTGCGAGGGAAGGACGCTTCGCAAAAATGATCGCATCCGGTTAAAAGAAAAACGGTTGCTTACAACACCATTTGGAGTACAAGTGCTTCCGTGGCGGGCTGATACAACCTGGGATGACACAGCAGACGAAGATGTAGTGTATATGCTGTATGGACCGGAGTATGAATGGTTGAATAAAGAAAGCAGGAAAATGCTCGAAGCGCAATCATTTACCATCAGCACCACTGCCGACCGTATGGGATACCAGTTGGAGGAAACGCTTCCTTACAGGGCAGATAAAGAATTGCTATCGTCGGCTACCACTTTCGGAACACTACAATTGCTGCCCGGCGGAAAAATGATCGTGCTCATGGCCGATCACCAGGTGAGCGGCGGTTATCCAAGAATTGCGCAGGTTATCACTTCGCATTTACCCATGCTTGCGCAAAAAAAGCCGGGAGATTCCATACGTTTTAAATTTGTACGCCAGCAACTGGCAGAAGCGTTGTTGTGTAAACAACAGCATCATTTAGTATTATTGCAGCACGCTTGTGAGTTCAGGTTGCAGGGAGCAAGGTAAAAGGCGTAGGGAGTAAGGAATAAGGTGGAAGAAACAAGGACCAAGAATCAAGAAACAAAGAACTCCAAATCAATTAAAGCTCCGTGCACCTCCGTGTCTTAGTGTCTCCGTGGTTCAAAACCAAAACCCAAACAACAATGATTACAATCGACATTAACTGCGATATGGGAGAGGGGCTTGACAATGAAGCATTACTGATGCCTTATATCAGTTCTGCCAATATTGCCTGCGGATATCATGCAGGCGATGAAGATACCATGCGTAAAGTGGCGCGTATTGCCGGGCGTTATAACGTATGCGTTGGTGCACATCCCTCATTTAACGACAGGACAAATTTTGGAAGAACCATGCAGCAGCTTTCACAACCGGAAATATACGATTTGATGAATGCACAATTGGTGTTGTTTGAAAAGATTGCGAGGGAAGAAGGAGTGGTGATGAAACATGTAAAACCCCATGGTGCCCTGTATAATTTGTCGGCAAAAGATGCAACTGTTGCCAGCACCATAGCACAGGCAGTCAAAGATTTTGATGATCAATTGTGGCTGATAGGATTAAGCGGTAGTATTTCTATTACGGCAGCAAAGGAAATTGGATTGCGAACGGTATCGGAAGTTTTTGCCGATCGTACTTACCAGCCAGATGGAAGCCTTACGCCGCGTTCCTTACCCGGAGCAACCATTGCAGATACAGATACTATGTTGCGACAGGTATTACAAATGATCCTACAAAAAACAGTAACTTCAACAACAGGCAGTGTGGTACCATTAGAGGCGGAGTCGATCTGCATTCATGGCGATGGTGCACACGCTGTTGAGTTTTCGAAACACCTCTTTAAAACACTTCAACAAAATAGCATTGTCGTTGCAGCCCCATTCAACCCATAAAAAAAGCAGCAGTGCGTTGCTGGGCGCCTCCTTCCTGATGGCTACTTCTGCCATTGGTCCCGGTTTTTTAAACAATACCAGTCTGTTTACAGAGCAACTGCTTACGAGTTTTGGTTTTGTTATCCTCATTTCAATATTGCTCGACATTGGTGCGCAACTGAACATATGGCGCATACTTGCCGCGGGAGAAAAAAAGGCGCAGGATATGGCAAATGCGCTTTTACCCGGTTTGGGTTATATACTGGCGTTCCTGGTGGCTTTTGGCGGACTCGCTTTTAATATTGGCAACATAGCCGGTTGCGGTTTGGGGCTGGAAGTGCTAACGGGACTGGACCCACGCTGGGGTGCCATTATAAGTTGTATTGTTGCTCTTGCTTTATTTTGGGTAAAGGAAGCAGGACGCTGGATAGATGCTTTTGTAAAAGTGCTTGGCATAGGCATGTTGGGGCTGATGCTGTATGTGATGTTTGTTGCAAACCCTCCTGTAACAACAGCATTACACCATACCTTGCTGCCGCAAAAGATAGACTTGTTTATGATTGTTGCTTTGGTAGGCGGTACCGTTGGTGGTTATATAAGCTTTGCAGGGATACACCGCTTGATGGATGCAGGTATTAAAGGACGTGATGCGATGCCACAGGTGAGCCGCAGCGCAGTAACTGGTATAATACTCACCTCGGTAATGCGCTATGCCTTGTTTCTTGCTGTGCTGGGCGTTGTATGGAAAGGCGCTACGCTCGACAGGGCTAACCCGGCAGCTTCGGTTTTCAGTATTGCCTCAGGCAGCGCAGGCTATTATTTTTTTGGAATCGTACTATGGAGCGCCGCCATTACTTCCGTTATCGGTGCTTCGTATACTTCTGTTTCTTTTTGGCAAACGCTGCATCCTGTTATACAAAAGCAATCGCGCTGGGTTATTACTGCATTCATTCTGCTCTCCACCACGGTGTTTGTGTTGATCAACCAGCCTCCCTCTCTCATACTCGTGCTGGCTGGCGCACTCAATGGTTTGATATTACCTTTTGGATTGACTGTAACATTGATTGCGGCTACCCGTAAACGTTTGATGAATACATATAAACATCCGGTGTGGTTGTACATAGTAGGATGGATGGTAGTTATCTTAATGAGTTGGATGGGCTGGATGACGATGGTTGGAAAATAAAAGGGGCAAAGCAAGAACCAAGATCCAAGAAACCAAGAACCAAGAAACCAAGAAACAAAAAACAACAAACGAGAAACAAAACAAAATCTCTAAGCCATTATACCTTACGCCCTACACCCTACACCCTACACCCTACACCCTATACCCTATACCCTATACCTTATCCCTCCCTCACTACCACTCTGTCAGCGAACCATCTGCATTAAACCATAACGGGTTTTTCCAGTCGGGTGGATTTTTACTCAGCTCTTGCACCAGCGCTTCATTTATTTCTACGCCCAATCCAGGTTTTTGAAGCAATGATATACAGCCATCCACTATTTTAAAATCATCCTGGTTCGAGAGATAATCCAGCAGGTCGGCGCCTTCGTTGTAGTGAATGCCAATGCTGCTTTCCTGTATAAAGGCATTGATGCAATTGAAATCTATTTGCAATGCCGAAGCAAATGAAATAGGACCCAGCGGGCAATGCGGCGCCAGTGCTACATCGTAAGCCTCTGCCATGGTAGCGATCTTTTTTACTTCGCTTATGCCGCCGGCATGACTAAGATCGGGCTGAATAATATCAACCGTGCCATCCATAAAAATTTGTTTAAAGTCCCAGCGGCTGAACATTCTTTCGCCCGTGGCAATTGGCGTAGACACCAGCGATTGTATTACTTTCAACGCTTCGTTGTTTTCGGCCAGCACCGGCTCTTCTATAAACATCAGCTTAAAAGGTTCCAGCTCTTTTGCCAGCACCTTTGCCATGCCTTTGTGTACTCTTCCGTGAAAATCAATGCCTATACCTACTTCCGGTCCTACTTCACCACGCACGGCCGCTGCTCTCTCCACTGCTTCCTGTATTTTTTGCGGTGTATCTATCCACTCCATTTCTGCTGTGCCATTCATTTTTACCGCTGTAAAACCTGCGTTCAGTCTTTTTCGTGCCGCCTCTGCTATATTAGAAGGTTTGTCTCCACCGATCCACCCATATATTTTCATTTTATTGCGAACGGCGCCACCTAACAAATCATACACCGGACGGTTCAACGCCTTTCCCTTAATGTCCCACAACGCCTGATCAATACCCGAAATGGCACTCATAAGGATTGGTCCTCCCCTGTAAAATCCACCCCTGTACAAGGTTTGCCATATATGCTCGATATTGTCAGTGGGTTGACCAATTAAGTATGTGGATAGTTCTTTTACCGCAGCTATAACCGTGTCGCTTCTGCCTTCAATAACCGGTTCGCCCCAGCCAACCAATCCGGGTTGGTTGGTATATATTTTTAAGAATACCCAACGCGGTGGTAGTTTATACAGCTCTATCTTTTCAACTATTATCTTAAAGCCTGGATGGTTTGCCATACCGATTGAATTTGGTAACCGATGAGTTAAAAGGTTTGTATTGATAAGCTATAAAAATACTGTGTTTGCAATTTACCGGCACAAAAAAATCTTTTAAAGCAAGGTTGTTTTTTTTATATGAAGTATATTCAGCCTTTTAACAAAATGGAAGAGAGGATCGAGATCAATAAACTTGGCCTTTATTATTGTTTTATACTTGTACAATTTGCTCATTATGAAAAAAATCAGGACGGCTATTACAGGATGTGGTAAAGTAAGTCAATGGCATGTGTCGGCTTTACAAAAAGCCTCCAATGCTGTTTGCGTGGCAGCATATAGCAGGGATATGGAAAAAGCTAAATCATTTGCAGCCCAATATGGCATTCAGCCCTATGATGACATTACTGCAATGATACAACGCGAAAAAGTAGAGGCGGTAGTTGTTTGCACGCCTCATCCGTATCACCTGGAGCCAGTGCTGCAAGCCGCCGCTGCAGGTGCTCACTGTTTGGTTGAAAAACCATTGGCATCGTCGTTGGCAGATTGCGACACAATGATAAACGCATGTAAAAAAGGTGGCGTAAAGTTGGGAATGATCAGCCAAAGAAGGTATTTGCGTTGTGTGCAGCGATTGAGAAATGCCATTGACCAAAATAAGATCGGTATACCGGTGCTGGGTACTGTAAATGTGCTGGGCTGGCGCGATAAAGCTTATTATGAAAGCGATCCGTGGCGCGGCAAATGGGACACAGAAGGAGGAGGCGTAATGGTAAACCAGACTTCGCACCAACTGGAAATTCTGTTGTGGCTGATGGGACCTGTAGAGGAAGTGTATGGTGTATGGCGCAATTTCAATCATCCATATGTTGAAATAGAAGATACCGCAGTGGCAATTGTGAAGTTTAAAAATGGCGGATTGGGAAATATCATCGTAAGCAATTCAATGAAGCCGGGCTTGTATGGAAAAATTCATGTGCATGGTTCTAACGGTGCATCGGTGGGGGCACAGTTGGACGGAGGCGCTATGCTGTTGCCAGGACAGAGCGGTGTGGACGTTCCATACAACGATATATGGACGGTGCCTGGCGAAGAAGCGATGCTGGAAAAATGGCAGCAGGAAGACACAGACTTCTATCACACTACCAAACCGGTTGACGATACTTTCCTGAAACAGCACGAAGATTTTTACAACGCCATTATACATGACCGTGAGCCTCCGGTAGATGGTGCAACGGGACGCAATACGGTAGAATTGTTTACGGCGATCTATCGCTCTACGCGCGATAATGCAGTAATAAAATTTCCGCTGGCTGCCGATGATGGGCGAGGGGATTATGACGGAAGAAAAGCATCGCGATAAAAGGCTTACCGGGACAAAGCCGGAAGAACATAATGAGTAACGAAGTCAGGAGACTTCTTACGGTGTAATAGACTCCTCGTATCGTCATGTCGAAAACGCAGCGTAGCGAAGTTGAGACATCCCCGGCTGGTTGTGAAGCTGCGCACGTAAATATCATTTTTATTTCAGGGAGAGATGCTACACATTCTCATCCTCGGTTATCCAACGTGTGAGTTTGTATTTAGGTAAGATGACTTCCAATTTCATTTTCACCCATTTCGAAATAAGCTCAAAAACAATAAAGCCGATAACAATGGCTATCAGCCATTCCATAAAATGAAAGGTTTGTTTGTCTACCACCGTTTTGCGGGCTGTAATGCCCCATAGGTTTTTAATGCTGCGTGTGGTGAAAAAATTAGAGACCAGCCTTGTGGAGATCATACCCACTATAAAGCCCAGGAAGTTGCCAAGGAAATGGCTATACAGGTATACTGCAAACTTTCTTGTAATGTTAGTTTTCACAGAAGCTTATTTTGGTTGAAACGGCGGGCAAGATAGGAAAATTGCAAAGATTGGAACAATATTGTGGCGCGTGAGACACGCGCCACGGCTGCTGATGAGTGGAGAATGATGCCTTTACGGAAAAAAGATGCTTTTGCGTTATCAAGCATCAAACTCGTGCAAACTATTAACCTCTCGGCACCGTCCTTGCGATCCCGCCGGAAGCGGGTTACCCTCGATACATGTTACGGCGGGAGAAGCAAACTTCGTGTGTGGCTAAAATCTTGCTTAGCGCAGAGGATAGCTTTGCCGTGCTTCATTGGCACGAAGCAAAAACAGCCGTGCAATCAAATGCACGGCTGCTCAAAAAAATAACAAAAGCTCTATTCAGGATAACCTGGGTTTTGCGGACGCAGGTTGGGATTGTTCCTTATCTCTGCTGTTGGCAAAGGAAACAACAGGTGTTTCTCTTCCAGCGTAGCATTGGCATCGTCTGCAAAAGTGTGTCCCACAAAATCTTCAAAGGTCTTGCTGCTTTCTACAAATGCTTTCCGCAGGCGTATCATATCAAACCAGGTAATATTCTCATAACACAGCTCATACCAGCGCTCTTTCCATACTGCTTCGCGGAATTGTGCCTGTGTAAATGTTGTAGGTGTTGTAAGCCCGGCCCTGTCCCTGATCGCTTCCAGTGCGTCGATAGCCGCGGCATTTGGGCTGCCATCAGCTTCGTTTTGCGCTTCGGCGTAAATAAGCAGCACTTCTGCATACCGTATTAACGGCCAGTTCAAACTGCTGGTGCCCGTGCCCGTTATACCTGCAGTACCATGCGCTACTACATCAAAATGCTTGAAAATATAAGGTGCCGACAAGTCCTTCAACGGGCCCGATCCTTCTTCATAATAATGTGTGTAAAAGAACCCTTGCCTGTCGATGGTGCGTTTATCGCCAGCTTCGTATGATTCGTAAAACTGCTTTGTTGGTATTTGCGATCCTACCTCTGTTCCGTATTGCGACACGGCTTTGAAGTTGGGAAGCATGGCAGCCTGCATGGGGTTATCGGCAACACCCACCAGGTACTGCACTTCAAAAATATGTTCGCCTTTGTTTTCGGTAGCAAGGCTGTGCAATTCGTTGTAAGTGCTGAATAATTCAAATTCTCCGCTCGCAATCACTTCATTTGCTTTGTCTCTTGCCAGTGCATAGTGAGAAGCTCCTTTATTCAGTGGATAGCCGGCCATGGTTAAATATACTTTTGCCAGCAGCGATTTTACTGCACCCATAGAGGCTCTTCCCGATGCATCTGTCCATTCGAGCCCCGAGCCCTCGGCGGCTTGCAGGTCGGCAATGATCTGTTCATATACCTGCTCCTGGCCTGTACGTATTGGATAAAAATCTTCGGAAGTGGCCGTTTGTGGCATCAGTATCAATGGAACGTCTCCCCATAATCTCACCAAATAAAAATAAGACCATGCTCTTAAAAAATGCGCCTCTCCCAAAATCCTGTTTTTTAATGCTTCGTCCATCGGGTTAATACCTGGCACGCGGTCGAGCACAAGGTTGGCTTGTGCAATTACGCTGTACAATCCGTTCCACCAGTTGTTTACCATCACATTATCTCCATTATACACCAATCCCAACAGGTTGTTCAGGTCGGAGTTTTGACCTGTCTCTGTTTTAGAAAGCCCGGTAACCGCTTCTACCATCGAAAAATTCTGGGCAAATATTCCTGCACCACCCCCTATAAAACGGGTTTGCGCATAGGCTGCTGCAATACCCGCAGTAGCATGTTCAGGAATAGTAAAATAATTATCGGGTGTAAGATTGGAAGGATCCTCTTCCTCCAGGAATTTTTTACACCCTGTATTCAATATAAGCGCAGACATGAGTAACAGTCCGGCTGCTTTTTTTATGATCGTATGTTGCATAGTAAATCTCATTGGTTTAATAATTCAGTTAGTTGTTCTTACAGCCCCACGTTGATGCCCAGCATATAGGTGGTTGGCTTCGGATAGTCGAAAAACGTTTGTCCCTGGGCAAACACGTTGCCATAAGTTGTTACTTCAGGGTCGTTGCCGCTGAATTTGGTAACAAGGAAAAAGTTTTGAACGGACACGTATACCCGAAGCCTGTTCAGTCTTAGCCTTTCTCTTACGGCGCCTGGAAAGGTATATCCCAGCAAAAGGTTTCTGCCGCGCAGGAAAGAACCATCTTCCAGCCAGCGGGTATCCACGTTGGTTACATAGCCCGCCCTGGTATCGCGGATGGCAGCTATAGGTGTGTTTTGATTAGAGGGTGTCCATGCATTCAGCACGGTAGCATAGCTGTTGGCAATGCCTACCCTGTCTTCGCCAGAGTGTTTGGTCATATTCAATATATCATTTCCGTAAGAGTACTGCAGTTCCACCAGCAACTCAAAGTTTTTATAACGGAAATTGTTCAGGAAGGCGCCCCAGCTTTTAGGGTTGCCATTACCAATGATCATGCGGTCGGCGTCGTTGATGGCCTTATCGCCGTTTACATCAAGGTATTTGATGTCGCCGGGCAAAATGGGTTTGCCACCACGATAGCTGTCAAACTGTGCCGCTTCTGCCGCTTCCTTGTCGCTCCAGGTACCAAGCCTCACCAATCCCCAGAAAGAGCCAACGGGCTCGCCTACACGAATAATGCCGGTTTGGTTGGTGAACCCCGGGTTGCCTACACCAAAAATATCAGCAGGTGTGGCAAGCGACAATACTTTGTTCCTGTTGAAAGAAATATTGAAGGTGGTAGACCATGAAAAGTTTTCCTGGTCGATGTTGATGGTATTCAGCCCGATTTCCAATCCCTTGTTTTCCATAGAACCGATATTCCTGCGGATAGTAGGGTATCCACTGGTACGGGGTACCGGTGCATCCAGCAGCATGTCGGTTGTTTTGCGGTAGTAAATATCTGCCTCAACATTCACCCTGTTATTGAACAAACCCAGTTCAACCCCAAAATCACTTTGCGCTGTTTTTTCCCACTTTAAATTAATATTCTCCAATGTTCCGGTACCCACACCCGTTATCCTTGTGTCGTTAAAAATGCCCGCGTAGCCTGAACTCAACCTACCTAACGAAGTGTAAGGAGGGATTTCGGAATTGCCCGTTAAGCCGTGGCTGGCTCTCAGTTTTAAATTAGAGATCACACCGCTGTTTCGTAAAAATTCTTCTTCCGAAGCACGCCATGCAATTGCTGCCGAAGGGAAGAATGCATACTTATCATCCTGACCAAATTTGGAAGAGCCATCGGCCCTGCCGGTAAAAGTTAGCAGGTATTTGTCTTTGAAAGTGTAATTGATCCTTCCAAAATAAGAGTTGAATGAAAACCGTTGTTTGTTGGAGCCTCCGGGATTTTGCTGGCTGCCAGCCCCGATGTTGTTGGCTTCAAAATAATCGGTAGAAAAGTTTTGCGCGCTGGCGCTCAGCCTGAAGTAGTTGGTTTCCATCCATGAAAATCCTGCGGTGGCGTTCAACGCATGGTCTTTGCCAAATTCTTTGTTGTAGGTAAAATAATTTTCACTCGACCAGAAAGTTTCACGGTCATTCGCTACAAAGGCAGTACCGTTCTGCGTTCTGGATATTTGATCGAGCGAACGTCCATTGTATTCGCTAAAACCGCGTGTTACAATATTGGTGCTTAGCTGCGTGCGGAACTCAAGTCCCTTGGCGAGATACAAGTTCGCATATACGTTACCGAGTACCGTTTGCGTATTCAACTTTAGCTTTCTATCGTTAAGAATGTGCACGGGATTTGAACCACCTTCTGCACCGGGGTAATGATAATTCTCACCCCAGGTACCATCGGCGTATTTAACAGGTATAAAAGGAAATGCTTCTGTTATCATACGCAAGGCATTCAACCCGCCAACACCCTGGTCTACCAGGTTTTCTTCCTGGTTGTTGTAGCTGAGGTTCCCGCCAACTTTCAGCCAGTCTTTGATCTTGCTATCCATTACAAAACGGGCAGAATACCGTTTCATATACGAATTCAGCAACAGTCCGTTATCGTCGCGGTAGCCCAGATAAACGCCATAGGAGTTGTCTGCATTGCCATTGGTAAAGCTTACCTGGTGGTTTTGCGACAGTTTGTGTTGCGATGTTTCTTTTACCCAGTCTGTTTCATACAATGGGTTACCGTTGGCATCGAACAGTAGCGGCAGATTTTTTCTTTTCTCACGGGGATCAATAACCGACGCGTAGGTGCCGTTAGCCCATCCCTGTGGATCGTATACTTTGATGTTGTCGTAAGCCAGGTTTTCAACATCCATATATTCCCGTGCATTCAGCATTTTCAAACGGTTGGGACCATTGGTGGGAACGCTCAGGTCAACATCGTAGGTAATTCTGCCACCACTGCTGCTGCCTCTTTTGGTGGTGATCAGTATTACGCCGTTGGCACCCCTTGCACCATATATGGCGGTGGCGGATGCATCTTTCAATACTTCCACTGCAGCAATGTCGCTGGGGTTGATAAAGTCGATAGGATTGCTGTTGTTGGTTTGCGTGCCAACGGGCAGCATTACGCCATCAACAACGTACAGGGGATTGTTGCTGGAGTTGATGGAACTGAACCCACGAATACGGATGTTGGTTTGTCCGCCCGGACGCCCGGAGTTGGTATTTACCTGCACACCCGGCATTCTGCCAGCCAATGCCTGGTTGAGTGAAGGTGCCGGACGCTCGGAAAGCTGGGACGCTCTTACCGAGCCCACTGCTCCTGTAAGGTCTGATCTTCTCCGCGTACCATAACCTATCACAACAATATCGTCGAGCGCTTTTGATGCGCTGGCAAGCTGTACTTCGATATTGCCTGAAGCGGGAATAGCAACCTCCTGCGCGGTAAATCCCACAAATGTAAATACCAGCAATTTTGTGGCAGAAGGTACCTGTAAAGTGAAAAGCCCATTTTCATCTGTAGCAGTAGTTTCGGAAGAACCTTTCGCTGTAACTGTAACGCCGGGTAAAGGCGACCCGTCTGAAACATCGAGCACTTTACCCGAAACGGTTTTAGTTTGTGCGTGAACAAGAAGCGAAAAGAAAAGAATGGGTAGCAGCAATAGCGCTACCCGAAACGGTAGAGATCGCGTTTTTTTCATATGCCTGGTTTTGGTTTTTTGTTGATCGCTGTTTTTTAAATGCAAATCAGGAGGTCATCGTTATTGCAGGGATAGAACTGATTAAGAATCATCAGGAAAACTTACAGGTAAGCATTACTGTAATGATTCTTAACTTCTCAGGAGGGATTACAATTGTTTACTCGCGCTTCGCATCGAAAGCATGTTAAATGCTTTGCGTATGCAAGTTATCTTTACAAAATGGCGCAGTTTGTCAATAGAAATCAAATTGATTGTTAATGGAAGTTAAATTGAAGAACAAGAACCAAAGTCCAAGAACCAAGATACAAGATACAAGAACCAAGATGCAAGGAACAAGAACCAAACAAAGAAAAACAAAAAACGATAAACAATAAACTCCAAACCGAAACTCCCAAACCCTAAACCTTACGCCTTCCACCCTATACCCTAACTGTTAACACACATTAAACGCCTGCAACAAAAAAATTGTAAATAGTATTATTGCTTAGCATTTTTTAAAACCAGATATTTAAGTTTCTGAATCCGGGATGAAATATCCGATCAATACATATAAAATAATTGCTGTTATCAGCTTTACCATTTTATCGGTGGTGCAGGTGTTTTTAGTGGGAAATACCTACCAGCTTGAAAATGACCGGTATTATTTCTCAGAAAAAAAGGTGATCAACGAAAAATACATTCAATGGATTACAAACGATAAATTATTTCCCGGAGGGCAAAGTGCCATTGATACGATGATGAGAAGAAATACAGCAAAGCTGGAGTGGCTGTATAACAATGACAAGGGGAAGTTTAATATTGAAAAACAAAAACTGTGCGATAGTATTTTCAATACACTGCATCAACATCAGCTCCTGGGCTCTTTTCTGCATTCGCTGAAAAAAACAATTGGACTAACGGATTCGCTTGAGTACGCATTGATCATAGAAGACCTGGAGTTGATGCTGGGAGACAGGAGATATGCAGTGTTGTATAATAAAAAGGAGCAGTATCCATTAATTGATGCGGCTATCCAGCAACGTGAGGGCGTGAGGATAGGTGGCAACCTGGAACAGGTTGATCTGCAAAGCCGGGTTACCTGGCTTTCGGTAAGCGATCCTACACCTTATACCAACAAGATCGTATTTGCTTTGTATGTAGACAATCACAACCGTACGATGATGATTGTTAAACGCATGATGCCTGTATTGTTATTGTCGCTCGTATCGTTGCTTATTAATGTACTGCTGTTTTATGTAACCTTTAAAAACTGGCTCAAGCAAAAGCAATTGTCGGAAATGAAAACCGATTTTTTAAATAGTATTACACACGAGTTCAACACACCTATTGCTGCTATTAATGTGGCAAATAAAAGCCTGAGAAACGAGAAAATCACCGACAGGAAACAAAATATTATTTCGCTGGCAGACGTGATACAGCGGCAGGCTGCAAGGCTGCAAAAGCTGGTGAGCCAGGTGTTGGATGTAACTTCGCTTAACCAGCTTACGCTGCATAAAGAGCAGTACTCGCTGCATGCCTTGCTGGAGGAAATATTATTGGATTACCGGTTGAATGTATCGGACCAGGAAATAAAACTCACCCTGCGCAAAGAGGCAAACAGGGACACGGTAGAACTGGACCGGTTTTATTTTACAACAATGTTGTTGAATATACTGGACAACGCTATTAAATACAATGACCAGGACGTGAAGGAAATTGTGGTGTCTACTTCTAACGATAAAAAGGCCATTCAACTCAGTATACAGGACAATGGTATAGGAATGACGGAGGAAACGAAAAGCCAGGTGTTTAAAAAATTTTTCCGGGTTGCCAAAAACAGCGAAAAGCAAATTATGGGGCTTGGGCTTGGATTGTATTACGTAAAGCAATGCATCGACGCCCACGAGTGGGAACTTTTTGTAGGCAGTAGTCCGGGCGAAGGAACTACCTTTATCATATCAATACCGTATTAATTCAGCACATATGAAATGCCCGCGAGCTATTGCATTTTCATGATGACGATAACAGGCATTCGATTTGATAATAATATCTGCCGTTTAACAGCGGCAACCTAAAAAACATACGAATGAAAGAGCGAATTTTATTGGTAGAAGACGAAACCGATCTGGGTAATGTTGTAAAACAATACCTGGAAGTGATGGAGTTTGAAGTGGTATGGTGCAAGAATGGACGTGAGGCATATGAAATGTTCCGGGAGAACATAAAGGGTTTTGAAATTGTGTTGATAGACATACGCCTGCCCGAAATGGACGGGTTTGAATTGGCGGAACACATTGTAAGCCTGAACCCGGATATGTCTTTTCTCTTTTTGACGGCGCGAAGCGAAAAGTCGGATAAAATTTATGGGCTTAAAATAGGCGCGGACGATTACATAACCAAACCTTTTGACATAGACGAGCTTGTGCTGAGAATACGGAATATCATCCGTAGAAAAAAAACGGGCACGCAACCCGTTTCATCGGTCATCACTGTTGGAGATGTTGCCTACAATAAAGATTCTTTGCAATTGTCGATCGGCAACGGCAAGCCTGTTTCGCTCACCGCTCGGGAAGCGGAGCTCCTTGAATACCTTTTGCAAAACCCCGATAAAGTTTTAAGAAGAGAAGAAATTCTTACTCAACTGTGGGGCGAAAATGATTATTTTTTGGGGCGCAGCCTTGATGTGTTTATTTCAAGATTAAGAAAGCACCTTTCTGCTTCGCAAGACATCAGCATCAATAATGTGTATGGTGTTGGCTTTATAGTATCGCTTAAAAAAACATCCTCGGCTACATGAAATAAAAAAGAGCGGCAATACACCGCTCTTTCATAATTATATATTGTGATTTATCTTCTCCAGTGTCCTTTTACCCATGTTTTTCTTCCGTGGTGATGTTTCCAATAACCGGGAGCCCAGGCATGCCCATGTCGCGGGCGCACATAATGTGGCGCTACATATACATATGTGCCGCGGTGCCACCGGTATTCCGGACCTATCCAGATTGCTCCGGCAAAAGGAGGAGCGGGGCGCACCATTACAGGAGCGGGATGCCTTTCGGCTACGTATACACGCGACTGCGCAGCGCACGAAGACAATAAAATAACTGTTGCAATGGCTACCAGAGAACTGAAGTGGATCGTTTTCATAACTATAAAGTTTTAGTCATGTTCAATAGACATTGAATTGGAAGCAGGGTTTATAGCGGGGTGGTTCTGCAGACACATTTTAACATTTGAAGTAAGGTGTAAGGTATAGGGTGAAAGGTGTGAGGTATAAGGAGGAGGGTGTAAGAAGGCAGGAGGCGGCAACAAAGTCACTGCCTCCTGCCTGTATATGTCATGTTCTGAAAAAAGTAGAGACTATCATTAATACATTTTAGCTCTTCCATTGAGCGGGGTCGGTCAGACCGCCCCGGTATCCTACACACACAGCTCGACCGGGACGGGCCGACCGCAACTAATAGCTGACGGCTGACTGCTTAGTCTCTACTCCAGATACCCCATCTTGCCGCGATTAAAATCGCTATACGCTTGTTGCAACTCTTCGTGGGTGTTCATTAAAAAAGGACCGTAAGCAGCAATAGGCTCATTAATAGGCTCGCCACTTAATACGAGTACTATACTGTTTTCAGATGCTTCAACTTTAATTTGCTCGCCTTCGTTTTTGAACAATACAAAATGATCTGCGGGAACATCGGTGTCGTCGTTCACTTTTACTTCTCCTTCCACTACCAGCATCCCGGTGTTGTAATTGGCCGGAAAACTGAACTCGGCAATGCCGCCTTTGGCAAGTTTTGCATTGTACATTTCTATTGGCGAAAAGGTAGAGGCAGATCCTTTTGCCCCTTTATAATTTCCTGCAATCACTTCCACTGTTCCTGCTTCGTTGGGCAATGGGTATCTGGTAACATCGCTTTGGGTGATGGACTGGTATTTAGGCTGGCTCATTTTGTATTTGGCGGGCAGGTTCACCCACAATTGTACCATCTGGAAAGGACCGCCTGTCTGGCTGTATGCTGCATCATGATATTCTTTGTGCAATATACCCGAAGCCGCGGTCATCCATTGTATATCGCCTTCGCGTATTACACCACTGTTGCCGGCACTGTCGTGATGGGCTACTGCACCATGATATGCTATCGTTACTGTTTCAAAGCCCCGGTGCGGGTGCACGCCAACGCCTCTCGGCTCCTCCCTGGGAGAGAATTCGATTTTGGCATTATAATCCAGCAGGAAAAAAGGACTCATTCTTTTCTTGTCCATGTTGTATCCACCCGGGAAAAAATTATGCACCCTAAAGCCATCGCCCACCATGTGCGGGGGAGGGGGCGCTAAAACCTGTTGTATTTGTTTTGTGCTCATGTCTGATGTTTAAAAAACCAAGAACCAAAAGCCAAGAACCAAGATCCAAATAACAAGAACCAAAAAGAGAAGAATAAAAAAAGAACAAATTCCAATAGCGTACCGGTTTTGTGTTTTAGATATTGAAGCTCTTCTTGTTTCTTGAAATTTGGATATTGTTATTTGGATCTTGCTATTTGTTTCTTGAAATTTATTTCCTGTTATTTACTACTTACCTAAGCAGCTCATTATATTCAGGATGTCTGCGCATATACGTTTGTATAAAGGGACAATACACCACGATTTTAAGGTGATTTGTTTTCGCATATTCCAATACATATTTTGCAAGTGCCGATCCAATGCCTTTGCCTTCCATAGAGGCAGGCACTTCTGTATGTAAAAATGCAATACCATTGGCAAAGGGTTTATAAGCTACCAATGCTTTTTCGTTCCCCAGTTGCAGTTCAAACTGGTTGTCTGTTTCGTTGTTAATAATGTTGTATTCCATTTTCAATAGTTTAAAATTCAAGCGTTCCAAACAAACCTTTGCTGTAATCATCCATTGCCTGCTGAATTTCTTCAGGCGTATTCATTACATAGTTGTCTTTTGCAGCTACTGGTTCGTCAATAGGCTCGGCTGATAAAAAAAGGAGTTGTGCATTGCTGGTTGCTGTAATGGTTACACTGTCGTTTTCCTTTTCAAAAACCACCAGCCTGTGTTCGGTAATTTCCTGGTTGTTGATCACAACAGTGCCATGTGCAACATATAGTAAAGTCCAGTAGCCCGGAATGGCTTTCAATTGTATTTGCTTCGCCGCTTCTATCTCCCCAATAATGGCGGTGATGGGAGTATAACTTTTCATTGGTCCGGTTGCTCCTTCATATTCACCACTCGCCAGCCTGAGGTGAATACCTTCCTTTTTAACCACTACCGGAAGTTCTTCTTTTCGCGCAGACTGGTAAGAGGGCTCATCCCATTTATTGGATTTAGGTACGTTTATCCATAACTGTATGATTTCAAAAGTACCGCCACTGTCGAGGAATTGCTGCGTAGGACCTTCGCTGTGCAACAATCCCTTTCCGGCAAACATCCATTGTACATCTCCTGCTTTTACAACATTGTTATGTCCCGCACTGTCTTTATGATAACCTTCGCCCTGCAACTGAAAAGTTACAGGTGCAAAACCTCTGTGCGGATGCGGATGAATGCGCATCTTTTTGCCCGGCGGTATAAAATGAGGTGCTATATGATGCACAACAATAAAAGGATTGGCAAAGCGAAAATCTTTGTGCGGCAATGGTTGCAGCACTGTTTCCTCTTCTGTTATTTTTTTCTCCCTGCCCTCCAGGATGTGAAGAATAGCCTTTTGCATATGGTTTGATTTTACATTACAAAACTATCAAACACTTTGCGGGGCTTCATTGATGTGTGATAAGAAACTAGCTGTGCGGATGAAAGTTTTTCCGGGCAAGCTCTTTTCGTACCCTGCTCAGCGATTCGGGCGTAATGCCCAGGTAGGAGGCAATCATCCATTGAGGAACACGCAGTGTAAGGTTGGGATAACGTTCAATAAAGTCGAGGTATCTTTCCTCGGCAGTGGCTGCTACCAGCATGTTCAGCCGTATTTGCAACATGCGTATATGGTTGTGCAGCACTTTTGTGTGGAAATCGCTGAATGCTGGAATATGGTTTGCCTGGTTAAAAAAATCACGATTCAGTACCAGCAGTTCTGCTTCTTCAATCGTATCAATAAAAAACAAGGAAGGTTCGTTAAAGTAAAAACTGTTCCTGTCACCTATCCACCATTCCTCCGGCGCAAATTGCATAATGTGTTCCTTTCCCGCATGGTCAATGGTGTAGGAGCGCAGCAGCCCGCTCAGCACAAAGTAAACTTCGCTGCAGATCTCATCCTGGCGCAGCAAAATTTTTCCCTTTTCTACTTTACGGGTAGTAAGGTTGGCAGTAATTTTTTCATATTCTGCTTCGGTAACATTGGTTTTTTGGAGCAGGTAGTTTTTAAAAACGGGAATCATAGCTAAACGTTTCGGTTATGCGCTGTAAACAGGCAATTTAACGGAAAAAATATTGGCGGGAAAGCTCATTTTTAAAGCCTTCAGCGTTTGGTGTTTATGGTTTGGTGTTCAGCTAAACTACAAACCGTAAACATCAAACTATAAATATGGGTAATTTTTGATTTTCAGCTTTGCCGTTCCGATTTGGTGCGTACATTTGCAAAAATTTTTAATGGCACAAAAAGGAGCCTGGAAGTTTTGCCTGCAACAAGGAAAATTTTGAAGCTGAGTTTTGTGCGACTAAAACAAAAAACTCACACATGAAAATTATTAAGTATGCTATGATTGCAGGCGTTGTTAGCCTTGCAGCATGCGGAGGCGGAGATGACGCTAAAAAAGCAGACCAGCCGGCTGCTACCGAAGAAACAAAAGCAGAAACGCCCGCGGCAACTCCTGCTGCTGAAGGTGTGGTATTGGAAATTACTGCAAACGATGTAATGCAGTTCGATAAAAAAGAACTGAGAGCAAAAGCAGGTCAGAAAGTAACCCTTACACTCAAACATTCAGGTAAGCTGGCTAAAGAGGCAATGGGTCATAACGTGGTAATATTAAAAACAGGTACCGACGTTGCAGCTTTTGCAATGAAAGCGGTAGATGCTAAAGACAAAGATTATTTTCCAGAATCTGAAGCAGCAAACGTAATTGCACACACTAAGTTAATTGGCGGTGGCGAAAGCGATACCATTGAGTTTACTGCTCCTGCAGCGGGAACTTATCCGTTCATCTGCAGCTTCCCCGGTCACTATGGCTTTATGAAAGGTGAATTCATTGTAGAATAAGCCCGGCAAAAAGATATATAATTGACCCGCTGAATTTCAGCGGTTTTTTTTGTGCGGGTGGCTATCAGCGGTCAGCATTCAGCCATTAGCGTTCAGAAAATCAAAAGGGCGAAAGCGATAGGAGCCGATATGCCTTGCTCTTACTGCTTTCGCCCTAAACCTTTCGCCTTACCCCTTCTACCTTACCCCTTCTGCCTCACTCCTCAATTAATATCTATAGTGCTCTGGCTTATAAGGACCTTCTTTGGCTATGCCAAGGTATTCTGCCTGTGTGGTAGTGAGTTCATCCAGTTCAACACCAATTTTTTTCAGGTGCAAACGCGCAACCTTTTCGTCGAGGTGCTTAGGAAGAACATACACTTTGTTTTCGTAATTTTTGTGATGCAGCCACAACTCTATCTGGGCAAGCGTTTGGTTGCTGAAGGAGTTGCTCATTACAAAGCTCGGGTGTCCTGTAGCACAACCCAGGTTCACCAACCTGCCTTCTGCCAGTAAAATAATGTCCTTACCATCTACATTGTAAATATCCACCTGTGGCTTAATGGTATCTTTCGTGTTGCCATAGTTTTTGTTCAGCCAGGCTACGTCTATTTCAATATCAAAGTGCCCGATGTTGCAAACAATGGCTTTGTCTTTCATCAGCTTAAAATGCTCGCCCGTAATCAGGTCGCGGCAGCCGCTTGCAGTTACAATAATGTCGGCTTCTTTTACTGCATCCTTCATTTTCTTTACTTCAAAGCCGTCCATAGCAGCCTGCAATGCGCATATAGGATCTATTTCGGTTACGATTACCCGACAACCTGCACCAGCCAGCGATGCAGCAGAACCTTTGCCCACATCTCCGTATCCACCTACAACAGCCACTTTACCTGCCAGCATTACATCTGTAGCGCGACGGATAGAGTCTACTAAACTTTCTTTGCAACCGTATTTGTTATCAAACTTCGATTTGGTTACCGAGTCGTTTACATTAATGGCAGGAACGGGCAGTGTGCCTTTCTGCATTCTTTCATATAAACGGTGTACGCCGGTGGTGGTTTCCTCGCTCAATCCTTTTACATGCTGTATCAGCTCAGGATATTTGTCGAATACCATGTTGGTCAAATCGCCACCATCGTCCAATATCATATTTAAAGGACGGTCGGCGCTGCCAAAGAACAATGTTTGCTCAATGCACCAGTCGGCTTCTTCCTGCGTTTGTCCTTTCCAGGCAAATACACCTACACCCGCTGCTGCTATAGCTGCTGCTGCATGATCTTGTGTGGAGAAGATATTGCAGGAACTCCATTTTACTTCGGCTCCCAACTCAATTAATGTTTCGATCAATACCGCAGTTTGAATGGTCATGTGCAGGCATCCTGCTACCCTGGCACCTTTCAATGGCTGCTGACCTTTGTATTCTTCGCGGATGGACATCAGCCCGGGCATTTCGGCCTCGGCTAAACGAATTTCCTTACGTCCCCACGCTGCAAGACTCATATCCTTTACCTTATTAGGCAAAGAGAAGTCGATAGATTTTGAAACAGTTGACATTGTTACTGGTTTAAAAATGTATAAAAAAGTATTGTTTTTAAAGTCTTGCAAAGCTACAGGGATAGAATAGAATATTAGTATGATTGTTAGTATTTGGGATAAAACGCTGTTTTTTCTACTTTTAAAGAACAAATTACCTGTTTGAAATGAAAAAAACACAGCAAAAAGAAAAACCGGCTATAGCACCTTTGCTCGACGACAAAGACCTGGCAATATTGCGGCTGTTGCAGCAAAATGCACGGATGACGGTAAGAGAGCTATCGGACGCCATACACCTGAGCACCACACCGGTGCATGAAAGAATTAAAAGGCTGGAAGAATCGGGTGTTATAAAGCAATATGCCACACTGCTTGATCATACAAAAGTGAAGAAAGGACTAATGGTGATCTGTTATGTATCGCTAAAGCAGCACAACAAAACCGCCGGCAGCCGGTTTATAAAAGCCATCCAGGAAATGAACGAAGTAATTGAATGCTATAATATATCGGGCGATTTTGATTTCATGCTGAAAGTGATAGCCGAAAACATGGATGCTTATTACGATTTTCATGTAAACAAACTGAGCGAAGCAGACAACATTGGTAATGTGCAGAGTGTGTTTGTAATGGGAGTTATCAAACAAACGCACCAGCTGCTGTATTGAGGTGAATAAGTGGAGAAGGTTAAGTGAGTTAAGTAGGTTGAGTGGGCATAAGTTGATTGGGTTAAGCGAGTGGTTAGGATAAACAGGATAACAAGCCGCAGGTGGGCGAATATAATTTCATCTGCGAAGTCGCGGCAGATAATTCCGGTCGGGACGCCCTGCCTGCCTTTGTGTGCAGGCGGGCGGTCTGACCGATAGGGTTTTACACCGATGGAATGATCTCTTTCACCATTTCTATTCCCTTTTTATCATAGTAAATGCAGGTCATCTGTAAGGTATCCACTACCCATTTCTCTACTCCCGCTTCGGCAGCCTGTGTGCAAAAAGTGGGATAGTCGGTTTGCCCCTGCTGGTGAATGCTTAATGCTTCTTTCAATGCTTTGATGTCGGGCTTTTCGGCTATTGATTGAACTGCATATTTTGCGGGCGCTTGCGTGCTATAGTTGTCTTTGCCTTTAAAGAGCGTGCTTCCGTCTGCCACGTAATTTTCATAACCTGTAACCCCCATTGCAATCAATCTTTGAATGTGAGAAGGGAAATCTGCGCCACTTTTCACCAGCGCATGCGATGCTTTAATTTGTTCAAGCGTAAACATAGTTTGTATTTTTCTGGGGCAAAGATGATGCACGGCAACCGGCTGCAATTGTAAAAAATCGTTGATTAAGGAGGAAGGTGTAAGGTGTAAGGCAAAAAGGTTTAGGGCATAAGGTTATCCTATTCAACTACTAATAGCTGACCGCTGATGGCTGACTGCTCGCCGCTCACCGCTTCTTAAAAAACTGTTCCGGTGTTTCGCCGGTGAACCTGCTGAATTCCTTGATAAAATGTGCCTGGTCGTAAAAGCCGGACGCATAGCCTATCTCCGTCATGCTGCGTGCATCGGTGGTGTGTAAATGGATGGCTGTTTGCAGGCGTACGATCGATGCAAACTTTTTAGGAGTGGCGCCTACAATTTTACGAAAGCGTTTTTCGAGCGGACTTTGACTGGTATGCAGGTTGGCGGCCAATGCCTTCATTTTAATAGTACCGTGCGAATGAAAGATCTGGTGAATGGCTTCTGCCACCAGTGCATCGTGAACGCATACCCGAAGTTGCGATATTAAGAACAGTTCTGTCTGCCTGATCCTTTCCTCGTCATTGGTTGCTTCGCACAGGCGTTCTTCAAATTCGCCTAATACTGTTTTACCAATAAAATAATCTAACGACAAGCTTTGTGAGAACAATTCGTGCATAGGCGCTTTAAAAAAGAAAGAAGCTCCTGTTTCATTGAAATATACCAGCACAGAACCGGTGCCGGGTTGGGTTTTAAAAAGGTTATAACGGTCCTGCAAACCTGTAATTCCCTGGGTGGTAAGTAAGCTTTCAGCATCATTTCTAATTTGCAAGAGCTGACCTTTAAACTGAAAGCCCATTACCAGCGATGTGCCTGGCAACACTTTGTAAGTTTCGCCCGCTTCATTTTCGGTAATGGCATAATGCTTTATGTAAGGTTGCAATAGGGGAGACGGTATGTACTGGTTGAACCGCGACATGGTGAGTTGGGAATTGGTGAGTAAGTTAGCTAAGTTAATTGGGTTATTGAGTCGATTAAGTTAATTGAGTTAAATAAGATAACCGGGGAATATGGAAACCCGCTTAACCTACTCAGCTTAATTAACTTACTTAACTTACTTTTGTTTACTACCCAAAATTCAACGCATGGATAACAGCACTATTATTATACTGGCCATTGTAATTGTTGTGGCCGTTTTTGGAGTGTATTTATTAGTATACCGGAGCGATATAAAAGGCATAAAAAAAGACGAAAAAACACCCGCTTACGATAAAGCATTACAGTTGCAGGCTTATGAAAGACTGGTGATATTGGCAGAGCGCATTGCACTCCGCAACCTGGTGGGCAGGCTTCAGCCGGGCGATATGAAAGCCATTGCCTACCAGTCGCTGTTGGTAGAAAGCATTAAACAGGAGTATGAATACAATTTGTCGCAGCAACTGTATGTATCCAACCAGGCATGGCAGGCCGTGAGTAGCCTGAAGGAGCAGAACATTTTTATACTGCACCAGTTGATGGGTACACTATCGCCCGATGCCAGCGGACTGGAGTTTGGCAAAAGAGTATTGGAGTTGCTGGATGCCGATCCTAAAACATCATTACACACGGTAGTGTTGGATGCGTTGAAGTTCGAAGCAAAGAAAATAATGTCCTGAGGGCACTATTTTGTAGCGTTTTACAAAGATTGCCGTAGACTTTATCTCAATTTCCGCTGCATCTGATATTCTATAAGAATTGTTAATAGAATAGCAGGTCTGATCGATAAAAAAATAATCACACTATTTTCACGTTCGGCAAAGGGCTACCCGAAGTTGTTCGTATAGTCCTTACATTTGTCGCACTTTCAACAAAACTATAATATGAAGTTTTTTTTTCTGCAGGTTCCGCCGGCTACAGATTCAGTTAATAAAGCAATTGCTGCCCAGCACGGAATTCCTGAACCCGGCACTACTATTAGTTTGTGGGACTTGCTGATGTCTGGCGGGTGGATTATGGTGCCGTTGGCATTGTTGCTGGTGGTAGCTATATTCTTCTTTTTTGAAAGGTTGATTGCCATTCGCAATGCCGGAAAAGTAGATTACAATTTTATGAGCATTATCCGCGATCACATAGTATCAGGTAATGTTACCGCAGCACGGTCGCTGGCGCGCAACACATTTAATCCCGTTGCCAGGATGATAGACAAAGGACTTCAACGTATTGGAAAGCCAATAGAAGCCATTGAAAAGAGCATGGAGAATGTGGGCAAACTGGAAATCTACAAAATGGAACGCAACGTATCGGTTTTATCGCTTATCGCCGGTATAGCACCTATGTTTGGATTTTTGGGAACGATTGTAGGGATGGTGCAATTGTTTTACGGCATATCGTCAACCGGCGAGTATACGCTCAGCACTATTGCCGGTGGTATCTATACCAAAATGGTAACTTCGGCTACGGGGCTTATCATTGGTTTGCTGGCTTATGTGGGATACAATTATCTGAATGCCCAGATTGATAAAAACGTGAACCGTATGGAAGCTGCCAGCGCAGAGTTTATCGATGTATTGCAGGAGCCAACCAAGTAATGGTTTGGAGTGAATTGGTTGAGTAGGAGAATAGGGAAACTGTTTGCTGTGCAATTGAAATTTTAAAAACCTGAAATGAATTTAAGAAAGAAATTAAGAGATCATGGCGAGGTGCACACCGGGGCATTAAACGATATATTGTTCATACTCCTGCTGTTCTTCCTCATTGTGTCTACACTGGCAAATCCTAACGTCATTAAGGTTTCGGCGCCCAAAGGCAAAAGCGACACGAAGGCCAAGCAAACTGTGGTGGTATCCATCGATAAGAATAACCAGGCATACATCGGGCAGAAAAAGATTTCGCTGAACGACCTGGAGAATGAACTGAAACTGGTATTGTCTAAAGAAACCGATAAGCCATCCGTTGTTGTAAATGCCGACACTGCGGGGCATTGGGGCGACGTATACAAAGTACTTCAAACGGCTAAAAAGCTCGGCGCTTCTGCTGTTGCTTCTGTAAGCGCCAATTAAGCTGTCAGCTATTAGCTATCAGCGGTCAGCTTTCAGCTCTCAGGTGTTAAGAACCAAAGAACCAGGAAGCAAACCCAAAGTACAAAGCAACGCTGCCACGAACCCTAATAAAAATACTAAACCTCTTTGTAAGTTGGCCCTGTGCGTTGAGTCCCTTCCCCTTGGGAAGGTTAGGATGGGCTCTCCCTCAAAAAAAAACAACCTCCGCCATTGGCAGAGGTTGAATCATTCTCTTATTAAAATCAAACTATCTTATTGTCTTACGCCGCACAGGTATAAATATTCCTGCATACTAATCTTTCCATTGGTGAGGTAAACATACAGAACATCGAGGTCCAGTTTCTTCGCTTCCAGTTTGCTTACCATCTCTTTATCAAAAGAAAGGTTCTTAATCATTGTTTCTGTTTGCATAGTTACTTTTTTTAAACATGCGGTTGCTGAAAGCCGCAAAATTTTGTGTTCTTACATTTTCAGCAAAATGTTCATTTCATACGCTACAATCACCAGGCATTTGCCTGTGAGGTTAGCTTAGATCAATAACTACATTTCAGTCATGTTATTGTGTAACAGAAACGCAAAGATACGCATAATCACGGCAGATCAATGTTTATACATTGAAATTGCTGTTAAAGATAGTAGTTGAGTGGCAAATGTATGGCTGTTAGGTGGTTAAGTAGGTTGATAAAGTTGAATAAGTTGAGTGGTTGGGTAGCTCTTACATTTTCAATTAACTCCTTAATCTCCTTAACCAATTAACTTATTAACCTCAACCCCAATCACTTAAGCCCCCGGTCTATAATAACCCTGCGGCCAAAAAAACGGGCTATTGAGTCGCGCACCCTGGCGGTGTCTGATAGAGGACCGTTGATGCTTGTATAGATCTGGAAGGTGATAGAGTCTGCAGTAGCCAGCTTCACCTTGTAGCCCATATCCAGTAAGTCCTGGTGGCGTTTCAGCGCCCTGTTCTTTCCCGAAGTTTCAATAATCACACTATAGGATGCTGCTGCAGAATCTGCATTAGGAACTACGGCCGTAGTGCCAATGCTATCGCTTGACGGCTTGTTTGCCAAAGCAGTATCGGAAGCCGGTGTGCTCGTTGGCGTTAGTACGGGCTGTATATCCTGTGGCACAGTCGAAGTATTTTTGCTTTCCTGCCATTGATTGTAGAAGTAGTATGCCACCCAGCCAATAATTGCCAGGCCCAGCAAAATCACAATCGTTACAAATATTTTCCTTGCATTATTTCCTGAGGCACGGGGTGCGTAGTCATCTGTAAAGGAAATGCCCGACGTATCTTCTTTTGCTTCTTTTATTTTTTTTGCGTTGAAGTCTTCCGCCAGCGCTGCAGGCACCAGTTCATCTCCCTGGCTAAAGCTGAGATTATTGTGAGCATCCAGCACAAGCGTACCCAATCCCTCAATATAAAATTGCTTGCTTACATTCAGCAATTGCTTTCCGATATTTAAAAAATCTTCCAGGTCCGAAAAAGCAAGTGGCTTTATTTTTCCTGTGTTTTTAGAAATAAATTCTATTAAGCCGAGGTCCTCCTTGCATTTTTTATCGGGAGTAAAGCGAATGGTATTTCCGGGAATTTTGATTTTTCCTTTTTCCTGCTCAAAGGGATTGTCGTAAAAGTTTTCCATTGTAAACTCTCCCAAACCCTGCAACTGCATTTTTTTGTTCTGGAGCAGATATTGACTTAGTAGATGTGCTATCTTCAATGTTTGTTCTTTTAATAAAGAAGCGTAAATAATCGTTTAAACGAGGCTGTAAGTTACAAAAAACTAAAAACTAGGAGGTTATAAGTTTTTGGGTGGCCCGGTTACATATTGTAAGAATGAATTTCCATCCGTCCGAAAAATGTAAAAAGCTGCATTTTTAGAAGCGCTTCATTATATATTTGCAGCCTTAAAAACAGCGGGGTATGTTAACCAACGAGGAGAAAGCGTTTATAGAGTACTGGGAGCAAAACCGGTTGAAGGAAAAGCGGACCTTCAGGCAGTTGCTTATAGGGCTGCCGCTGGGGCTGGTATTTACGCTTCCCATCCTCATAAATTTTATGTCGGGCTGGTATAAACGGGCAGATATGGTAGGACATACGCAGTTCAATCCTGCGGTGTTGATCAGTGCAGCTGTTATTATAGTTGTTTTCGTGGCCATATTTAACAAGCGTCACCGGTGGGAAATGCACGAACAGCGTTATCTCGAGTTAAAAGCGAAAGCCGAAAATGACGGGAAAAATGAGTAGCATGCAACGTTTGCGCCGGATAGTTGATCAACAGTTATTAATAAAAATGTGAAAACTCAATATGAAAAAGATTCTGATTGGTTTATTTGTTCTTGTTGGAGGCATCGGTTTTTCGGGATGTTTAAAAAGCAAAGACCCAGGGTGTCCGTATACCGACGTTACCAGAAAAGCCCCCGATTCCCAGGTGGTTAAGGTGAGATATTATCTTGATAGCGTTGCCCATATCACAGACTACTCATTAGATTCCGCTTCAGGCGTATTTTATAAGGTTGAAAATCCCGGCACTACTACTACTCCCGCAGTTTGTTCGGTAATTACCTTTTATTACAAAGGCATGCTTACAAATGGTACGGTGTTCGATCAGTCGCAGGCTGGTTCTCCCTCTACTTTATGGTTGGGCGATTTGATTGTGGGCTGGCAGAAAGGATTGAAGCATATTAAAGGCGGTGGCGGAAAAATAAAGCTCTATATTCCTCCATACCTGGGTTATGGCGATGTGGAGATCAAAGATCAGGCAACAAACACAGTTCGTATACCCGCAAAATCGATACTTATTTTTGATGTAACACTGGAGTCTGTACAATAGTCGCAGCGTTGTTACACAATCTTGCTAAAGGCTTTGATGTTTTACTAACATCAAAGCCTTTAACTTTATAGCAAATTGTTGCATTTGCCGCACGACCCCATTTCAGTATTCGACATGTTTAAGATAGGCGTTGGTCCTTCCAGCTCTCATACGCTCGGGCCGTGGCGTGCCGCACAATTGTTTACACAAAAGCTATCCCGTTTAAATTTATTGCAGGATGTTGTGCGGTTGCAGGTTTTGCTATACGGCTCACTGGCCAAAACCGGCAAAGGACATGGCACCGACGTGGCCGTACAACTGGGGTTGTGTGGAGAAGATCCGGAAACTTTTGCCGTAGATGATATACAAAATAAAATACTGGCTATATCCGGCAGTTTAAAAATCCGGCTCCGGCACGCCGTAACAGTTGAATTTGATCCTGCCACAGATATTGTTTTTCTGACGAACGAATCGCTGCCCTTTCACCCCAATGCATTGAGCTTTTTAGTTACACTGGCTAACGGCGAACAATTTGCAGAAACCTATTATTCGGTAGGGGGTGGATTTGTAAAACAGGAGAACGTAGAAACAAGTATCAAAAATACGGTGCAGTTACCCTTTCCCGTGAACACTGCCTCCGATTTGCTGCACTGGTGCATGAAAACCGGGTTGAGCATTCACGAAATTGTTGCAGAAAATGAAAATGCCTGGCGACCTGAAACAGAAACAAAGGCGGGGCTGTTGCGCATTTTCGACGTAATGCGCGATTGTATCTACACCGGGTGCCATTCAACAGGCGTGTTGCCCGGTGGATTGAATGTAAAAAGAAGGGCAGAAGCGCTGAATAAAAAATTAACCAGGGCGCTTGCCTATAGTAATTATAATGAATGGAAAGAGGTGATTCGGGCAGGAGGCAACAGCTTTAAATATACGCTCGATTGGGTAAGCTGTTTTGCGCTTGCGGTAAATGAACAGAATGCGTCTTTTGGCAGGGTAGTAACGGCGCCTACTAACGGTGCTGCCGGCGTAATACCCGCGGTATTGATGTACTATATTATTTTTTGTGATGGCGACAGCGAAGAAAAGATCCTTTCTTTTTTGCTGACAGCCTCTGAAATTGGCAGCATCTTTAAAAAAGGAGCTACCATATCTGCTGCTATGGGAGGGTGCCAGGCAGAAATCGGAGTGTCTTCCGCAATGGCTGCAGCAGCATTAACCGAAGCAATGGGCGGCACGCAGCGGCAGGTACTCATGGCATCGGAAATAGCAATGGAGCACCACCTCGGTTTAACCTGCGACCCTATTGCCGGGTTGGTGCAGGTACCCTGCATTGAAAGAAATACAATGGGCGCCATCAAAGCAATTACTGCCGCACAGCTTGCTTTACAAAGCACACCCGATTTTGCCAAAGTGTCGCTCGATGCAGTAGTAAAAACCATGTGGGACACCGCGATTGATATGAACAATAAGTACAAAGAAACCTCCGAAGGCGGACTGGCAATACATATACCTTTGGGACTGAAGGAGTGCTGAGGTGAGCTGTCAGCTTTCAGCAATGAAGTTGGGCGTTTATGGTTTGGCGTTTGAAATTGCATCAAACAATAAACGGTAAACTCCAAACATCAAACTTGATTTTTGGTTCTTGGTTCTTATTTCTTATTTCTTATTTCTCTACCTTATACCTTACTCCCTACGCCTTACCCCTTATACACCACCCCATATGCCTTCTCCAACGCTTCTTTAAAAATTTGTTTCCGTATTGTTTTCATTTCAAGTAAGGTCCAGCCCTGCAACCCCCATTTGTTGGGTACGCGATAAATTATTGCCGGATCAATTTTGCAGAATACATCCTGGTCTGTTGCCGATAGTTTTATGCACGCACGGTTATTTGCCGCATCGTATGTAGCAAAAATTTTCTTTTTTACCCTGAACGAAGTTTTTTCAAAATGCGGTTCTTCCGTTGTTCCCGGAAACGACAATGCCAGTTCTCGGAATGTTTGTATAGTTACCATGATAATTGAATCCTGGCTTTTGTTCCTTGAATTTTGGTTCTTGCTTTTTGCTATTTGGATCTTGGTTCTTGTATTTTGATTTTCCTTACTTACCACTTATCCCATCTCTCCCTACAAACCTTTCCTTCCCCAGCAAAAATTGAATGGCTTTTTCTATATTCCGCTGCACCGATGCTTCCGTTTTTAACTGATGCAGGTAACGGTTGATTTCTTTTTGTAGATAAGGCGCAAGGCTATTATATACCGCCGTTGCCTCTTTGTTCTTTTTAAGTGCTGCTATAAAGCCTGCATGATCCGGCGTTTTCCTTTCTGCCGCATCGTAAGCAACTGTTATGGTGACTGTGTCGCCTGTTTCTTTTTGGGCTGCGGTGCGCATAGGCTTGTTCAGGTACAATCTCCACTTGCCGCTGTATTTAACCAGTGTTTGTGTAAATGCGTGCCCGTCTATTTTACCCTTTACAGGTATAGGTCCCCTGTCTTTACCTGCCTGTTCAAAAATATCTTTCAGTACTGCCGTTGGCAACAATACATAAGGATTGATGCCGATCTTATAAATTTTAGCTGAAAAAGATTTCATAACGATGCTGTTTACACGATTTTGATGTCATATTTATTCAGCAGTCCCGGTAAACCATCGAGTGAAAACCGTGCTTTCTTCATTTTATTTTTTTCAGGATCAATGCTGTAATGGAAAGACGTGCTGAAATCTGTTTTTTCAAGAATAGAGTTATCGAATACAGTACCCTCCATATTGCAGTTTTTAAAAACTGCTTCGGTAAGATCTGCCTCCGAAAAATCCGCCTGTTTAAGCTCACAATCAACAAACTTTGTCTTTTTCAGCTTCAATTTGAAGAAAGATGAAAAATTAAGGATACAACGGTTATACGCAACCGAAAACAAAAAAGCATCGCAGTCATTAAAATGCAGTCCCATCAGTTTGCAGTCGTTGAATGTTACATCCCTCAACACAGTTTGAGTAAGTGTAGCCATGCTCACATCGCAATTATTAAAAGTACATTCAATAAAATGCATGCCCGCCAGGCTGGTATTAGATAAATGACAACCCGAGAAAGTGCAATTGTCGTATTCGCCCGCTTGCAATAACGACGCTGTGAAATCCTCCCCCTCAAACACTTTGTCTTCTATATAAGTTTTAGACATGTAAATCAGTATTTTACTGCTACGAATGCTGTAGTTTTTTTCTTTTATTACAGCCCCAAATTACTGTAATCTGTGCATACGATTGCGCATTTTTCTTGAAACCAATCGTGGATTTTTTGTATTTTTAGTTGCATTAATTGTTATGTTGTCGTAGTTGCTGACCAGCTATTTACTTTTCAAAACTTAACTGCGTGAGCGATAACGGTATCATAAAAGAAGCAATCCTGCTGCATCGGTTGGCTGATGGAGACCGCGAAGCTTTCCGCAGCCTGTACGACAACTACCGCGACAAACTCTTTTACTATACGCTCCATTTAACTCACACAAAACAACTGGCAGAAGATATTTTACAGGAAGTGTTTATTAAGGTATGGACCGACCGCGAGCGGATGAGGGATGTGCGAAGCTTTGACGCCTGGCTGTTTACGTTGGCTAAGCATAAAATGATTAATGGCTTCAGGCGAATGTCGATGGAGCACAGCATTCTTGCTGAAATGAAGAAGGAGCTTGCCGATCAAATAGACTCTACCACCCAAACCATTGATTACAACGAAACCAACAGGGCTTTGCAAACTGCTATAGAGCAACTGCCTGCACAACAAAAGATCGTTTACAGGCTCAGGCGCGAACAGGGTTTAAAGAACGATGAAATAGCCGATCAGCTCAACATATCTCCTCTCACGGTTAAAAAGCACATTTCGCAGGCGTCGCGCGCCATCCGCACGCTGCTTGAAAAACAAGCCAGTATATCTGTTTCCATACTACTCGCTGTCTTGCTAAGGTTCGGAGCTTTGTAATGCCGCTCATTTGTGGTGTAGGTGGCGTGTTTAGTATCTATACGAGGGTCAATTATGATTTGAACCAGGTTGCAAAGGCATCAACCTCTTGCCGTCCTGGCAAGCCTCCGCCTAAGCGGGGAAGCCATCCACCGCACCAGGCAATGGTTAATGGCTGCATGCATTGTTCGTGCCCGCAACGATGACACACCACGAGTAGCGATCAGGTTTCAAACCTTTCTTTATAATTTTTTCACCAGCGACTACTCCTTTTTCGTTTGCCATTTGTCTACTCTGTATTCCGCCTCAAATTCAGGGGTGGCAGATCCAAGCTACTGTATGGCAAACGAAAGATTTTTATACTTACTGGAAAAGCACTTCCAAAAAACGATCTTGCCTGACGAACATGAGGAGCTTTCGCAGCTAATGCTACACATGAAAGACTCTGCTGAGTTGGAGGAATGGATGCAGAAAAAATGGCTTTCCTACCAGCCCGCGGAACAAGTGCCGGGTGAAGAAGCCGATCGCTACTTCAAAAATATTGCTGCTGCTACCGCAGATGATGATGCCGTGCCATTAAAGCCGCGAAACCGTGTCAGCATTTTGAATCATTACTGGGTCAGGATCGCGGCCGTGCTCATACTCGTTATAACAGGATATGCTGTTTATTTAATTAGTGGAAGTGAAAAAGCGACTATCACGGGTAAGCATACCGCCTCCGTTTCACCACATCAGGATGTTGCACCCGGTGGAAATTTTGCCACACTAACCCTCGCCGACGGAAGCAAAGTGGTGCTCGATAGCATTTCCAATGGATTGGTTGCCAGCCAGGGAAATGCAAAGATTGTAAAGTCAGACAATGGAGAAATTAAATACGAAACAGGGAAAGCAACCGGGGAAATATTATACAACACAATGACAACTCCCGTAGGCGGGGCGTATCACCTGGTGCTGCCCGATGGTACCGGCGTTTGGCTGAATGCAGCCTCTTCCATTACATATCCAACCGCCTTTGCAGGGAAGGAACGAAACGTTTCGGTTACGGGTGAGGTTTATTTTGAAGTGGCAAAAAATGCCGCCATGCCCTTCAAAGTGAAAACGGAAGAGCAAATGATAGAGGTATTGGGCACGCACTTTAATGTAAATGCTTACGGCAACGAACACACGGTTAAAACCACGCTTGCCGAAGGAAAGGTAGTGGTAACCGAAAAGAGCAAAACCATCGTATTACAGCCGGGGCAACAGGTTCAAAACGATAAAGCCGGTAACCTGCGGCTGGTGCACAATCCCGATATTGATGAAACGCTGGCATGGAAAGACGGACTGTTCCGGTTTAACGGAACAGATATAGAGACCATTATGAGGCAGGTGGCGCGCTGGTATGGAGTAGAAGTAGTATATAAAGACAAAATTTCAGAACAGTTTGTAGCTGAAATTCCCAGGAGTGTAAATGTATCCAAGCTGCTGGAATTGCTGGAACTGACCAGGCAGGTTCATTTTACCATCAACAACAAAGTAATAACAGTTACCCGGTAAATATTGAAGTACAACTTAAAATCAATCACAATGTAATAGTATATCAACCAATAACTAACGTACAGTACCGCAATTAAAAACCGGAAGCGTTGGAAGCACTCCCGGCAATGTGCAGGTTACTGCTAAACAATCTGCGACGATCATCTAATTAATAACCCAACAAAACAAAGCTATGCGATTCATTGCTTATCGCCAAGCACTGCTGTGCAGGTACCGAAACTATAATACCGAACTGCTAAAAATCTGCTTAGGTATGAAACTGACTGTTGTTTTACTCTTCGCTTGCTTTTTGCAAACGCACGCCGGCGGTTATGCGCAAGGCGTTACGTTGAAGATGAACAATGCCAGTCTTGAGTTTGTGTTAAAAGAGATCACGAAACAAACTGGCTATCGTGTTATTTATGGCAAGAAAGAAATTGCCAAAGCCTCAAAGATCAGCATCAACGTAAACAACGTTACGCTGAACGAGGCATTGACACTGGTATTCCAGCACCAATCGCTGTCGTATACCTTGCGGGACAGGTTTATTGTAATTGCTCCCAATGTTACCGGCGTAGTCAGTCCTCCCGGAGAAACCAACGATCCGCCGCCTGTTGACATCAAAGGGCGGGTAACATCCGAAAGCAATCCCGGCCAGCCGCTCGAAGGTGCTTCTGTAAAAATCAAAGGAACGAATGATGGCACAAGCACCAATGCCAATGGCGAATTTTCCATACAAATACCCAGCGAAGCTGCAACGCTCATCATTTCCTATGTGGGCCATCAATCTATTGAAGTGGTAGTGTCACGATCAAAGGCCAACGTAAGCATTGCATTAAAGCCTTTAGATGCCCAGACAGAAGAAGTAGTAGTAATTGGTTACGGAACACAAAAGAAAAAAGATCTTACCGGAGCCGTATCATCTGTAAAAACAAAAGACCTGGTAATGTCATCCGGTCCTGAAATTGGAAATATGCTGAAGGGTAAGGTAGCCGGGCTAACCATCCGGCAAAACAGTGCGCAACCCGGTGGCGGATTGGACATATTGGTGCGTGGAGCCGGTTCTGTAAATGCCAGCAACGCACCGTTGTTTGTAGTAGACGGCTTTCCTATAACAGACCTGTTGCAGCCGGCAAGTGGTGGACGTTATGATGCCGGTTCGCAAAGTATTCTAAACTCTTTCAATCCCAACGATATTGAATCCATTGAAGTGTTGAAAGATGCAAGCGCCACTTCTATTTACGGATCAAGGGCTGCCAATGGCGTCATTCTTATCACTACCAAAAAAGGCAGCGACGGCGCGCTGAAGGTGCAGTACTCAAATAACTTTTCATTGCAGAAATACAACAATCCTTTCGACGTACTACCGTTGAACGAGTGGATGCAGGTGCGTAATGAAGCCGCCTGGGAGCAATGGCAATTTGACAACAACGTTATTCCATACGGCACCAAAACGCAGGCAGAAGCGGAAGCAAATCCTGTAAATGGTCCATTCAGAAAACTATACACGCAAAACGCTATTAACAACGTAGGGCGCGGAACCGATTGGTTCGACCTGGTGACGCGAGATGGCAAAACCATGCAGCACAACCTTTCTCTGTCGGGAGGAACAAAATATACCAAGTACCTCGTGTCGGGCAACTTTTACGATCAGCAGGCCATTGTAAAAAATGCTTCTTTTAAAAGATATTCCGTGCGTGCCAATATCGACCAGGAGATCAACCGGTATGTAAAAACCGGTGTCAACTTTACCGCCAGCAGAATTGATAATGAGAATACACAATTAGGCGCCGATCAATACGAAAATTCAGGGTTGATCCGTGCTGCCATCCAGCAGGGACCACATATTCCTGCGTTAGATGAAGAGGGCAACTATCCGCTCAACCCACAATTGGCATTGCAACCCAATCCCTATTCTTTATTAACCATCAGTGACCAGGGAAGAATAGAGCGCTTTCTTGGAAATTTTTATGTGGATGTAATGCCCATAGAGGGCGTTACGGTGAAATTAAAAGCCGGCATTGACAGGGGTAGTTCTAAAAGACAGAATTACCTGCCTACTACCACGCTGCATGGTGCGTTGGAGCATGGCAGGGCCTATATATCCAATTCAGAAAGCAACTCTTACCTGCTCGAAGCCACTGCCAATTACAATAAAACCATTGCGGGCAATCACAACGTAGATGTATTGGCTGGCGTGTCGCAGCAAAAATTTGTAAGCGAACTCAACAGCGAAGGTGCAACCGGTTTTATTACCGATGCTTTTTTGTGGAACAACCTGAGCGCCGGCAGTGTTCAGTTGCCCAGTACCTCGGCAGGATCAAAAAATATGATCGCTTCTTATTTTGGGCGGCTCAATTATAATTATAAAGGCAGGTATTATGTTACCGCTACCGTGCGTACCGATGGAGCAAGCGTTTTTGCTGCCAATAATAAATGGGGCACATTCCCATCGGCTGCCATTGCATGGAACATAATGGAAGAGCCATTTCTCGGTTTTTTGAAGAATACTTTTTCACAACTCAAATTCAGGTTTAGCTATGGGCAAACAGGAAATGCCACCATTAACAGCAATGCTTTTGCCGCCTATGCCGCTTATCCAGCATGGCTTACCGGCAATGACGTAAGGTTGATAGGTGTGTCGCTTGCCAGGCTTGAAAATCCCGATCTGAAATGGGAAACCACCACCGGCGCTAATTTCGGGCTCGACTTTTCCATCTTGCACGGCAGGATTGACGGCTCGATAGAGGTATACAACAACGTTATATCCGACCTGCTGGCAACCAAAACCCTCAACTCTTACCAGGAGATTAATACTATCATTGCCAATGTGGGCAAAACGCAAAGCAAAGGATTTGAAGTTACCATCAACACACGAAACATACAATCCACCAATTTCCAGTGGAGAACCATGTTTGCACTTTCACGCTACAAAGATACCTGGAAGGAAAGGGCGCCCGACTGGAAGCCTGCGGTATATGAAAGTCCCAACGATCCTATACGCGCTCAGTACAGCAGGGTAGCAGATGGCATATTGCAGGTAGGCGAACAGGTTCCTGCATCGCAGCCGGAGCTGAAGCCGGGCATGATCAAAATAAAAGACATCGACGGTTTTGAAAGAGATGGAAATGGAAATCCTGCGGTAGATGCCGACGGAAGGTTTATACGCATGGGCAAACCCGATGGCATTATCGATGAAGCAGATACAAAATTAATGGGCACTTCAGACCCAAGTTATATGGCAGGGCTCACCAATATTCTGACCTATAAAAATTTCAGTCTCAATTTCGATTTCAATGCATTGTTTGGTCGCCGGTTTGCCGACCCCAATTACACAACTTATGGCGTAAGCGCAGCAGGTGTATACTCTAACGGGTACAATGCATTAAGAACCGTTAAAGAGAGATGGACGCCTGAAAATCCTTCTACCACTCATCCGAGCTCCTTCTACGGATGGTCGCCATATGGTATAGGTGATTTTTTTGTGCAGGATGCATGGTTCATCAGGCTTCAGAATGTTTCGTTGGCGTACAACCTTCCACGTAAGTTGCTGGGCAATGTATTCAGTTCGGTTCGCATTCATGCCGATGCACAGAATCTTTTCGTGATCACTCCTTATACCGGCGTTGATCCCGAAACAGATTCCTATACCGCCGCCTATCCTTATATCAGAACCTTTACGGTGGGCTTAAACCTTAACTTCTAACCATTAACTGTATAGATATGAAACGTAGTATAAAAAAATATATCGTTGCTGTTGCAGTAGTGTTTGCGGCGGGACTTAATGGTTGTACCAAAGACCTTGTGCCGATAGATTACTCAGAAATCAATCCCAATATATTTCCCAAATCAGCTTCCGACCTGGAAGCTATGGTAAATGCCTGTTATCATCCTTTGCGCGGGTCATGGGGCGACGGCATTTTTTCCACTTCAGAACGCGGTGTGATGTTCGTTAGCGACGCCACAACCGAAATCCTCTTCGGCAAATACGGCGATCAGGGGCTTGCTTCGCTGCATAATTTTCAGCCGGCTAATACAGGCTTTACCCGTTACTACGATGATTTTTACAATAAGATCAGTCGCATGACCATGACAATAGACTTGATATCACGGTCTACCGTAAACGACGATCTGAAACGGAAAGCAATAGCCGAAGTAAGATGTGCCAGGGGATTGCTGGCATATACCTTATTTGATCTTTACGGTCCGCTGGTAATAGCACCACTGGAGGTGTTGCAGAATCCGTTAAAGGAAGAGCCGCTGGCAAGAATGGAACACAACGCAATGGTGGCCTTTATTGAAGACGACCTGGAAGCCGCCGCTGCGGATTTGCCATTGCCGCAGAATGCGGAGTATGGAAGGTTCAATAAGGCGCTTGCAAAAATGATCAACATACGCCTGAACCTGCACGAAAAGAAATGGGACAGGGTGAAAGAACTGTGCGATGAAGTAATTGCATACAACGCTTATACGCTTGATGAAAACTATGCGGCTATATGGGACCTGGAGGGAGCCAAAAGCAGCAAAGAAGTAATATGGGTAATTCCGTGCGACTATGCCGGAACCAGCGAAAACCAGTGGCAGTTAATGGTGCTTCCCACTAACTATGCACCCAAAGCCGGCTGGGGAACCATTTCGAGCACCTGGTGGTTTTACGACAGGTTTGAACCCAACGATAAAAGAAAAGAGATGTTGCTTGCTGAATACACGGGCAGCGATGGCATTACCTACAATCGTGCTAACCCCGGCAATATTTTAGATCGCGGGCCTATTCCTTTAAAAATGAGCGAAGATGCAGCCCGCACTACCAGCCTTAGCACGGTTGATATTGTAATGTACCGTTATCCCGATATACTGTTGTCGAAGGCTGAAGCAATAGCCAATGCCGGAGCGCCCGATGCAGAAGCAATGGAACTGGTGAATGTGGTGCGCAGAAGAGCAGGGCTTGAAGACAAAGATTTAGCTGACTATGCTTCGAAAGACGCTTTCAACGATCTCATATTGCTGGAGAGAAGTCATGAGTTTTGGTGCGAAAATGGCCAATACCGCGCCGATTTGATACGGCATGGAAAATTTGTAAGTCGTTGCCAGGAAGTGACCCAATCAACCTATACCAACCCCAATAAGGTTTTGTTTCCTTTTTCGTTAAGGGCCGTTAGCGAAGGAAAGGGAAAATTCATACAAAACCCCGGTTATCAATAGACGAATTTTTGTTGCATTAAAAAAAGAGTAATCATGACATCAAGCAAAATAAATATAGTATGCCTGGCATTGGTGATGGCAAGCGGGTTGGTTAGCTGCAAACGTTCCGAGGCTGGCAGCGAAACACCCGATAAAACCATACAGTATGAAATTGCCAATACCATTTTTCCAAACCCTGAACGAGGTTTTATAAAAACAATGGGAGTGATGGCTGAAGGTGCCGCGCTCAATGCATCGCAATTAACATTGCTGAGGGGACAAAACGTTACCATGATATTGAGAGTGTTTTACCTCGACGCATTTAAAGACAAAGCGATGAGCAATGCACAGCTTTCGTTGATAGAAACTGATCTTGCTACCATACGCGATGCAGGATTGAAGACCATTCTTCGTTTTGCTTATACAGATGATATGGAGGGCACGGATGCACCATTGGCAATTGTGGAACAGCATCTCGACCAGTTGAAGCCTGTGTTCGAAAACAATAAAGATGTGATAGCATTTGTACAGGCCGGTTTTATTGGCGCCTGGGGCGAATGGCACAGTTCCAGCAATGGGTTGGCCACGGTGGAGAATGAAAGAAAAGTACTGGAAAAACTGTTAAGCGTGTTGCCAACAGATATTATGGCGCAGGTAAGAACACCCGGTGCCAAGCAGCAGATATTCAACAATACTGCGGCGTTAACGTCCGAACTTGCTTATACGGCGGAAGCCCGTGCAAGAGTAGGACATCACAACGACTGCTTTTTATCGGGCGGCACCGATTACGGTACCTATAACAATGTTGAAGCAGAAAAGCAATACATCAGCAACGAAGCATTGTATGTGCCCACGGGAGGAGAAACCTGCCCGCCCACCGGCGGATACGACCCTACCTGTGCAGAAGGACGACGTGAAATGAAATTGTTGAAATGGACATATCTCAATCTCGATTGGTATCCTGCCACCATCAATGCATGGAAAAGCTCTGGTTGCTTTGATGAGTTTCAAACCTACCTCGGGTACAGGCTCGCGTTAGTAGATGGAAGATTCCCCGACGAAGTGCCGGAAGGCGGAAACCTTGCAATAGATATCAATCTTACCAATAAGGGATACGCGCCTTTGTATCACAAAAAAAATACAGCGCTCGTGCTGAAAAATACCGCCAACGGTAATTTTTACGAAAAGCCTGTGGCAACCGATCTAAGGCTTTGCAAGCCTTCTGCAACATTCAATGTAAAGGAATCTATCAGTATTGCAGGAATACCTGCAGGTACTTATGAGTTGTTCCTGCGCATAGCCGACCAGGATGAAACGTTGGCATCGAGAGTTGAATACGCAGTACGCCTTGCAAACACCAACGCCTGGGTTGAAGTGTACAATGGTATGAACAGCCTGAACAAACAGGTGGTGATTAAATAATTACTGAACTGTAGTAGTTCATCAAATCTATTAATTATGAAAAAGAATATTGTTTATACAACCGGCTGGCTGCTGCTGATCATTACTGCGGCCGCCTGTAAAAAAGATAAGGAAAACGGAAATCTAAAATCCGTGTTCAGTTATGTGGCAGATGGCTTCAAGGTAACATTTACCAATTTTTCTACCGGAGCCAAAACATATACCTGGGATTTTAACGACAGACCGGGAGACAGCTCCACACTTAAATCTCCGCAATACGTGTTTTCGGCAAAGGGCGATTACCTCGTTTCTTTAACCGCGCGCAACGGCGATCAGACAGATGTATTTACCGATACCGTTAGTATAATAGGCCCGAATATTAAGATTGACGGCGATTTTACAGACTGGGAATATGTAGAATATCTGCATACCAACAACGAAAATTTTGCCGGCACCATTCGCGCCGTAAAGGCTTTTGCAACCGCGCAGGATGTCAATTTCCTGGTAGAAGGAACAACGGATATGAAACTGGAAATGATAGACATGTACATTAATTCGGATAATAACGCTGCCACAGGCTTCAGCAGTTGGGATTATGCAGCAGGGTCTGGCACTGAATTTTTGCTCGAAGGTCCGGCTGCATCGCCCAGTTGGGGTGCAGGATACAAACATTCCGGTGCACCGGCTGACTGGTCGTTCAGTTCTGTTTTTGCTTTTGATAGTGAAATGAAATTTTCAACCATCAAAACGGAAGCCGGAAAAAATATCATTGAATTTTCAGTGAGGAAGTCTGCGTTAGGCACGTTGAGTGGTGCGATCAGTTTTGCGTTCATCGAACTAAATTCCGGCTGGTCGGCCATTGGGCGAATACCCGAGAACGAACAGCCCGAATCGAAATTTATTGAGCTGAAATTGTAAGAACAAATACTATATTGATGGCTGAATGAAAGACTGTCTTTATTGTCAGTCTTTTATTTTGCCTGGTTCTTCAATGGCTTTTGTTGTTGCCGGCTATTTCCGTTTCAGATACAGGTCGGTATGATCGCCCAGGTTGAGGAGTGTTTCAATTGCTGAGTCCTCCAGGTCTTTTTGCTCTTCCACATCTTTCAGTCGGCGGATAGTGAAACGTGAAAAAAGATATTCGGTAAAAGCACGTGCGTTTTCATACAGGTACGGACTATATTCCATTACGATCTGGAGGTCTGGATTTTGCATGATCGTTTGCTGCATGCCCTCAAATACCCACGGCTCAGCACCCTCTGCATCTATCTTGATGATGTCAACTTTCTCTATCTGCCTTTCACGCAATACCGCATCCAAGGTATCGGTTCGCACTTTGTAGCCGGCTTTTGGTTGCTTTTGCCTGTCTGCCCGGTGCAAAATGCTGGCGTCGCCAAAAGAATCTTCGGGCACCAAAAGTTTGGTCTTTCCTTTTTTATACGAAAGCGCTACTTCCTCCGTGTCAAATCCCGGGCTGTTAACGCTGGCGGTTAAACGCAGCAGTTTGGCCATTAAGGGGTTGGGTTCAATGGCCAAAACCTTACCGGCACTGCCGGCGAGCGCCGATAGTAACACAGAATAGTAACCGAAGTTGGCGCCAATATCAATACATACATCACCCGGTTTTACGATGGACGCCAGGTACTGGGTGAGCCAGGTTTCCCAAAAGCCGTCCAGTAAAAGATGCGGAGCTATGCCACGATCGCGCGTGTCTACATATATTTTATAACGCGTCAATATCCTGCACAGGGCAATGTGATTGTCCAGTTGCACGCAACTGGTATAATGCCTGCACGGAGATTCGAACTGGAATCCCGCCAATGTTGCTATCTCTTCTATTTTGAAAAAAGGAGACATATCCGTTTTGTCAAATCGTCCAGATCGGTTTATTTTCTTTTTAAATAAAGATCTGTGTGAAATTTAAGGCTCAACAGTTTTTGAATATCAGAAAACTTCAGTTCGGTAATATGGTCTACGTTAGTTGCCTGGTACACAGTAAAGTTGGAGAAAAGAAATTCTGTAAATTTTCGTGCATCGGGATAAATGGCAGGGCTATACTCCATAATGATCTGCAACTGCGGATTTTTGTCGATAGTTTCAGTCATGCCTTCAAAAACTTCCGGCTCAACTCCCTCCACATCAATCTTCATTATGTCTACACGCGGCAGTTCTTTTTCTTTTACAAGCTCATCTATTGTTAAGGTTGGTACAGCTATCTGGCTTTTTCCGCTTGCTATTTCATTTGGTTGAATAGTGCCGCCGCCCAACTGGTGCTCGGTAATTGTCATGATTGCTTCTCCTCTTTTATTGGAGATAGCAGACTGCATTACCTCGAACCTGCCACCATTGGCGAAGCTGGTAAACTGCAGCAGCTTTGCAATTTTAGGATTGGCTTCTACCGCAATGGTTTTTCCCTTGTCGCCACACAATTCAGACAGTAATACCGAATAATAGCCAAAGTTGGCGCCCACATCAAGGCAAACCATCCCCGGTTGAATGATCTGTGCAAATAACAAGGACAGCCACGACTCCCAGAACCCGCTCAGCATTAAGTGCGGACTTATGCCAAGATCTGTAGAGTCTACATACATTTTGTACCTGCCCAATACTGTACACAAAACCGTATTGTTGCCAACGTATACATGGTCGGCATTGTTAAAGCAGGCCTGTTCAAATTCTGCACGACTGAAATGTTTGATGCTATGAATGTCGAAAAATGATTTCATGGAGCTGGTTATAATAATGATTGATATACCTTCAAATACTTTGCCGCGCTTTGTTCCCAATCGAATAATTGCCCGCGTTGAATTACCAGCGCTGACATGTTGTGTCTTGCAAATCGTTGCATACCCTCTTTAAAAACATACTGCATGTCTGCTGCCTCAAACGACGAAAAATAAAATGCAGCTTCTCCGCCAATTTCAGGTAAGGAAGTTTTATCCGATAAAAAAAGTGGTTTCCCAAACAGCATCGCCTCCACAACCGGAGCGCCAAATCCTTCTGCCAGCGAAGGATGCACAAATGCATAACAGTTGCTCAGGTACCATGCTTTGTCTTCTTCTGAAACAGGTCCGGTAAGATGAAGCCTGTCTTCAATGCGCAGATCAACCGCCTGCTTTTTTATTGTATCTATATAGTCAGGCTCATCAAATCTTCCTGCAATTACCATCTCAAGTTCCGGATTTTGATGGAGTAATGGCAACAAAACATGATAATTCTTTTTTTGATTCACATATCCCATCCCGAAAAGAAACGGTCTTTTCAATGTAACAGAATTTGGTGCTGCGCCCGGCGTGTTTACCCTGTGAATGCCGTTATGAATAACATAAACAGGCTTGTTGCCGGTGTCGCAATATTTCAATACATCCGATTTTGTGAATTCCGAAATACAAACAATCGCATCGCTTTTGTCGATTAACGATTGTGTGTGCGCAATGCTCTTAAACTGTTCCTTTAAAGGTTTTCCCTCATGCACTGCATTCAAATCATGGATGGTAAGCAGCACTTTGGTTTTGGGGTATTTCTTTTTATCAGGAATAACCCTGCCCGATTGAAAAGGTGCATGCCACACACGGCAACCCATGAGAAACGGCTTCCACAGCTTGTGCCATTTCTTTTCCTCTATGGTGTAGGAAGGATTGCCAAATGAATTTTTCTCAGCGGGAGGAACATACATTTTCATTGGTGCATTTCCCATGCTTTGCAATTGCTGGTTTACCCTTAGTCCGATATTCAAACAATAATGGTACAGACCTGAATTTGGGAAACGCATCAAATCACAATCAAGAATGATAGCTGCCATAATATTGAATATGATCAGGTTCTGATTAGAAAGGGACGTAAAACGTTGCATCACATATCTTGCCACAAACAATAAAACCCTGTTTTTAAAAAATAAAAATTTGTTGCAACGTTTTCAGCGTTCCTTCTGTCAAGCACACTTTGTGAATATTATTGCACTTGTGTAATAATTAGGTACGGATTTTGTTTTATAGTATAACCCACCCTCTGTTATTTCCCCAATCCTGCTTTGGTTCTGGCGGCCAACGAATAGTTGAACGATGTATTTTTTATGCCCGATCTGTATTAACTATTCTTTCTAAAAAATTAGGGAACAATTTTAAACGAATGTGCAACGGTAACGTATACTCAAAGTGTCACAGGTAATTATTTAGATATTATAAGTTGATTGATGACTGGATTTGATTGTAGAACTGTTATAAAATTTAATCAAACAATTCCTCTGAAATGAAACAGCTAATATTGGATTGTGAGAGGATGAAGTATGCTAATACCGGATTGTATCATTATTGCCTGAGCCTGGGCAGCGCGCTAAACAAAAAGCTAAATCCGGCGGAAGAGCAAATGACTTTTTTTACTCCTGCCGGGGCTCAGCCCGATATAGGTTTACAGCAGCATCACATCACGCAGCATTCTCTGCAAAAGTTCTGCATGCCATCGTTAAAGAATTACGATATATGGCATTGCACTTATCAAAGTTCTAATTACCTGCCGCAGCGCAACAAAAGAATTAAGATCGTATTGAGCATTCACGATCTTAACTTTTTATATGAGCACAAAGCGGAAGCTAAAAAGTTAAAATACCTAAAGCATCTTCAACAAAACATCAATCGCGCCGATGCTATTATTTGTGTATCGGAATTTTGTAAAAAGGATGTATTGGAGCATTGTAACATCGGCAGTAAACCTGTTCATGTCATTCACAACGGCACCAACCATCTGCCCAGTCCTTCTCTTTCAGCAGTATCGTACCGGCCCAACAAACCATTTCTTTTTTCAATGGGAGTGGTTTGCCGAAAGAAAAATTTTCATGTGCTGCTGCCATTGCTCAAGTTGAACAGGGGGCTTGAACTTTTAATTGCAGGAAGGCAGGACGATTGGGATTATCTGCAGTTTATCCGGCAACTTGCAAGAAACCTGAAGGTTGATGACAATGTGCGTTTGCTGGGCAGTATATCCGAAACCGAAAAATCGTGGTATTACAGGAACTGTTACGCATTTGCGTTGCCCTCTATGGCAGAAGGATTTGGGTTGCCCGTAACCGAAGCAATGTCGGTTGGCAAGCCTTTGTTTCTCTCTAACCGTACAGCCTTGCCGGAAATAGGCAGCAATGTAGCTTTTTATTTCAGGGATTTTTCCGCATCGCATATGCAGAATGTTTTCGAGGCGGGGATGCGCGACTACGAAGAAAATAAAATGCAGAAGGCAATTATGCAGCGGGGAGAAACGTTTTGTTGGGATAAAGCTGCCGATCAGTATTTGGAAGTGTACCGTTCGTTGTATTGAAACTTATTTTTAAAGATTATCTTTTAGAGTTGCTATGAAGGTGTATAGAAGGATATTAAGTTACGCAAAACCCTTTCACAAGTTTGTCATTCCCTTTTTCTCATTTACCCTGTTAGGTGTTTTTTTCAGTGTGTTTCAGTTTGCGCTGATCATTCCGTTGCTTAATTTTTTGTTCGATCCCGTTAATGTTGCCGATTCTGCCAAATATGCGCAGGCGCCCGAGTTCAGTTTTTCAGGCGCTTTTTTCAAAAACTATTTCTATTATCTCATTTACGATTTTAAAACGCACAAGCCTGTATATGCATTGTATTTTTTAGCCGGCACTATTGTGGTGGCGGTAGTGTTTACCAATATATTCCGGTACCTGGCACAGCGCTGCCTTATTAATGCAAGAACACTTTTGGTGAAGCGGCTGAGAGAAGCATTGTTTGAAAAAATTAATCGTTTGCACCTGGGTTATTTTACCAGAGAACATAAGGGCGACCTGATATCAAGATTGAATACAGATGTGTATGGAATAGAAGGGGCAGCCGCAAGCTCGCTGGAAGTGTTGTTTAAAGAGCCTTATGTAATGATTGGCTATTTTATTGCATTGTTTGCTATTTCTGCAAAGCTCACCTTGTTTACGTTGATCATTATACCCATATCTGTTATAGCAATAGCCACCGTTACTAAAAAATTAAAAAAAGAAGCAAAGGATGTGCAGGCATCTGCCGGCCGATTGCTTACGTTGATTGACGAAGCCTTAATGGGCATGCGCATTATACGAGCTTTCAATGCAACAGGGTTTGTATTAAAAAGGTTCAGCCAGGAGAATGATTTTTACCGCAGGGCAAGTCTGGCAGGGTTTAATAAAAAAGAATTGGCGCCTTCCTTTTCCGAAGCGGCCGGCGTAATTGTAGTTGCCTGCATACTCGTATATGGGGGAGGGTTAGTATTAGCCGATAATGGCGGACTGCAGGCTAGTGCCTTCATTGCTTTCATTGCAATATTCTCGCAGGTCATTCGTCCCGCAAAAGCCATCGTGGTAGCATTGTCCAATATACAAATGGGACAGGCATCAGGTGAGCGCATTCTTGAAATATTAGACAAACCTGTGGAAGTGGCAGATCGTCCCGGGGCAATAGAATTGCGTTCCTTTGAAGATAAAATTGAGCTGCGCAATGTATCGTTTGGGTATACAGACCGGCAGGTGCTCAGGGAAATTGACCTGGAAATTGAAAAAGGGAAAACCATTGCATTGGTGGGGCCGTCGGGTGTTGGCAAATCTACCATCGCCGATCTGATACCCCGTTTTTACGACGTAACGGGAGGACAGGTATTGATAGACGGGAGAGATGTAAAACAATATACGATGGAATCGTTACGAAGTCATATGAGTTTTGTAACGCAGGAGATCATTCTTTTTAACGATACTATTTTCAACAACATTGCATTGGGTAAGCCCGATGCCAGCATGGAAGATGTAATACACGCGGCAAAAGTGGCCAATGCACATGAATTTATCATGGAAACGGAAATGGGCTACAATACTGTAATAGGCGACAGAGGCATTCGCTTGTCGGGAGGTCAGCGGCAACGCCTCAGCATAGCCAGGGCGGTATTTAAAAATCCATCTATACTCATACTCGATGAAGCCACTTCGGCGCTTGATACGGAATCGGAAAAGCAGGTGCAGGATGCTTTGAACAATTTGATGAAAGGCAGAACCACACTGGTAATTGCGCATCGCCTGAGTACGATTAAAGAAGCAGATGAGATCATCATTCTGCAAGACGGGCAAATTGTAGAACGAGGCAATCACTACGACCTGATAGAATTGGAAGAAAGCATTTATCACCGGTTGACGCAACTGCAAAGGATAGCGTAATAGGGGAGCGGGCAGCCGTAGGCGGTCAGCGATCAGAAATACAACAATTTCTCCAACTCAGAGACTAAATGACAGCTCATGGCTGATAGCTGACCGCTGATAGCTGATTCCTGAAAGCTGATGGCTCAAGGCTGAAAGCTACTTTTTTTAATTATAAAATGCGCAGCCACGAGATTGGGTATCCAGCATAACCAGGCAACCAGCCGGTAAGCAATAAGAGAGTCTCCTGTAAGCATCGTTAGAACGGGTAGCCATATCCGTAAGGTTACCGCAGCAAAACAAGCTGCGTAACTGTAGGTCATCATTTGTCGGTGTTGATCAACCTCCCGGTTTTTTATATGCCTGTAGGCCATCCACGTAGTATAAAACCACACAGCACCCAGGCAAAGAAAGCCATATCTGGCAATCCAGCCACCCGTGGCAAAAATGGAAATATACATTCCTGCCGATGCGCTTAGCAAAACAGCCAGCACATACAGCTTTCCCAATTGCCGGTGCAGCAACCGGTTTTTGTTTCTGAACCCTGGTGGAAATTGCGTCCACCCCACCAGCAGCGCTAGTCCGCCGGCAACAATATGCACGTAAAAGCCAATGTTCCAGCCCGCGTCTGCCAGTAACAGCGGCGTTTTTGAACTTAACAATCCAAACCTTCTGTCAACAATAAAATATACGATGGGATACAAACCGACGATCACGCACAACACTACCGTTAATGCCCATGTGCTTTTTTTAAAGAGGTGGCTTGCCTGCAATGGATAAATATTTTAATAAAAATAGTAATCTCGCCGGATTTTATTGAGTATGGCAAACTACCGGTAGCGGAAAAGTCTCGCAAAACATACACACCAGCACCGTCTCTGTGATCCGGCCCTCGCCGTGCTGCACTTAAATGTATGTTTTGGCGGTAGAAGCAGCCCGTTTCTGCGATACCGCCCTCGGCGGGGCTGCACCTAAATTATGTTGCGGCGGTAAAAGCAGTCTTCGTGCACAAGCGACCCCATTGTTCTCCGCGCCCGGATCGTAAAAAACGTATATGCCTAACCGCTATATGCTTATTGAGCAATTACAGCAAACGTTTGCGGTGCTGAATTTTAAGCCATTGTTTTTTTTGTGAAATCTTTTGTGGGCAATGCTTTCAGCGTATTTTCCAACGTGCTGCACTGTTTTATAAAATCATTATGCATGTATGTGCATGATAGTTTGTGATTTTTATTTTTTATAAATTTGATTATTGCTTGTTTAACAATTATTTCATGTACCAACAACTGACTGATGCGGATTTGGTGCAATTGCTGCGCAACGGCGATGCATCTGCGTTTGCGGAAATATACCGCAGGCATTGGGAAAGATTGGCTCTGCAGGTGCTGAAAATAATAGGTTCGAAGGAAGACGCCAGAGACATCGTGCAGGAAGTATTTGTTTCCCTGTGGAAGAGAAGAGCTGAGATTGAATTAAGAGGTCCGCTGGTCGTTTACCTGCTCAAATGTGTGCGTTATACCGCCATTCGTTACATCGAAAAAAATATCACCCGCAATAATTACCTGCAAACGCTTTCTGAGGCTGCCTTTGGCGGGAGTGCAGACCCTGCTGGTCATTTCGAACTGCGTGAACTGGAGTTGAAGGTAGAACAGGCAGTGGCAAGTCTTCCCCCCAAAATGCAGGAAGTATTCTTGCTTAGCCGGCACGAAAAAATGTCGTACAAAGAAATAGCCGATCACCTCGGCATTGCGGAAAATACGGTGCGGAAGCAATTGAGCAACGCCCTCAAATCGCTGCGCATTTCTGTAAGAGAGTTGAGTATTTCCATTGCAATTTGCCTTGCTTCGCAATTTTTTTAAATTTTTCTTTTTTTCATCTACTACTTTTTTCCCGCTCACGTAACCTGTAAATGGAGCCTGCTATCAATGGTTCCTGTTTAAACTCATGACAAGAGAGCAAGCGATGATCTTACTTCAGCGTTACCGCCAGGGTTTGTGCTCCGAAGAGGAACAGCAAATAGTGGAGCGATGGTATGCGCAGTTGGAAGACAAAGGCTCCTGGAAATGGACTGATAATGAAAAAGGGTTGTTTGAAGAAGAGTTGTTTGAACGAATATCTGCCGAAATTTCAGAAGGTGGTAACGATAAGGTAGTGCCGATAAAGAACCGGTTTTTGTGGTGGAAAGCGGCTGCTGCGGTTTTAGTGCTGGGGGCAGCTTCGGTTACGTGGTTCATTTTATCAACAGGCAATAGCAAAAAACAACTAGCTGAGCCAGTGGCTGTGGTTAAGGAAACAAACGATGCCCAGCCGGGAAAAACGGGTGCTATTCTTACGCTGGCGAACGGGCAGCAAATTTTGCTGGATACCACGGCCGATGGGGCCATTGCTGTGCAGGGCGCACCGGATATCATGAATAAAAACGGAACACTTACTTATGACGACGATGCGGGCAATTCGGATGTTGTGGCCTATAACTCCATTGTTACGCCAAAGGGAAGGCAATACAAGCTGGTGCTGGCAGACGGCACAAAGGTTTGGCTCAATGCGGCTTCATCGTTGCACTACCCGGTATATTTTGCAGGCAACCAGCGCATGGTAGAAGTGTCGGGCGAAGCCTACTTTGAAGTAGCGGAGAAAAAAGATGAGCGAGGAAGCAAAGTGCCCTTCTATGTAAAAATCATGCACGAAAATGCCGATGCCGAAGAGGTGCAGGTTTTAGGAACGCACTTCAATATAAATGCTTACGACGATGAGGCAGACACCAAAGTTACCCTGCTCGAAGGTTCGATAAAAGTAAGCAAAGGCTCCATAACGCCGGTGCTTATACGCCCGGGACAACAGGCAAAAATTGCAGATAAAATAAACGTGGATAAAAATGCCGACCTGGAAATGGTGATGGCATGGAAGAACGGAACATTCAATTTCAAGAATGCAGGTGTAAGCGCTGTAATGCGCCAGGCTGAGCGGTGGTACGACATTAAGGTAAAGTATCCGGAAGGTATACCCGCCGATACTTTGAACGGCGGAATTTCACGGGGCGTAAAGCTTTCACAATTCCTGGACATCATCCGCTACAGTGATATCCGGGCAACCATTCACGACGGCGTGGTGGAAATTAAGCCGGCAACAACCGGCAAAAAATAGGGTTTTAGTTGACCCATAAAAAAAGCCAGCAGTGCGGGAACACTCCTGGCAAATGATGTGGGTCAATCTATATACAATCGGCTAAGACTGTTATTTAATCACCCAACAAACCAAAGTTATGCAAATTACTGCGCACTTGGACTGTCACTCTTTTGCTTTTGACGGTGCAAAGACCAAAACCCAACACCTGCCGGTTCTACCCTTGCGGCAGTTTCAGCAGGTAAAAAAAATGCTGTTGATTATGAGACTTACTGCCATCATTTTGCTCGCCGCAGGTCTTGAAGTGAGCGCTGGCGGATTTGCCCAGCAAATCACGCTCGATGTAAAAAACATGCCTTGCGAAACGGTTTTTTCTGAAATCAGCAGGCAGAGCGGCTATCAATTCTTTTTTAATAAAAGATTGCTCAGAAACGCACGGGCAGTTTCGGTACACATCCAAAACGTTCCCCTCGAAAAGGCATTGGCTATTTGCTTTGGCAATCAACCATTTTCTTACTCCATTTTCGATAAAACCATTGTTATTGGTAAAAAGGAAAAGGAAGAAAAGCCACTAGCCGTAACCGAAATAACCGAGGCAATACCTCCTGTAACCATTAAAGGCGTTGTTACCGACGACAAGGGCAATGTGCTGCCCGGAGCTACCATTGCCGTTAAAGGCACCGACAAACGGGTAGTAGCCAACGATGCCGGAGAATATACGATACAGGCAAACACCGGCGACCGACTGGAAATTTCTTTCATTGGTTTTGAAACCCAGGAAATTGTGGTGGCTACGCAAACCAATATTTCTATAACGCTTAAAGTAGCTGGTTCGGGGTTGAATGAAGTGGTGGTAGTGGGTTATGGTACGCAAAAAAAGTCTTCGGTAACCGGCGCTATTGCAACTATAAAGTCTGACGAGGTAAAAAACATTCCTGTACCCAATCTTTCCAGCGCATTGGCCGGCAGGTTAAGCGGTGTGTATGTAAACCAGAATTCAGGTGCTCCCGGTTATGCACCTTCTATCCGCGTACGCTCTGTAAATACCTGGAAGAGTACCGGCAACGATCCGCTGTATGTTATCGATGGCGTCATCTCCGAAAAGCGCCAGTTCGATGCCATGGATTACACAGAAGTAGAAAATGTTACTGTATTGAAAGATGCTGCTTCCGGCGCTGTATACGGAGCACGTGCCGCCAACGGCGTAATTTTAGTTACCACTAAAAGAGGCGCAGCCGGAAAAGTGCAGTTGAACTACAGCTATTCTTACAGCTTCGACAAGCCCTCTCAAATTCCCGAATATGTAGGAGCAGCCGATATGGTACGGCTCAACAACTACGCCCGCACCAACCGTGGCATTGCACCCATGTACGATGAGGAAGAAGTAGCATTCTTTAATCAGAACGATCCGGCTAAAGCCTGGTATACCCTGGCATACAAAGATCCTGAATTGCAACGCCATACCGTTTCCGCAAGTGGCGGTTCAGACAAAGTAAAGTATTTTTTGGGCGGAACCTTTTTCGATCAATCTGCCTTTATTAAAAATGCAGATTTTAAAAAATACAACTTCCGTTCAAACCTCGACGTAAACTTCACCAAAAATCTTTCAGGTATTTTCAATGTATCCTATAATCAGGGCACCAAAACAAGGTTCGCCATGCAGGAAGACCTGGTTGGCTTTGATGTGAATCCGGCATTCGGAGCCTTGTGGGGACGTCTGTTGTATTACCTGCCCAATGTTCCCCCAAAAACTTCCGACGGCAAATTCATTAACCCCGGCTGGATCGGTAATCCATTGGCCTTTGTTGAAGAAGGCGGAACCAATACCAGGGTAGAAAGAAACGTAGCATTGTTGCTCGGTCTTAATTATAAAATTCCATTTGTTGAAGGATTGTCTGTTTCAGGTAAGTACAGTCCCAATTATGTAGCCACTACCATGAAGCTGCACGAGCTTAAAACAACTTTGTATGATGTAGTGCGCAAAGGAACCAACGGTGCCATTTATACCGATGAAATTGTAGGCAGCATCAAATCAGCTTACCCCAATAAAGAGCGGTTGGCCAAAATACAGGAAGCTACCAACAATTACCAGTTGAACTTTTCTGCCAACTATGTAAGAAAATTTGGTAAGCACGATGTAGACGCCGTATTGGTATACGAACAAAGCGAAGGCAAGTACGATTATTTTTATGGAGTAAGAGAAAACTTCCCGCTTGTTCAAAACGACCAGTTCTGGGCCACATCTGCCGCCAGGAACGATGGCTATGTAAACGGAACAGAGCGTGAATATGGCCGTGCGTCGTTTATCGGCAGGGTAGTATACAGCTACGACGAAAAATATTTTATCAATGCCACTGCACGCCGCGATGGTTCCATGCTGTTTGCTCCCGACTATCGTTGGGGAACATTCCCTTCAGTGTCTGCAGGCTGGGTATTGTCGAAAGAAAATTTCTTCCGTGTTAAGAACATCGACTTCTTAAAACTGCGCGGTTCCTGGGGTATAGCCGGTAACGATGCTGTGGGCGGATGGAAGTGGAGCGAATCGTATGCTGTAACGGGCGACTATGTTTTTGGTACCACACCAATGCCACGCGTTGCTTATAACGGCATTGTAAATTCCAGGCTTACCTGGGAAAAAACGCGCGAAGTAAACGTTGGATTAGATGCACGTTTGTTTAACGGTTTTAGTTTGTCTGCTGAATATTTCAAAAGGCACAACTACGACATTCTTGATTCACGCATTGCCTCTTTCCCCGTTTCCTTCGGCGGAAGCATGCCACCCGAAAACTATGGTATTGTAGATGCGCAGGGATATGAATTTGAACTTGGCTACAATGGCGTTGCAGGGCAGTTTGAATACGGAGTACGTGGTAACTTTTCCTACGCAACTAACAAAGTTAAACTGCGCGATGTTGCACAGAATGCGCAGGATGTGGACAACCCCAATGGCCGTCCTACAGATTATATAAGAATGCTGGTGGCTACCGACATTTTACGAACTCAAAAAGACATTGATGATTTGCCTGCCGGATATACCATTTACGGACGTCAGCCAATGTTAGGAGCGTTGAATTTTGAAGATGTGAACGGACAGGATGGTGTTCCCGACGGAAAAATTGATGACTACGACAGGCAGGTATTGAAAGGAAAACACTCCATGAACCCTTACACTTTTGGATTGAATTTGAATGCAAGGTGGAAAGGAATTGGTGTGGAACTATTCTTCCAGGGTATTACAGGCATATCCAAATTGTATGATGATGGATATGGCAGAAGATTTTTTGACGGCGCAAGACCTCCTTCTTTCTGGCTCGATTCATGGTCGCCCGATAATGTAAATGCCAAATATCCCCAGCCAGTAACCTGGGATTATACGGTAGATCATTTGCCTTCTACCTTCTGGTTGAAGGACGGCAGCTTCCTCCGTTTGCAATATGTAAATGTGAGCTATGCATTGCCTAAAAATATTTGCCAGCGCCTCACGCTTTCAGGATTGAATTTCTTTGTATCGGGTACCAACCTGGTTACATTTTCTAAGTATAAATACCACGATCCTGCTGTGGCTGGTATGAACTCATACCCAACCATGAAGACATTCACATTTGGAGCAAACGTTTCTTTTTAACGCTGCTATTTCTGTTTCTTAAAATTGAACAACATGAAAATGTATAAAATATTTATAAAAGGATTACTGGTGGTAATGCTGGCTGGTTGTAATCCGCTCGATAAATCCAACCTCGAATCGTTGAACGGTGAAGATGTATGGACCAATCCCAAAGTAGCTGAGGCGTATGTAAATGATTTATATGCCTTGTTTATGCCCAGCAACTTCCAGGTAGGGCGCATTACAGACGAAACCATGGTAGTGAATGGCGAATATGCGGAGGCGTTGAGTCCTTACCTCAACGGTACCCTCACATCAGATACCTACAATGATTTTCCCTACGGAGACATCAGGAAGATCAACATTTTTCTTGAGCAGATAGATGATGCATTGTTTGAAGACAACATAAAGCAATCCCTCAAAGGGCAGGCGCTTTTCTGGAGAGCATGGGCTTATTTCAGGATGGTGAAAGCCTATGGCGGAGTAGAGTTGGTTTTAAGTCCCGCAGCACCCGACGATGAAGAATCCATTTTTGTTCCAAGGAGCAAAACATCTGAGTGCTTTGCGCAGATACTCACCGACCTCAACGATGCCATTGCCTTGCTGGAACCGCTGAGTACCGTTGGTCGTATTGACAAAGCAGTAGCCTTGTCTTTTAAGGGACGTGTGTTGCTGTATTGGGCAAGCCCGCAGTTTAACCGCAGCAACGATGTTACCCGCTGGACTGATGCTTACAACGCAAACAAAGAAGCCGTAGAATTTTTAGATGCGAACGGAAAAGGGTTGTATGAAAATTACAAAGAGCTGTGGACGGATGAGATGAACAAAGAAGTGATCATGGTAAAACGTTTCCAGTATCCCGGTTTTGCCAATGGATATTCACAGGCGTGTATGCGCCCGCTGCTGTATGCCCGTGGTTGTGTAGGCGCAAACATTCCTTCGCTGGAACTGGTAAATGCCTATCCCATGAAAGACGGATCGAAGTACGATCCCAATACAATGGATTACAGGACGCTCTTTCAAAACCGCGACGAACGTTTTTATGCTTCCATCGCTTATAACGGTGCTGCACCCTTCCTCGCCGAAATGTTCGGCAAAGAAAATATGTGGACTTACTTTTATGATGCAGACGGCGATCCCGGCACCGGCATCAACGGAAAAGAAGCGCGTGCAGACAACAGCGAAAATCTATATTCTCACTCAGGATTTTATCCCGCCAAAATGCTCGACAGGACTATTACCCGGACCACTGTGGAAGATGGACAAGTAGACTGGATAGAGATCCGTTATGCAGAAGTAATACTGAATCTGGCCGAAGCAGCCAACGAAATTGGCAATACACCGGAAGCGTTGGAAATACTGTACCGTATACGCGACCGTGCAGGCATTGAGCCGGGCGGCAACGGCAAGTATGGCATCACTGCAGCATCCATACCCGACGTAAGAAAGGCAATTATGGATGAGCGTTTTGTAGAACTTGCATTTGAAGGCAAGCGCTTTTGGGACTTGCGCAGGTGGCGCATTTATGCCGCAACCTTCAATGCATTTAAAGACAAATATTTTCATGGGCTGCGTTTTGAATGGAATGGTACTGCCGCCAACCGTCCCACCGGCTTAACCGATATTAATACCATTGCCAACCAGTTTACGGTTACTGAAAACCGTGACTACCGTCCAATAGTGGTGCTGGAGGAAGATAAATATTCCTTCTTTGGCATTCCTAAAGCGGTGTTAGATCGCAACAGCGAAATAGAGCAGAACAATACCTGGGGTGGCAGTTTTGATCCTTTGGAGTGATCAATACTATCAATCCTTGATCCATACATTCACAAACGAGAAAAGTTGTTTCCCCCAAAGGCCTCTCGTTTAACAAACGGGAGGCCTTTATTGTCATTTACTTTTTTCAGATCAATATTTAGTTTTTAAATAGCAGCAGCATGAAGATCAGTCCCCATGCTTTATACATTCCTTTTTTCTTTTTGTTGTTATTTTCCGGCAACAAAAATGTGTATAGCACTGTAACCAGCGTAAAATATCAGGCGCATGGTTTTTCGCGGATGGTAATAGATTCCATTCCCGAAACCAACAGCCGTATACCTGCCGACAGGGCAGGCAATACCGACTGGTTTAAAGCCGCTGGCTGGGGTGTTTTTGTACATTACCTGTACGATGTGCAATGCACAGGGGACCGCATTAATAATATGGACGGTGTGGCAGATTGGGACAAATGCGTGAAAGAGTTTGATACGGAAAAGTTTGCAGAGCAGATACAATCAACCGGTGCTTCCTATATCATATTCACCATGATGCAACGCACACGATATATGATAGCACCCAATAAAACCTATGATCGTTTAACCGGCTATAAGCCGGGTGAGGCCTGCTCCACCCGCGACCTGGTGGAAGATTTATATACATCGCTCAACAAACGTGGCATTAAGCTGATGTTATATTGGACCGGCGACGGGCCGCGGCAGGATGAAAAAGCTGCAAAAGCAATGGGGTATACAGAAAAAGTATCCGAAGCTTATGTGCAAAAATGGGCAGATGTAGTGGCAGAGTACGGCGAGCGCTATAAAGATAAAGTGCTGGGATGGTGGGTAGATGGCTGTTACGATTACATTGACTATAATGAAAAGAAATGGTCTATTCTTGCAAAAGGATTGCGTGCAGGAAATACAAAAAGGATTATTGCATTGAATAATCCCAAAATGACAAGTTCTAATTCTTCCACGAAGGAAGACGATTATACTACCGGTGAGCAGAACAAGTTTGGTGAAATTCCATTAACACGTTGGCGCGATGGCGTACAATGGCACATTCTTTCTTACCTGGGAAACGAATGGTGCGCGCCGGGTTTAAGATTCAGTCCCGGTTTTATGAGCGATTATATCCGCAAGTGCAATGCCGTAGGCGGTGTAGTGAGTATAGATGTATGTCTTTACAGAGATGGTACGATCGAACAATCTCATTTAGAATGTCTGAAAGGCATTTCTCGCCGGCTGAAACAATAAACCATCTGGCAGTATGCTGATATCATAAACATTAGTGCATCAGCATAACAAAAAAAATCTTTGCTCAATTGACTACAGCAATGCATTTGAAGCATGGACATTCGCACAAACTCATAACGATATTTCATATACATTTAAAAATGAAAAATATTTTTTTAGTAATACAGCTTTTGTTAGGAGCAGGTGTTTGCGCGCAACAGCAGGCAGGTAATTATATGTCAACCGCCGAAGCTGCCAACCGTTTTCCCGCCATAGCCAAACAGGCATTTTATATTTTTCCCCAGGCAAGAGAGCATTCTCTTAAATGGAACGATTCATTGCGGGAAGCGTGGTTGCAAAAAGAGTATTCAAAAAGCAGTTTTAATGTACAAGCCCAGCCTGGTGAATATTTTGTATACCAGGTAGGCCTGTGGGCAACAAAAGCGGAGTTAAACGATGTAAAGATTCGTTTTTCTGACATGAAAGCAGCCGATGGAAAAACAATTCCTTCCAAACAAATATCCTGTTTCAATGCAGGAGGCGTCAATTACACGGGACAACCATTTGCGAAAAAAATAAATGTATCAGCAGGCAAACTGCAACCGCTGTGGATGGGAGTAGACCTTTCGGGCATTTCAAAAGGAAGCTATAGTGGCACCGTAACCGTTACTGCCAGCAATAAGTCGCAGGCACTCAAAATACTGCTCACAGTTGATGGCAGCACGGTAGAAGACCATGGCGTAAACGAAGGCAAGAGACTGTCGCGCATGTATTGGCTCAACAATACTTTAGGCATTAACAATGAAGTTACAAAAGGCTATGAGCCTGTTGTAAGAAAAGGCAATGTGTTGCAGATCCTCGGGCGCACGATAGAGATAGCCGGCAATGGTTTGCCGCGCGATATAAAAAGTTATTTCACGGCATCAAACGAAGCGATATCGCCAAACGGAGCCTCTATTCTTGATCATGCATTACGTTTTGTGATAGAAAAAGAAAATGGTGAGATCGTTTCACTAAAACCCGGCACTATTCAATTCACGGAAGAGTCGGCTGGCGCAGTGGCTTGGAAAGTAAAAAACACTGCTGCTGAATGTGAATTGGTTTGCTCCGGCCGATTGGAGTTTGATGGTTTTCTCGACTACAATCTCGCTTTAAAAGCTTTAAAACCTTTCAAGGTAAAAGACATCCGGTTGGAAATGCCGGTTAATAAAAGCAAGGCAGAATACATGATGGGGCTCAATCACGAAGGCGGTTACAGACCCAGCTCATGGCAATGGAAATGGGACACTACCAAAAACCAGGATGCCCTGTGGCTGGGCGCTGTTAACGGAGGTGTACGTCTTAAATTAAAGTCAGACAACTATACCTTGCCGTTAGTAAACATTTATTATGGTTTCGGTCCCTTGCACCTGCCTCCGTCCTGGGGCAACGTTAATAAAGGTGGTGTGAATGTAAGCGAACAGGGCAGCACGGTGATGGTAAACGCTTACTCAGGCGAGCGCGCGCTGCAGCCGGGTAAAATATTGCAGTACGATTTTGAACTGTTGGTTACACCTTTCAGAACAATCAGCAAAGAGCTGAAATATGGCGACAGGTATTTCCATGGTGGCGGCACCAATGCTTTTTCAAAAATTGAAAAGGCAAAAAAAGCCGGCGCTAATATCATCAACATACATCACGCAGAAGATATTTATCCATTTATCAACTATCCATATCTTGATGAAAATGTAGCTGAGCTTAAACAACTGGTAGAACGCGCGCATGCAGACAGCTTACGGCTAAAGTTGTATTACACTACGCGGGAGCTTACCAAAAATATCCCCGAGTTCCAGGCCTTTTATAGTTTAAATGGAGAACTATTATACCCGGGCCCTGGTAATGCCAGCCGTACAGAAGCGCTTCACCCTAAAGGGCCCAACAAATGGCTGATAGAAAATTTAAGAGAGAAATATGTACCCGCCTGGTACAATCCCGTACACGAAGGAAAATTTAAAGGCGCTATAGACCTCTCCGTTATTACAACGCCTAACAGCAGGCTCAATAACTTTTACATTGGTGGGCTTGACTGGATGTTGAGAAATTTGAAGATTGACGGAATGTATATTGATGATGCGGCATTAGACCGCTTTACGTTGAGGCGTGGCCGAAAGCTCATTGATCAATACCGCCCCAATGGCAGGATTGACCTGCACAGTTGGAATCACTTTAACAACTGGGCGGGATATGCAAGTTGTTTAAACCTGTATATGGATCTGCTTCCTTATTTCGACCTGGTATGGATAGGCGAAGGACGCGATTATAACCGGATGCCCGACCATTGGTTGATCGAGGTATCTGGCATTCCCTTTGGGTTGCCCGGCCAAATGCTGGAGGGCGGTGGTAATCCCTGGCGTGGAATGGTATACGGAATTACCAACCGCGCCGGTTGGACAGGCAACACGCCTGAGGAATTATGGAAGTTCTGGGATCAGTTTTCCTTTAAACAAAAAGAGTTGATCGGGTATTGGCAAAAAGACTGTCCCGTTGCATCCGACAATAAGATGGTAGTAGCTTCTGTGTTCAAAGGAAAAAAAGAAAGTATTATAGCCGTGGCCAACTGGAGCAAGGAAGATCAGCCGGCTGCGCTGACGATCGATTGGGGCCGTCTCGGACTCGATGCAGCTAAATGCAGTATCAGCATACCCGACATCGCCAGGTTCCAGGATGAACAACCCTTGCAGTCGTTAAGCGCGTTGAATGTTCCCGGAGGCAAAGGGTATTTGATTGTGATCACTGAAAATAAATAAACAAACGTATAACAGATCAGGAAACCTTTATCCCATGTTACAATAGGCAGTTAGTTTTGGGCTTATAGATCAATACCGGTCTGGGTCTCGATTGCCAGGCCGGTTATTTTTACTATCCCGGGGCATGATAGCGCTTCAATAAAAAAGCGATCTTTCCAAATCTCTTTTATTTTGCAGTGTGAGATGAGATGATGAGGTGCCTGATTACCTTGTATAGTAACCACTTTATTATGAAACATTTTTTTTCCGGATTTCTACTGTTGCTGATCTCGTTTAGCAGTCTTTATGCGCAACAAACTGTATCAATCGTTCCCGAACCCGTAACTGTGAAAGCAGGGAATGGCGTTTTTGAACTCGATAGCAAAACACAGGTCATTGTTGAGGGCGACAACGCAGCATTAAAAAGCCTCGCCGGCATGTTTGCATCATGGATAGCACCGGCAACAGGCATTCAGTTAAAAGTGAGCAATCGCCCAACTGGTTCAGCCAAAGCAATCCGGCTGTCACTCGTTCAGTCGTTAAAAGATGTAAAAAGCGAAGAGGGTTACACGCTCAACGTTACTACCAACGCCATTACATTAGCAGCTACAAAACCTTCGGGTTTGTTGTATGGATTGCAAACACTTCGTCAGCTATTGCCTCCTTCCGTTGAGCATTCCACCCAACAAAATAGTCGCTGGGCAATCCCGGTTGTATCCATAACAGATTATCCACGTTTTGGCTGGCGCGGGTTGATGCTGGATGTAAGCCGCCATTTTTTTTCGAAAGCGTTTGTAAAACAGTATATCGATGAAATGGCGCGCTACAAATTTAATGTGCTGCATTTTCATTTAACCGACGACCAGGGCTGGCGCATCGAGATCAAAGCTTTTCCAAAACTAACCGAAGTAGGCGCCTGGCGTGTACCCCGTACCGGTAGATGGTGGACCTATGAACCGCCAAAACCCAATGAGCCTGCCACTTACGGCGGCTTTTATACGCAGGATGACATAAGAGAAATAGTACAATATGCCAAAGAAAGAAATGTTGAAATCGTTCCTGAAATAGATGTGCCCGGACATTCCCTGGCTGCTATTGCAGCTTATCCTTATTTGTCTGCCACAGGTTATTTATACAAAGTAAACCCGGGCAGTAAGTTTTACAATATTGATGATAATACATTGAACCCGGCAGACGAGCGGGTGTATGAATTTTTAGATAAGGTTTTCGATGAAGTGGCATCGCTCTTTCCTCATCCCTATATTCATATTGGCGGCGATGAATGCACTAAAATGTTCTGGCGCAGATCGGCAGAAGTACAGGAATTCATGAAAAAGCAAGGCATTAAAACAGAGCATGAACTGCAAAGCTATTTTATTAAACGCCTGGAGAAGATGCTGAAGCAAAAAGGCAAGCAATTGTTAGGGTGGGATGAAATCCTGGAAGGTGGTTTGGCGCCCGATGCAACGGTGATGAGCTGGCGGGGTATGGAAGGTGGAATTGAAGCTGCAAAACAGGGACATAAGGTGGTGATGACTCCTGCAGATCATGCATATCTTGATTTATACCAGGGCGATCCTGCTACTGAACCAGATACTTACAGCATGCTGCGGTTGAAAACCAGTTACCAGTGGAACCCTGTTCCCGATAAAATAAATGCCGACCTGATCCTTGGCGGGCAGGGAAATCTCTGGACAGAGTCGGTGCCTACAGGGCGTCATGCGGAATATATGACCTGGCCACGCGGATTAGCGTTGGCAGAAGTATTCTGGTCGCCCCTCAAAAAACAAGTGTGGTCGAATTTTCAACAAAAGCTGCCACTCCAGTTGGCACGGTTGAAAGCCGCGGACATCAATTATTCAGCAGCCGCTTATGATGTGCTGGTTACAACTCAAGGCGACAAAGAAAAAAAGCAACTTACTGCTACAATGAGCACTGATATTGATGGGCTTACTATTTACTATACGCTCGACAATACAAATCCCGACCGCTTTTCTGATAAATACGAAGGCAAACCCATCAGCATTCCCGAAGGAATTTACCAGTTGCGTGCCATTGCATATAAAAACAATGAGCCGGCAGGAAAAATGTTGGTGCTTAGCCGAAGCGAACTGGAAGACAGAGCGAAAAAATAATAACAACTATACTATCATGACGCGCTATTCAATTTCACTCCGAACCCTTTTTATTGTTTTATCCATTTGTTATGTTGCTGGCATAGCTGCGCAGGTAAGTTTTAAAACAAATGAGCTCAGCATTGCACTGAACGAAAAGGCAGAGGTTGTTAGCTTGAAAAGCAAAGCGGGAAAGGAATATCTTGCTCCCGCGCAGGCTGCTCCGTTGTTCTCTGTTTTTACAGCAGGCAAATTGCTCAGCCCCGAAAAAATGCGCTGGCAAAATTCATCTAAAACGCTCACGTTATATTATCCCGGCTGGAAAGGCGAAGTGAATATAAAAGTGCTGGAAAAGAATGACTATATCACCCTGGAATTGCTAAAGATAAAAGATAACGAATCTGTAGACTATGTGATGTGGGGGCCTTATCCCACCATCATCAGCAAGCGTATAGGCGAAACCGTTGGTACGGTTTGGGACGAAACATTTGGCATTGGCTTGCAGGCGCTCAACATTAAAACGCTTGGTGGTGCACCTACAGAAGATAGCGATATTGAACCTTCTTACGATATTTTCCAGGAGTCGGGTGGATTGAAAGATATATCGCCCGACAGGAAAGTATTGTTTCGCGGGCAAACAGCAAAGCCGACCTCCTTTGGCAGCATTATACAGGCGTATTGCCGTAACCGTTATCAACAGAAAGTAATTGAAAACTGGGGGCACAATAAATATACAGTCCCTGCATATCCGCAGGATGGAGGCGTTACCGGAACCAAAATTGCCTTGTGGGGCGCTCCGCAGGAAAAGCTACTGACTGTTATAGAAAAAATTGAATTGCAGGAAAACTTGCCGCATCCCACGCTTAACGGAGTGTGGACTAAAAGATCTCCACTGGCAACGTCATCTTATCTCATTATGGGTTTTGGCGAGCAAACCATTCAGGAAGCGCTCGACATTACTCAAACGGCGGGGCTGAAATATTTATATCATCCCGGGCCATTTGAAACATGGGGGCATTTTTCACTGCACAAAAAAGAGTTTCCCAACAACTGGCAAAGCATGAAGCAATGCGTTGACATTGCTGCCGGTAAAAACATTGACCTGGGCGTGCATACGTTATCGTCGTTTATTACAACGAACGATCCTTTTGTAACACCTGTGCCTGATAAGCGACTCGCTAAAGTAGGAACAAGTGTTATTACAGGAAATGTTGATGAAAAAGCAACCATAATTTCTATAGCTGCGCCGGATTTTTTCAACCAAATGAAAAACAACAATCTTAAAACAGTGATGCTAGGCACTGAGCTGATCCGCTATCGTGATGTATCACCGACTGCACCCTGGCAGTTGCTGGATTGTGTGCGCGGCGTATTTGGAACCAAAGCCCATAGCCATCAAAAGGGCGATAGCATTGCAAAGCTGATGGATCATGGCTACAAAGTTTTTTTGCCGGACATGGCATTGCAAAATGACATTGCCACCAATATTGCCAACCTGTTTAATGAAACGGGACTGAAACAAATATCCTTTGATGGATTGGAGGGAAGCTGGTCAACGGGCATGGGGCAGTACGCTACACAGTTATTTGTAAAAAAATGGTACGATTTGCTGAAACCCGAACTAAAAGGACATGTGATCAACGATGCAAGCGGACCGGGACATTATTTCTGGCACATCTTTACCCGGATGAACTGGGGCGAACCCTGGTATGCCGGCTTTAGGGAAAGCCAGACGCAATACAGGCTGAAGAACCAGGATTACTATTACCGGAATTTAATTCCACGGATGCTAGGCTGGTTCAGGTTAGGAACTTCTACCACGTTGGAAGACCTGGAATGGTTGCTGGCAAGGGCCGCCGGATTTGATGCCGGCTTCGGGTTGTCTACATCATTAAGCGAATTGAAAAAACACGGGCAGATGGAGTTGTTGCTGCAAACCATTGCCGAATGGGAAAAAGCAAGATTGTCGGGTGCGTTTAAACCCGGCCAGAAAGATGCGCTGCAAGACATCAATAAAGAATTTCATTTAACTAAGGTAGATGAACGCAACTGGGATCTTTTCCCGGTTAACAACGCTATCATACAACACGAGCAAAAAATAAGGCAGCCAGGCGAGCCCGTTTATTCCGAACATGATTTCAATAATCCGTTTGTTGAACAGCCTTTGCAATTTGTTGCCTATATAACCGGCGAATCTGCCACCGCTTCGTGGGAGCAGCCTTCTATTGAAATAAACAGCTATGCAAAGCTGGAAGTACCTTACAATCTTTCAAAAGGACAGCGGCTGGTGTGCGATGGCCGGCGCCTGCTATTATACGACGAGCAATGGCATGTGCTTAAGCAAACGGAAGTTTCAAAAATGCCGGTTATTACTTCCGGGGCAAATAGGATTCTGATAGATGGGGTAGTGGCAGGAGAACAATCGCCCGGCGTGAAAATTGAATTTAAAACATTGGGAAAAGCTGAGCGCATTACCGCATCAAAATAGATGGGAGCTGTTGTTAGCGCTGTTTTCTTTTTCCTGTATTGGTAGGAGAGGTATTGTTAGAGCATAATCCTCGGCCATTCATCCACTCAGCTCCGCGCCAGACAATGCGATTGCGATAGCGCCAATATAATCTGCATCAATAAAAAGTCCCCTGTAGAAACAGGGGACTTTAATGGTTTTGACCATTAAACCTTATCCTATGAAACTAATAAAGTTAGATGCGGTTGATCATTTTTTGTATAAACGATGGTTTAAAATATAGTATATAACAGGTTGTTAACAAAGTGAAATAACCGGGAAGCATTGACACTCCCCGGCGTTTTTTTGCAACCCCTCCATCAAGAAGCCTAGAGGTTGAAAAAATATGCAGCACATTATACTGATGCGCAATCAATTAGTTGATGTGCTGATCTTTTCAATTTCAAAGCATCTGTAATTAGTATACGCCGGTATAAAGATGTAACCGGGGCAATTGAGAGTTGCTGAGATGTTGATGTATGATAACGCGAGATCACGCAGGAAGTTTGATGCCATTTTCAAAGGCGCTTTGAAAATAAGTAATAAAAAGATAGTAGAAGTGCTATCTTTGTGGCGCTGACCAAAACGGAGCTTCATAAATGAAATCAAGTGAATTACACCGGTTCATCTTCAAAAATGGGTGGAAGCATGTTAGAACAACAGGAAGCCACTACATTTATCAAAAAGGAGGAAGAACCTACCCGGTACCTTTTCATGGCACAAAAGAAGTCGGTAAAGGGTTAGAAAAAAAGATTAAAAAAGAGATGGGCTTAAAATAACCTCATTCTTAAAAAACTAAAGCATGAAACAAATTAAAATAATAATTGAACGAAGCAAAAATGCCTATTCTGCTTATGCAATGAATGTAGAGGGAGTTTCTGGTATGGGCGATACGGTAGCTGCAGCAAAAAAATCAGCCATAGAGTCAATCGAAATACAGAAAAACCTGGGTAATTTTTCTGGCAGCTACAAGGTAACCTATAAATTCGATATGCAAAGCATGCTCAATTATTATAAAACCATATTTTCGTTTGCTGCCCTCGAACGAATAACGGGCATTGATCAAAAATATTTGTATCACTATTCAACCGGAGTAAAAAAGCCAAGACCCGAACGCCGCAAAAAAATTGAAAAGTCATTGCATCAACTGGGCGCAGAACTGATGGCTTTGGAGCTTTAATTTTTGATTGATAAAATGGAGTGACATGGAGAAGAATTCTTTAACGGGAAGTAAACTGATATAACTGCGTCAGGGCAATTTATTCCTGTCCAGTATATAAAATACGGTATCAATAAAAAAGAGAATGTCATCTTTCGCAATTACATTTTCATCATGCATGTCTTCTAATAACAGACCCAACTCACGATTAAAGAAATCCTGCCTTTTGATGTTTTCAAACCCATTGTATGTTAATAAATCCTTGATGTGTGAAAGATTTGGGGTTCCACCCTTTATATATGGTTGTTTAACAACGGCGGAAAGAGCGTTGTTTTTATCCATGAATCCTAATAAAGAATAAGAAGTTCCAGGAAAAAGAACATTATGAATGACAATACTATTAAGTATTCTAGCCAGGTAGCGTAGTAAACAGCATCATTTACTTTGATGACGTTTTTCAAATCTTCAGCCAGATAAACAATGGCTTCCCCTCCTGTCGCTAAGTATAGGCTACCTGCGGGCAATGATGCCATCCAGAATAGATGTTATTGTGCATATGTCTTCAAGACTGATGCCTGCCCTTTTTTGATGCCTGATCGATTTGCGAATTCGCTTTTAACCGTTGGACCTGTTTCAAAGCTTCTGCATAGGAGATTTCTGATTGTTGTGCAATGATCAGCTTCCCCTTCAATGATAGCTCCTCTAATGATATCTTGTAATTTTTTTTGGAGTTCATCACTAATCATTTATGCAAAGGTGCTGGTTTCGATCATTCATCTATTATAAAAAGCCGTTGATTTTCCAACGGCTTCAATCCTGTGGAGCCGCAGGGAGTCGAACCCTGGTCCAAACAAATCCGCCATACGTCTTCTACATGTTTATCTGGTGATTGTTTGTCGGGAGCAGGCAGGACATCAGCCAACCAACCTGTTCCTTAGCTGTATGGTCTTTTGTTATGGTCACAGCCTTCCATAACAGCATCCCGCTTTGTTTTTATGTCGGCGGCGGCGCTTGGTAGCAGGCTAACCTGCGCGGCGGCCCTAATGACTATCTAATCACTGATTAGGCAGCCATGGCATACTGAGTATTGCCATTTAAAAGTTCGGGTATTCAGATTTACGTGCTAATTATCCAACGCACGACATGCTTACACGTACAAAGAACTTTGCTGTCAAAACCGGTCGGCCCCGGAAGACAATTTGAAAATTTGAAAATGAGGTAATTTGAAAATACAACTGCCATCAAGTTCAAATGGACTGCAAATATACTATAAATGTGAAAATGTGATGAATAGCGAAATGTGAAAATGATTTCGTCGGCATTCTTCCATTTTCAAATTTTCAAATTACCTCATTTTCAAATTACTTCCCCCTTCCCCAACCAAACCAGTCGTTTCCGTTGGCATAAATGAGAAGGCTGAACAGGATGACCATTCCCACGATTTGCGCATACTCCAAAAACTTATCGCTGGGTTTGCGCCCGGTGATCATTTCAAAAAGAGTGAACAATACATGTCCGCCATCCAATGCAGGTATGGGCAGCAGGTTCATAAATGCCAGTACGATGCTAAAGAAAGCAGTGATCTTCCAAAAGCTTTCCCAGTTCCAGCCATATGAAGGGAAAATGGATCCCATAGATTTAAAACCACCTACGCCTTTGTAAGCACCGGTAGAAGGCTTTAAGATGAGCTTAAATTGATCTATATAGTCGCTCAACGACGTGATGGCCAGGTTTACACCGGCAGGAAATGACTGAAAGAAAGTATAGCTACGCTTTTCCAGCTTAAAAACGCTCAGGCTGTCATATTGTGGTTCGGTAAGGAGCGCTATACCCAGCTTGCCGCTTTCGGGAACCGTTGCCGCCAGCGAAACGGTGTCTTGCCCACGCAGTACTTTTACCGTAACAGGTTTATTCCGTTGGGTAGAGGTATAAGCAGCCACCTCATCCATAAATTCAATCGGTGCATGGTCTACTGCAACAATTCTGTCCCAGTGTTGTAAGCCTGCTTTTTGAGCGTTGGTCGTGTCGTTCGGACCAAACTCCCCAACAATGGCGGGCACCCGTTCAATAAACAGCGGTACTCTTGCTTTTCGCCTTTCAACCAGATCACCTATCAGTTTAACAGGAACGTTGATGGTCTCTTCTTTTCCATTGCGCAATACCTTTACCGTGCTGCCGCTGTTAAAGAGAATTTTTTTAGGAACATCATCAAAATAAGTGATCTGTTCTCCGTTTACCGAAACGATTTTATCGCCCGAGCGAAAGCCAATATCAAGCATCAGCGAATCTGTGATCCACAACCCGTTTTTTAAAGAGGCATTGGGGGTTTTGGTATCGCCCCACACAAACAATATCATTGCATATATCACAAATGCCAGCAGGATGTTCATGGTAACACCGGCTATCATGATGATTAAACGTTGCCAGGCCGGTTTGCTTCTGAACTCCCAGGGTTGAGGTGGTTTGTTCATCTGCTCCTTGTCCATGCTCTCGTCTATCATGCCCGAAATTTTTACGTAGCCGCCTAAGGGCAACCAGCCAACGCCATATTCGGTTTCGCCCACCTTCTTTTTAAACAACGAAAACCAGGGATCGAAAAACAGGTAAAATTTTTCAACGCGGCATTTAAACCATTTTGCAGTAAGATAATGCCCAAGTTCATGAATTACAACCAAAATCGAGAGAGACAGAATTAGCTGTGCTGCCTGTAATCCAACCTGTCCCCAGTTAATCGCTAATAAACTCATATTTTATGATCGTATATCCATGATGTCATTCATGGTTCGGTTAAATGAAATTTTTTTTCAGTATTGAGCAAATACAACGAACGTTAAGCTCTTTTGTAATTGCACTCGCCGGCACTCTATAGATTGATCAGCGAAGCGGCAAAATTACGGGCCTCGGCATCGCTCTCAAAATATTCTTCCAATGTGGGCTTTTCAATAAAATGAATTTTGTGCATGGCTCTTTCCACCAGTTCCGTCATGTCCAGGAAACCTATCCTGTTCCTCAAAAAACCATACACCGCAATTTCGTTGGCTGCGTTCATTACGCAGGCGGTATTGCCTCCCCTGTGCAATGCTTCGCCGGCAAGTGCCAGGTTGCGGAATGTTTTGATATCGGGCTGCTCAAAATGCAAAGAGGAAGAGCGGGTGAAATCGTACCTGGGGAAATTATTGGGAATGCGTTGCGGAAAAGCCAGCGCGTACTGTATAGGCAGCTTCATATCGGGAAGGCCTAGCTGCGCCTTAATGCTTCCGTCTTCAAACTGCACCATGGAATGAATAATGCTCTGCGGATGAACGATCACTTGTATTTGTGAGGGCTGCAGGTTAAACAGCCATTTTGCTTCTATCATTTCCAGTCCCTTATTCATCAGCGTAGCTGAATCAACAGATATCTTCGCTCCCATGTTCCAGTTGGGATGCTGAAGCGCATGTTCCTTTTTTACATTGACCAGGAAGTTGGGTTTTTTGCCAAGAAAAGGTCCGCCCGAAGCAGTAAGTACTACCTTTTCTATTTTGTTTCTTGTTTCGCCAATCAGGCATTGAAATATAGCAGAATGCTCAGAGTCTACAGGTATGATAGGTACCCTGTTTTCAACGGCTTTTTGCATTACGATGTCGCCCGCTACCACCAGTGTTTCCTTGTTAGCCAGCGCCACAGCTTTGCCCGTTTCAATCGCTTTCAGGGTCGATTTCAGTCCGGCAAAACCAACAATAGCAGCCAGCATCATGTCATAAGTATCAAAGGCGGCTACATCTTCCAATGCCTGCTCCCCGGCAAATACTTTAACATTGGTTGAAGCCAATGCGTCTTTTACAATATTGTATTTGTTGTCGTTAACAATTACAACAGCATTAGGGTTAAATTTTTTTGCCTGCTGTATCAGCAGGGTTTCATTAGAATAAGCAGTGAGTATTTCAACTTCAAATTTATCCGGATTAGAGGCTATCACATCCAGCGCCTGGGTGCCAATGGAGCCGGTGGAACCAAATATTGCTATTCTTTTTTTCATCTGTTCTTTTTCTTTTTGTGGCAAGATGCCTGCCTGACCGGACGCCAGCCCAAAAGGTTCATCCTGGCGGGTCAGGAAATTCTGCATAAGAAATGTTCAAAGGGTTGGTGCGGAAATGAACATTTTTCTTATGCGCTGTTTCATTCAATTACTTTACAGGTGTCCCGTGTTCAAGATACTGCGTTAGCACCAATGTTGGAAATTATATTATAGTGCAGGTTGCAACAAGCTTAAACCTCCTGCACATATTTGGTAAGCTCATCGGCAATTTTCCGGTCGTTGCTTAGCCTGGGAACCTTATTTTGACCGCCCAGTTTACCAATGCTCTTCATATAGTCGATGAAGCCGTTTTTACGCACCGGTCGGATGCGCAGGGTTTGAAGTATATTACCAGTTATAAGATCGTCGTAATAAATGTTCTTTTTCCGCAGGTTTTCGTCCACCTCCAGTGAAAAATGGCTGAGGTCTGCCGGTTCGTTTTCAAACTCCACAAACCATTCGTGGTAACTTTTTCCTTTGCCCTGTTCTACCATAGGCGCTACAGTGAACTCGGTTATTTTCAAACCTTCCTTTTCTGCTGCTTTCATTAAGCTGTATTCTACTTCTTCGCCAATAACATGCTCTCCAAAAGCAGATATGAAATGTTTGATGCGACCGGTAACCACCAAACGGTAAGGGTCAACCGAAACGAACTTAACGGTATCGCCAAGATTATAAGCCCATAAACCGGCATTGCTGCTGATGATCATAGCGTAGTTTTCGCCTACCTTAACATCCCTGAGCGAAAGCCGCGTTGGATTGGGCTCAAACATTTGCTGTATAGGTATAAATTCGTAGAAAATGCCAAAATTGGTATTGAGCAGCAAGCCTTCGTGCCGCTGCGAATCCTGGAAAGCAAAAAATCCCTCCGACGCAGGAAAAGTTTCAATGGTATCGATCTTTCCTCCAATGCTTTCCATCAATTTTGCTTTATAGGGCTCAAAATTGACGCCTCCATGCACCATTACGTTAAAATGAGGAAACAGGTCCTTGATCTTTTTGCCACTTCTTTCTATCAGCCTGTCAAAATACATCTGAACCCATGGCGGTATGCCGCTGATCATCCGCATGTCCTGGTCAATGGTTTCGTCTACTATTTTATCCAGCTTGGTTTCCCAGTCTTCAATACAATTGGTTTCGTAAGAAGGAAGCTGGTTTGTACGCAAGTATCTCGGTATCAGGTGATTGGATATGCCGCTGAGGCGTCCGGTGGGTATGCCGCCCACTCTTTCCAGCACGGGGCTACCACTTAAAAAGATCATTTTACCGTCGGCACTGGAGTAATTGCCGGTTTCGGACATATAGCAAAAAAAGGCATTGCGGGCTGTATCAAAGTGATTATCAACCGATTCTTTGGTGATGGGAATATACTTGGTGCCACTGGTGGTGCCCGAGGTTTTGGCAAAATACATAGGCAAGCCCTTCCATAATATATTGTGCTTACCTTGCTTCACCAGTTCAATATAGGGTTTAAAGGCCTCGTAATCGCGTAAAGGCACAGCCTGCCTGAATTCTGTATGGCTGTTTACATTATTATAATGGTGTTCTTTCCCGAATTCTGTTTTTCGTCCCGTTTTAAGCAGTTCTTTCAAAATGCGGTCCTGATCTTCAAGAGCGGTCAGCATCGATTTTTTAACCTGTTTATGAACGTATCCGGCAAAGGGCTTGGCAAAAAACGATTTGATCTTCATGATTTTACAGCAAGTGTAGTTGATGGCCGCAAAGATAGCTTTACCCCTGCAAAAGGGCACGTTAAAGCTGGTAAGAATTTTTCATTCAATTGTTTGCAAGAACGAAAATTACCCCTACCTTTGCACTCCTTAAATTTTACCTCATGTTCGCAGTAGTTAAAATAGCCGGTCAGCAGTTTAAAGTTCAGCAGGGCCAAAATTTATACGTTCCTCACATTTCAGGAAAAGCAGGTGATACCGTTGAGTTTTCTGATGTGTTGCTGGCAGACAAAGATGGCTCTTTATCTGTTGGGGGCGATGTGAAATTAACGGTGAAAGCCGAGATCGTTAAAGAAGTGCAAGGCGATAAAGTAATCGCTTTTAAAATGAAAAGAAGAAAAGGCTTCCGTAAAAAACACGGACATCGTACTTTGTATACCCAGATTAAAGTAACCGACATCGCATAAAAAAAATTTCCGGCAGGAATTTAACATACGTCAGTTGTTCCTGTTTTGAAATAATAAAACCAAGAAACCATGGCACATAAAAAAGGTGAAGGCAGTGTAAAAAACGGTCGTGATTCTCAGAGCAAACGCCTCGGTGTTAAAATATTCGGAGGCCAGCCAGCACTGGCTGGTAACATCCTGGTGCGCCAACGTGGAACCAGTTATCACCCTGGTAAAAACGTAGGTGTTGGCAGAGACTATACTTTGTTCGCATTGACAGATGGAGTTGTTGAGTTCCGTAAGGGTAAAAACAATAAAACATTTGTATCTGTCTCTGCAGCAGAAGCTTCTGCTTAAAAAAAAATTTTGCAGTTAGAAAAATGTTTTTACTTTTATGGCGTTAATCCATTTATTATCTAACCATTAAATTCTAAAAACATGGCAACTGCAAAGAAAGCTGCTAAAAAAGCTGCTCCTAAAAAAGCTGCAAAGAAAGCTGCTCCTAAAAAAGCTGCAAAGAAAGCTGCTCCTAAAAAAGCCGCTAAGAAAGCTGCTAAGAAAAAATAAGCTTACGCTATTTTTAATAGAGCAAAAAATACAAAGTCCCGCAAAACGGGACTTTTTTTTATGCCCGGCAGGATCTAAACATCATGGATAAACGCGGATAGGGGGAAGCTATCTTTCAATATGCTATCAATCCCGTTTTCTTAGATCTGCGCTCCATCAGACCGCCCTTTTGGGCGGGCCGATGGGAAAGCCGGTCGGCCCGCCTGAATAGGTATGGGCGGCGGCCGGCGGTCTGACCGACAATATATATGGATAGATTGAAGTCCTTCCTTATAACATGTTACTAGAGCTACGGTTCTTCCTGTTTGTGATAAGATAGAGCCGTAGGCTCGGTCAAATATTGTTGCGTGAGATTTTAATCTCACATAGGTATGCACCTGCCTGTTGTCCAATCAACTCAATTCACTTACTTTGCTTACTTAACCAACAAGTAATGGACAATTCCCAGGTAGCAGATATTTTTTCACTGCTCTCCAAGCTGATGGATATTCACGGCGAGAACAGCTTTAAGTCGAAATCCTATTCAGTAGCCGCCTTCAACATTGATAAACTTCCCGTAAAGCTGGCTGAATTGCCCGAAGACAAATTGTTTGCCTTAAAAGGGATAGGAGATAACCTTGGAAAAAAGATCATTGAAATACGCGACACCGGCAAATTACAGGCGCTGGAGGATTATATACAAAAAACACCTCCAGGTGTTATAGAAATGCTGCACATTAAAGGGCTGGGACCCAAAAAAATTGCAGTTATCTGGAAGGAAATGGCTTTAGAGTCAATAGGCGAACTGTTGTATGCCTGCAACGAAAACCGCTTGCTGCTGTACAAAGGATTTGGCGAGAAAACCCAGCTCAATGTAAAATCCTACATCGAGTTCTATCTCCGGAGCCAGGGCAGCTACCTGTATGCGCAAATAGAAAGTGTTGCACTTGCCCTTACAGATGCCTTGAAAAAAGCATTTCCCGGCGAAGTGTTTGAACTAACGGGATCGTTCAGGCGCCAGATGGAGATTATTGATGTGGTGGAATGGGTAACATCGCTGGATGGAGACTCTTTGGAAAAATTCTTGCAAAAAGAACATTTCAGCCTTACAGAAAAAAATGAGCTGAGCATCCAATTCAGGGCGGAGGAAAATATTAAGCTCAAATTTTATTTTGCCACCAAAGAAAATGCGGGAAGCATCCTGTTTCATACTTCCTGTTCGGCCGGTTTTTTAAATGAATGGGAAAAACGTTATCCTTCTGCGCATACCCACGCCAGTGAACAGCTTGTTTTTGATACGGTGGGAGTTCCCTATATCGCCCCCTGCTTGCGGGAAGAAGATTATATCATCAGCCAGGCCATCAATCAAAAGCTGCCACAACTCGTACAACCTTCAGATATTAAGGGCATTATACACAGCCACAGCAACTGGAGTGATGGTGCCAATACCATAGAAGAAATGGCTGCTGCTGCTATTAAAGCCGGATATGAATACCTGGTGATCAGCGATCACAGCAAATCGGCTTTTTATGCCAATGGTCTGCAGGAAGAACGGTTGCGCGAGCAGCATCTTTATATCGACACATTGAATGAAAAACTGAAGCCGTTCAAAATATTTAAAAGCATTGAGGCTGATATTTTAAACGATGGTAATCTTGACTACAGCAACGAAATACTGGCAACCTTCGACCTGGTGATCGCGTCTGTACACTCCAATTTAAAAATGACGGAAGAAAAAGCCATGACGCGGCTGCTGCAAGCTATCGGTAACCCATACACGACCATATTGGGGCATATGACCGGAAGACTGTTGCTGAGCAGGGAAGGATACCCCGTAAATCATAAGGCTGTAATAGATGCCTGCATTGCCAACAATGTAGTAATTGAATTGAACGCGCATCCCCGCAGGCTCGATATTGACTGGCGCTGGATTCACTATGCACTTGATAAGGGAGCTTTGATCTCTGTTGACCCCGATGCGCATTCAACAGGCGGCTTTGCAGATACAAGATATGGTGTGCTGGCGGCCCAAAAGGGCGGGGCAACGGTTTCCACTAATCTCAGCAGCTTTACATTGCCACAGTTTGAAGCCTATTTGCGCGAACGCAAGCTGCAAAAAGGCATTTAGGCATTCAGGATTAGGAACTCTACAGGGGGGCTGAAATATATAACAGGTGTTATAAAAGTGCTGAATCGTGCGGCAGGTTGCGAGCTCTGCTCCATCTCCCTGCTGCTAATCACTAAATATTATCGCCAACTACTAATTTTTTAACTCATATGGTAAGCGCATGTGCCAATTTTGCGTGCATGACTTTGATGTGCCGTACCGTATCATTTCATCATTACCAATGATAAGCCTTGTTAAACCTCAGTCATATCGCAAAACTTTTGTCAATATTTGTTTTATGCAGTTTATTGCTGACAACCAAGGCCCAACTGCCTGATTATCATCTTCAGTTATTTGATTATACTTCCGGTATACGTCCGGGCAACATACGGGCGGTTGCAAAAGATACCAAAGGGTTTTTGTGGATATTGTATCCCCGGCAGGTACAACGTTTCGATGGCAGGCACATTAAAACTTTCAAGCTGCCCGGCTCGTTTGAAAATCTTATGTGCGACAGCAACGCCGGGGTATGGCTTTCTTCGCAGGAAAAAGTGTTGTGCCTTGCTCCGGATATGAACGATTTCCAAACCGTGCCTGTAGACCGGAAGGATACCACCTCCCGTTTTGGACCTGTTGTGCAATTGATGGGCAAAAAAATACTGATGGTAACAAGCGCCGGTCTGTATGAGTACAGCGAGGAAAAGCGACAGTTTCTCGCCATGCAAAATAAACTCCCATCGGTAAAATACAGCATCCGCATACTGAGCAGCTACGGAAATGTGGTTTTTTTGAGAAGTGACACGCAGGTATACCGTTATAACCTTGATACTCAAACTGTAGACAGTTTACCCAATCTGGAAACATACAAATTACATCCCGTAAATAAAGACAGTGTACTGGCAAGCTGTTGGACCAACCGGTGCTATTGGTACAATTTTTCTGCCGGCACCACTTTGCCTGCCAATCCACCGGCAGCACTCAAGGAGCCTGATACAAACTCGTTCGATGTAAAGAGTATGGCTGCGTTTGCGCCTAACCGTTTTTTTATGACTTCGCGGGAAGGCATTTTTGAATACAACAACCAAACGCGCACGTATAAACGCCTGCAATTTTTTATGAATGGTCGTATGGTGGCAACCAACGATTATTCAAACTATATATATGTAGACAATGATGGTTTTGCCTGGATGGCTACGATTGATGGTATAGCACGTTTTTCGTACAACCGCCCTTCAATAGGATTGATGCGCATACGTCAGCTAAACGACGATTTACCGGTAGCGGTAGACGATGTGCGCAAAATAACCAATGATGCCCGTGGCAACCTGTGGATGGCCACCGGCAATGGCTTTATGTGCTGGGATAACAGCAAAAAAAGCTGGATGATGTTCCTGCCATCACAGGGAACAAAAAATAAATTAGAGCACCCGTCTATAAGAGGAATGGTATTCGACGGGCGGTACCTGATTTTAGGACCTACCGACCTGGGAATATGGCTATTCGACCCCGTTACGCATGTATACAAACGTCCCTCGTACGCAAGTGAAGCGGTAAAAAAAATAAGCGAAAGAGATTTCATAGATGACCTGGTAACGCTCAGCAGCGGCAACCATGTTATAACCGGGCGCGATGCATTGTACCTGCTGAACGGAAAAAACTATACGATCGATACTGTTAACATCGATGCAGCCAAAGAAAACAACAATAATGTGTACGAAGCAAAAGATGGTCATATATGGCTCACCACCAATAAAGGACTGCACTATCTCGACGCATCACTCAAATCTGTAAGGAATGTGCCGCTGCCTTTTAGCAACAAATACATTAGCTGTGGTTTTGTTTTGCCCGACGACCGGCTGCTTTTTAACTGCGCAGATGGATTGTATACTGCCAAGTATGAGAATGGCGACGTGATACTTGAAAAATTCAGCACTGTTTTCGATAATATTTTTCTTACTACTATATTCCAGGATAAGCGCGGAATTATATGGGCTGCTTCGGAAAACGGGATCTATAGTTTTGATCCTGTAAGTTATAAGCTGAACCTGTTTGATCATTCCGACAATGTGCAGGGATACGGCTTTAATAACAACAGCAGTTACCGCAACAAAGATGGCATTGTATTTCTCGGCGGCGTAAATGGCGTTAATTATTTTCAGCCCGAAAGTTTTGAAGCTGCCGACGAAAAGCTGCAGGTGTATATAAGCAGAGCCAAAAGTGGTGAAAACGATTCTTTGCTGTATGCGCAGCATGTAGCGCTTGATTATTCGTTTCAACGTTCTCTCGAAGTAGAGTTTTTATCTCCTTATTTCAACAACCCCGAAAAGGTTAAATACCGGTACCGGCTGGAAGGGTTTGACTACGAATGGAAAAACCTGGGCAATACCAACACTTTGCAGTTTACTTCGCTGCCACCGGGGCAGTATACGCTGTTGGTACAGGGCAGCATAAACGGGGTAGACTGGGTGTCTGCAAAGAATAGTTTTTCCTTTTATATAAAACCACCCTTTTGGCTGAACTGGTGGTTCGTTGGCTCTGTATTGCTGGTGGTGGGTGCCCTTATATGGAGAATACTGAAAGTGCGGAATAAAAAGATAATGGAGCAAAGAGAAGAGTTGGAAGCTGAACAGGCAATCAATTACTTTGCCGCCAGCCTGCAGGAAACCAGCTCGGTAAAAGATATTTTGTGGGATGTAGCCAAGAACTGCATCGGCAGGCTTCATTTTGAAGACTGTGTTATATACATTGCCGACCATAAACGGAAAGTGCTTATTCAAAAAGCTGCATACGGACCCAAGAGCCCTGTGTCGTACGAAATTAAAGAGCCGATTGTTATTCCGTTTGGAAAAGGCATCACCGGGCATGTAGCACTCAGTGGCAAAGCAGAGTTGATTGCAGATACTACCAAGGACCCGCGTTACATTGTTGACGATCAGTTTCGCTATTCAGAGATAACCGTTCCCATTATATATGATGGGAAGGTGCTGGGAATTATAGATTGTGAACACTCAAAAAAGGGGTTCTTTACTCAAAAACATTTGTCCATACTCAAAACAATCGCTTCCTTGTGCGCAAATAAGATTGTTAAAGCAAGAGCGGAAAAGGAAAAACAACAGGCAGAAAAGATTTTGATGGACACACAAAGAAAAATGGCAGATGTGGAAATGCAGGCATTGCGGGCGCAGATGAATCCCCATTTTATATTCAATTGTCTTAACTCCATAAACAGGTATATTGTTAAAAGCGATCAGGTAACTGCATCGCTGTATTTAACAAGGTTTGCCAAGCTGATCAGGTTAATACTCGATAACTCTAACAGTAAATCGGTTACCCTTGCAAACGAACTCGAAGCATTGCGCCTGTATATTGAAATGGAAAGCATCAGGTTTGAAAAACAGTTTTCTTATACCATTTCGGTAGAAGACAATATACAAACCGACCATTTGCATGTACCGCCTCTGATTATTCAACCTTATGTTGAAAATGCCATCTGGCATGGATTGCTGCATAAGGAGTCTTCGGGCGAGCTGACCATAACGGTGAGCATGCAATCAGAAAGCATGTTGCTTTGTATCATCGAAGACAATGGCGTTGGAAGACAGCGTGCAAAAGAGCTAAGAAGCAAATCGGCATCTACCAAAAAATCGCTTGGTATGAAGCTGACAGAAGACCGGCTGGCATTGCTAGGCAAACAGGCGCAAATAGATGCGTCGGTTGAGGTAGAAGACCTTATAACAAACGACGGTGGAGCTGCCGGAACAAAAGTGATCATAAAAATTCCTGTTGATTCCTGATAAAAAATAAGTGTATGATTAAATGTATTTTGATTGATGATGAGCGGAACGCACTCGAAATGATGGAGTGGTTGCTGAAAACCTATGCACCCCAGGTACAGATCCTGGCCATGTGCAATTCTGCAGAACAAGGTATAGAAGCCATTAACCGCCACAAGCCCGATGTTGTTTTCCTGGATATTGAGATGCCCAAAATGAACGGCTTTGATATGCTGGAGCAGTTTGACAAGTTGTTTTTTGATGTGGTATTTTGCACGGCTTACGACCAGTTTGCGATTAAGGCTTTCCGTTACAGTGCGCTCAACTATTTGCTGAAACCGGTTGACCCTGATGACCTGAAGGCGACTATTAAACGCCTCGAAGACCGGAAAACGCTGCCTACACGCGAGCAGTTTGATTTGCTGTTACAAAACATTCAGCATGCGGGTAAAACAACGCCGCAGCGCATAGCGCTTACCACCAACGACGGGTTGATATTTGTGCCCACCAGCGATATATTGTATTGCGAGGCAGAAAGCAACTACACGCATGTAGTGCTTACAGGTGGTAAAAAAATTCTTGTATCTAAAGTATTAAAAGACATTGACGAAGCATTGAGCGGCCCCGATTTTTACAGGGTCCACAGCTCATTCCTGATCAATATTAACCGCATTAAAAAATTTGTGCGGGGCGATGGCGGATATATTGTAATGGATAACGATGCCACCATTAATATTTCGCGCAGCAGGCGACAGGAATTTATGGAGCTGTTCTCAAAATTTTAAAATGAATAAAAACGGGTGTAGTAAAGGCCTCTGCGTAAAGCAGGGGCTTTCTGCTTTGTAGGCGCTTGCTAATGCTTGTATTCAGCATTGTCGTACGTTGCCTGGTAAGTAAAAACGTTAGCCTTTTGTCGGTCAGACTGCCGGCCGCGCTCAATAATCGTTTAGGCGGACCGACCGGCTTTCCCCATCGGCCCGCCCGAAGGGCGGTCTGATGGATGACGTTGATCTTGAATAAGTATTAGCTACATGACATTGAATAGTATGCTAACGTCAACGAGTACATGCTGTTTTTTCAATCTCTTTTTTCTTCCGCAAATGATATTTGTTGTTGCGCTCAAAAAAAATACGAGTTGCTCATAGTTGTTTTTGCCCGATAATAACGCGTTCTACTTTTGCGCCACAAAAACAATCAAATAAACAATTTAAAAAGAAAAAGACATGAAAACGTTTTTATTGGCATTGCTGGTGTCCATCAGTTTTGTGGCATGTAAAAAAGATAATGCAAAGCCTGCAGTTTCTATCGAGGGAAAATGGGTAGGAAAGTTTGGAACAGGAGACAATCCGCCTTCCTCATTTTTTAGTTTCAATATTAAGCCCGGAGGTGTTATACAGGAACTGAACCAGAATGGCGAAGTAACAGGCGAAGGAGAGTGGGAGCTTGACAGCAACAACGTGTTGTTTGCTACTTACGAAACATTGTCTGATAACGCTAAAGTATACACGGTAATTGGAGCCTTTAATGCGGGGCAGGCTAAAATTTTAGGCAACTGGGGGTACAACGACAGCGCTACAGATGGCGGCTCCTGGGAAATGAGCAAGCAATAGTATTTGTACGAGGTACTCATACGATTATTTGAGTAATGATAATGTTTTGGGCTTTGTACCTTAACAAAATACTCAAAAAAATTACCAGATGCTCAAAGTGTATGTAAAGCAAAAATGATCGGAAGTATATTCGTATCGTTGAATGACAGCAGGGAACGACAGAAAGAATTGAGGAAATTGGAATTTTGACAGATAACGCAGGAGCTAAGCGCTTTTGCACCTAAAAAGAAATCGGGACGGTTTAATATACAGGGATCTTAACAGAAGCGGCGTGGCGCCGCTTTTGTTTTTTGTATATTAACGAAATTAATCCGGTGCCGTGCCCTCGACATGGGACGGAACGAAAAGACCTACAGCACCAGTAGGTTTCTGCAAACTGTGTGACTAAAAATAGTTTTGTTCTTATTATTTAATTTAACCGTCATCGATTTATCGAAGTCCTGCACTTCTTTTATTTCGATAGTTGATCCCAGAGTAAGACCAATAGAGTCGAGGAACTGCAGAAAAGAAGGATCGTGGTTCGCAACGCCGGAAAGCTTGTATGTTTTATTAAGCACACCTTCCGACAAGGGAAATGATTTATAGACCGGCAACTTGCCATTAATATCGGGTATAGGATCGCCATGCGGATCAAACTGTGGATAACCGAGCATTTCATCGATCCTGTTAAAAAACCTGTCCGATTGAATGTGTTCGATCTGCTCTGCTATATCATGCACTTCTTCCCATCCTAACCCCATCACCTGCGATAAAAACAACTCGGTAAGCCTGTGCTTCCTCAAAATATAAAGTGCCTGTTTTCTGCCCTTTTCTGTAAGTTCTATGGCTTTGTATTTTTCATAGCGGATGAATTTTTTCTCATCCAGTTTTTTTACCATGCTGTTTACGGTAGGCATCTTGATGTTCAGGCTTTCAGCAATATCCTTTACCGTTATTTCCGGGTTTTGCTGGGCAAGCCTGTACAGCACTTTCAGGTAGTTTTCTTCTGTAAGCGAGATCATCCGGCAAATATACAGAACGTGCATCAGCCTGAAGATCGGATAGGTTGTAAAAATTATTTTGTTAGATTAATCTAACTTATTACTTTTGCTTCTAAATATTTAATGCATGAAGTATATTTCCTGCCTGAGTGTATGGTTGTTTATAAGTTATAACGCAATCGCGCAGGCGCAAATACTTCACGGCAACGTCACATCTTCCGGAAAGCCCATTGCTCATGCCAGCATCAGCATTCAGGGTAGTAGTAAAGGAGCGGTAAGCGACAGTGCTGGTTTATTTCAGCTTTCATTGGCCGCGCCGGGAAAATATAGCATAAGAGTAACCGCAGTGGGATATGCATCGGTTACAAAGCAAATTGTATTCCCTCTCGCAACTGGACAATCCCTGCAAATTGAACTCGAAAGGCTTAACAGCGACTTATCAGAAATTGTAGTTACGGGCACCATGAAAGAGGTAAGCCGTATGGAAAGTCCGGTGCCGGTGGAAGTGATCACGCCTAAACTTTTTCAAAAAAATCCTGTACCCAGCTTATTTGAAGCGTTGGGCATGGTCAATGGCGTGCAACCGCAGCTTAACTGCAGCGTTTGTAATACAGGCGACATACACATTAACGGTATGGAAGGACCTTATACGATGATACTGATTGATGGTATGCCTATTGTAAGCGCCTTATCTACCGTGTATGGATTAAACGGCATTCCCAACAGCATTGTTGAGCGGATAGAAGTGGTAAAAGGTCCTGGCTCTTCACTATATGGCTCAGAGGCAATGGGCGGAATCATCAACATCATTACAAAGAATCCTGTAAAAGCACCGGTAGTAAGCGCCGATATCTTTGCTACCTCGTGGAAAGAATTGAGCGCAGATGCGTCGGTGAAATTCCGGGTGGGTAAAACAACAGGACTGTTAGGGGTCAACTATTTCAATTATAACAACCCGCTCGATAAGAATGAAGATGGTTTTACTGATGTAACCCTCCAGCACAGGGTATCGGTGTTTAACAAATGGAATTTTGAAAGAAAGCAGGACAGGATTGCGGGTTTGGCGGTAAGATATGTATACGAAGACAGGTGGGGAGGAGAAATGAACTGGAATAAAACACTTCGCGGCAGCAATACTGTATACGGAGAAAGCATATATACCAACCGGTGGGAATTGATAGGCACCTACCAGTTGCCTGTGAAAGAAAAAATTATTTCGCAGTTTTCCTTTAACAGCCACAAGCAGGATAGCTGGTATGGCACCACACCATATATGGCTGAACAACATGTTGCATTTGCACAATTGTATTGGGACAAACAGTTTGGCAGCGATCATAATTTTTTGCTGGGAGGATCGTACCGGTATACCTTATACGATGATAATACACCTGGTACCGCATCGGCAAATGGTTTAAAGAATGCACCTGCGCATACGCCCTTGCCCGGGATTTTTGTACAGGATGAATGGACGCTTAATGAAAAGAACCGGCTGTTGCTTGGTTATCGTTACGATTACGATCAGCATCACGGTAGCGTTCACTCGCCGAGAGTGGCTTATAAATGGTCTCCGGCTAATAACCATACCATAAGAGCAAGTTTTGGAACGGGCTACAGGGTGGTAAATCTTTTTACCGAAGACCATGCGGCCCTTACAGGGGCGAGGGAAGTGGTAATTGCAGAATCGCTGGAACCGGAAAGGTCGTACAACAGTAATCTGAATTACGTAGTAAAAATTCCGTTGCGCGATGCTTTTATCGGGTTGGATGTAACAGGCTTCTATTCTTATTTCACCAACAAAATTGTAGGTGATTTTGATACAGACCCTAATAAGATCATCTATGATAATCTCAAAGGCTACGCCATATCAAAAGGCATATCGTTGAACACCGAAGCTAATTTCAGTTTCCCGTTAAAAATACTAGCAGGCGTTACTTATATGAATGTGTACCAGGTTGAAGACAAAAGCGGGAGTGGGGTGATGGAAAAATCCGTTCAGTTAAATGCCCCCAAATGGTCGGGCAATGCAGTGATTACGTATACATTGCCGGGCAGGTTTATTGTTGATGTTACGGCAAAATGGGATGGTCCGATGCGGCTGCCCATTTTACCGCATGATTATCGGCCCGAGTATTCGCCCTGGTTTTGCATAGCCAATGTGCAGCTTACAAAAAAAATCAAAAACGGTATAGAGTTATACGGCGGGGTAAAAAATCTTTTCAATTTTGTGCCGCAAGACCCTATTATGCGCCCGTTCGATCCCTTCGACAAAAACGTAAACGACCCCGTTACTAATCCTTACGGATACACGTTTGATCCTTCTTACAACTACGCCCCGTTGCAGGGCATAAGGGCATTTGCAGGTGTGCGGTATACGTTGAAAGACAGATAATAACGCCAACGCCTGCCTTCTCCAGCGTCATAATTCCTACTACAAAACAATGGCAAGAGTTACTATTTGTTAAAAAGAGGAACAGTGCTTCCTTTGTATTATCCAATTATCAAAAACCAAAAAACAAAATCCTATGTGTTTAACCGCTACCCAATTTAATGCATTGCACGAAGTGCAGCAGCTCAGACTCCTCGTTGAGTCGTCCGTAATTCTTGGAGAAAGAAGAGAAGACGGATTTGAATACGTTTTGTATAATATCGATGGCTTGTATGTAGAAGAAACCAGAAGCCTTTACGATGAAGAGTTTTATTATTATACCTGCATTGAAGACACCGATCTGTTGCTGCCTTATACCGAAGAAATAGAAATTGTATTCCTTTAAAAAAACATCACCAAAAATAAACCCGGACAGCGCAACAGCATGTCCGGGTTTGTTTTTTGCTGATAGGTTGAGTGAGTGAAATAAGTTGATTGCATTAAATGAGATGACAAAATTGGATAGTTAACTGCGTTTGTAATTACGTCCCAGATCTCAAATCAGAAGTAATAAACGAGACCAAGTCTCGGAAGAACATAAGAGATACGAAGTCAGAGACTTCGTACAGCGACCATTTTAAACCTGCTGGCGCCAAATTTCAAATCTCAAATCAGAAATTTACCTGTGCCTGAAACCAAACCTGATTGTTTTTCTGAACCGGTGATACCCGCCTGTAACAAGGAAGTATAAAGTAATATAGTTTACGAGCGCGAAAAAGAAGAGAATAAAAAATACTGCAGCCGACATTGGTTAAAATGATTGTTGTGGCAATAAATCAGTAAAGCTGTTCTTTTGTTACCTGCTAAAATGTACAGCCGCAAAAATAAATTCACACCCGGTTTGTGTTTCCAAACCTAATGACGGTATGGGCTTTCTCATCTATTGACGAAGATATTGGAATGAAATCGAATGTTATTTACGTAGAACTGACCCTGGTCTCGTAGCTTTATACATCGGTCACCGAATAAATGTGCCCCGCGGACTGTGTTGACATAATAAAAGCTTTCCTACTTTTATTTACAAATTGCATTATATGCTGCTTAACGGGAGAATATCTATTCTGTATTTTATCCGCCTGATCCGTTTTGATGTGATGGTTATTTTTCTGTACGCCATTATAGCGGGCACCCTTGGAAACTATAGCATTTTTAAGAACATTGTAATTCCCCTTTCAGTAACGGCTATGGTAGGCACACTGGTATCGCTGTTGCTGGCGTTTAAAACCTCTCAATCGTATGAGCGCTGGTGGGAGGCAAGAATTGTATGGGGAACTATTGTAAACGATAGCAGAACATTTATAAGGGAACTGCTGCAGTTTTTACCCGCAGGAGAGGAAAAAAGGGAAATAATAACCCGGATGGCCAAACGACAAGCCATATGGTGTTACAGCCTGGCCGATTCGCTGCGCAAGGTTCCTTTTTCCGAAAAAGTACAAACTTATCTTGCCGAGCACAAAATAGAAAGCTCCAATATTCCCAACCGGTTGCTTACGGAACATTCAACTGAAATTGCTGCATTGAGTGCAAAGTTCAATCTGAATGCCAACGTGCAAATACAGCTCGACACAACACTTGCACGGTTAACGGATTCAATGGGCAGATGTGAACGGATAAAGAATACCATTTTCCCTAAGTCATACAGCCTGCTCATACATTTTTTGATTTATGTATTCCTCACAATTTTCCCTTTCGGCCTCGACGATTTTAACAGGTTAACAGACATACTTATTACCATCTTTATTCCCATACTGTTTATTGCCATTGAGCAAACGGCCATTGTACTGCAAGATCCATTTGAAAATAAACCTACTGATACACCAATGACAACGCTCTCTGCTACCATCGAAAAAAATCTTTCAGAAATGGCAGGTGTGGAATGCCCTAATCAACCCGAGGCAAGCTATGGCTACTATATAATGTAATAGCTTGCACGCCGCCTTGCTGTAAGTAATTGCAGACAGATGTTTAATTCAGATAGCCACAGAGGTCCAGCCCCGATAAAATGCGAACGCTGTTCGTATACGAAACAATGGTTTCGTTATCGACCGTTTGTTTTACCAGGTAAATATTATTGGGCAGTGTTTTGCCCGATTCATTAAAGTCATAGAGGTAAATGTTCATGTACAGGGAATACATCACTGTTTTGCGGTTTACTTTGCCAATTTTAATGAGGCCAAGTTTTGCAATTACGGCAGGGTGGTACATACGGGGTTTATTTGGGTGAGGGAACTGATACAAGCTAATAAATACCTTTTTAACAGCAAAGATTAATTTTTCACGGGGTGTGAAGAGAGCCTTCAGCGATCAGCTTTGAGCCATCAGTGAGTGATAAATGATAAGTGATAAGACGTGGGGATTTATTGTTTGTTGGTGAACCATTTCAGATTGTTGTTTATTCAAACGAGGAACGCCAAACGGTAAATGCCAAACAATACCCGACTGCTGAAGGCTCAAAGCTGACAGCTGGAAATAAAAAAGGGTGCATAGAAATGCTCCCCGGATTTTTCCAATATATCCTATGAAAACCAAAAAGAGTTCGGCAGTAATCGTTATAAATGCCTTAAAGATGTTCAGGTTGGCCGTATTTCCAGGAAAGGGTGGTAGATCGGGGGAATATGCAATTTGCGATGCAAAGATAAAAGTGCGGATATTAAGCACCGGTAGGTCTTACACCAATTGTTTTGTAATGTTTATTACTACAAATGCGTGCCCCGGTGAATGTTATGTGATGCACAAAAAATTAGCCCCTGTAGAAACAGGGGCTGTAACCAAAACTAACTGCTTATGAGAAAATTGACTGTTTTAAATCTTGTATTATAATAGACGCAACAAATGCACCAATCGTTTAATTTCTTTTGCTAATAAATTCTTAAAGCTCTGGATTTGCTGCGGGGTTTTTAAAAAGAGCCTCTATTGACATAGAGGCTGCTAACCAAACTAACTGCGTATGAGCAATTATAATGCAATCAGTATCCGTTATATAAGACGCTTAACTAAGCAGGAAGTACCTGTTGGGGTATGTTAATTAAGGTTAAAAGATGGATTTATCCGCATTAACAAAAACCCATGTCCGGCATGTTGATCTAAACTGCGGTTATGCCAGGCTGTAATGATGGGAGGGCAGGCGTATTTTCCCCACGCTGACTGCTACCCGAAGATGGGTGTTCGGGGCGTGTAAGCAGCTGATTATAAGAACCCAAGCTCCAGCTTAGCTTCCTCGCTCATCATTTCCCGGTTCCAGGGCGGGTCAAAGGTGAGGTGTACATGAACGTCTGTAACATTTTCCAGCGCCTCCACCTTTTGCTGTACTTCAGCAATAATATCGCCTGCTACAGGGCAGGCCGGCGCTGTAAGCGTCATCACAATTTTTACTTTTCCCTCACCTTCAATCTTTACGTCATATACCAATCCCAATTCCCAGATGTTAACTGGTATTTCCGGATCGTGTACCGTTTTTAAAACTTCTTCAATTTTATCGCGTAATTCCATATAACCCTGTTTCACGCAAAGCGGGCTGCGGAGTAAAAACCGCAAAGAAAATCTTGTGTCACCAATCTCAATCTTTGTGCCCCTCCGTGCCTTTGTGGTATCAATTTCAAATCTCAAATCATAAATCTCAAATTTCCTTTCCTTTCGCCTGAAACGCCACGCCATACATCTTCATTTGCTTCAGCATAGAAAGCAATCCGTTGGAACGCGTCATCGACAAATGGCTTTTCAAACCAATGGCATCTATAAAGTATATTTCTGCATTGGCAATGGCTTCGGGTGTTTGCCCCGATAGAACCCGTACGACCATGCTTACCAGCCCTTTTGTTATCAGCGCGTCGCTGTCGGCTGTAAAATAAATTTTACCGTCTTTATAGTCGGCGTGCAGCCATACTCTCGATTGGCAACCCTTAATTAAATTTTCTTCTGTTTTGTATTGCTCGTCAATCAGGGGCAAATCCTTGCCCATTTGAATGATGTATTCGTATTTCTCAGACCATTCCGAAAAAAAGCTGAATTCTTCTACGATCGCGTCCTGTTGTTCTTTAATAGTCATACCAGTTGCAAAGTTCCGGAATTTGAAGCGGATTAAAAAGGCAGCGTTCGGTAGCGTTTTTTGTTTTGTGAGACACGAAACGAGGCGCGTGATAATAAAGCGCTGTTTATTCCAACATGCGGCGGGCCTTTTCGATGCCTTTTACCAGCTCATCTACTTCGGATCGGGTGTTATAGAAGGAGAAGGAAGCGCGGACAGTACCGGGAATATTGAATAGCTCCATCAACGGTTGTGTGCAATGATGCCCTGTTCTTACCGCAATGGAATATTTGTCCAGGATTTCACCCAGGTCAAAGGGATGAATGTTTCCTACCAGGAATGAGATAGCTCCCGCACGGTGAGCCGCATCGCCGATAAACCGCAGCGAAGGAACGGCTGATAGTTGCTCATATGCATAAGCAATCAGCTCTTCTTCGGCGTGTTGTATGGCCTGGATGCCAGTTTGTTGCAGGTAATCAACCGCTGCTCCCAACGCTATAGCGCCGGATATATCGGGCGTGCCAGCCTCAAATTTAAAAGGCAGCTCGTTGTAGGTTGTTTTAGCAAATGTTACATTTTTGATCATGTCGCCGCCGCCCTCAAAAGGAGGCATGGCATTCAGCCATTTTTCTTTGCCGTATAAAATGCCAATGCCGGTAGGTCCATACATTTTATGGCCGGAGAAAGCTATGAAATCTGCATCCAGTTCCTGCACATTCAAAGGCATGTGCTGGATAGCCTGGGCGCCATCGAGCAATACAGGTATATTGAGCCGATGCGCTTTCGATATAATTTCCCTTACCGGGTTTACTGTTCCCAAACTGTTAGAAACATAGGTAACGGCTACTATCTTTACCTTTTCGGTCAGCAGTTTGTCAAACTCATCCATCCTCAGTTCACCCTTTTCGTTGATAGGGATCACTTTTAAAGTAGCTCCTTTTTCTTCACACACAATTTGCCAGGGTACAATATTGGAGTGATGTTCCATGGCAGAGATGAGCACTTCGTCTCCCGCCCCAATAAATTTTCTACCGTAGGAATAAGCAACCAGGTTGATGCTGTTGGTAGTGCCTTTTGTAAAAATCACTTCATGCTCGTTGGCTGCATTTATAAAAGATACGATCTTTCTTCTCGCTTCTTCGTAAGCCTCCGTAGCCTGCTGGCTTAGGTAGTGTACACCACGGTGCACATTGCTGTTATACTCCGTGTAATATTGTTCCAGCGTTTGCAGCACAGATACCGGCTTTTGCGTAGTGGCAGCATTGTCGAAATAAATAAGAGGCTTGCCATATACCTTGGTTTGAAGAATCGGGAAATCTTTGCGTATCCGTTCTACATCCAGGGTCAACTCCGCTGTGGTATCTGTTTTAGTCATATGCTTCTGCCATTTTATGAGTGATCAGTTTTTCAACATATTCTCTCACAGCAGGTATCAGTATTTTATTGGTAACGTCGAAGGCAAAGGCATTTACCAGCAGGTTCCTTGCCGCCGTTTCGCCTATTCCCCTGGCTTTGAGGTAAAACAAAGCTTCCTGGTTAAAGTTGCCTACGGTTGAGCCGTGACTGCACTTAACATCGTCGGCAAATATTTCCAGTTGTGGTTTTGAATCTACAATCGCCTTGCCGCTCAGCAACATGTTGTTGTTTTGCTGAAAGGCATTTGTTTTCTGCGCGTCCTGCTGCACAAATATCTTACCGTTAAACACCGCTCTCGAATTGTCCATCAGCACACCTTTGTACAATTCATTGCTCATGCAATGAGGCTTCATGTGGTTTACCAGTGTGTGATTGTCTACCAACTGGCTGCCGCCCGTAAGGTATAATCCGTACAAATGGCTTTCTGTATTCGATCCGTCAAGGTCCAGGTGAAGATTGTTTCTCACCAGCGGAGCTCCCGGCAGCGTATAAGTGAAGTTGTTGTATAAGCTGTCGCCCTTTTGCACTACCTGCGTAAAGTTTACAAAGTGTGCATTGCCGGGCATGGTTTGAAGATAATATTGATCAACCCTTGCATTTTCGGCAACATAACATTCGGTTACTGAATTTACAAACAGCGACTGGTTGCCTTTAACAAATACAGATTCAACGATCTCAATCTTTGAGTTCCTGTTGGCTATAATTAAAATGCGGGGCTGAACAAAAAACGGTTCTTCCGCGTTGTATACATGCGTAATATGAATGGGTTTGTCGGCAACGGCATTTTTAGCAGCTTCAATTACAATCCCGTTTTCAAACAATGCGGTGTTTAAAGCAGCAAAGCCATGCTGGCGTACCGGTATGTTTTTGCCCAAGTATTGCTGCAGCGCTGCATCTTTTAATGCAGTGCGGATGGGCGTGATCTTAATGCCGGGAATATTTACATCTTCGTTCAGCAATCCGTTCTTCAAAACAATTTCATAAGCATCCAGCGAGGGAATGCTTCCTGCCATTTTATGCTCATGCAGGGAGGCTGCCGCCGGCAACAAGGTATAATCCTGTTTTAAAAAAGGTGCCGTATTTGTAAAGCGCCATTCTTCCTGTTTGGTGGTTGGAAACCCCTGTGCAGTAAACGCTTCAAATGCATTGTGGCGCAGTAATTTCAGCCAGTCTTCCGTTCCGTTCAATGCTTCCTTTTCGCGGTATAACGTTTCAAACTGGTCGTATAATGATGTTGTAGTCGTCATTGTAAAATAGAAATGTGTAGAATTATCAAACCGATTCGCTGGTAACCGGTTCTTTAATCCAGTCGTACCCTTTTTCTTCCAGCTCAAGTGCCAGTTCTTTTGTGCCCGATTTTACAATTCTTCCGTCGTACAACACATGCACAAAGTCGGGGACTATATAATCCAACAGGCGCTGGTAGTGCGTAATAACGATGAATGCATTTTTTTCGGACCGAAGCTTGTTTACGCCGTTCGATACGATGCGCAGTGCGTCTATGTCCAAACCGGAATCAGTTTCATCCAGTATGGATAATTTAGGTTCCAGCATTGCCAGTTGAAAAATTTCATTCCTCTTTTTTTCGCCGCCAGAAAAGCCTTCGTTCAAAGAGCGGTTGGCAAGTTTGGCATCAAATTCTACCAGCTTTTGTTTTTCCCTTGTTAAACGCAAAAATTCTTTTGCTTCCAACGCAGGTTCGTTGCGGTAAGCGCGTATTTCGTTCAATGCGGTACGCAAAAAGTTAATGTTTGAAACGCCTGGTATTTCAATAGGGTATTGAAAAGCCAGGAACAATCCTTCTCTTGCCCTGTCTTCGGGCGAAAGCTCTAACAGGTCCTTTCCATCAAAACTTACTTCACCACCATTTACTTCATAATTCTCTCTTCCCGCTAATACCGAAGCCAATGAGCTTTTTCCCGATCCGTTGGGTCCCATGATCGCGTGTATTTCGCCGGCATTTACCTGCAGGTTAATTCCTTTTAAAATCTGCTTATCCTCAACTTTAGCCTGTAGATTTTTAATGCTTAACATATCTTGCTTCTGTGTTTCTTTTTAATCTGCAATGGATGTATTCCCTGCAATCTTTTTTCAATTTCTATTATCCTACGCTTCCTTCCAGCGATATAGACAACAGCTTTTGTGCTTCTACGGCGAATTCCATGGGTAGTTGGTTCAATACTTCTTTGGCATAACCATTTACTATAAGCGCCACCGCTTTTTCTGTATCAATACCTCGCTGATTCAGGTAGAAGATCTGGTCTTCGCCAATCTTTGAGGTAGTGGCCTCGTGTTCTATGGTAGCAGTATTATTTTTCGATTCTATATAAGGAAAGGTATGTGCGCCGCACCTGTCGCCAATCAGCAGTGAATCACACTGCGTAAAGTTTCTTGCCTGTTCGGCTTTGGTGCCTACCTGCACCAGTCCGCGATAGCTGTTCTGTCCCTCGCCCGCAGATATTCCTTTTGAAATGATCCTGCTTTTGGTATGCTTGCCAATATGGAACATTTTGGTTCCGGTATCGGCTATTTGTTTGTTTTTGGTAACGGCAACCGAGTAAAACTCGCCACTGCTGTAATCGCCCTGCAAAATTACGCTGGGATACTTCCAGGTAATGGCCGAACCCGTTTCTACCTGTGTCCACGAAATTTTTGAATGCGCCCCTTTACAAATACCGCGTTTGGTTACGAAGTTGTAAATACCGCCGTTGCCATCCTTATCGCCGGGATACCAGTTCTGCACAGTGCTGTATTTAATTTCAGCGTTTTCAAGCGCAATCAGCTCTACTACCGCAGCATGCAGTTGGTTCTCGTCGCGGCGGGGTGCGGTGCATCCCTCCAGGTAACTAACATAGCTGCCTTCGTCGGCAATGATCAATGTACGCTCAAACTGACCGGTATTCTGGGTGTTGATCCTGAAATAGGTAGAAAGTTCCATCGGGCAGCGCACTCCTTTGGGAATGTATACAAACGACCCGTCGGAAAAAGCAGCAGCGTTCAGGGCTGCATAAATATTATCTGAATAAGGCACCACCGAACCCAGGTATTTTTGCACCAGTTCAGGATGTTCCTTTACCGCCTCGCTGATGGAGCAAAAAATAATACCCTGCTCTTTCAGCGTTTCTTTATAAGTGGTTGCTACAGATACGCTGTCGAACACTGCATCTACCGCCACGCCTGCCAGCAGCTTTTGTTCAGAAAGCGGAATGCCCAGTTTTTCGAAAGTGGAGATCAATTCGGGATCTACTTCATCCAGGCTTTTGTATTTAGCGCCCGATTTGGGGGCTGCATAGTACGAAATGTCCTGAAAATCAACCTTTGGCAGCTCAAAATTCTGCCAGTGAGGTTCAGGTTGCTTTAAGAAAGACTGGTAACCTTTCAGCCGCCACTCGCGCAACCATTCCGGTTCTTCTTTCTTAGCTGATATATAATGTATTGTTTCTTCGCTCAGTCCCTTAGGCGCCACCTCCATTTCGATGTCCGTAACGAAACCAAACTCATATTCCTTATCACTATATTCCTCTAATATGTCTGTGCTTTTATTAGCCATAATATTAATGTGTTAAACACCGGGAGCCGCAAAGCTACACCGAAAAACTTTCACCACAGCTACAAGTTCTGGTCGCATTGGGGTTATTGAAAGTAAGTCCTTTACCGTTTAAGCCGCCTGAATAGTCCAGTTCGGTTCCATACAGGTATAAAAGACTCTTCATATCCACCACAATCTTAATGCCTTTGTCTTCGTATTCTTCATCGCCGGCTTTTTTCTCGTTGTCAAAGGTAAGTTTGTATTCCAGTCCCGAGCAGCCGCCACCTTTAACACCTACTCTCACAAACGTGCCGTCGCCCTTGCTTTCCTGTGCCATCAGGTTGGTAATGTATTCTTTTGCCGAAGGAGAAACTGTAATCATAATCGTAACATTTAAACCAGTGGCAAAATTACACTTTTAGGCAATAGAAAGCTAATGGCTACCCGAAAGGAGGGCATATACAAACTGTTAATATCATACGGAAAATTGATGAACACGGCTGCGTTTATAACAAAGTTGCCGGTAGCGCAGCTAAATACTTTGTTCTAAGGCTTTTAAAAAAGTGATGGCAATAAGGAACCGCTTGATTTTTTGACAGGATTGTGACAGTTTAAGATTTCGATCAAAGACCACTCTCAGGACTACAAATCGGATGGATTGAAATCCATCCTTACAATATGTGACCGAACCTACGGTTCTCGCTGTTGATAATATAATAAGGCAGCGCCATCGACTCGATGAGATATTATGCCTGGGATTTTAATCCCGGGCAAGAGACATTGCAAAATCCCAGGTAAAAAGAAAAATGTGTTATTATTGCGACTTTAATTAACAGCCATTGAACGCAGCTTACCAGATACAGCGTCCCGAACATGAATTGATCGACAGCTCGCAATGCAACCTCTATGTGGAGCTGGCGCCCGAATACCTTTTATTTGGTGTATTGGATACCGTTAAGAACGAATTTGCGGAGCTGAACTATTATCACCTCGACAAATACGATACCTTTCATCACCTCAAGGAAATTTTATACGGCAACGTATTGCTCGGCAATGCTTACAGGGAAACCAGGGTTGTATACCATTTGCCCGAATGTTTGCTGATACCGCAGGAAAAGTACAACAGCGCCCTTAATAATGATGAACTGAACCTGGTGTTCGGCGATCTGCAAAAGGGAGATGTATTGGCCGATGATCCCGGTTTTAATGACATCCGCGTGGTATACCGGGTGCCATCCAGCTTGCACAATGTTGTTCAGGCACGGTTTCCCAATGCCAGTTTTAGTCATACCTATACTGCGTTTTTAAGTTGCAGAAAGGCAAACGGTCCGTTGCCGGAAGGAGATGTTGCCTTCCTCGCTTTTTACGAGCATAAATTGTTCACTGCCTTTTTTCGCAATGGCCAACCTCAACTGATGCGCACGTTTGAATACGAAACTGCGGAAGACGTTACCTACCATCTTTTAAACACCTGCGAGCAACTCGAAGCAGATTGCGAAAAAACAATTTTCCGTATTTCAGGCTTGCTCGACGATCACTCGTCGGTATATACAGAATTGCAGAAATATTTTTTGCATACGGAGCTGGAGAATCGTCCCGCAAAATTTTCGTACAACAGCGCTTTCGACGAATACCCGGCGCATTTTTTTACTCCCTTATTTAGTATTGCATCATGCGGATCATAGGCGGAACATCGGGAGGAAGAAAGTTCAATCCCCCGGCAAATATGCCGCATACCCGGCCAACCACAGACATTGCCAAAGAAGGATTGTTCAACATTATAGAAAACAACCTTGACATCGCTACTTTGAAAACCCTCGACCTATTTGGTGGTACAGGCAGCATTAGCTATGAACTTGCTTCGAGAGGAGCCGCCGATCTCACCATTGTAGAGAAGGATCCCAAAATGTACGAATTCATTAAGCAGAATGCCAAAGCACTGGGGTTTGCACAAATACGCACGGTAAAAATGGATGTGTTCATCTACATTCACCAATGTACAGAACAATACGATTTTATTTTTGCGGGACCGCCTTATGCATTGGGAAATATTGATGATCTGCCTGTAGAAATATTCAAATATCGTCTATTGAAAGAAGGAGGATGGTTTGTGCTGGAACACACACCAAGGAACAATTACGAAAATTTCCCTTATTTTAGAACTGCCAGGAATTATGGCACCACCGTTTTTTCCATCTTTCTGAACCGCGAAAAGCAGGAAGCTGCAACCTGAATAAAACAAAGAATGTGGGTGGTATTTACACATCATGACTAAAAAAGAACTCAGAACATTATACAAACAAAAAAGAAATGAACTCAGCGGAAGCGCTGCCAGCAAACTGCAGGATTTGCTGATGATTAATTTTCAGCAACTACCATTACCCTTTTTGCAATACCTGCACACTTATCTGCCTATTGAAATTCAAAGGGAGGTAGATACGTATCCCATTATGGAGTTTATAAAATTTACCAACCCAGGGGTAACGCTTGTAGTGCCTAAAACCGATTTTTTGCAGTACACCATGATCAATTATGTATACGACGATTCTACCATGCTCATAAAAAATCAAAACAATATTATGGAACCTGAGGGAGGAGTGGCTGTGCCTCCTGAGTTGATAGATATGGTGCTGGTGCCTTTGCTGGCGTTCGACGAAAAGGGTAACAGGGTTGGGTATGGTAAAGGTTTTTATGATCGTTTTTTGGCCGCCTGCAAACCTGATGTAATTAAGGTTGGATTATCATTTTTTGAGGCTGAAACGCATATAAGCGATACTGACGAATTTGATATACCTTTAACTTATTGCGTAACACCACAAAAGGTATATGAATTTTAGTTCCGCCTGGTTTAGATGGTTAAGGGTGTTGTTGTTTCCGGTTGCTCTCATTTATGGCTGTATTATTAAAATACGGAACTATTTATACAACCGGAACATCCTCAAATCGGATGAATTCAATTTCCCGGTTATATGCGTTGGCAATCTTTCTATGGGCGGCACAGGAAAATCGCCAATGGTGGAATATTTATTGCGGCAATTGAGTGCAAGCTACAAAGTGGCTACCCTGAGCAGGGGATACAAACGCAAAACAAAAGGATATGCTGTTGCCGACGAAAGAACGACTGCTATTGATATTGGCGATGAACCTATGCAGTTTCATCTTAAGTTTCCGCAGGCATATGTTGCCGTAGGCGAAGAACGCGCAATAGCCATTCCGCAGTTGTTGTTCGATAGGCCCGATACCGACGTCATTATACTCGATGATGCATTGCAGCACAGGGCAGTAAAAGCAGGATTGAACATTTTGCTTACCGACTATAATCATCTTTTTACAAGAGATATGTTTTTGCCAACCGGTAATTTGAGAGACGAGCGCAAAAGTTACAAAAGGGCAAACATCATTGTAGTAACAAAGTGTAAAGACGATCTTACAGACGAGGAAAGAGAGCTTACAACCAAAGAGATCAACCCCCTGGAAGATCAGCACGTTTTTTTTACGGGCATCCGGTATAGCGAAGCGTATCACATTACTTCCAGGAATACGAGAACTATTTCAAAAAGTACCGCTGTGCTGTTGGTTTGCGCCATTGCCAACCCCGTGCCCTTGCAGCAATATGTTGAGCGTACGGCTGCTTCGTACCGGGCATTGCATTACAGGGACCACTATATTTTTACGATCGATGATCTGAAAGAGATATTAAAGCAGTTTGAAAATGTGGAAGGGCAGGACAAAATCATTCTTGTTACCGAAAAAGACGCCGTGCGACTGGTGAAATTTTCAGAACAATTACATGATTTGCCTGTATATGTGCTGCCTATGGAAACTTATTTTTTATTTAACGAGTCGCATCGTTTCAACAATCTTGTTGAAACGTTTATAAAAGATTTTAAAGGAGATCTTAATCTCAATTATGGGAAAAAAGAATACAAAAAACACGAAGAAAACAAAGAACAGAGCCGGGGCTAATGCCGGCGCGTTGGTAGGAATACTCGACGTAACGCGTTCGGGCATTGGTTATGTGATCGTGGAAAACCAGGAAAAAGACGTGTTTGTTCGTCCGCAGGATTTTAACAGGGCAATGAACGGAGACAAGGTACGCGTGAACGTTATGAAACACAACCCTCGTACCGGTAGAATGGAGGGTGCCGTAACCGAAGTGCTGGAACGCAAACAAACAGAATTTATAGGAAGGATTGAAGTAAATGCTGATTTCGCTTTTTTTATTCCTGATAAAACAAAAGGCATTCCCGATATGTATATCCCCGGCGCAAAAATAAACGGCGCCAAAAACGGCGACAGGGTAGTAGTGCGCATTACCGATTGGGAAAAAAAGAGCAAAAGCCCTAATGGCGAAGTGGTGAGTGTGCTGAATGCCTCCGATGAAAACGACCTGGCGATGAAAGAAATACTGGTAGACGCAGGTTTTGCACTGGAGTTTGAAGATGAAGCACTGGAAGAAGCCGCAAGGATGCCCGATATAATCAGTGCATCGGAGATCAGCGGAAGGAAAGATATGAGAGAGGTATTAACGTTTACGATTGACCCTGCAGATGCCAAGGATTTTGACGATGCCATCAGCTTTAAAAAAGTAAAAAATGGGTTGTACGAAATAGGTGTGCACATTGCAGATGTAAGTTATTATGTAGAGCAGGGAACCGTGCTGGACCAAAATGCATACGACCGCGCTACTTCGGTTTACCTGCCAGGCAGGGTACTGCCTATGCTGCCGGAGCACATATCGAATGTGTTGTGCTCACTTCGACCCAATGAAGACAAGCTTACTTTCTCTGCCGTTTTCCAGATCACAGCCAAAGGTGAAATAAAAAACCAATGGCTGGGCAGAACCGTTATTCATTCCGACCATCGCTTTACCTACGAATCGGCACAGGAGGTAATTGAAAAGAAAGAAGGGGTTTACAGCAGTGAAATATTGTTACTGAACGATCTCGCCCAAAAATTCAGGAAGCAACGGTTTAAAAACGGGGCTATCAATTTTTCTTCGCAGGAAGTAAGATTTAAACTGGATGAGCAAGGCAAACCCATTGGCATTGTAATTAAAGAAAGCAAAGAAGCGCACCAATTGATAGAAGAATTCATGCTGCTCGCAAACAGGGCGGTGGCAGAACATGTATCCAAAATAAAGATCAATAAACATCCGCTTCCCTTTCCCTATCGCGTACACGATACGCCCGATGAAGAAAAGCTGCTGCCGTTTGTTGATTTTGCCAAAAAGTTCGGGCATAAGTTCGACACCAAATCACCCGAAGGCATTGCCGCTTCTTTTAACGCCATGCTCGAAGAAGTGAAAGGGAAACCGCAACAACACGTGTTGGAGCAGTTGGGCATACGCACCATGGCGAAGGCGGTATATACCCAGGAGAACATTGGGCACTATGGACTGGGCTTTGAAAATTATTGTCACTTTACTTCGCCTATCCGTCGCTACCCCGATATAATGGTACACCGCATACTACAGCAGGTGCTCGACGGAAATGCTGTGCCTGATAAAAAGATGGAAGAGAAATGCAGGCATAGCAGCGAACGCGAACGCGCAGCAATGGACGCCGAAAGAGCAGCCAATAAATACAAGCAGGTGGAGTTTATGCAGGATTACCTGGGCGAAGAATTTGAAGGAGTAATAAGCGGGGTGGCAGCATTTGGGTTTTGGGTAGAAACGGTGGCGCACAAATGCGAGGGACTAGTAAGTGTGCAAAGCCTGCTCGACTACGACGATTTCCGGTTAATAGAAAGTGAATATTGCTTAGCCGGAAGGAGAAGCGGGCGCACTTTCAGGATGGGAGATAAAGTTTGGATCAAAGTGATATCTGCAAACCTCGGCAAACGCCAGCTTGATTACGAATGGGTAATAAAACCCGGCGACGAAAGTAGCAGCAGCGAAGGAAAGAAGAAAACGAAAAGAAAAAAGTAATTCTGATTTGAAATTTGTGATTTGATATTTATGCACTCATCTTTCACCGTTCTCTTTTCACCTTCCCTACACCCTGTGCCTTACATCTTAAACCGTATACCTTTGTAATATGTATTCATTTCAAGCGTTAGCAAAGCAATTTTCTGAGCGGTTTAATACAAAGCATTTTCCGGCTACCGTGCCCACGTTATATGAACCTGCTGAATATTTTTTGTCTATGGGAGGTAAGCGGGTGCGCCCTGTAATGTGTATGATGGCCAATGAGCTGTTTGGTGCCATTCATCCCGATGCATGGCAGGTAGCCAATGCTATTGAGTTATTCCACAACTTTACGCTTATTCACGACGATATAATGGATAGGGCGCCGATACGGCGAGGCCTGCCTACCGTGCATACCAAATACAATGAACCTACCGCAGTGCTGGCCGGCGACGTAATGATAGTAGTAGCCTATGAATACCTGAATAAAGTGAATGCACCGTACCTGCATAAAATATTGTCCATTTTTAACAGAACGGCCAGAGAAGTATGTGAAGGGCAACAACTGGATATGGACTTTGAAAGCAAAGAGCAGGTTACCATGAACGAGTACCTGCATATGATTACCCTTAAAACATCGGTGCTGCTGGCGGCGAGTTTGCAAATGGGTGCCATACTGGGCGGAAGCGGAGAAGGCAACCAGGAACATTTATATGCGTTTGGAAAAAACCTGGGTATCGCCTTCCAGGTGCAAGACGATTATCTCGATGCGTTTGGCGATCCCGAAAAATTTGGCAAACAACCCGGAGGCGATATCAGAGCGAATAAAAAGACTTTTTTACTGATAAGGGCCCTTGAAACTGCCAACGAAGCCCAACGCAGCGAACTGTTGCGTTTAATGAAAGAAAATCCGTCCGATAAAGTAGAGCGAACGATTGATTTGTTCAAAGCCTGTGAAGTAGATGTGTGGTCGAAAGCGCTGAAGGAAAAATACATGGAAAAGGCATTGCAGCATTTGGACGAGATAGCGGTGATCAGTACACGAAAAAAGCCGTTGAGGGAGCTGGCAGATTTCCTGGTGCAGCGGGATTATTAGCTGGAGAGCGAGTTAAGTAGATTGAGTGAGTTGATTAGGTTAAATAAGTTAATGCCACTGGCGCAAAAAATTCATTTTACCGTAAACCAGCAACCCCTCAACCAATTAACCCACTCAACTAACTTAACTATTCAACTTTAATCAACCAATATGGAAAAGAAACTGCCAACTATCAAGGAGATCGCTAAAAAGCTGAATATCTCAGTATCCACTGTATCCAGGGCTTTGCACGATCATCCCAGCATTGGACTGCGCACCAAAATGCAGGTACAGAAGCTGGCAGCAGAAATGAACTACGAGCCCAATCAAACCGCCATACAATTCAAGCAGGGAAAAACTTTTACGCTTGGCCTTATTTTACCCAACCTGCGCGAAGAGTATTTTTCGCTGGCCATAAGCGGGGTAGAAGATGTGGCGTTTAAAAACAATTACAATGTGCTCATCGGGCAATCGCACGATGAATTGGATCGTGAACAGAAAATACTTGAAACCATGCGCAAGCACAGGGTAGACGGTATATTGGTATCTATTTCAAAACAAACAACCAGCATCGAGCATTTTGAGCAGCTCGAAAAATACAATATACCCGTTGTTTTTTTCGACCGTGTTCCCGATGTGCCCAATATTCATTCCGTATGGTGCAGCCTGTATTACAGTACAGTTGAAGCTGTAGAATACCTGTTCAGCAAAGGGCACCAGCGCATAGCCTATATACGCGGACCGCGATCGCTGAATATTAAAAACGAACGCATGGATGGGTACAACGAAGCGCATAAAAGAAAGAAAATTCCTGTTCAGGAATCGTTGATTGTTACAACCGATCTTTCCAAAGAGAGCACGGAAAAGGCGATGGAAAGCCTGCTTTCGTTGAAAAACAAGCCCACTGCTATTCTTGCGTTTAACGACAACGTAGCGCTCGACGCCATTCAATATGCTAAAAAGAAAAAGCTCAAAATAAACAAAGACCTCAGCGTTGTAAGCTATGCCAACTGGCCCATTACATCCTACCTCGATTTTCCACCCATTGCTTCGGTGGAACAATTTCCCTACGAGCAAGGTGCAAGAGCCACCGAGCTCCTGTTTAAAGTGTTAACCAATAAATCCCCACAGGGAACTTTGCCTTTTGAAAATGTGGTGTTGAAGAGTGAATTGATTGTGCATTAGGGGCAGCGGTCAGCTATCAGCCTTCAGCGATCAGCAATCAGTTGACAATCCTATCCGTCAGACCGCCTTAACGGCGTGCCGACGGAATAAATCAGATATCAATAAATCAGCAATCAGCAATCGTACCTGTAAAATCTGGCTATCCATTTTTTAAAGCGTGCGGGGGGATAATTTAAAATCTCAAATTTCAAATCAAAAATTCCCTATTTTTGCATTTGTCTGATGACATGATGAATACTGGAAAGATTATACGGATCAGCCTGGCCGATGAAGTTGCCAATAAAATACGGGAGCAGATCGTTTCCGGGAAATTGCAGCCCGGTCAGCAATTGCCCACCGAATCTGAGCTTACTCAAACCTTCGGCGTGGGCAGGTCAACCCTGCGCGAAGCGGTGAAAATACTCGTGCACTCCGGGTTACTGCGCGTGCAGCAGGGACTTGGCATGTTTGTAGAAGCCAACCGGAGCCTGCGGGAGCCTTTCGCCCAACGTTTGCAACGGGTAAGCAACAGCGATCTTGACGAAGTACGCCGGATACTGGAAGTGAAAATAGCCGAAAAAGCAGCACAGGTAAGAACGAAGGCCGATATACAGAAAATAAAAAAGCACCTCGACGATAGGAAATTGGCTTCAGAAGAGGGCAGGTTAGAAGCTGCTGTAGAGGCAGATATTGCTTTTCATACAGCCATTGCCCTGGCATCGAAAAACGAAATACTACTTGAGCTATACCAGTCGCTTGCCACACACCTGAAAAAATGGTTTATTGAGCTCTACGACGATACGACGGTGTTCAAACAAACCAACAAGCTGCACGAACAACTGTTCGACAGCATTGTGCAGCAGGACCCTAAAAAAGCCTGGAACGCAGCCGTGAAAATATTGGAATATTGAGATTGGTGATTTGTGATTTGTGATTTCCCACCCTCATTCATCTGATGACCTGATAAATTTTGTTATGAAAGATTCGTACATCGCAGAACCATCCGTTGCCCCACAAAAAGTGGTTGTTAAAACCTTTTACACAATTCTGTTCGCCATCAGTCTCGGACACTTTCTTAACGACATGATGCAGTCGGTAATAACTTCGGTATACCCCCTGCTCAAACAAAACTACAGCCTCAGCTTTACCCAGGTAGGTTTAATTACGTTTGTATTCCAGGTTACAGCATCGTTGCTGCAGCCCTTTGTAGGTAATTATACAGACAAGAAGCCGATGCCCTATTCCTTATCTGTGGGGGTTGTTTTTTCGCTGGGCGGCATCATCCTGCTTACTTACGCACATAGCTTTCTCGTCATCCTGTTTGCTGTGGCGTTGGTGGGCATCGGTTCGTCTGTGTTCCACCCCGAAGCATCCAAGGTGGCCTATTATGCATCGGGCGGCAAGCGGGGGCTGGCGCAATCCATTTTCCAGTTAGGTGGCAACGGGGGAAGCGCCGTTGGACCTTTGCTCGTTGCACTGATCGTAATGCCTTTTGGGCAATACAATATTGTTTGGTTTGCGCTTGCCGCATTGCTTGCCATAGTGGTATTATGGAAAGTAGGCAACTGGTACAGGGCACATCTTGATCTGCGGCTCAAAGGAAAAGCAGCCACGCAGGAACGTCATACCAACCTGAGCAAAAAAACAATCATCATATCCCTCCTTATATTACTGATATTGATGTTTTCTAAGTTTTTCTACATGGCGAGCATTACCAGCTATTTCACCTTTTACCTCATCGATAAATTCAACATCAGCGTTCAGCAATCGCAGGTATACCTGTTTGTGTTTTTAGGAGCCGTGGCAGCAGGTACTTTGCTCGGTGGTTCGCTCGGCGATAAGTTTGGCAGAAAGATCATCATCTGGATTTCCATATTAGGCGCCGCACCTTTTTCTTTATTGCTGCCCTACACCAATTTATTCTGGACAGGTGTGCTCATTGCCATTATCGGTGTAATCATAGCTTCAGCCTTTTCCGCCATCCTGGTATACGCGCAGGAACTTGTTCCGGGAAAGATAGGCATGGTATCCGGGTTGTTTTTTGGATTGGCTTTTGGTATGGGCGGACTCGGTTCTGCACTGCTCGGCTATCTGGCAGATCATACCAGCGTGATTTATGTGTTTAAGATCTGTTCATTCCTTCCCTTACTGGGCATCATTACCGCATTTTTGCCTAACCTGAAAAGAAGTTGAGGGGCGTGCTGCCGCGGGTTCGCAGATCAAAATCCTTTTGCAACTTAGTGCCGGCGAAGTATTTGAAATCTTAGCCTTGTATACCTTGGCGTGCTGTGGTACTGATACGGTCGGCCCGCCCGGATGGGCTACGAGAACGGATACGAGGGCGGTCTGACCGACCAAAAAGCAAGGACTCTCGGGCTTCCTATTTCTATGTTCTTCGGGACTGCCTCCCGGTATACCAACATAGTACAACTTCGCTTATACATCCAGGTTTGACTGTTTCTTATTGCCGGAAGCTATAAATTTACACATCACTTCCACTTAAACGATCATTCCAGTCATATGCAATATTTTATACAGTCTTGCTCAAAGAAGATGTCTTTTGTTGCGATCATCGTTTTTACAATAGGCATATACTTCACATCGCAGGCGCAGCAAGCCGGTAGTTTGCCCAGGCGCAGCCCGGAAAATGAAAAGGTATCTTCCGCCCAGGTATTGCATTTTTTAGAACAAGCCCGCAGCAGCAAAAACGAATTTCACAGCTATATGCTGCTCCGACATGGAAAAGTAATCAGCGAAGGCTGGTGGGCGCCTTATGCACCCTCGTTAAAACATACCATGTATTCCGTTAGTAAAAGTTTTGCGGCTACGGCTATCGGTTTTGCCGTAACCGAAAAAAGGATTGCGTTGCAGGATAAAGTAATTGATTTTTTCAGGGACGAACTACCGGATACGACTAGTCCCTATTTAAAAGCGCTCACTATAAAAGACCTCATCACCATGTCCGCCGGGCAATCGCCAGATCCTACAAGGGAAATTTTACAAAGCAACCAATGGGTAAAACATTTTTTATCTATTCCTATTGTAGACACACCCGGCAGCAGGTTCCTGTACAATTCAGCAGCCACTTTTATGTTGAGCGCAATCATTCAAAAGGTAACGGGAGAGAAGCTGATCGACTATTTAACGCCACGTTTGTTTCAACCCCTGGAAATAAGTGGTATAGATTGGGAAGAAAACCCTGAAGGCATTAATTCGGGAGGGTGGGGACTTCGGTTGAAAACAGAAGATATGGCGAAATTTGGTCAGCTCTTTTTGCAGAAGGGGCAATGGAACGGTAAACACGTAATTCCTGCAGCATGGGTAGAAGAAGCCTCTTCTTTTAAAATAAAAAACGCACCTGATACCGCTGTCACGCTAAAAGCCAATAGTGATTGGGCACAAGGGTATTGTTATCAAATGTGGCGTTGCCGCAACAATGCTTACCGGGCAGATGGTGCTTTCGGACAGTATATCATTGTAATGCCTGATCAGGATGCAGTGCTGGCAATTACCAGCGAAACCGCAGACATGCAGGACATCCTGAACCTGGTATGGAAACACCTGCTGCCCGCGTTCAATACAGCAACAGTTGACGTGCAAGCCACAGCCTTAAAAAAGCAAAACGCTCAACTGCAGTTACCCGTTCCCGTTTTTAAGCAAAGCAAGGTTTCAAAAGGAATTTCAGGCAAAAGCTTTGCGCTTAAAAGCAATGAGGCTGCTATCCAAAACATTTTGTTCAACCTAAGGTCGAAGCGCTCTGCCAATATCATCATTCAATACCAGGATGTATCCGATACCATCTACCTCGGCAGCAATCAATGGCAAACCAGCATCAGCCACCGTCGCTCGGGCATGCCTTCCTTAACCGGCACCATGCCGCCTGCCCACAACGGTGAACAGCATACGAAGTTAGCAGCAGCCTATACCTGGAACGATGCACAATCGCTGGAAATCAAACTGCGCTACATCGAAAGTCCTCACTCCGAAATATGGCGCTTCAGCTTCGACAAAAACAATATCAGTCTTCGTATAGACAATAGCCTGAAAGCAATGGCTCCGGGTGGAAATGATAAAAACCCTGTAATAACGGGCAGCTACTAAAATCCGGGAGACAAATACCAAAAACAAATAACAAGAAACAAATAACAAGAACCAATATAGAGGCTATTTGTTAAATCCCTTTTCCCAGCCGCCTGATGAGGCGGAAATGAGAAGATACAGCGGCAACAAAAGTTGGTATTTTGTTATAAGGAAGCTGGTGTGCTGCGCATTCTGCCTGTACAAGTTTGCTTAAAGCAGGGTAATGTATATGGCTGATTCTTGGGAAGAGGTGGTGTTCGATCTGGAAATTCAACCCACCGGCAAACCAGGTGATAAATTTGCTGTTAATGGAAAAATTGGAAGTTGTTTTTACCTGGTGTACCGCCCATTCATCTTCTATTTGTTTTGCATCGACCCCGGCATATTCAAATTTTGTTTCTTCTACTACATGCGCCAGTTGAAAAATTACAGACAATGTTAAGCCCAGCCCAATGTGTATGCATAAGAAATATACCAGCCCTGTTTGCCATCCCAAAAAGGCTACAGGAATAACAATGTAAAACAGCAGGTATAGTATTTTACTGATCCAGAAGATAAGGTGATCTGCCTTTGTCATACGCGACAGGGGCGTTTGAACAATCCGTCGTTTAAAATATTTTTCAAAGTCCTGGAAAAGAACCCATATAAGCGAACTAACGGCATACAGAAAAGGAGTGTACAAATGCTGGATGCGATGCGCAGGAACCCAGCATTGCGTGCTGCACATACGAATAAAAGGACTTTTGGCAATATCATCGTCCACACCGTCAACATTGGTATAAGTATGATGGATGATATTGTGCTTTTGCTTCCAGATAAAACTGTTGCCTCCCAAAGCATTCAGCGTAAGACCAAGCGTTTTATTTACCCATTTGCGCGATGAATAGCTGCCATGGTTGGCATCGTGCATTACGTTAAAACCAATGCATGCGAGGATAAATCCAAAACCGGCAGACAGCAGTATGCCAATGATTAAAGGTAATTGCACCAGTAGCAATGTGAGATAAATACCAACCGCCGCCACGATAAAAAAAACCGATTTGCTGTACAGGTGTATATTGCCTGTTTTTCTTTTGCCTTCCTGGGCAAAGTACTTCTCCACGGCTTTTTTTAAAGAAGTATAAAAAGCGTGGTTTGTGTTGTTATAGGTTACTTTACCCATATGGTTTATAGTTGTTTTTTATTGTAGTGGGTTCATTTTTGCTGCGAGGCATTTGCCAGCCATTGGCATACGGATCTTTCGCTTAACTGGGCAAGAGGAAGCTGGTCTGACAAAAGCAATTCTATAGATGCGTGATCAGGTTTAACCAGCCATTCATATTGATTTACATACCAGTTGATAACACGCAATACATGGTGCCCGTTGTTGCGGTCAAAGATCGTTCTGCGCGGAACAATCTCTACCTCGCTTTCCTGGTAGTATTCATCCCACATGTAGTGTGTGAGTTTGAGATCGGTCCTTGTTAAAGCCATAAAAAATTATTTGTATGCCCGGCATTTGCTTCCTGCTGCTATCGTCAACAATTTGGTATGGCGCATAACCCTGGTTATTTGTCGGCTGAAACGCGTGCTGCAGTCAATCCACGCGGACCTTTTTCAATTTCGAACTGCACAGCCATTCCTTCCTGTAATGCAGACTGGCTGGCAGACTGATGTACAAAAATACGTTGGCCGTTTTGTTTGTCTTCGATAAAACCAAAGCCTTTTGCAGAATTAAAAAAAGTAACAATGCCTTTTCTGATCAATTCTTCCTCGGTTGGCTCAGGTCTTTTGGGAACGCCGATCTCAATAGATTCTGCATCTATTTCCACTCTGCGTCTCGGATCGGGCGGTACCGACGTGAGGTTGCCATTTTCGTCGAGATAGGCCATCATGTCATCCAAACTTTTTTTGCCCGCATTGTCTTTTCGCTCCAGCTTTCGCTCCTGCTTTTTTTTTCGTTCTTCTTTCTTTTTATTTTCTCTTTCTTTCTTATTCCAGCTAGTTGCCATACTTTTTTTCTTTGAAATGATGCAATGCACAGGGGTAGCAAATAGTGCAATGCGCCGCAATATTTTTAAGATCAGCGCATCACACTATTGTCTCTCGGTATAATAACTAAACCAGGTGTTACCAGCGTTTGGAAAAACTGCTGCTTTTCCCGTTGCGGTTTTCTTCTCTGGGCCTTGCTTCGGTTACTTTTACAGGACGTCCGTCAATCACTTTGCCGTCAAGCTCTTTTACTGCTTTTTCCGCAGCCTGCTCATCCGGCATCTCCACAAACCCAAATCCCCGGCTTTTGCCGGTAAATTTATCGGTAATGATCTTGGCAGATGCTACAGTGCCGTAATCTGCAAAAAGCTTGTTGAGTTCCTGATCCTGAAAACCATAACCCAGGTTCGATACATAAATATTCATGATACGCTGTTGTTTGATAAAAAATATTTGAGAAAAATGCAGGTGTAAAGAAAACAGGAGAGAATGATTGTTTACAAGAGCGATAGAACTCAAATTGTCTTTGTGAAGGTAAGACATTAATGTGGGAGTTCGATATTTCTTTTGCCAGCACTGGTTTGGGCGAGAACCCAATAATAAAAAAAATAGCAAGAACCAAATGACAAGAACCAAATAATAAGAACCAGGAAACGAAGGGCAAGAAGTCCAAAAGCAAGCTTCAGATCACCTTACTTATCACTTACTACCTATCACTTACCACTTAAAAACTCGTTCAGCAATGAACGGCTGTTGTATCATAACCGTACAGTACACACGACAAGTTTGCTTTTAAAATATTGTACGTCAATCTTATGCAAGAGTGGCACCTGTTTCGTTGCTCATTCATAGCCTTGTCTTCCGCCTGTAAAGCAAATCAACCACTAAAAGCCACTGTATGCTTAAAAACTATTTCAAGATCACCTGGCGTAATATCAGGCGCCACAAAGCATATTCAGCCATTAATATATTGGGACTGGCTATCGGCATTGCCGCTTGTCTGCTCATCTTTCAATATGTTTCTTTCGAACTGAGCTACGAAAATTTCCAGGAGAAAAAAGACCGTATTTTCCGTGTGCAGCAAGACCGCTATGATAACGGTAAACTGAGCACTCAATGGGCTGCGGGTGCTTTTGCCGTAGGCAATTCTTTTAAACAGGCTATACCCGAAATAGAGGATTATGTAAAAGTGATCCAGAATGGAAAGGTTACAACCGACGTGCAGAACCAACCCCTGAAAATTGAAAAGGTATACTTTACCAACAATTCGTTTTTTAATATTTTTTCTTATCCTTTAATTGCAGGAAACAAAAACGACGCTTTAAAGGAACCTTTTAAGGCCGCGCTGTCGGAAACTACTGCCCGCCGCATTTTTGGCACTACCGATGTTGTGGGAAAACCACTGGCGCTAAACCGCAACAGCAACTACACCATTACCGCCGTTTATAAAGATGTGCCCATAAACACACAGCTAAAGCCGGACATTTTACTTTCGTACGCTACGTTTCAAAAATTTACTACCGATTCCAGCGGCAACGGACCCGAAACAGCCTGGCAATGGGATGGATGCCTTACCTACCTGTTGCTGAACAAGGGAGCAGATCCTGCCGTTGTGGAGAAGAAGTTCGTACCCATTGTGAAAAAATTTACCGATGCGGACATGAAAAAATACAATGCGGGAGTAGAGTACAAACTTCAGCCTTTAACAGATATTCATTTGTATTCGCATTACATGATGGAGCCCGGCGAAACCGGCGATGGGAAAACGGTGTATTTGTTGTTAGGCATTGCCTTCTTCATTGTTATTATAGCCTGGGTAAATTACATCAATCTTGCCACGGCGCGGGCAATTACGCGGGCCAGGGAAGTGGGCGTGCGAAAGGCAATAGGTTCCAGCCGCGGCCAGCTCATTGCGCAATTTCTTTCAGAATCGGCCTTGCTGAATGGATTTGCATTGTTGCTTGCCTTGCTGTTAATGGCCATTGCCATTCCCGGGTTCAACCGGCTTTCCGGTCAGCAGCTTTCCTTTGCTTTATTTGCAAGCACGAATTTCTGGTTAGGACTGATCGCATTGTTTACAATAGGGGTGTTTTTTTCAGGATTGTACCCGGCTTTTGTATTATCGGGCTTTAAGCCCATCGAAGTACTAAAAGGCAAGCTGGTGGCTACCACGCAGGGCGCCTTGTTGCGAAAAGGGCTGGTGGTATTTCAATTCACCGCTTCGCTGTTCTTACTCATTGGCACCGTAACGGTGTACAAACAGATCCAATACATGCGCAAGCAGGCATTGGGACTGCATATTGATCAAACGCTGATAGTGCCGGCACCCACGGTGGGCATCGACTCTACTTTCTTAAAAAGAATAACTGCATTTAAGCAGGAATTGCTCCGGCAGCCTTCAGTTAAAAATGTTACGGTGTCTACCAGTATTCCCGGCGAACCCGTTGGCTGGAATGCCGGCGGTATTAAACTGGTGGGGCAGGATGAATCCAAATCCAAACAATACCGTGTAATTGGAGTTGATTACGATTATATCAATGCTTACGGGCTAAAGATCATTGCCGGAAGAGCGTTTGATAAATCATTTGGATCGGACAAGAGTTCGGTAATTTTTAACCGCAAGGCCATTGAGCAACTGGGTTTCAACAAACCAGAAGAAGCATTGGGTAAACGAATAGATTTCTGGGGAGAGCAATATACGATTGAAGGCGTGGCTGAAAACTTTCATCAGCAGTCATTACGCGAAGCGTTTGAGCCATTGATATTGCGTTTGATACCCGATGTAAATGGTTTTGTATCTGTAAAAACAACTGCAGCAAATTCTGCGCAAACCATTAATGCCGTAAAAGAACAGTGGGGGAAGTTTTTTGCAGGCAATACGTTTGAATACATTTTTCTCGACGATCATTTTAACGCGCAGTACAATGCCGATCAACGTTTTGGGCAGGTGTTCGGATTGTTTACAAGCTTAGCCATCCTGGTGGCCTGCCTGGGTTTATTCGGACTGGCGTCGTTTACAACATTGCAGCGAACAAAAGAGATTGGCATACGCAAGGTGCTGGGCGCATCTGTAAGCAATATTTTGCGACTGCTGTACAAAGAGTTTGCATGGCTGCTGCTGATTGCTTTTATAATAGCTGTTCCTGTTGCATGGTTAAGCACTTTCAAATGGCTGCAGGGGTATGCATTCCGCATCGATCTGGTATGGACTTTCTTTGCATTGCCCTTTTTCGTGATTGTTGGTATTGCTTTTGTAACGGTAAGCTTTCAGTCCATCAGGGCGGCTGTGGCCAATCCTGTGAAGTCGCTTCGTACGGAGTGATGACGGAACATGTTTTGGTGTCGTCAAATGTTAGCTAAGTCATCCTACTCTCGCCGTCGTTGGGATCCCGCCGGAGACAGCTTGTTGTTAGATGAATGCTATGTTGTCGAAGTATTCTTCGTGTGACAGTAACCGTTGCTTAGTGTGAAAGATGGTTTCGCCGCAGGCTCGCCATGACGGTAAGGGGCTGATGCCTTTGCATCATCAGGCATTACAAAAGCTGTCCGCCTCTCGCACCGTCCTTGCGATCCCGCCAGGGATAGTTTATTGCTAAACGAATGTTACGGCGGGAGAAGCAATCTTCGTATGTGGACAACTATTGTATGGTTTGGAAGATGGCTTCGCCGCAGGCTCGCCATGACGGTAAGGGGCTGATGCCTTTGCATCATCAGGCATTACAAAAGCTGTCCGCCTCTCGCACCGTCCTTGCGATCCCGCCAGAAGCAGCTTGTTGTTAAATGAATGCTATGGCGGGAGAAGCAATCTTCGTGTGTGGACAATCACTGCTTAGTAGGAAAGATGGTACCGCGTTAGATTCATTCCCTCCCAACCACAATGTTTTTCTTTTGATTAAAGTCTGTCAATCCTTTATCTGTTACCAGCGAATTCCAGCAGTATACCCGCTTCAGTGCGGGTAACGCCTGTAAATGCTGCAATCCTTCATTGCCTACCTTTGTACCAACAATATTGAGGTACTCCAATCCCTGGAGCGGCTGAATTTTCGCCATGGCAGTGTTGCTTACAGTAGTATTCGCAATATTTAAGTGTACCAAATTTCGGAACTGGGATACAGCAGTGAATGCTCCATCCGTAATCTGAGTGCCATCCAGTTTTAAAGAAACGATATGATCGGCAACTTTTAACAGCAAAGGCATCGTGTTATCGTTAAAGCCGGGATAATTGATGCAGCTTATTTCCAGCAGGTTGTTGCTTTTTGCAACGGGCTGCACCAATATCCCCAATCGGGTAAGTGTGTCAAGTATTTTTTGATCTGCCGGCGGTAAGTCTGTGTCAAATATTTTTGACAAGGGTGAGATATCTGCACTGTCTTTTCCAGGCGAGGCTGCAAAAGACGCCAGCATCGGCATTATTTCAGCAACAGTTGTAAACTCCTTCACCTTCTTTTTAGTATCGGCACCATTCTGCACCCACCATTTCAATAAGGCAATTTCTTCCTGCGTGAGCTGCTCCTGTTTTTCGGGAGGCATTCGTTTATCATCTTCTTCTGGTAATAGTATTCTTGTTATTAGCTCACTTTCATCGGCATCGCCTGGTTTAATCACTATGCCATGCTTTCCGCCCTTAAATAAAAGTTTTTCATTGTCAACTCGCAAACCACCCTTTACCTTTTTTGAACTGTGACAACTGTAACATTTATCAGCTAATATGTTTTGTACCAGGTCTGTAAATACGTATGCTTCGTTCACATTTGCAATTGGTTTTCGCACGAAAACAGTTGTGTCTTTACTTTCACTCCCATTCAGCCATTCAGGTAATTCTGCGGTAAGGTAGTCGTCGCCGTGAGTCATGCTGCCACCGTTGTGTCCTGTTAAAACGAGCATAACGAACAGTGCTGTTAGAAGCAGTCCATATACGCTCCTTTTTTTAAACGTTGCATTTTTCTTTTGCTTCATCCACCAGCAAACCCCTGATACCAGTGCCACGCCAATGCCCATCCATTGGTGAAGCATCAATGTGTTTTCGTCGTAGCTGCCCTGTTTGCTCAGCAGCCAGCCCACTACACAGGAAAACACTGCGCTGGTGCAGCCCATTCCAAGCATGAACGATACGGCTCGTTGCGGCGAAGCGTCAGATTTATTTTTCCGGGAAACCAGTTCGATAATAAAGGCAAGTATCAATATGCCTATTGGCAAATGAACGATCACGGGGTGAAAATGTCCGAAATAGGCAAACCATTGATCCAGGCTGTTGAGCAACATCATTGTATCTTCTTCTTTTTAAGATCAGGCAATAATGCTTTTTACAATATCGCCCGATACATCCGTTAGCCTGTAGCGCCTGCCCTGGCTTTTGTACGTAAATTTTTCATGATCAATACCCAGCAGGTACAACAATGTTGCCTGGAAATCGTGTACATGCACCTTATCCTGGGCTACATTGTGTGCAAAGTCGTCTGTTTGTCCATATTGTATTCCAGGCTTAATTCCGCCGCCAGCCATCCATATACTATAGGCGTTGGGCAAATGATCGCGTCCAAAATCCTCACGCGTCAATCTTCCCTGGCTGAAGCTCGTTCTTCCAAATTCACCACCCCATACGATCAATGTATCATCCAGCAGCCCGCGTTGCTTCAGGTCTTTTACCAGTGCTGCCGAAGGCTGATCTGTTTGTTGCGTTGCCCTCGTTATACCACTGGTCAGTCTGCCGTGATGGTCCCATCCCAGATGATACAATTGTATGAACCGCACATCTTTTTCGGCCAGTTTTCTTGCCAGCAAACAGTTATAGGCGTAAGAGCCTGGCACCTTCACATCCGGGCCATACATATCCAGGATGTGTTGCGGCTCCTTTGAAAGATCGGTTATTTCGGGTACCGCCATCTGCATGCGGTAAGCCATTTCGTATTGGTTCAACCGGCTGTCTATTTCAGGGTCCTGCCATTTATCTTTTTGCAATAAATTGAATTGCTTGATGAAGTTCAGTGCACGCCGGCGATCCATCCGGTCAACACCATCAGGTGAAGACAAATACAACACCGGGTCTTTGCCAGACATGAACTGAACGCCCTGGTGATGAGACGGTAAAAATCCGTTGCTCCATGCCAGGTTACTGATGGGCTGATCGCCTCCGCCTTTCGATAACAATACCACAAATGAAGGCAGGTTATGATTGAGGCTGCCTAAACCATAACTGATCCACGAACCAATGCTCGGCCTTCCGCTTAACTGGTTACCCGTTTGTGTGAAGATGACCGCAGGCTCGTGATTGATTTGTTCGGTAAACATGCTGCGCACCACGCAAATATCATCTACAATGCCGGCAGTATGCGGAACCAGGTCGCTGAAATACGCGCCGTTAGATCCATACTGCTTAAACTTCGTCATGGGGGCAGCCAATGGAAAACTGTTTTGGTTAGATACCATGCCCGATACACGTCCGCCGCCGATAATGCTTGGGGGTATTTCCTGCCCGTGCATTTCATAGAGCTTCGGTTTATAGTCAAACAGCTCCATTTGCGAAGGACCTCCACTTTGAAAAAGATAGATCACTCTTTTGGCGCGCGGAATAAAATGCGGGTTTACCGAGGGCTGATTTTCCGTTTCTTGTGCAGCAGTTGTGCTGGCATTGGCAGCAGCTGCGCGTCCGCTGTTATTGCAACCCAGCAAAGAACCCAAGGCAATGCTCCCCAGTCCTAATGCAGAACCTCTTAAAAAGTCGCGCCTTGCCTGGCTGTTTACTATTTTTTGAAGATCATCCATAGTTCGTTTTATTAGCTGCAGATGCGCAGTTTATTTAATCGATTCATCTGCGATTCTGCGGCAGTTACGCTACTTCCTGGTAATAAACTCGTCTGTATTCAGCAATGCCATTACTACGTTTGTATAGGCAGCCGCTTCAACCAGCCTCTCTACCGAAGCAGGCTGCTGCATTTTTGCATTGCCCACTGTCAATATTTTTTTTGCTTTGTCCGGGTGTTTTTTCAGCAGGTCGCTTTCGGTAGCATACATTTCGTCCAGCAGCGCCGCTTCTGCTTTGTCCGGCAGTCGGCCTGTTACTAACCTGAAAGCGAACGATAATTGCTCATTGCGATTGCTGCCGCCTTCATTGATTGTTCTTGCAGCAATGAATTTTGAAGCCTCAATAAAGGTTGGATCGTTCATCAGCGCCAATGCCTGCAAAGGCGAACTTGAAACAGATCGCTTTACGGTACAAAAATTACGATCAGGTGCGTCAAATATCAGCATGTATGGCGGCGGACTTGATCTTTTTACAATTGTATAAATGCTCCGCCTGAACAGGTCTTCGCCTTCCGACAATGTATAGATATAGCGCCACGATTTGTCGCTCAATGCTTCCCATAATCCCGGCGGCTGGTAAGGATATACGCTGGGACCGCCAATTTTAGAGGATAATAACCCGCTGATGGCAAGCGCCTGATCGCGTATCATTTCTGCGCTCATCCTATACCGTGAGCTTCTGGTGAGCAATATATTGTTAGGATCTTTTTCTTGTAGTTCAGGTGTAATAACAGATTGCTGCCGGTAGGTAGCGCTCATTAAAATCATCTTTTGCAGTTGCTTCAGGTTCCAGCCATTGTCTCTGAACTGAATTGCCAGGTAGTCCAGCAATTCCGGGTGCGAAGGCATTTCGCCCTGGTTGCCAAAATCGTCGGAGGTTTTAACAAGTCCGCGACCAAAATACATCTCCCATGCATGGTTAACCGCAACACGTGCTGTAAGCGGATGCTCAGGCAGAAAAAGCCACTTTGCCATTCCCAACCTGTTTTGGGGCAGGCCTTTGGGAAAAGAAAGGATAGCAGCAGGCGTTCCCGGTTGCACTACTTCTCCATAATTATCATACACACCCCGAAGCAATACATGGGTGGTAAGGGGCTTGGGCAAATCGCCCATTACCATTGCTTCCTTTGCAGAGTCGTACAAAGCTGCCAGTTGCATGCGCGCATTCATCAGGCTGTCGGGCCGCAATTGAATGGGCAAACTTCGGTTGTGCGTTAATGTAACCGACCTGGCGTTGTAAAGCCAGGCTGCCTCCGCTTCATCCAACGTATTATTGAACAAACAAAATTCATCCAGCTCCGCATCCTTCATTGTTTTTTCAAGCACTCTCGATCCGAATGTCAATCCTGTAAGAACAGCCGTTTTGTGTATATCGGGAAAAGAGCGGATATTTTTTTTGAGGTTATCATATTCTACGGTTACGGGTACTGCTTTGCCATTAACGTATATACGCAAGCCGGCAGCGCGGCTGCTGCCATCGTAGCTGGCTGCAATATGGCACCATTGCCCCGATTCAATTGGCTGGTTGCTGACAATGCTGATGGCATCGTGGGGATAGGCATGCATCAGCCGGAACGCCACGCGATTGTTCATCAGCATCAGGTCGTATCCCTGGAAGCCATAGCGGCGCGAATCGCTGTGGTGTAAAATGGCAGATTCCTCGTAGTTTTTTGGGGCCTTCACCCATATGCTCACCGAAAAGGGTTCATACCTTTCAAAATACCCTAACCCATAAGCGCTGAAGTTCACTCTTGTTTCTTCATCCAGTAAAAGTGAGTTGCCTGTTATGCCCTTGCCTGATTTTTCACCAGTTACGGCAGCAGAAGAAAGTGGTTGTATTGTATTCCGGAATGCCTTGCTTGTTTTTCCGCTAATTTTCAACGATTCCGTTTTGTCGAACGGCAGATGCGCGATTATCTTTTCGGAAAGGCTTTTTTCAGGATCGACAGATTTTGTTGGAGGATTTTTTTGCTCCAGGTATTGTATCACCTTGTTCAAACTATCAATCTTGCGATCATCGGCGTCGGTGGTGAGCAAAAGTGTTGGCCCCGGCACCATATTATGGTAGTTGCCATAATTGGAGCTTCCCAGTTCGAAAGTGCTGTTAAAAAAAGCATAGAGCGAATAATAATCCTTCTGGCTAACGGGATCGTATTTGTGATCGTGGCATTTGGCGCAGCCAAGCGTAAGACCAAGGATGCCGGTTCCCAATGTATTCGTTCTGTCTACATTGTATTCCACACGAAATTCTTCAGGAATAATGCCTGCTTCTGTATTTTGTTTTTGATTGCGGTTAAAACCTGTGGCGAGTATCTGCTCTTTGGTGGCATTGGGCAACAAGTCGCCGGCCAATTGCCAGGTTATGAATTTGTCGTAAGGCAGATTTTTGTTGTAAGCATCAATTACCCAATCGCGCCAGGGAGAGGCGTCGCGATGCTTATCGTCCAGGTAGCCATGACTATCCGCAAAACGGGCAACATCCAGCCAGTATGCCGCCATACGTTCGCCGTAGCGGGAAGATTGCAGGTAATAATCTACCATTTGTTCATAGGCGCTCGGGGCATTGTTGTTTATGAAGTTGTCTATTTCGACTATGGTAGGAGGTAAGCCCGTTACATCGAAGCTTACTCTTCGTATCAAAGTTTCTTTGTCTGCTTCCAAAGACGGTTGCAGCCCTTCACGCTCCAGTCTTGACAATACAAAACGGTCAATGTCATTTTTAATCCATTTTTCGTTGCTTACTGCCGGGCCCTCAACTTTTTCCGGAACAACAAAAGCCCAGTGTGGTTTATAAGTTGCGCCCTGTTCAATCCATTTCAGAATGGTTGCTTTTTCGGTAGCCGTTAGCGTTAGATGCGAGGCGGGAGTTGGCATCCGGTATTCTGCATCTGAACTTAATATACGGCTCGCTACTTCGCTTTTTGCAATATTGCCGGGTACAATTGCCTTCAAACCGCTTTCGGTTACTTTATTGTAAGCTGCATCGGAAAGATCGAGCCGCAGATTTGCTTTCTGCTTCTTGCTATCGGGACCATGACAGCTAAAACATTTATCGGAAAGGATTTTTTTTACATGAATATTATAATCCAGTTTGTCGGGAATACTGTTCATTGCCTGCTCCACATCGGCAGGAAGGGTGAGCTTGCCGGAAAAACCGTATATACCGGTAAACAGAACTGCCAGCAACAAAAGCAAGCCTAATAAAAAAATCCGGGTTCGCCGTGCAGTCATCTTCCAACGTGGTTTAAACAAAAACTAATAACAGGTATGGTCAGGTGCAGATGTTGCCGGATGAACTTCGGGTATTTCATATTTCAGTTGCAACAAAAAACTATTAGTCGCCGGCAAGCATATCCACCAAACTTTAAAGTTAGTAAAATTTTGCAACAGGCTGAAGTCTGTTGCGACAATATGTGACCGGGCCTGCGGCTCTTTGTTGTTGCAGGAAGAATGATTTTTGAATCGAAAGCGGCCCAGGAGCAGTACGCCCGGTCACATACTCTAACGTTGGATTGAAATCCAACGCCATTTAGTTAGTGAAAACTCATCTTGCCGCAGATTCGCAGATAATCCTTGATCTGCGAATCTGTGGCGCATTAATACACTATTAAAAATATCCAATCTTTATCGGCTTAACCAGGCGGTATTGGTCCAACGCCGCGAAATCCATTGTTAAATTTTTGGCTTCTTTTTTCCTTCATTATCATTTCGTTTGATATATGGTATATTTGGCTGGCTAAAAAAATAAAATCCGGACAATAAACATCTTGTTTTGTCCTTTCTCTATTGCTGCCATCCCCAATATATGCACGGCATTAGCGTATGAAAGCATTTTATATTGTTTGTATATTAACCATTTTTGTTGCAGGCGAGGCATTGCCGCAGCAACCCGGCTTGCGTCCTAAAATAGGGCTAACGCTGAGTGGCGGGGGAGCCAAGGGGTTGGCGCATATTGGCATTCTGAAAGCGATCGATTCTGCAGGGTTAAACGTAGATTATATTACCGGAACAAGCATGGGCAGCGTGATTGGCGGACTATACGCGGTTGGTTATTCTGCAGATTCTATAGAAGCATTGGCGCGGGATATAGATTGGGAACTGCTGTTGAGCAACCAGTCTTCGCTGCGCAGTGTGTTTATGCCCGAAAAAGAAGAGTATGCCAAATACGTGGTGGAGCTTCCGTGGGTAAACCACCGGTTTACTTTGCCTACCGGCATTCTGGAGGGGCAGGAGTTGTGGCTCAAATTTTCGGAACTGTTTTTCCCTGTCAGCAATGTAAAAGATTTTTCCCGGTTCAGTATACCCTTCAAGTGCATTGCCACGGATGTGGGTACGGGTGACGCGGTGGTAATGGACAATGGAGAGATCGTTTCGTCTATCCGGTCCAGCATGGCCATTCCTTCTTTTTTTACGGCTGTAAACATGCAGGAGCGGCGATTGATCGACGGGGGAGTGGTACGAAATTTTCCCGTGCAGGATGTGAAACGGATGGGCGCCGATATTGTGATCGGCAGCAATGTATCTACCGGGTTGCTTGAATCGAGCAAAGTGCGGAATGCCATACAGGTGCTGTTGCAGGTTGCTTTTTTCAGAGAAGCGGAAGATCATCGCACAGAAGTACCCTTGTGTGATATTTATGTTACACATTCGCTTGAGAAGTACAATATGGGAAGTTTTGGCCAGGCTGAAGATATTTTGAAGGCCGGCATAGAACGCGGACGGGAACTGTATCCGCGGCTGAAGCGATTGGCTGATTCTTTAAATGCTATTTATGGACCGCAGCCTCCTAAAGTGAAAAGGCTGCCTGCGCTGGATAAAATTAAAATCTCATCTTTTGAACTGAGTGGGTTAAAGAATACATCGATAGAATTTTTTATCAACACGCTCGATCTGCATTTGAATGAATACTATTCGGCAAAGGATATTTCTGAAATGATACGCTATGCCTTTGGCACAAGATATTATAACAGGATATTGTACTCGCTGCACGAGCAGGCAGACGGAACGTATAAGATTGTATTTGACATTGTTGAAAACCCCCTTGCTTTTGCCAAAATTGGTTTGCATTACGATAAATTCAGCGGCATCAGCGCCATCGTTAACCTTACCTCCAGGAATTTTTTGATCACCAATTCACGCAGCATGGTTTCGCTGAATATTGGGGATAACTTTCGTGCCCGGGCGCAACACCTGCAATATATAGGCAGACACAAAAATTTTTCAACCTCGTTGGGTGTCCAGTACGATCGTTTTGATATTAATACGTACAATTCTTACAAAACCTATAATTCGTACCGGGAGGCGGGATTGTATAAAAGGCAATACACGAAGTTCGATTTCAATACTGCTTTTTCCCCCACCAGGCAATTCTCAACGGGGTTGGGTTTCCGCGTGGAGATGGTACAGTATTCTCCCATTATATCTGCACCGCTTGAATTGAAAGGAAGAAATAATTTCCCTACAACCTATGCTTTTGTAAAATACAATTCGCTTGATAAGCCCGTGTACCCGCGCAAGGGAATTAAAATTGATGCAGAGGCAGGCTGGGTATTAAAACAAAATCCCAAAATAACCGTGTTGCAGGACGGAGATGCTTTGCCTCCGGAGTCTTATCCTATTGCTACACATCCGTATTCCAGGGTCTTGTTAAATGTTGAATCCTATCATCGCATTGCCGGGCGAACAACTGCTATGGCCGGTATGCAATCTGGTATAAACTTCAATTATACCAATAACATTATGAACGAATTTTCTATAGGCGGGTTGATACCATTGTACAATAACCAGGTTCTATTTGCCGGGCTGCCGGAAGCTACTACTTATGCGCCAACGGTTGCTGCGTTCATGGGGGGAATACGATATGAGTTTCTTGCTAATACTTATGTAACAGGTAAAGCCAATATATTGTTTACCAATTTTATCAGCAAGAGCCTTTTCTTCGACAACGACTCTTTTCTTTCGGGCTATGCCCTCACTTTCGGGTATAATTTTGCGTTAGGTCCTCTTGAAATCAGTGCCATGTATGCCGATCAGTCGAGAAAACTGCGAACTTACGTGAGCTTCGGCATTCCTTTCTGATCAGAATTTATTTTTCGCCAACGCCATCCATCAGACCGCCTTTTGGGCAGGCCGATGGGAAATCCGGTCGGCACGCCCTAAGGGATAGTGGGCGCGGCTGGCGGTCTGACCGACAAAAGACAAACGTTTTATTGATTGGGTGGGCGTGACAATTCTGAGCTTGAGAAATTGGAACAGTGGCAATGTTAACTAAACGGCGTTGCTTTCTGGTCAGAATTTATTTCCCTTTATAAAGTCAATCACCAGCTCGCAGATCATTTTTCCGGTAAAGGCGTTTTGCTGTCCGTTGGTAAGCTGCGCGGCACCCTCGCATATGTGGAGGTATGCAATATGCGAATGATGCGATAAAAACGACATGTATTGTCTTGCTTCCAATACCGTAAGGCCGCCGGGTGTTGCGGCACTGCTGAGCGCCTGGTGAATGCAGTCAAGATCAAGCTCTATGCCGGTGTAAGCCTCTTCGGTAAATGAAACGGCTTTCACCACTGCCTGCCTGAAATTCAGTCTTTCCCGTATAAATATGTCTTCGTAAGTGCTGTATTGAATATTAATGTTGGAGTACAGTTCATCCAGCATGCCCTGGCTGTTGTAGTTTTCCTGCAGTGCTACAATAGCATAGCGGTGCAGGAAACCATCTTCTTTTGCATAGCGGAATGCATTGCCGCTGTGGCGGCCTTCCATTACCTGGTAATCGGCGTGAGCATCCGCATTGATAACATTGATTTGCGCATTGCTGGTTTTGCCCGATTTATGCAACGCTTTAGCAGCGCCTTTAATAAGCGGGTAGGCATTGTTGTGACCTCCGCCAATTACTACCGGAATTTTTCCCGCTGCTATAATCAGCTTTATCAATTCTTCCACTTCGGCGTCAATGATCTTTTCTACAGCGTGGCGGCAGGCATCTACCAGTTCGTCCTGGTTTTTAGCATTGGCGCTTATCAATGCTTTTACATCGCTGAAATCAAATTGCCCCAATACCAGGATGTCTTCCCCCGAAAAAAAATCTGTGCTCTGCGCATTGCAAAATGCTTGTAAAAAAGGCAACCATGCCGTGTCGGCTCCTCCCGTTCCATAATTGCCCAGCACGCCAATATCTTCGGGAATGCCGACTACAACAAACTTTGCTTTTGACTGCTGCAGCGCATCTGCACCTGGCCCGTCAGACAATACATGCACGCATTCGCCGAGCTTTGTTTCAAAACGACGAAGCCGTGTAATGTTCATTATATCCTGCTTTTTGTAGAACCGAAAGTGTGGGTATAGCATACGTTGGAAATTTATGAAGCTATGACTGTAGTATGGAAGATACGGATTTCCGGTGAGTGAAAAGCGTTTAGCGGTCGGCTTTCAGCAATCAGCGGATAGCTGTGAGCACTTTGTTGTACGTTCTCCCGGAGCCATCTTCCGAATTCCGATCCATTCCCCGCGGATAACCGCAGATGTTACCGCGGATAAGCGCTGATCTATTTCTGCTGGTATCTGCGCTGCACATCTGCGAAAATTTGCGGGAAACATTTACCGGTAGCCTTCGCAAATGCACAGGTAATTTCCATGCCCGCGGATAACCGGGGATAAGCGCCGATCTATTTCTGCTACTATCTGCGCTGTATATCTGCGAAAATTTGCGGGAAAAACATTTACCGGTTGCTTTCGCGAATGCGCAGGTAATTGGCCAGCCATTGAAAAGCAATAAAGCCTATCACAAAAATGGTAGAAAAGCCATTGTACAGCTCCCCCGTTTTGAAGGTGGTGACGATTGCCGCAATCCCCGTTACAAGCAGTGCTGCCGTATAAATGGTGATGGTATTTTTGCTTTTTGAAACAGAAAACAGCACACTCAGTGGTATCATCATAGTAAAGCCCAAAAATGCCACGGGCGCCCAATGGATATCTCCCGTAATAAAATACGCGATGAGACCCGCCGCAAATACCAGAAAGCTGATACCGACAAGGTTTGAACTGCGGATCTCATTTTTGTCGAGCAGGTATTTGCCAAACGTATTGAGACGCAGGAACAAATTGCTTACAGGCGTAATAACCCAGGTGGAAAAAGCAAAAACCGCGAAAGCTATGATCACCGGCGTTAAGTACGGACGCAATGTCTCGTTGTTCTCCGCCAGCGAATTCAAAAACCTGAAGGCAATATAAAGACCAATGATAACCGCCCACTGGTATTTTGCGGTAAGATTGCCAATCCAGAAAGCATATTTAAGAAACAGCTTGTACAGCCAGTACCTGGCTTTCAGCGCTTCTGCCATGCCGGCGCGGGCATATTCAAATCCCGGGTTAATGCGGAGCGCCTCACGGAAATGCTCCAACGCTTTTTTATTTTCCCCTTTTTCCAGCAGGCTCCAGCCGTAATTGGCATGCGTATAGGCGTTGTGAGGATCGCCGGCCAAAGCACCTTCTATGGTGCTGAAAGACTCTTCCTTCCTGTTCAGCTTCAGCAATGCGCTACTTCTTACATTCAGTCCCAGTATGTTTTCAGGATCGCGTTGCAACGCTTCATCTGCCAGTTCCAACGCTTTTTCGTATTTCTTTCGGGAAAGGTTGATAGAAGCCCATAAGGCAAAGAAGTCAGCGTCGCCCGCATCGAGCGCTATGGCATGTTGAAGGTTGTTCTCCGCTTCGTCGTACTTTTCCTTCTGCACATATATTCTTGCCTTTATGAAATATAGCCACGGCGTGTCGGGGCTTAATCCTATGGCGTTGTTGATCAGTTTTTCTGCATCTTCCGGCTGCTCCTGGTGAAGTTTAATTTCTGCCAGCATTGCCAGCACCCTTATGTTGGTAGGATCTTTGCTCAATACATCTTTCAGCAGGTTGCCCGCTTCTTCCATCCTGCGTTGCTGCAATAAAATCTGGGCGCGGGCTATCAGGTGTTCGGTCATATCATTTTTTAATTTTCATGTAGTTCAGCACGTCGTCATACAACCCCGAGTCATTGGAGAACAATGCAAAGTTTTTAGCAGTGCCAAACCATTCTGTTGTACTGGCTTTGTGTTTTTTGGCGGCGTTTTCAAGGTCTCTGGTAGCTAACGGTTTGGGTATGCCATCTTCAAACGAAGCTTCCAGCTTTTCTTCAATCGCAATATCTATTAAGGCTTCAATATCGGCACCCGAAAAATTTTGTGTTTTTTTTGCCAGTGTCCGGTAATCAATCGCATCCGCTGGTTTGTTTTTCAGCTTGATCTTTAAGATAGACTCCCTTGCCGATTCGTCTGGCGGAGGAATAAAAATGATCCGGTCAAACCTTCCGGGACGCCTGAAAGCACTGTCCAGGTGCCACGGTGTATTGGTAGCGCCCAATATCAGCACGCCCTCATTGTTGCCCTCTATGCCATCCAGCTCTTGTAAAAACTGGTTGATCAAATGCCGTCCGCTCGATTGTTTCATATCGCTGCGGCTGGCGCCCAATGCATCTATTTCGTCAAAAAATAAAACGCAGGGTGTGTTTTGCCTGGCAATCTCAAAAATGTGATGAAGATTTTTTTCGCTGTTGCCCATCCACATGTCCAGGATATCGCTTAGCCCAACGCTGATGAACCTTGCATTTACTTGTCCCGCGGTAGCCTTGGCGATATAGGTTTTGCCGCAGCCGGGCGGGCCATACAGTAATATACCGCCGCCTGTTTTTTTGCCGTAAGCCTTATACAGCTCCGGGTGTTTGAGCGGTTTTATGATTTTTAGATCTATTTCTTTTTTGATATTCTCCATCCCACCCACATCTTCAAAATTGATATTGGGTTTTTGTATGAAGGGAGAGCCGTATTCCCCTTCGTCATCGTCGTGCTGGTTCGTAGCTGCCGCGTTTACCCGCAATTCCCTGTCAAGCTCTTCATCGTTGTTTGCGGGGTTCAGCGCCAAAGCCTTCTGGTAACTTTCTATAGCCTTGGCAGTTTCATTTTCCTTTAGCAATGCTTTTGCATGTAGAATATAAACATCCGCATCCCTTGTTCCCGCTTGAATGATCGCTTCCAGTATTACGTTGCACCGGCTGTATTGCTGTTGCAGGTAAAATACTTTTGCCAATCCTGTTTTTATTTTCGCGTCATCGCTTAGCGATACCAGTTCCTTGTACTCTGTTTCAGCTTCTTCCAGTCGCCCTGCCTTTACCAGCGTTTCTGCCAGGTGTTGTTTCAGGGGAATATTGCCAGGTGAAAAACGAAGTGCTTCCCTGAGATTATTGATTGTTTGTTCGTCCATGATTGAAAATTAAGCCATAAGCTGCCAATAAATAGTATGCTTATGTTAAATGTGAGGTGGCAAGATAAATACTTTTTTGGTGCGCCGTTCAGGCTGTATGTTCCAACTCCTGCAACTCCCTGCAGAAGTTTTTGTAGAGGGTGCGTCGCAGTTGAAATAAGCCATATAAGATCACAATCTGCAAAATGGCCACTATGCTGTAAAAGAACAGAGATATAAACATGCTGATGGGGAACTTTTTTAGCGGCAATTGCAACTGCCTGCTGACTTGCAGCAGCGACCTCGCATCGCTGATGACATATGCAAAATGAAACGACAGTAGCAGGAAGTTGATGAGGAATAGCCAGTTAAAAATGGTTTTCTGAAGACCTGCTACCGGTATGTCGGGATAGTTTCGCTGTAGCAGCCGGATGGTAAAAACTGCCAGTGCTACCGCCAGCAAAAAACTGGCAAGCTGCACGTAGGCTTCCACGCCAGCTTCCGGTAATGTATACACGAAAAATCGTATAGAAATAAAACCGGAAAAGCTTATTTGCGCCAGGCACACAATGCGGAGTATGGTAAAAAGAGGTGGCAAATAATAGAATGAATAACTAAGGTAGGCATTTAATGCGGCAACCTTTGAACAGAAGGACGCCTTTATCTTCGAAGTGAAAGTTCAAATTTTCTCTGGCGGGATCGCTAATGAAGCCCCAACCGGTCGGTGTTTCCACCATATATGATGGAGTTGCCTTAATCAAAAACTTGCATGTCAAGCAGTATTACAAAGCTGAACATCAGCACAATTGCTTAACCTTATTCTGCTCCCTGTCGCTCCGACGAAAGGAGGAGTCTAACTTCGCGGAACAACCTACGTTGATCTAATTCCAGAGTTGACTGCTATTGTGCCTCCTCAGATCGGTAATTATGCAAGCAGCAAAAGTTGAACTTTCTCCTGAAGAGAAAACTGTTGATGTACTCGGCGATACACCCAGCAGCAAGTGCGTCAGCTCTGTTGCTGTTATTAAATATCTTGATAAATATTACTCTACTATTTTTGTGGACTAATGTTATTCCCCTATTTTTACATTTCAAACAGGTAAACCTGGTTTTTGCCGGTAGATGGAAGCTGTGGTGGTTCGATTCCACTGCCCGGCACGAGTCATAAAGGCAACATTTCGTTGAGCCGTTCCGTGTCTACGGAACGGCGCCTTTTTGAATTTTATAATTTATGAACAGATCATACCTTTCATATAATAAAAAAGAATTTGCAAGAATAGCAGAGGAAGAAGATTATGCGCTTACTCACGATGAACGGTTGAATGCTGCTGCAACACAGCCCCGCAGAACATTGATCTATTTCTTTGCTATGGTATTGGAATGTTTTATTCCCGCTGCATTTCGTAAATAGCAGGCAGCATTCAGCTATCAGCCGTCAGCTTTCAGAAAAGGCAGAAGTAAGTAGGCAGTTGACCGCCCAGGTATTACTATTACCTACTGCTTTCTTCTTACTCCTGCCTCACCTCTTCCTTCCACCTTCTATCTTCCACCCTACACCTTCCACCTTTCACCTCCTACCTTTCTCCTTTCCCCTCTCTTTGTCTTACTTTTGGGGTAATTTTTTAAATATTATCTCATTCATAATGTCAGATCAAGAAGTTAAATATTCCGGGTTTAGTTCTTTGGCCATCCATTCAGGGCATCAGCAAGATCCTAATTACGCGCATCTTACACCTGTATACGCTACTTCTACATTCGTATACGACGATGCGGAGCAGGGCATGAGGCGGTTTAGCGGAAAAGAAGAAGGATATATATACAGCCGTTGGGGCAACCCCACTTTTCGCGAAGCAGAAAATAAAATTGCTGCCATGGAAAGTTTTGGCGTGCGCGATGCTTCGGGAAATGCTTTGCAGTTAAAAGCTTACCTGCAGGCTTCGGGTATGGCTGCTATTTCTTCGCTGATGCTGAGCACGCTGCAGGCAGGCGATATGGTATTGTCTCACTACTCTTTATACGGAGGCACACAGGAGCAGCTCAATAACCTGCTGCCGGGTTTGGGCATTGAAAGCGTAATTGCCGACCTGCGCGATCTTTCGATTGCAGAAGACATGTTGAAGAAACATCCTGCTATTAAAATGCTTTATCTGGAAACGCCCGCCAATCCCACCATTCAATGTGTGGACATTGCGGCATTAACCGAACTGGGTAAGAAATACGGGAAGATCGTTGCCTGCGATAATACATTTGCCACTCCCTACCTCCAGCAACCGTTTAAGCATGGTGTTGATTTTGTAGTTCATTCCACCACCAAATTCCTCAACGGGCATGGCACTGCTATTGGTGGCGTTTTTATTGGTAAGGATATTGAGTTTATGAAAGACAAAGCGTATAAAGTATACAAAGCACTGGGCGGAAACAGCAACCCCTTCGACGCTTTTTTACTGATCAATGGTATGAAAACACTGGAGATACGAATGGAGCGGCATTGCAGCAATGCAGAAAAAGTAGCGGCATTCCTCAGCAACCACAAAGCAGTTGCATCTGTAAACTATAACGGACTCTCGTCACACCCCGATTATGCAGTGGCGTGTAAGCAAATGCGGCATCCCGGCGCTATGATGAGCTTTGAATTGAAAGGCGGCTTGCAGGCTGGCATTGATTTTATGAACAAGCTTCAACTGTGTACCCGCACCGTATCGCTGGGTACCTGCGATACTCTATTGTGCCATCCCGCATCTATGACGCATTACAGCGTGCCAAAAGAGCAACGCGAACGATATGGCATTACAGATGGACTGATACGCATGAGCGTAGGGATGGAAAATGTGGAGGACATACTGCGTGATCT
>JBQCGX010000149.1:0-14862 GCA_051955255.1 Agriterribacter sp. | reverse complement strand
TGTTCATGCCTGAATGACGTTGACCGTTTTTCAACCGTTTTTATAAATATTTTCTTGGCAACGTCCTTCCACCTTTTAAAGGACTTGCCAAGAAAATATTTGATCTTCAATGGATCAAATATTTTTCCATTTTGAATACTCAAGGTGGTTTGAGTAGGTTTTGTTCAAATTCAAAGGGCGTCTTTCTGTATAAACTTCTATGGGGCTTTTCATGGTTATATAAATATACAGAACGGTCAACGTTTTTAACCAACTCGTCAAAATTGCGCATGGTTTTGTGAATGAGGTAATTATTTTTAATTACTCCATTCAAACGCTCTGCCATTCCATTTTCCTGTGCTGTTTTTCCCATAGAATTACGCATCCCTCTTGACTGGGTAAGTGCTAAAAATTTATCGCTGTAATATTGTCCCCCACCATCGGAATGTAAGATCAGACCTGTTAGTTCGCCTCTTTTCTGAGATATCGCCATCTGCAATGCAGGTAAGGTAGTGGCAACCGTGTTTAAGGTCCTGGATACACTATAGCCTACAATCATTTTGGAATATGCATCCTGGATAAAGGTCAGGTAACAGAAGCTGCCTTTTAGCTCATAGTAGGTAATATCGCTCTGCCATAGCTGATTGATCTTGTTTACCTGCAAGCTTTTTAGCAGGTTCTCAAATCGCTTTACACCACTACTATCCGTCGTTCTGCGAGGATTGCGCCGTCGCTCAATGTTCAGACCCAATCGCCTGCATAGTTCTTCAAACCGATCTCGTCCGAGACCCGCCGGACGCATTTTGAAATAAATGTCCCTGAGGTTCATACCCGGATGGTCCTTACGAACGTAGCTTACTATCTGTAGTACCTGGCACTCCAACTCGGATTGCAATAACCACCGCCTGCGGCTTTGGTGAAAGCTTTGTTTACTGATGCCAATCGCTTCAAAGAACTGATTTAAACTGCAAGCTATTTTATGTCTTTGCTCCCAGAAATATCGGACGGTGGGGTAGAAAGCTTTTTTTTAATGTCTATTCCATACATCTGTTCAGCTATCTCTATCATCTTATTCTTAAAATCAAGCTCTATCTGCTTTTGACCGATCAATCGCTCCAGTTCAGCTACTTTTTGCTTTAGTCGCAACAACTCGGTTGTATCGCTTTTGGTTTCCATGATCAGACGTTCCTCGGAATGTTTGTTGATACCATATAATCTTATCCACTTGTATACGGCTACAGAGGATACCTGGTATTGTTTACAAATCTCACTAATGCGGCTGACTTTTAATTCAATCTCCTGTACTTTTTTACGTTTAAAAGATTCACTAAACCGGCGATATTGCCGCTGATTGACACTTAAAGATTGCTCCTGATTTTCCGTCATTTTCCAGATTTTTTATTGTTTAAAAATTGGATAAAAACGGTCAATCTATTTCAGGCACCGACAAACGTCAAACACCAAACTCCAAACATCAAACTTGGAATACTCCCAGCGAAAAATCATCTCTTGTCTTTCTGTGGTTGGCGGCTGCCAGTCCTTCCGATATGAGTTTGCGTGTATCGATGGGGTCTATAATATCGTCTACCCATAGCCGTGCGGCTGCATAATAAGGAGTGGTTTGTTCTTCGTACTTGCCCTTGATATCGTCGAGCAGCTTTTTTTCTGTGGCAGGATCAATTTCCTTGCCTTTTGCTTTTAATGTGTTTACCTGTATCTGCAATAGAGTTTTAGCCGCCTGGTCGCCGCCCATTACGGCAATTTTAGCCGAGGGCCATGCATAAATAAACCTGGGGTCGTACGCCTTACCGCACATGGCATAGTTGCCTGCGCCAAACGAGTTGCCAATAACAATGGTAATTTTGGGAACCACCGAATTGGCAACGGCATTCACCATTTTAGCGCCATCTTTAATAATGCCGCTGTGCTCGCTGCGGCTGCCCACCATAAAGCCCGTAACATCCTGCAAAAAAACCAGCGGAATATCTTTTTGATTGCAGTTCATGATAAAACGGGCGGCTTTATCGGCGCTGTCATTATATATAACACCACCCATCTGCATCTCGCCCTTTTTGTTTTTGATGATCTTGCGCTGGTTGGCAACAATACCCACCGCCCAGCCATCAATGCGGGCATAGCCGCACAAAATGGTTTGACCGTAATCTTTTTTAAACTGGTCAAATTCCGACTGGTCTACCAGCCGTTCAATAATATCCAGCATATCGTAAGGACGGGTACCATCGGCAGGTAAAATGCCATACAGTTCCTCCGGGTCCTTTACCGGAGGCACACTTTTTATCCTATTAAAACCGGCAGTTTCTTTTTCGCCCAGCCGGCTGCAAATGCGTTTGATCTCGTCCAGGCATTCCTCTTCGGTATCAAACTTATAATCTGCTATGCCGCTGATCTCGGTATGCGTAACCGCACCTCCCAACGTTTCGGCGTCCATCTCTTCTCCTATCGCCGCTTTTACCAGGTAAGGCCCTGCCAAAAAAATAGAGCCGTTGTTTTTAACCATCAGCGTTTCATCGCTCATAATAGGCAGGTAGGCGCCACCCGCTACACAAGCTCCCATTACCGCGGCAATTTGTGTAATACCCATGGCGCTCATGCGGGCATTGTTCCTGAAAATTCTGCCAAAATGCTCCTTATCAGGAAATATTTCATCCTGCATTGGTAAAAACACACCCGCGCTGTCTACCAGGTAAATAATGGGCAGGTTGTTTTCCATAGCAATTTCCTGCATGCGCAGGTTCTTTTTTCCGGTTATCGGAAACCAGGCACCTGCTTTCACCGTTTGATCGTTGGCAACAATTACACATTGCCGCCCACTGATATAGCCAATACCCGCAACCGTACCTCCCGCCGGGCAGCCGCCCTGTTCTGCATACATATCATATCCTGCAAAAGCACCTATTTCAACAAAAGGTTTGCCGCGGTCGGTAACATATTCAATACGTTCCCGCGCAGTGAGTTTCTTTTTCTCCCTCTGTTTTTCGATTGCCTTTTTCCCGCCACCCTCGTAAATTTTTTGCAGCCGGGTTTTTACCCCGCTGAGGGCGAGCTTCATTACATCTTCGTTTTTGTTATGCTCAATATTTACAGGCATGTTGCTGGAGGTTGGTGCAATAAAGTGTTAGCAGGTAATCAGTCTTTTGCCCAGTAGTCAACCACCGTGGCTTTGTCGAGGTAAGGTTGCAGCAGTGTTACAAACTCTTTATGCGCAGGATGCGATAAATAAACTTCCCTGTCTTTTTCGCTGGCGAAGGTTACAAAAAAACAATGCGTCAATCCCTGGTTCAAACCTTCAGGACTGTTGTTGGTGCCCCATTCAAAAGCCTTGATCTCTTTTATTTTAGAAGGCAGGGCCCTGAAAGCATCTTCCACTTTTTTAACCTGCTCGGCGGTTGCATTGTCTTTAAACTTGAATAAAACTACGTGACGTAACATTTTGGGTTCTTTATTTGTGCTTGAAATAATAGTAATGCCAATTGCCAGAACTGCAATAGCCGCGAACATTTTTTTCATACTATAGATATTTGTGATACAAGAAAAAATTAAATGTATTTCGGACGGTGAATATAGAAATAAATGATGAGATTGACATTTTGCCCGGTCACAAGATTGAATCCAATGTCGGTTGGTATTTTGCCGCAGATTCGCAGATAATCCTTCATCTGCGAATCTGCGGCTCTTTTAATACACTGATCGGCTTAACTAAACGGCATTGGATTTCAATCAATGCCTTTGTTCTTTAAGAGTGGCTTGAAAATCTTATTGACCAACCCATTCAAATTCGTCTCCCAAGATTAAAATCCTGCGCAACAATATTTAATCGAGCCTACGGCTCTGGAGGCTGCAGGTACTTTTGGCTTTCAATTTAAAAAACAGCCAGAGCCATCGGCTCGGTGTAATATTGTAACATTGGGTTTCAACCCAATGCACTTTAAGCTCCACCTGCTCCACTTTGTAGAAAAAAATTTGGAATCAGTCAAAAAAGGAATACATTTGATATGTACGGACATACAAACATTCTAAATGACATGAAACGTCCATTTAGAATGAAATAAAACCAAGAGGAACGACCATGCTTTATGTAAGGAGATTCCCTGAAGAGAAGAACGTGTTGATGAATTGGCTAACAGGTTATAACCGGCTGGGGGGCTTGATTCCGCTACGTTTCGCCCGACATAAGATCACATCACTTAAAATGAGAAAACATTGTATAATTCAAATTTCGACAAGTATCCCGAAGTGGGGATACATGGCTACAACGGTTATATAGGCTGGGATGAAATTGCCGGAGAGATCGGGCAACAGGCACACGCAAAAAATAAAGAACAAACTATTGTTGTGATAGAGTGTTATCATGGCGTATTGATCAACGATCTTATCGGCAGCCTCCAATCGCAATTCAGTAGCGCCGGTTTTATTGCTGTGGAACCCGCCATGCTCGATGCTACGGAGATTGAAAAGATGGTTTATCCTTTTGTAACCGACGATCCTGTTTTCGGGTACATTACGTCGTTGCAGATGAGTAATTTTTTCGATGCCGAAAAGCTGGCTCAATTGCAGCAATCCATCAAAGCATCTGCACAACACATGGTTTTTGTATACGGCGTGGGAGCCTCGCTTGCATGGCAAAAACCGGATATACTGATATATGCCGATATGCCACGCTGGGAGATACAACTCCGTTTCCGTCGCAATGAAATAAGCAATCTCGGTACGCACAATCCTAATGCGGCTTTTTCTTATCAATACAAACGCGCTTTTTTTGTTGACTGGCGGGTGTGCGACCGCTTAAAAAAAGATTTGCTGCCCCATGCGGATTATGTGCTGGATACCACGCATCCCGAAGAACCCAAGATGGTATCGGGACAGGCATTGCAGGATGCATTGAAGCAGGTGGTGCAACAACCCTTCAGGGTGGTGCCGTTTTTCGACCCCGGTCCCTGGGGCGGACAATGGCTAAAAGAAGTGTGCGACCTGGAAAGGACCGAAAAGAATTTTGCCTGGGGGTTTGATTGTGTGCCCGAAGAAAACAGCTTATTGATACGATTTGATCATATTCTTTTTGAAACGCCTTCTATCAATCTCGTTTTTTTCCAGTCGCAGGAGTTGCTGGGTGAAGAAGTGTTCGACGCCTTTGGCGCAGAATTCCCGATCCGGTTCGACTTTCTCGACACGATGGACGGAGGAAATCTCAGCCTGCAGGTGCATCCCTTAAAAGAGTATATCCGCGAAAAATTCGGTATGGGCTACACGCAGGATGAAAGCTATTATTTTTTGGAAGCTCAGAAAGACTCTTTCGTTTACCTTGGGCTGAAAGAAGGTGTTGACCGTGAACAAATGCTGACCGACCTGGAAGATGCGCAGGAACAAGGCAAAAGTTTTGACGCAGAAAAATATGTAGAGAAGTGGCCCATCCGTAAGCACGATCATGCGCTCATCCCGGCTGGTACCATCCATTGCTCGGGAGCCAACAGTGTGGTACTGGAAATAAGCGCAACGCCCTACATATTTACATTTAAGCTTTGGGACTGGGGTCGGATGGGAATGGACGGAAAGCCCCGACCTATATCGCTGAAGCATGGCGAAAATTCTATTCAGTGGGATCGCACCACCCAATGGGTGAAAGAAAACATTCTCAATCATTTTGAGAAAGTAGCCGAAGGAGAAGGATGGATGGAAGAAAGAACGGGATTGCACGAAGGATCGTTCATAGAAACCCGCCGGCATTGGTTTACAGGAAAAGTGTTGCACCATACAAACGGAGTGGTGAATGTGCTGAACCTGGTAGAAGGAAGGGAAGCGATTGTGGAAAGTCCCGACGGAGCTTTTGAACCCTTTGTAGTTCACTATGCCGAAACGTTTATTGTTCCGGCAATAGTAGGGGCCTATACGGTTACGCCATACGGCGATGGGGCAGGCACCGCCTGCGCCACCATGAAGGCCTTTGTAAATACCGAAAATCTCAGCGATTACCACAGCAACTAATATATGCACAACGATAGCTTGAAATATGTATACCGTTATACCATAGTAGCGGCAATAGGCGGATTGTTATTCGGATACGATACAGCGGTAGTAGCCGGCGCCATTGGTTTTATTGAAGAAAAGTACCAGCTCTCGCCAGCTATGAAGGGTTGGGCTGCCTCCTGCGCTATTGTCGGGTGCATGGTGGGTGCTATGCTTTCGGGTGGATTGAGCGACCGCTTGGGGAGAAAAAAAGTGTTGATGATCTCAGCGTTCGCCTTTGCCATTTCTTCTATCGGTATTCTTATTCCTTCAGGCATCGGGTCATTCATCTTTTTCCGGTTGATCGGCGGCGTGGGTATTGGCGTAGCTTCCATACTATCGCCCATGTATATTTCTGAAATAGCACCTGCGCATATCCGTGGCCGATTGATCTCTATTTACCAGCTAGGCATTGTTACCGGAATTTTACTGATTTATTTTGTGAATGCGGGCATAGCCGGTTTGTACGATCAGGCATGGAATGTTGACACAGGCTGGCGTTGGATGTTTGGGTCGGGGCTTATCCCGTCGCTCGCGTTTATTTTTCTACTGATACCAACGCCCGAAAGCCCCCGCTGGCTGGGAGCCAAAGGCAAATGGCAGGAAGCAACAGCAGTATTGGAAAAAGTAAATGGAAAAGAAAATGCATCGGCTGAAATAAATGCCATTCGCGGTTCTTTGTCTGAGAAAGAAGCGCCTTTGTCTGATCTGTGGAAGCCGGCACTACGCATACCATTGATGATCGGTATCGTGCTTTCCATTTTTTCGCAAATAACCGGTATCAACGCCATCATGTACTATGCGCCCGAAATATTTAAGGCAACGGGTAGCGGTTCCTCTTCCGCCCTTATGCAAACCGTATGGGTAGGGAGCATCAACCTGTTAATGACTATCGTAGCCATTAAATATGTTGACCTTCTCGGCAGAAAGAAATTACTGATGATAGGTGCCGGTGGCATGGCGTTGTGTCTTGCATTGGTAGGATATGCTTTTTTAAGCGGCAATACAACCGGGTATTGGGTGCTTATTGGTATTCTGCTGTATATCTCCTGCTTTGCCATTTCCCTCGGACCGCTCACGTTTGTGGTAGTGTCTGAAATATTTCCCACCAATATCCGCGGAAGGGCTATGAGCGTAGCAATCTTCTTTTTGTGGTTATCGGTGTATATTGTTTCGCAAACTTTTCCCATGCTGGTAGATGGTATCGGCGAAGCATACACGTTCGGGATTTATATGATCACTTCGGTGCTGGCTTTTCTTTTCATTTGGAGCGTGGTGCCCGAAACAAAAGGCAAAACATTGGAAGAAATACAGGAGATGTGGAAGAAGCGGTGAGCAATCAGCGGTCAGCTGTCAGCCATCAGCTTTCAGGAGTGCTGTACGAATGCTGTACGAAGTCTCTGACTACAAGTGTTCGAAACCTGTGTTTTTGGTCGGTCAGACCTGATCTCGCCGTGCCGACCGGAACCCAACACCATCGGCACGCCGAAGGCGGTCTGATGGAATTAGGTACACAATGCACAACGAAGTGAATGCTGTACGAAGCGAATGCTGTACGAAGTCTCTGACTTCGTACTCCCTATGTTCTTCCGAGACTATGTCTCGGCCGGTAGAAACAACTATCATGACAACTACAAAAATATATACCGCTTGCACTTTACTGGTCTTGCTGACTTTTGCTGGCGGTTGCAAAACAACCCCAAAAAATAAACCGCCAGCCGAATTTACTTTCACTGTAGAAGCTGCTCCCGAATGGACAAACCTGTTTAAGCGCAATCATGGCTGGTTTGGCGGCGATGGCATTTTTTCCTTGTCAGCCAATGGTAATGAGCAGCCCGGAGCAGCCGGTAAGGAAGATGTTTTAATATGGTTCAGCGATACGATGCTGGGCGACATAGTGAACGATTCGTTGCAATCGGGTGAGGTGATGATCAACAATTCCGTAGCCGTATTAAAAGAAGGAAATCCCGACAGCAGCTTCATAAAATTTTACTGGGATTCAACGGCTGATGGCAAAGCAAGGTCGGTTTTTATACCGCAAACGCCTGCATCGCAGCCGGGAGAATATTACTGGCTGGGCGATGGCTTTGTAAATACAGAATTGAACAACGACATTTATATTTTCGGTTATCGCGTTAAAAACATTCCAGGCGTGGCCGTCTTTGGATTTAAACAAACCGGCAGCACGCTCATAAAAATTCCTGCCGGAGAAAAACCTCCTTTTAAACAATATTCGCAACTCGATATTCCTTTCTTCGCCGGCAGCGATCCGGATTCAGCAGGATCGTTTGGCGCGGCGGTATTGGTGAATACTCAAAAAGCCGGGGCGCTGGAGGCAGACGGGTATCTTTACATCTACGGCGTTCGTGGAAAGAACAAAGAAGTAATAGTGGCGCGCGTAAAAGGAACAGCGTTAGAGCAGTTTGATAAATGGACTTTCTGGAATGGGGAAGCTTGGACAAACGATGTAGCAGCCGTAAAGCCTGTTGCTGACCACGCGTCGAATGAACTGAGTATAACAGCCCTGCCCGATGGACGATATATCATGATTTTTCAAAAAGACGCCATCGGCACCAAGGTCGGATTGCGCGTAGGTGCATCGCCCGTTGGGCCTTTCGGACCTATACAGGAGGTGTTTGATACCAAACCCGATCTTGCCGCATCGCTCAACCTGTTTCCCTATAACGCCAAAGCCCACCCTGTACTTTCTAAACCAGGCGAATTGTTGATCAGTTACAATATCAATTCCTTCGATTTTGCAAATGATATTCGTAAAATGCCGCATCTCTATCGCCCACGGTTTATAAAGCTTAGGTATAACAATAGCGCGGAGTAAAAATTTTGATCCAGTGCGGTTAGAATCCTTAATACAATTTATCTGCGAATGTGCGGCTTAACCGGGGGTAATCCAACGTCCCCATTCTTAACTAAACGAAATAAATTTTTAATCCGATAGATACGATTGCCATGAAAAAAATGCTCTCTGTTTCATTCCTTATTTTTTGTGTACTGAATACCAAAGCCGGTCCCGGTAACATTGCTCCCCAGGCAACCGTTACAGCTTCAACAATAGCTGGCGAAAAATTTTCAGCATCAAATGTTGCAGACGGCATTATTGGTGTGGAAGGTATTGGCGAATGGGCCTGCGAAGGACGGACAACCGATTGGGGTTATATCCGGTTGCCCTGGATACAACTGGAATGGAAAGAACCGCAAACCATTCATAAAATAATTTTGTACGACAGACCCTCTGTCAAAGAAAATATTGCAGGAGGAAAATTGCTGTTCAGTGATGGGAGTGTGGTGTGGGTGAACCAGATACCGGCAGATGGCAGCGGCATTGCTGTTAGTTTTCCCGCGCGTGCAACAAAGTGGGTGAAATTTGTAACGCACGATGCTACGGGCAGCGACATTGGTTTTTCTGAAATAGAAGTATTCGGCACGCCTGCTGATTATGTATCGTGGGTAGATCCGTATATTGAAACCAATAGAGGACGTTATTTCTTTTTTATTACTGGCAGTGTTCCCTTTGGCATGGCCAGTTCGGCGCCTCTTACCCGGAATAAAAACCAGTATGGCGGTGGGTATAATTACAACGAAACAGAAATACTGGGATTTGAGCAAATACATGCCTGGATGATATCGGGAATTGAGATCATGCCCGCCTCCGAAAATGAAGATCCTTCGGGCGGACAACAAGGTTGGAAATCTTCGTTTAGTCACGCAGATGAAATAGTGCAACCCGGCTATCACCGCGTGCTGTTGCAAAACAATAAAATATGGGTGGAGCAAACAGCTACTGAACGGGTTAACTTCTATCGCTTCCGTTATACAAAAGCAACAAAGGCAAGGATCATCATTAACCTGAGCGGTCATGTATCTAACAGCACGATGGAAGATGCAGACATTACCCGTGTGAGTGATACTGCCATCGAAGGTTCCTTCAGCTCCACTAAAAGATATTGGGGCGGACCTAAGGACGTACGCATTTTTTTTGTGATCAGGTTCGATAAACCCTTTCAATCGCTCGACGCCTGGCAGGGTAAAACAACGGCGCTCAATGTTAACAAAGCTTCAGGCGATAGTCTTACACTTGCCGCAGCATACGATTTGGAAAAAGGAGAACAGTTGCAAATGAAGATCGGCTTGTCGTATACCACTGTTGAAAATGCCCGCAAAAACCTGGAACAGGAATGCAGCACCTGGGATTTTGACGGCATAAAACAGCAAACACAAAAAATATGGAACGATTGGCTGGGAAGAATTGAAGTGAAAGGTGGTACGGCAGATCAGAAGACAAAATTTTATACCGACTTGTGGCATGCGCTGCTGGGACGTCAGAAGCTGAATGATCTTTCCGGCGATTATCCCGATCGCACTACAGGCAAACGCGAAGGCAGTTTTACCGACGCAGTTTTTAAAATTAAAACATTGCCTAAAGATGCTGCAGGCAAGCCAAAGTTCAACATGTACAATTCAGATGCCTGGTGGCTTACACAATGGAACCTGAATGTACTATGGGGGCTTGCCTGGCCGGAGGTAATGGACGAGATGGCATCGTCGATGATCAAATATGCCGACAACGGGTACCTGTTGCCTCGTGGCCCCAGCGGAGGTGGCTATTCCTATATTATGACCGGTTGCCCCGTGTCCAATTTGATTGAAAGCGCTTTCATGAAGGGATTATTGACCAAAACCGATATCAATCACGCATACAAAGTAATAAAACGCAATCACCTGCCGGGAGGCATGCTCGGCAGTAAGGAAGACATAGAGTTCTATACAAAAAATGGCTGGTGGCCTGGCAATGCGGGCATTACTGTTGAAGCTGCTTTCCAGGATTGGGGTATTGCGCAAATGGCAGCTAAGCTGGGTAAGAAAAAAGATTATTCTTTTTTCAACAAACGCTCCAAAGGGTGGGTGTCGAGTTTCGACAATGAAACGAAATGGCTTTTCCCAAAAAACAAACAAGGCGCTTTTGTACATAAAGATCCGTTGAGCGGCAGCGGCTGGATAGAAGCCAATGCCTGGCAGGCCACCTGGGGCATATCGCACGCTTTGCCGCAGTTGGTAAACCTGATGGGTGGAAAAGATTCTTTTTGCAACAGGCTGAACTACGCTTTTGAACAATCGCAACCCGACGATTTTGTATACGGCTACACCAGCGGTTATGTAAGCTACGCCAACCAGCCCGGCTGCTCCAACGCTCATATATTCAGCTATGGTGGCAAGCCCTGGCTAACGCAGTATTGGGTGCGCAAAGTGCAACAGCAGGCTTATGGAGGCGTTACTCCCGACCTTGGTTATGGCGGGCACGACGAGGACCAGGGACAAATGGGAGGCGTTAGCGCATTAATGGCAATTGGTTTGTTCGACGTAATGGGCAACCAGGCACAGCAACCCGTATACGAAATCACATCTCCTGTATTTGACGAAGTAATTATTAAACTCGATCAAAAATATTATAAAGGCGAAAAATTCACCATCAAAACATACAACAACAGCAATAAGAATTGTTATATACAATCGGCAAAATTGAATGGAACAAGTCTTGATAACTTTTGGTTCAGTCACGATATCTTTGCCAGAGGTGGCACACTGGAATTATGGATGAGTGAAACGCCTAACAAACAGTGGGGAACAGGCAGTTTGCCACCCGCCTGCAATCCCTGATAAGCAGTATGAATATAAAAAATCCGGTGATAGGTGTGGACATTGGAGGTACGCATGTTACTGCATGCATTGTAGATATTGATAAGGCAATGATTGTAGAAGGAACCAACGTACGCACGTCCATTGATCCGCTGCAGGAAAAAGAGTATGTCATTCGTTCATGGGCAGATGTTATTGCCTCGTGCATCAACCGGCTCAGTTCGTCTCCGCAACACATAGGTATTGCCATGCCCGGTCCGTTCGATTACGAGAATGGCATCAGTTTGATCAGCGGACTGCACAAATATGAATGCCTGTATGGGCTGAATGTAAAGGAATTATTGGGTGATGCATTGCAACTACCGGTAAGCCACATACGCTTTATGAACGACGCTACGGCTTTTTTAGCAGGCGAGGCAAAAGCCTGGGCTGGCAAGGGTTGCAGGCATGTGGTGGGTATAACATTGGGAACCGGATTGGGCTCTGCTATTTACATTAATGGTTGTTTTGAGGATGGAGACCTGTATAGCTTTCCCTTTCGCGAAAGCCGGGCCGAAGAATATTTAGGTTCCAGGTGGTTTGTGGGTGCATATAGCAAACAAACGGCAAAAGCTGTTACCGGAGCAAAAGAGCTTGCAGCAATGGCTCCGCACGATGCGGTAGCACAAGGTATATTTACCGAATTTGGACATACACTTGCCGAAGTGTTGATCAAACGTTTTTCAACGCGCTTTCCCGAACGAATTGTTATTGGAGGAAATATTGCCAAAGCCTGGGATCTGTTTCATCCGCACTGTGCCGCTCATTTATTGCAAAGCGGTTTTGATTGCGAACTGGTGCCCGCACGCCTGGGCGAAGATGCAGCTTTGATAGGAGCAGCGTTTTTGTGGGAGTGATTGTTGCTTAGCGTCATGTCGACGAAGGAGGCACGATCTGTCCCGTCATGTCGAAAACGAAGCGTAGCGGAGTTGAGACATCTCCTGCCGGTTATGAGGCTGGTTTAGTTACATGGTCTGTTTACTCTCAGCAGGGGATGCTTCCTTCCTTGGCATGACGCTAACATCCACTCAACCAAAGTAGTTACAGTTTGTTAATACCGATTTCATACTGAGTTCATATAGCTGTGGTTGTTTTGTGCCGGTATATTCCGCGTCCCACACAAAAACAACTTATGTTATCTATAACACGCCCAACAAGCCAGATCACTACCTCACTTCCTTTTCCTGGCGATATGGCTTCCGTTACTGATTTTCTTTTTACCATCTTTAACCGCAACACAACTCCCGGCACAGAGCATTTATCAAAAACAATGATAGAAGAGTGGTTGCTGAATTTTATGGAATTCAATGCCGCCGAAAAAAAACAAAAAACGGAAAGAGAAAAAGAAATGATCGCGCAGGATTTTTCATGGGATTACGACGACTCAAGCGATTTCCGTATGAAGTGAGTTGAGTAAGTTAATTGAGTTAAGTAGGTTGAATGAGTTAATTGGGTAATGAGTTGAGTAGGTTGAATAGCGATTAAGCTCAATAGTTAAATACTTAATTAACTTACTCAACTTATTACACTCAATCAACCATAAAAAAGCGAAAGCAGTATAAAATACACTGCTTTCGCGGAACGTGTTCAACATAGACTGTGAACCAGTTACAATAATAAATAACTATTTATTGTAAGAAAATAAACTGATAATTACTATTGTTCAAGTTTGATTTCGCCTATATCTGTTGCTGCACCTTCTTTTACTTCAACGCCATCTTTAGATGCATTTTTATAAGGCGCTTTCGCTTCGATAATTACCTGGTAAGTACCTGGTTTTGCTGATCCTATTTCGAATGCTCCGTTGGTAACATCGGCTCTCAGTGTATCTGTACCTGAAATAGCCCATGCTCTTACTGCTCCGTCTGCGGGAGTTACTGTACCTTTTACGGAACCATCTACTATCACATTAAATGCGAATAATCCTGCGACAGCTACGCTTAAAGCTGCCAATGTAAGCCTTGCTTTTTTCATAATTCTGGAATTTTTATTGATCATGTAATTGGTTACTCACTAAATCTTTCGGGGGAGGTTCAACTAATTCCAGGGAGTTTGTTAGGATACCGGTATATAGACAAGTACTATGCCAGAAATTGCAGGAGCGGACGTTAAAAAATTTTTAACACTCAAAACTTTGTTGGCAGTACTGTATTTTAAAATTCACAAAACAGGGTATGCGTTACTGTTATTTAATTGCATGCATCTTTAACCACCGCCTGATAATTTTATTAATGGCAACATGTTGACGCTTTGATAACCGGATGGATTGAAATCCATCCTTACAATATGTGACCGAGCCTACGGCTCTTGCTGTTTATAATAAGGCAGAGCCGTAAGCTCGATGCAATACTGTAACATTGGGTTTCAACCCAATGCACCCGGCCAGGGCAAACATTTCTTCCTGCTTACTTTAATGATCGATCTCGACGATATTGAGGACGCTATTCCAAGGCTGCCTTCTACGGTGGATTAAGTAAAAGGATAGGATGGGGCGGGGGCGGATGGATTGAATCCATCCTTACAATATTTTACCGATCCTGCGGATCTTGCTGTTTGTAATGTTTACCTGATCAAAATCGTTCAACCAAATGTTATTTATGCAAGGCGTAATTTGATGAAGAAAATATTGTCTTTAATAAAAACAAGTTAATGTGCTGTTGCTGGTGAAGCATACAGAGCCGTAGGCTCGGTGAAATATTATTGCCAGGCATTTTAATCCCTGGCTTAAGGCAAATCGCCTTATTCACACCCGTGCATATTCCACATTTCTTCTCTGCTTTCGTTTTATTATATTTGCGGCGTTCTGTAAATACTAAAATAATTAGCATATTTGCAGATCAAAAACAATCCTTGGAAAAACAGTGATTAAATTATGGCTGAAGCAAAACAAAATACGTTCGATTATACAGAAGACTCCATCAAATCGCTCGACTGGAGGGAACACATCCGTTTGCGACCCGGTATGTATATTGGAAAACTGGGAGACGGAAGCAGTGCCGATGATGGTATATATGTATTATTAAAAGAGGTGCTCGATAACTGTATAGACGAGCATATGATGGGCTACGGGCGGCAGATAGATATTACCGTCGAAAATAAAACTGTTACCGTGCGCGATTATGGGAGAGGCATTCCATTGGGTAAGGTAGTGGATGTAGTGAGTAAAATAAA
>JBQCGX010000148.1:0-35548 GCA_051955255.1 Agriterribacter sp. | reverse complement strand
GAGTGGGCCGCCTCCGCGACCATCGCGGCCGACAGCGTGATCATCGCCGCCGCGGTCTTCGCGATCGCGACGCCGATGTTCGCGGCGAACGCGAGCACGACCGTGGTCGCCGACGCGGTCGATGGGGGCTCCTCCTGGGTGATCCTCACCCGAGACCGGTTCCCCGGTCCCGCCGCGGGTACTCGCCCCGGTGTGGAACAGGCTTCGGCGACGAGGACCGCCGCGCCGTGGGTACCCGGCGGCCGGGGCGTACGCGCGCTTGCCGCGGCAATCCATAACCGCATTTTTTTGTTGGTTGCCATTGGTTGTATCCCCGGTTCTGCGGGTAACTCAGGAGCAGGAGGTATATCAAGCTTTTCGAAAATACCTTCCCTGAGCGATTGTTTTTCTTCTGCCGACAGGTTGGGTACATGAAACCCGGTATCTGCCAGGTGTACCACCAGCTTCCGTGCATTGTTGATGGGTATGCGTTGTGCAGGATACTGTTCAATAAAGGATTTCCAGAAAGCTTCGTTTTCGTCGTCGGGAATAAGCACCCATTGCTGAAAATATTCATCTGCAGCAAACTCCTCTTCGGTAAAAACAACCAGCTTTTCCCTGTAACATTTCATTAACGTAGTAGGAGAGGGATGTGTCGTTTCAAATACTCATACTGCCAAAAATAATTTTTATTGCCAAAAGGTTTCAAAGTGCTGCCAACCGGCGTTTTACGGAGGGTGAGTACACGATAAATTTTACCAAAAGAAAAATCCCCGGAAATTCTCGCTCAGGATCGGAATTCCCAGGGATTCATACGGGGTACAGCCGTAGTGCCTATTGCAGTAACCACATTTTTGAAAACTCGTTATCCTCCGCCGGTGAAAGACCTACTACTCCCTGATCGTACGACGCTTTGTTTTGACCTAATTCATTGCCGGGATAGCGATACCGGAGCGGAAACTTATTGGTAGTTCCGAGCAGCCCGTTCTGGAATATGTCGGGCAATGCTGTTCTGCGGATATCAAGATAAGCTTCGGTAGATACGGTAAACAACGCTATCCATTTTTGTTGCGCAATCTGGAGCAGTTGACCTTCTTTATCGGCTGGCAAAGCAACGGAGGGTTGGGCCAGGTAAGCGGCTATATCGCCTTCGGGTATGCCCCACCGTTTCATGGAAGTGGTGATGCCGGCCCGGTAATGAGCGTCGGCATTTCCTGTAATCAAACCTTTGGCGGCTGCCTCTGCCAGCATAAAGTGGAATTCATCGCTGTTCATAATGGTTGCTTTTAGCAGGGGATGGCTGTTTTGCCTGAACAGTGTTGAAAACTTCGATACCTTAAAGTTTCCGAATGTTCCACCATCGGCAGTATTGTAGTGGGCATTGCCGTTTTTATAATCGCCATTCATACCGGCAACAAAACCTACATATAATTTGTTGGAATCTAATAATACATCGGGTGTTGCCAGTGCCGCGATCTCCGGTTTACTTCTGTCAATATACTCCCATGTAGACGTGTAGGCAAAGCCGTTAGGATCAGTGGTGTTTACTACTTTTCCATCCTGGGCAGGGTCGCTGGTCCATGGCCTTTCTACCGGCGCAAACCAAACCTTTTGCCTGGGATCATTGAGTGTGGTTAATAAATCAACCAGCGTTTTGCAAGGTCTTCTCCTGTCAAATTCTCCATCGGTAGACCAGTTATTGGTACCGCCGCGCCAAGAGTTATCGGCTATGGCTCCTATGTAACTAATGGCTGCATTGGTGCTGTTGTCGCCAAATACCGGTGTGGCCGTGTTGCCGAGGATTGCCGCTATTTTGGCACCGGCATCGCTTATTTTGTTTGACGCCCGCATCAGCAATCGTATTCTCAGGGTATTGGCGAATTTTTGCCATTTCGTTTTGTCGCCCTGGTACATCAGGTCGTATGTGGGCGAAATGGTTTCGGTACCTTCGGCTATCAGCGTGTTGGCCTTTTCCAGCTCTGCCAGCAGGCCCGTATAAATATCTGCCTGTTTATCGTATTTAGGGTACAGAATGCCTTCGCGTCCTCTCAGCGCTTCGGTGTAATATACATCACCATAAAAATCGGTGATGTAAGAAAACAGCAAGGCTCTGAAAATGGTGAATATGCCCTGATGAGATTTCGCGCCCCTTGTTTCAGCGAGTTCTATAGAGCCGTTTACCAGTTTCAGAATATCTGTTGCGGCATACATATCGGTAATAGGTTGCTTAAAACCTGCATACGTGTTGTCGCTGCCCTGGTAATTGCTTTGCATATGTTGAACGGCAGCGGGCAGCCTCCGCGAATCAAATCCCTGGTTTTGGTAAAAGATGGTTGTTTGTTTTATGATGGATGCAAGAAGGAACTGGTCGTTTACCGATTCTACTGCGTCTCTTTCCTGTTCAATGTCGTAGCTGCGCAAGGCATCTTTGCCGCACGACGCAAAGACTATTGCTGCTGCAATGATGGATGTTTTTATAGATAGAAGTTTCATAAACTTTATTTTGAAGATTCTGAATTGTTACTAAAAGTTAACCCCGAGCTTAAAGCCAATAGAACGAACGGGAGGTAAGGTAGCCCTGAGTACACCCTGGTTTACGCCTACGCCTGTAAAAGCCGATTCAGGATCTTCGTTTCTTCCTGATGCATTCCATTGAAAAACGTTGCGGCCAATTACCGACAAGGTGATGTCGTACAGTTTTATCCTGCTGGTAAGGGCATTGGGTAAAGTGTATGAAAGGGCAATTTCGCGCAGCTTAAAGTTGGTAGCATCGTATACTCTTGTGGATGTAAAGTTCCAGATAACATCTCCCAACGCATTGTAGGGAAAATCGTAATAAGTATTGTTAGGGTCTGCACCGTTCACAATATAGTCCGCATCTGTTGGAGTACCACCCGCAAAGTTGGGATTGAGGAAAATACCTTTGGCATACGAAGCATCGTTAAAGTCGCTGCGTATGGGATCGTTGTAACTATTAACAGATTCGAAATCGCTGGCTCCTTTTTCCGGCCAGGGCAAGCCTCCATTCTCCGCATCTCTGCCGCCTACCCAACTGGCATCGGGTCCGGCACCTAATGTAGTCATAGCATATCCGTTGGATTCCATGTATTGCTGGTTTACGGATATATACCGGCCACCTTTTCTCAGGCTGCCTACCAGCGACAGGCTGAATTGTTTGTACCTCAGCGTTGTATTTAAACCAAGAATGAATTTGGGATTGTAGTTACCCAATTGTGCACGGTCTCTTTCATCGCTGGATCTTTGTACTTTGCCGTCGCCATCTAAAATCGCCATTCCATCGTATTTGCCGCCTTTCATCCGCAAAATGGGGTTCTCTTCGTAAATGTTTCCAATTTCTTCGCCTACCGCTATTTTTACTTTGGTTTTGCCATCGTAGTTGCCGAAGATATAGCCGTTAGGAGCAAACCTGTCCGACAGTCTCCTGATGGTTGCTTTGTATTGCGTAAAGCTTGCCGAAACATCCCAGTTCCAGTTTCTCGATCTTACAGGTGTAACCGTCAGTCCCCACTCAATTCCTTTGCTGCGCACATCGCCTACATTGGTGGTCATGCCCGAAAAACCAGTGCCCTGCACGGTGGGAATATCACCCAGTTGATTCACCTGGTCCTTGATGAAGTAAGTGAAATCAAATTTCACCCTGTTGTTGAGCAGCCATATATCCAAACCGGCTTCTTTTGTAATAGAACGCATGGGTTTTATTTCTGGATCAACCAGCCTGGTTCCGATGTTCACGGTTTTCACGCCACCCCAGTCGTTCGATTCAAATGAATAAGTGTTAATAGAGCGTTGCCTCGTTAAGCCGTTGCCCACATCAGCCCAGGCGCCTCTGAGTTTTAAGAAATTGATGGCTTTAGGTAAGGTAAATGTTTCGGATACAATCCAGCTTGCAGATACAGAAGGGTAGAAATAATTGATCTTTTCTTCCTGCAAAATACCTTTCCAGTCGTTGCGGCCGGTTACATCCACAAACAATTTGTTATCCCATCCAAACGTAGCCGTTCCGTATACGCTGGAGGATTGACCAACACCCCATTTATACGGACCGTCGTTTGGGTTGTTCACGCTTCTTACAAGCCCGTTGTTAATGGTGAACAATCCGGGAACTGCCAGCCCAAAAGCAAGAATGTCTGTAGCATTGCTGTTGGAATAGCTGTAATTGTAACCTCCGGAAGCGTTGATGGAAAGTTTACCAATGTTTTTATTGAAGTTCAAAATTACATCCGAGTTGTACAGGGTGAAATTGTTGGTTGTAACGCCAAATTGCCCCGATTGCGGATTGCTTCGTCCACCGGCTGATTGACGCAGCTCATAATTTTCTTTTACGTTTTCCATGCCTGTTCTCAACATGAGCGAAAAGGCATTGGAAATGTCCCAGTCCAGTTGCAGCTTTCCAAAATAGTTGTCGCGTGTAAACCTGTGAATTTTCTCGTAGGTCGTCCACCACGGGTTGTCTACCTGCACCCTTCCATTCGTGTTCATCATGGCGCCGTTCTGCGAAATGCCTTCATACCCGTTCAGCCAGTAATTTTTCATTTCAGAAAGCGGTTGCAGGTTGGGTGGCAGTCCAAATAAAAGCGTATTTAAAACACTGTTCGATCCAACGCTGTTGGCTTTGTTGGGCGAGTAGGTTCTGATATAGCTGGAGCTTACCGAAACCCTTAACTTATCGGTAAGCTTGTATTGTGCATTGAGGTTTATGGATTTCTGATCTGTTTTTGTATTGGGCATTACGCCTTTATTGTTCATGTTTGCGAGCGACAGGCGAAAAGATCCCTTGTCGTAATTACCAAATACGCTTACGTTGTTGGTGGAGGTGTTGCCCGTTTGCAGGTAAGCCTTTATACGATTCTCGTTGTACGAGATCATGGGTTTATTTTTCCATGCCTGTTCCTTCACGTCCCAGTAATCGGCTGAAAAACTACCGTCCAGTTTTGGCCCCCATACGTCCGAGTTATCGTATTGCCATTCATAGGCGCGTTCACCCTGTCCATACAAAGTTTGCGTTTCAATAAACTGGTAGGGTTGGTCCCAGGTGTAAGAAGTATTGTAAGAAACGCCGATTCCTTTTTTTCCGCCTTTGCCGGATTTTGTTGTAATCATAATTACTCCGTTACCGCCTTCGGAACCATAGAGTGCTCCTGCGCTTCCACCTTTCAGAATGGTAACGCTGGCAATGTCTTCGGGGTTTAACTGCGACAATATATTACCGAAGTCAACGCCATCTTTATTGGTGAAGGTATGCGTGCCTACAGGTATACCGTCTATTACAAACAGCGGCTGTCCTTTCAAGGCAACATTTCCGTCGCCAACAGAAGGCAGTGCCGTAGTGCCGCGTATATTCACCAACACAGAAGAGGTAGGGTCGCTGCTGAGATTGGTAAAATTAACACCGCTTACTTTTCCATCGAGCGACTTCATAAGGTTGGCGTTGCTCGCTTTAACAATATCCTCTGACTTTACTTCGGCCACCGAATAAGCCAATGCTTTCTTCGACTTTGTAATGCCTAAAGCAGTTACTACCACCGCCTCCATTTCTTTGCTTTCCGATTCAAGTGTTATGTTGAGGGTTGATCTGTTGCTTACAGCAACTTCCTGCGTAACATACCCTACCGAAGTAAATACCAATATGGCTTTGCTGCTGCTTACGTTGATTGAAAATGTACCATCTGCATTGGTAGTAGTAGCATTCCTGGTTCCTTTTTCGGTTACGGTTACTCCCGCTAAAGGGGCGGAGCCGCCGCTTACCTTTCCTTTTACCACGAAATCGGCCGGCATATTTTTAATGCCTTCGATGGCTGGACTGTTGGTGAGCGTAACCGAGAGCAGGTTCAGTTCCTGTGCCAGAGTTGCAGAAGTGAGGAAAACAAGAAAAGAAGCAATGATGATGCCTAATTGGTGTTTGCAAAAACGTATTCGTTTTTTCATACAGTTTTATTACAGGTTAACAATAGTTTTGATCTCGTCTTTTTGTCAGGCTGACGGTTAGCTTGTTGGGGGTATTACATGTTTGGTTTTATTTTAAGTGCGCTTTGTAATGGCGGCGACAAACTGTTCTGTCGGAACAGTAAAAATATTTTATGTACTTAGTGTTTCAATGGGCAAGAGAAAAAAACAAGTATGCAATACTCAATCGGGCTAAGTGTTTTTTTGAAAGGATGGTGCGCATAAAAAACACCGCCTGATTTTCGGCGGTGTTTAACAAACAGAAATATATTCAATACTATCTTGTATAATTGGGTGCTTCCCTGGTGATCTCTATATCGTGTGCATGGCTTTCTTTCATGCCCGCGTTGGTAATTTTTATGAACTGTGCTTTTTGTAAAGCTGCAATATCGGCTGCGCCACAGTATCCCATACCCGAACGCAAACCTCCGATATACTGGTAAACAATTTCAGTTAAACTTCCTTTGAATGCTACGCGGCCTTCAATGCCTTCGGGAACAAATTTCTTAACGTCATCTTCCACATCCTGGAAATAGCGATCTCCGCTGCCCTGGCTCATGGCACCCAACGATCCCATTCCCCTGTACTGCTTGAATTTCCTGCCTTCGTATATAATGGTTTCGCCGGGGCTTTCTTCAGTACCTGCAAACACACCACCCATCATTACAAGGTTGGCGCCTGCTGCCAGCGCTTTCACCATGTCGCCTGTATAACGTATACCACCATCTGCAATCAAGGGTATGCCCAGCTTGTGCAGTACCGAAGCAGCTTCCATTACTGCCGTAATCTGCGGCACACCTGCTCCTGCAACAATACGGGTGGTACAAATAGATCCAGGGCCAATGCCTACCTTCACCGCGTCGGCTCCTGCTTCGGCCAAGGCTTTTGCACCGGCTGCTGTTCCTATATTGCCGGCTATTACCTGCAACTTTTTAAAGTTTTTCTTCAGTTGCTTTAATGCTTCTATTACACCTTTTGTATGTCCATGCGCACTGTCGAGACACACAATGTCAACGCCTATCTGCTGCAATGCCGAAGCTCTGTCCATCAGGTCGCCCGTAATGCCTAAAGCAGCGCCGGTAAGCAACCTGCCGAAAGAATCTTTTACAGCATTGGGATGGCTTTGCAACTGCAGGATATCCCTGTATGTGATCAATCCTACCAGGTAACCATTTTTATCAACTACCGGCAGTTTTTCAATTTTGTATTGACTGAGTATTTTTTTTGCTTTTTTAAGATCGGTGCCTTCGGGTGCAGTAATCAGGTTTTCTTTGGTCATTACCTCGCTGATCTTTTTTGAAACAGAGGTTTCAAACCGCAGATCGCGGTTGGTAAGAATGCCAACGAGCTTTTTATTGGCGTCTACAACAGGAATGCCGCCAATTTTATTTTCCTTCATCAGTTGCAATGCGTCGCCAATTATGGCATTTTCATGAAGGGTAACGGGATCGAGTATCAGGCCACTTTCGCTTCTTTTTACTTTTCTCACCTGCTCTGCCTGCTTTTCTATCGTCATGTTTTTATGAAGAATGCCTAATCCACCTTCGCGGGCAAGGGCTATGGCCAGGTTTGCTTCGGTTACGGTATCCATTGCTGCGGACAGCATGGGAATGTTAAGTGTAATGCTTTTGGTGAGTTTGGTTGAGATGTTTACTTCGCGCGGCAGCACCTGCGAGTAGGCCGGAACCAGCAGTACATCATCAAAAGTTAAGCCTTCACCAAAAAATTTAGAGGGAAATTTGTTCTGGGGGGAATTAATTATTGTTGCCATGTGCAAAGATAGGGGAGAGGATAAATAGGTTCCAAATTTTGTTGGTTCTACCGGGCTGTCAGCTATCAGCGATGAGTCTCGGTCGGCACGTCCCGGTTGGAGCTTCGTGGGAGGGAATGCCGGGACGGTCTGACCAATATGGACTAACGGCTGATAGCTGACGGCTGAAAGCTGACAGCTTCCTAGCTCAATTTGTACATTTTGCCCGGCAAACCAGTTATCATTCCGCGAAGTTCAAGGTTGAGGATGGCAGCGGCAATGGCACTGCTGCTGATGCTGCAGTTACAGGTAACTTCATCTATATGCACCTGATCTTTTTCTTTCAGCAGGTTCACAATGGTTTCTTCATCGGGCGTAAGCTCAACAAACAATTCCCTTTGCTGTATTTTTTTCTTTACGGCGCTGGTTCTCCAGTTCATCATATCAGCAACATCTGCAGCCGATGTAACCAACGCTGCTTTGTTGCTGCGGATAAGATAATTGCACCCGCTGCTTTTGGCATCGGTAGCCCTGCCCGGAAAAGCAAAAACATCTTTGTTGTAATTGTTGGCAAGTCCGGCGGTAATCATGCTTCCTCCGTTTACGTCTGTTTCAATAACGATGGTAACATCGGCAATGCCAGCTACAATGCGGTTGCGCCTGGGGAAATTCTGCTTATCGGGTTTGGAACCCGACATAAAATCGGTTAACAATCCGCCGTTGCCCAGCATTTCCTTTGCCATTACTGTATTGGACGATGGGTATATGCGATCCAGCCCATGTGCAAGTATGCCAACCGTAGGAACGCCCGCTTTAAGGGCAGCTTTATGGGCAATAGTATCTATGCCATATGCCAGCCCGCTTACTACCAGCACCTGCTCGTTCGATAATTCCTCAATTAATTGAGTGGTCATGTCTTTCCCATAGTCGGTATGGCTCCTGGTGCCAATTACTGCCACAATCTTTGAAGCATTCAGATCGGCATTTCCTTTATAATAAAGTACAACGGGCGCATCATAGCAGCCGAGCAGTCGTTGCGGGTACTCGCGCTGCTGCTGGCTTAGCGCCGTGATCTTATACTTGTCAATGAATTTTAGTTCTTCTTCGGCTCTGTCAAAACCGCTGAATGATGCAATGGAGTGAGCCCTTACCGTACCAATTCCGGGTATTTTGTCGAGTTGGTTTTTTTTAGCAGCAAAAATTTGTTGGGCAGTTCCGTAATGAGTGAGCAGTTCCCTGGCATGTACTTCGCCGATATTGGGAACAAGGGTTAAAGCAATAAGGTACAGCAGATCGTCAGGCATTGGGTGTTTTTTACAACGGTTAGAAATTCACATTATTAAATATTCTATTTAACGATTTTGGTAAATAAAAACCCCGATTTCTCGGGGGCACTAATCTTTTAACCATTAACCATTAAACCTTATCCTATGAAAAACCGAATATAAATCGTTTTTTGAATTTTTGATTGGAGTATTATAATTTTTTTAAAGAAGTGGAATGCGGGGGTGGAAAGAGTGTATAAAAAAAGAGGGCTGGATAGATATCCTGCCCCGTTTCTAAATCCAATATCCTATGAAAAACCAATTATCAGACTATGGATTTGTCAGAAACGTTGCATGAAACCAAATGATTTTTTTTAATACGGGTAAATTGTGGGTAAACAGGCGGGAAAATAAATAAAAAAGGGCTGGATGGAAATCCTGCCCCGTTTTAAATCCAATATCCTATGAAAAACCGGATATATAACGGGGCAAATCATTTTTATATTGTTACTGCTTTAAAAATTATTTCCATTGCGCGGTAAACCCTTTGTAGTAGGTATCGAACGGCGTTTTGCCATAATGCCCTTCTCCAAAATATTTTAATATCATTTCCATGTCGGGCGTTTTTAAATACCCGGGAATGGCCTGCGGTCCCGATTCGTCTGCCGGCAAAATAACCGTGGTTGGAAAGGAGAGTTTTCCACCGGTGATGTACACCGCATATTCATTTACTTTATAAGCACTGTTGTAATTGAAATTTTTTCCCCGCCATTTGAGGGTCTCTTTTGTTTCGGCATCCAGCTTTACCGGGTAAAAATTTTGTTCTATATACGCTATAACGTCTTTGTTTGAATAGGTATTCCTGTCCATTACCTTGCACCAGCCACACCAATCCGTATAAAGGTCAATTAAGATAGGTTTTTTCTTTATTTTAAGCTGGGCTTCTGCTTCTGCGAGCGTGAGCCAATTCATTTTTGCAGATTGGGAAACAGATGTATCTGCGGGTGAAATGTTTTTAATGCTGGCGAACACAGGTGCGCATAGCATCAACCCAAAACACAGTAAAATGCCGGATCTTTGCATTTGATTTTGTTTATTTACACAAATATAACTCACAATTGAAGCGAAAAATTGTAGTAGCCATTACGGGCGCAAGCGGATCTATCTACGCCAAACAGGTTATTGAAAAATTACTGGCTATTCCGGAGCAGTGGAGTGCGCTTTGCGCTGTAATTTCAGACAATGCAAGGGAGGTTTGGAAAACGGAATTGGGCGAATCGATGCTGGTTAATGAGAATGTTAAGATTTACAGCAAAACCGATTTTAACGCCCCGTTTGCATCCGGATCGGGGCAGTTTGATACGATGATCATTGTTCCCTGCTCAATGGGTACGTTGGGAAGAATTGCAGGGGGCGTATCCAACGACCTTATTACCCGTGCTGCCGACGTTGTATTAAAGGAGCGGCGCAAGCTGGTATGTGTGTTGAGAGATACGCCGTATAACCTGGTTCATATCAGGAATATGGAAACTGTTACGCTTGCGGGAGGCATTATTTGCCCGGCAACGCCATCGTTTTACAGCCGTCCGCAAACCATTGAAGAAGTAGCTGCCACCGTAACCGACCGGGTGCTTGACCTGTGCGGGTTTACCATTCAAACCTACCGGTGGGGAAAATAGTTTTTTTCTGCAGATAGCGTCGATGTTTACGCGGATTAACGCAGAATCAATCAGCACATGCAAATTACTGGCGCTGTTCTGGCGGGCCACTATGCTATGCTACAAGACCTGCGCCGGTGGGGGAAAAGACAGCGTATATCAGCGTATCAATGCATGTAAATCCGCGAGAGAAAGGTAAACCGGCACTTAGTTTGTGCACTTAACCTGACCGTACCCGCCATTTTGTTGATTTCTTCATCTTTTAAAATATACGGTCATGAAAGCTGCCTTGTTTACGCTGTTGGCGGGAGCCTCGCTTACAGCTTTTACTTTAATGAATGCCGAACTACCCATTGGATCGGCCATCCCCAATGCCGATGCTGGTTTAATGGATATTTCCGGAAAGGAGATCAGTCTTAAAAAAGCGGTTCAGCAAAATGGTTTGCTGGTGATGTTTAGCTGCAACACCTGCCCCGTGGTAAAAGGGTATCAGCCACGCACAAACGAAATATGCCAGTATGCGCTTAGCAAAAAAGTGGGAGTGATCTTACTGAACTCCAACGAGGGCGGACGGGAAGGCGGCGATTCTTTCGATGCCATGAAATCGTACGGCAGCACTCACCAATACAAATGGTATTATGCTGTGGATAAAGACAATGTGTTAGCCGATGCCTTTGGCGCCAGCCGCACTCCTGAATGCTATTTGTTTGATAAGAGCGGGAAACTTGTGTACAAAGGAGCGATAGATGATAATCCCGAAGAAGCAGACGGCGTAAAAACAAAATATCTTAAAGATGCGATAGATGCCAGCATTGCTGGTAAAGATATTGCTACCAAAGAAACCCGCAGTGTGGGTTGTGGTATTAAGCGGAAAGGGTAGTTGGTGAATAAGTTAAATGGAAAATGGGTTAAATGAGTTGCGCAGGTCCCACGTAAAACCTACTCAACTCATTTAACCCACTTTACTTACTTAACCAGTAACTCATTTCGATTTTGCAATCGCCTCCTGGCTGATCATGCTGTTCATGATGCTTACGCTTTCATTGAGGTAAACATCCGATTTCAGGTTTTTCAACCATTGTTTCTGCCTGTCTTTTTTCCCTTCATCCTGCGAGAATTTCGCGAGGTCTTCAGGCAATATTTCTATAGGATTGTCTTTTTCTGTTTTTGTAAGCTTCTCTATGTCTTTTACCAGGTCGCGGATCTGCTTTTGTTCTTCCTGGTATTTTTTAAGATTGAGCGTAAACATTTTATCGTTGAGCTTAGACAACTGCTCTGTATTGGTTTTGATCTTTTCAAATACCGGGTTTGCCTTAATGCGACCTTCTTCGTTGCGGGTAATGGCCGACAGATCGGAGCCATTGTTCCACACGGTATATTTTGCCTTGGTTATTTCGTCCCACTTCAACGCATCGGGATTGTCTTTTTCGCGGAATTCCAGGTGCTCAAACTGGTCGGGTATTACAATATCTGGCGTTACACCTTTTAACTGGGTTGAGCCGCCATTGATGCGATAAAACTTCTGAAGCGTAAGTTTCACCGTTCCAAGGTTGGCTGCGTCGTCCTGGCTGGATATCAATCCGCCCAAACGTCCGGCGTCTAACCCAATGTTTCTTTGAACGGTGCCTTTGCCATAAGTGGATGTGCTGCCTATTACAATGCCACGTTTATAATCCTGGATGGCTGCTGCAAATATTTCAGAAGCAGAAGCGCTGAATTCATTTACCATAACAGCCAGCGGGCCGTCGTATAAAACACCTTTGTCTTTATCGCGAAGTACTGTCGGGTTTCCTTCGCGGTCTTTAACCTGTACAATCGGACCTTCGTCAATAAACAAACCTACCATTTGTATTACATCGTACAACGAACCGCCGCCATTGTTGCGCAAGTCTATGATAATACCGTCTACGTTTTCTGCTTTCAGTTTGGTTACTTCTTTGGCAACGTCTTCCGCAGATTTTGCACCATTCGGACGTTCCCAGTCGGCATAAAATTCAGGAAGGAAGATATAGCCGATCTTGCGGGAACCTTCGTTTACCACCGCGCTCCTTGCAAAAGTTTCATCCAATACTATTTCATCGCGAATGATCGAAACAACTTTCGTGCTGCCATCGGTTTTTTTCAATGTAAGTCTTACTTCGGTACCTTTTTTTCCGCGTATCACCTTTACTGCATCTTCCGTATCAAAGCCCGCCATATCCTGCGGCTCTTCGCTTCCCTGGCCTACTTTTGTAATAATGTCGCCAACCTGTATCTGGCCCGATTTCCAGGCAGGGCTGCCCGTAACCAGTGTAGCCACTTTAATATTGCCATCTTCGTTGCGGAGCGATGCGCCTATTCCGTAAAACCTGCCACTCATCTGCTCGTCAAAAGATCTTTTTTCTATCGGAGGGAAGAATGTAGTGTGCGGGTCCATGCAGGAGGTAACGGTATTTACAAAGTCGTTGAAACGGTCTTCTTCTGTAAACTTGTTCCTTAACCTGTCTGCTATCCTGTTGGTAGATGCCAATACCTTTTCTCTCGCTTCCTTTTCCATGTCAGCATCTGTCCTGGTTTTGTAATCTTTGGTTCCTTTGTTTTTATCGTTGGTGCTGATAAGATCGGCATAACGAACCAGGATCTGGTATTTCAAACGCTTGCGCCAAACATCTTTTCTTTCCTTTTCGTTTGCTGCATAGTCAAGCTTGTCCTTATCGTCTATCAATGTTTCGTCAATGGTAAAGTCGAAAGGTTTTTCGAGAATTTCTTTGTACGACCCAAGATACTCCTGCAGTCTTTTGCTGTAAGTGTCGCTGATGGCTTTAAACGATTGAAGCGGAGCGCCGTGAATTTCATCGTCTATATTATTCTCAAATTGTTTTTTGAGCTGCTCTACATCCGACTTGAGAAAAAGCTGCTTTTCAGGATCGAGTGCTTCGAGATATTTGGTAAAAACTTCTTTCGAAAAATTATCGTCTATTTTTTTAGGGCTGTAATGTCCCTGCTCCAGCATCACACCTACCTGCCTTAATATTTTTTCATACTTGGTGGGAGGATTGCCCAATCCTATCGTTTGAAACGCGATAAAAACGCCAGCAACAAGAATAACCAGTACTACCGGAAGTGATTTTTTATTAAACATAAGCCTTAACACTTTTTGCATATTCAAAAATAACGGAAATAATAGAGTAATGTTGCCGTCTTTTTTAAGGATTTAGCTAAGGATTTGTAAAATATACATGAAGGGTAAAAGTGCGCATAAAAACCGGCAATTGCAAGGTGCGGGCGGAAAAAAATAAAAGCGGTTGAAAACCGCTTTGAGAAGGGTGGCTAACCGGGCTCGAACCGGCGACCCTCAGAACCACAATCTGATGCTCTAACCAACTGAGCTACAGCCACCATTTTTATGAGGCTGCAAAAATAGCTGAAAAAAACATCCATGCAAAATTCAGTTTAATATTTAGCGAAAAAGAGTTCGGAATTTTCAGACAGGTTATAAAAATGTGATCTGGTGCTGTGAACGTTCCCGACTGTGATTAATGGCAACCGGAACAAACTGTTAACCTTCGTTAACCTTAAAGCATTTACCCTAACCTGGATCAATAGTAATTTTGCCTTTGGTAGCGCGAAAAACGCCGGCTGCACTGGCTGGATTTGATGGTTGAAATTTCATCATAGCAGTAGCTCAAACCGGACTATACAGTCAATCAACTCACATCAATGAAAACATTTTTATTAGCCCTTTTTTCTTTTTGTTCGTTAGCGGTATTTGCCCAACAACCTGGCATGAGAGGTGCCATGAGGGGCGGAGGAGCCAACGCTGGTCGTTTTTATGGACGGATAGTGGATGGTGCCACCAATAAGGGCGTAGATGCGGCTTCTGTTCAGTTGATCCAGGCAAGACTTGATTCTGCTTCGGGCCAACAGAAAGATATTTCAATTGCGGGTCAGCTTACTACCCCAAAGGGCGACTTCAGCCTCGAAAATTTGCCGGTACGCGGCATCTTCCGGCTTTTGGTAACTGCCATTGGATACACGCCTTTGGACAAGGAGATTTCTTTTGATATCAAACGCGGGGGGGATATGTCGCAAGCGATGGCTAACCTCGACAAAGATCTGGGAAACATTAAGCTGGAGCAGGATGTGCAGCAGTTGGGAGAGGTAACAGTGGTGGCTACCAAACCCATGTTCCAGATGGGAGTGGACCGCCGTATTTTTAATGTAGATAAGAACATTACCACCACCGGACAAACTGCTACCGAGATTATGAAAAACGTACCGGGAGTAAACGTTGATATTGACGGAAATGTAACGCTGCGGAATGCGGCACCAACCATATTTGTAGATGGCAGGCCCACTACATTAACCCTCGACCAGATACCTGCCGACGCTATAGAAAGTGTGGAGATCATTACCAACCCTTCAGCCAAGTTTGATGCTTCGGGTGGTATGGCGGGTATATTGAATGTGATACTTAAAAAGAATCGCAAGGCGGGTTACAATGGAAATATAAGGGCTGGTATCGACTCGCGGGGCAGGGTAAACTTTGGGGGAGACATCAACGTAAAACAGGGAAAATTCAACTTCTTTCTGGGATTAAACTACAATCAGCGAAAAAGCATCAGCAAGGGTGCTACTTATCGCGAAAATCTTTTTACGGATAAAACGAGGAACACTGTTCTCAATCAATACAGCAATTCCACCAATGCCGGGTCGTTTGCTTTTGGCAGAATAGGATTCGATTACCTGATGGACAACCGCAATTCGTTTACAGTTTCTGCGGCAATGCCTCGGGGAAATTTCAACTCCAGGCAAACAGATGATATTTATGTGGATACGCTTTCGAGCCCCGTAAAATCTCAGCAGGCATTGAGAACTACTGTGAATAAAAGAAAGTTCAACAACTTCGGGCCGTCGCTGGGATATAAACACCTGTTCCCCAAGCAGGGGCATGAGCTTACAGCCGACGTAAACTACAATAGCAGCTCTAACTCGGGCGACGGCGACTATACAACACAATATTACAATACGGACGGCAGCAAGCTGGGGGACCCGGCATTGCAAAAGTTGATATCGTCGGGTAAAAACAGTTTCTGGACAATCCAGTCCGACTATGTGCTCCCGTTAGGAAAGGCAAAGCTGGAAGCGGGTTTAAGGGCAGCCATACGCAATAATAAAAACATCATCGACAATCTTTCATACGATTACTCGCGGGGAGAATACGTTTCTATTCCTTCCGTTAGCTCTAATTACAAGTATAACGACCAGGTATATGCGGCCTATTCTACTTTTTCGAGCAAAATCGGCGAATCGTTTTCGTACCAGTTGGGGTTAAGAACAGAAAGTTCAAAATACGTAGGCACTTTGTTAAATACAGGCGATCGTTTTTCGAATGAATACCCGTTGCAGTTTTTTCCAAGTGTTTTCTTAACGCAATCGTTTGGTCCCGGTAATGATCTTCAGCTCAATTATTCACGACGTATCAATCGACCTAATTTCTGGCAACTGATACCTTTTTACGATGTTTCAGACATTTTGAACATCAGCGTAGGTAATCCGGCTTTGCGTCCTGAATTTACCAATTCATTCGAGCTGAACTATAACAAATCGCTCGGTAAAGGGCACTCGCTGCTTACATCTGTATTTTATAAAAAAACAAACAACCTGATTACCCGCTATCAAAGTTTGCAGTATGATGTTCCTTTGCCCGATGGAAAATTGGATTCGGCAATGGTCATCTCATACATCAATGCCAATTCAAGCCGGTCGTATGGAATAGAGCTTACCTCCAAAAATCCGCTTACCAAGTGGATGGAAGTAACCACTAACTTCAACTTTTACAATGCGCAGATCGATAACAGTGGTCTCGATTCAACGTTGGGCATAAATGATCGTTGGGCTTTTTTAGGCAAGATGAACATTAACTTTAAGTTGCCGGCTAATTTTACCATACAGTTGTCCGGCGAATACCAGTCGCGCACACTTGTTCCGCAAGATGGTGGCGGAGGAGGTGGCGGTCGCCGCGGAGGTGGCGGTGGTGGATTCTTCGGCGGTGCGTCGGGAGCGGCGCAAGGTTATATCAATCCTAATTACGGAGTAGATGTTGCTGTCAGGAAAGAATTTATGAAAGACAAACGTGCCGCCATTACTTTGAGTGTAAACGATATTTTCAGAACCCGTATTTACGATGCTCATTCGGAGAACAGCTATTTTGTGCAGGACATCTGGCGCAGGAGAGACTGGCAGGTGTTCAGGCTCAACTTTTCCTATCGCTTTGGCAAGTTTGATGCATCGTTGTTCAAACGGAAAAATAACAGGTCTGGTTCCGAAGGCGGAGACGACATGATACAGTAGTCGAAAAAACATGCATGGAAAACCAAAAAAGTCATTGATAGGTTCAATGACTTTTTATTTGCCATTACTATTGCCATTGCCATTGGTTTTTCCTTCGAGCATTTTTACGAAAGAAAAGGCGTCAAACTTTTCTTCGGTATAACCGCCATCTGGTTTTTTGGTGAGGCGAAGCATACGCTGTACATCGTTTTCATCTACAGGAACCACCATTTTTCCACCTGGCTTCAGTTGTTCTATCAATGCCGGTGGAATGTAAGGAGCCGCAGCAGTAATAATTACTTTATCGAACGGGGCAAAAGTGGGCAACCCCTCGTATCCATCGCCATAAAAATATTTCACCGAGGGATATTTTTTCAGGTAGGCGAAATTTTTATTGCTGTCAAACAATTTCTTTTGCCTTTCTATGGTAAATACCAAGGCGCCTAGTTGTGCCAGCACACAGGTTTGATAAGTGCTTCCGGTACCAATTTCCAACACTTTTTCAAACGGCTTTACGTCCAGCAACTGTGTTTGGTAAGCCACCGTGTAAGGTTGCGAAATCGTTTGGCCTTCGCCGATAGGAAAAGCCCTGTCCTCATACGCTATCCTGTCCAGCGCCAGGTCCATAAAAAAATGTCGTGGAATATTGTTCATGGCATCCAGCACCCGTTCATCGGTAATGCCTTTAGCCCTGAGGGAATCAATCAGCTTTTTGCGCAATCCTTTGTGGCGATATTCATCTTCATACCTTCTCATAAGCGCCTGCAAGATAAAAAATGAATCGTGTAAAATTGAATATTCATCTGTGAATAAATGAATTACATTTTTGAAGGTGTGGAATATGCCTTGAGCCGAACCCTTTCGCCCACCATGGTTTCAGAATACAAAACCCAATTGCCCGACAAAAAGCTGCTTCAGCAAAAATTGCGGGAGTTGTTTGAAGATAGCGATATCGATCAATGAATGCTGGTGAGCAAAAGAATTGCATTTTTGCATACAAATGCTGTTATGTTGTTAAGGATATTAGCGATCGTTTTTTCATTGGCACCTTTCTGTTCCTTGTGCCAGCAACTGTCTGTTATAAATGATAGCGCTGCTGTTTCAATACGTGGGCTAAGTGTTGTAGACGACAAAGTAATTTGGGTGAGCGGAAGCAACGGTACCGTGGGACGCTCGGTTGACGGAGGCAACACCTGGAAATGGATGAAGGTAAAGGGATTTGAAAAAAATGACTTCCGTGATATTGAAGCATTCGATGCAGCAACTGCCGTAATAATGAGCATTGCCGATCCGTCCTATATTTTAAAAACATACGATGGGGGAGATACCTGGAAAATTGTTTTTGAAGACAGGCGTAAAGGAATGTTTTTAGACGCAATGGAGTTCTGGAACGAACAAAGCGGCATTGTAATTGGCGATCCGGTTAACGGCAGCATATTTATAGCCAGAACCTTTGATGGTGGCGATACCTGGCAAAAGTTGCCTGAGGCAAATTATCCGGTAGCGCAGGAAGGCGAAGCCATGTTTGCAGCCAGTGGCACCAACATCCGGGCGCTCTCTTTATCAGAAGCTGTTTTTGTCACCGGCGGAAAGCAGTCGCGTGTATTCATACGCGATCAGCAAATAACCCTGCCGCTCCTGCAGGGAAAAGAAACTACAGGTGCCAACTCTATAGCGGTATACAACAATAAAAAGAGAAAAGCTGCAATGCAAATGGTAGTAGTAGGGGGCGATTTTGCTGCAGATACCATCGCTTCGCAAAATGCAGCACTGAGCAGCGATGGTGGGAAAACCTGGAACCCACCACAAACGCCACCACATGGCTACCGAAGCTGCGTTGAATATATAACAGGTAAGCGGCTTATTGCCTGCGGAACTTCGGGGGTAGATATTTCTGAGGATGGCGGAAAAAACTGGCGCTTGATCAGCACGCAAAGCTTTCATGTATGCCGCAAGGCAAAAAACGGAAAAGCTGTTTTTCTTGCCGGTAAAGGAGGCAAAATAGCCAGCTTTACCTGGTAGGCGTCTGCCTCAAAAAACGTACATTTGCGCGATGAAACTGATGCAAAAGAAAAGCATCCGGGTGGCTATTCTTGATATGTATGAAGGCGTAGCCAACCAGGGGATGCGGTGTATTAGAGAGATCCTGAACCAATACGGAGAAGCCAATCACCTGGATATACAGTGGGATGAATTTGATGTGCGCCAGAAACTGGAAACCCCCGATACTTCTTACGACATTTATATTTCGAGTGGTGGCCCCGGAAGCCCGCTCGAAAGTGAGGGAATGCAATGGGAAACACACTATTTTAACTGGCTGCAACAAATAGAGAACTGGAATAACGATCCCGGAAATAGTCAAAAAAAGTTTGTTTTTTTTATTTGTCATTCCTACCAATTGGTATGCAGGCATTATAAAATAGCCATTGTAAATAAACGCAAGTCAACTTCCTTCGGCGTATTTCCCATTCATTTGCTTGATAATGGAAAAGACGAATTGATATTTGAAGGACTAAGCGATCCTTTTTATGTAGTGGACAGTCGCGACTACCAGGTGGTTAGCCCGGATGTGGAAAAATTGGAGGAAGCGGGCGCGTCTATATTGTGTATTGAAAAAGACCGGCCACATGTTCCGCTGGAACGCGCAATAATGGCCATACGGTTTAATGAATACATGATCGGTACGCAATTTCACCCCGAAGCAGATGCAATAGGTATGAGCATGTACCTGCAGCGCGACGACAAAAAACAGAGCGTGATTGAAGCGCACGGCGAAGCCAAATGGGCTTCTATGATTGAGCAACTCAACGATCCCGATAAAATTTTATGGACTTACTCACATGTGCTTCCGAACTTCCTGGATCAGGCGGTGGGGCATTTGGAAGTGGTAAGTAGTAGGTCGTAAGTGGTAAGGAAGCCTTCAGCTTTCAGTAATCAGCTATCCAACCCTTCCTCTACCTTATACCTTATGCCATTCACCTTCTACCTATTTCTTGCTTTCCTTCGCCCAGGTATCCTTCAACGTTACTGTGCGGTTAAAGATCAGTTTGTCGGGTGTTGAATATTTGTCGGGTGTGAAATAACCTTTCCTGATGAACTGGAATTTTTCGCCGACGGCTGCTGTTTTTAACGATGGTTCAATGTAGGCCGTAGGAATAATGTGCAATGAATTGGTATTGATGTAAGAAGTAAAATCACCGTCTTCTGCGGTAGGATTCTCAACTTTAAATAACCGGTCGTACAGTCTTATTTCTGCTTTGGCGGCATGTTCCGCGCTTATCCAGTGTATTGTTCCTTTTACATGAATGCCCGATGTATCGTTGCCGCTTTTGCTTTCAGGTATATAGCTGCATCGTATTTCGGTTACCGTGCCGTTTTCATCTTTAATAAAATCGTCGCACTTCACTATATAGGCACTCTTCAACCTCACCATGGCGCCCGGCGCCAGCCTGAACCATTTTTTTGCAGGCACTTCCATAAAATCTTCTCTCTCTATCCAAAGCGAACCGGAAAATGGAAGCGGTCTTGTACCACCCATATTTTCTTCTTCGGGATTGTTCTCACTGTACACTTCTTCAACCTGTCCCGCAGGGTAGTTGGTAATGGTTAGCTTAACAGGGTCCAGCACAGCCATTCTGCGCAATGCAATTTTGTTCAAATGTTCGCGCACGCAGTATTCAAGCAAACCCATATCCACCAGGTTTTCCCGCTTGGCAACGCCAATCCTTTCGCAAAAATCGCGAATGCTTTCAGGCGTATAACCTCTTCTGCGCATACCGCTGATGGTGGTCATCCGCGGATCGTCCCAGCCATCCACATATTTTTCATTCACCAGTTGCAGCAGCTTGCGTTTGCTGGTAATGGTGTAAGTAAGATTGCGGCGCGCAAATTCATATTGTTTGGAGGGAAATATCTCCAGCTTTTCAATCAGCCAGTCATACAGCTCACGGTGAGGTACAAACTCCAGTGTGCAAATAGAATGGGTAACGTTTTCTATGCTGTCGCTTTGCCCGTGTGCAAAATCGTACATCGGGTATATACACCATTCATCCCCCGTGCGGTGATGATGCGCATGCTTGATGCGGTACAAAACCGGGTCGCGCATCAGCATATTGGTATGCGCCATATCTATCTTAGCCCTTAGTGTTTTAGATCCGTCTGGGAACTCACCTTTTTTCATCCTTTCAAACAAGTCAAGATTTTCCTCAATACTCCTGTCGCGGTAAGGACTGTTTTTGCCTGGCTCGGTAGGTGTTCCTTTTAAAGCAGCAATCTCTTCAGAGGTACTATCGTCTACATATGCCAGTTGTTTTTTAATGAGCTTAATGGCATAGTCGTATAAAACCGGAAAGTAATCAGAGGCATATAGCTCATGTTTCCAATCAAAGCCCAGCCATTTCACATCTTCCTTAATGCTTTCTACATATTCTGTTTCTTCTGTAACGGGGTTGGTATCGTCGAAGCGGAGATTGGTATAGCCGCCATATTTAAGCGTAAGTCCAAAGTTCAGGCATATGCTCGATGCGTGCCCCAGGTGAAGATATCCATTCGGTTCCGGAGGAAAACGTGTAACAATCGTGCTGTGTTTTCCATTTTTTAAATCCTCTTCAATAATCTCCTCTATAAAGTTCAAGCCTTTTTCTTCCGTCATAACTGCAAATCCGTTTTTGCACAAATGTAAGTTCAAATTTGAGATTTGAGATTTGAAATTTGAAAACACTTCGACCCGGCAGTCTTTTTTAAAATACGTTGAACTCCTTATAATTGTGAGTTTCAGGTCTGGTTAAAATGTAAACTGATTGCTGCGGTAAATCTCAAATCTTAAAATCATCTCATGAGCGTCACAGATCCCTTCAGCATGAGTTCCCTTTTCAGCATAAAATCGTCGTACACGCAATAATATACATAAGTACCTGCGTCGGCTTTTTTACCGTTTATTCTGCCATCCCACCCCGAAGACGGATTGCTTGTTTCAAAAACCTTTTTGCCAAAGCGGTCGTACACCACCATATTAAATTTTGATATGGGGCAAAAAGCGCCTGCCCGAAAACTTTCGTTTAGCCCGTCGTTGTTAGGAGTAAAAGCGGTTGGAAAGTTCACGCATCTGGTGTTGCAGGTAACCGTTGTAACGGTGTCTACCAGCGAACCGCAGATATTTTCACCCTTTAATACATATTTCCCTGCATCGATAGCGGTGAAATCAGGCCTGGTAGAACCATCCTGCCAGGTGTAGGAAGTGTATTTTTGTTTTACGGTTTGCAGCATTACGCCAGGGGCGCCGCAGGGGATGATCACGTTTTCGCCCAGGTTGAAGTTAGGTTTGTCAATTACTTCCACCTGTATTTTAGCCCGTGGGCTTTCACAACCCAAAATGGTTTGCGACACATAATAATTGGTCAGCCCGGTATCTGTCGTTGAGGGGATGGGCGGGGTAGTGCTTCCTGCTGTAGCTGTAGGCGAGGTATACCATTTTAAATCCTCTCCTTTCGCCTTTAAAGGAGGCGCAGGAACATTCAGGCACAGCAAAGTATTTTTAACATCGGGTATCAGTATCAGTGAGTTAAAAAGCACATACACACTATCGTCTATGCTGCAGTTGGCATCGGTGGCAGTAACGTGATATTTTTTGGTTTGATGTATGTCAATAAAATCGCTAGTTTCGCCGTCGCCCCAAACGTATGATACAGCTCCGTGAGCGTAAGGCATTTGCAGGCGAAAAGTGGTATCGGCGCAAATAATGATCGTGTCTTTAGCTATCAAATTACCTGAAGGGCAGTCCAATTGGGCTTTTACTGAAGCAAATAACAGCAACAGCAGCAGGGTAAAAAGGGCAGGTTTCCTTTTCATTGGATATACAGATTTTGGATTTGTAGGCTGATGATGCAATTATTGCACCAAATTCACTTGCAGCTGGCACACCTTGATATTAACGTGAAAATCAGTAAAATCTTTTTTGATATTAATAATATTTTACTGAACTTTGCACTCCCAAAAAATAGATTATGGCCAGAGTATGTCAGGTTACAGGTAAAGTTCCCATTACAGGAAACTCCGTATCGCATTCAAACATAAAGACTAAACGCAGGTTTTTACCCAATCTGCAAACTAAGCGCTTTTTCCTGGCGGAAGAAGATAAATGGATAACCCTGAAATTGTCTACCGAAGGTCTTCGTACCATCAATAAAAGGGGATTGTATACTGTAGTAAAAGAACTGCGTGCGCAGGGAGAAAAAATCTGATAACAACTTAAATTTATACGGCAATGGCTAAGAAAGGAAACAGAGTACAGGTAATCCTGGAGTGTACTGAGCACAAAAGCAGTGGTCAGCCTGGAACCAGTCGCTATATCAGCAACAAAAACAAAAAGAATACTCCTGAGCGCCTGGAGTTGAAAAAATACAACCCTATCCTCAAAAAGGTTACGGTTCACAAAGAAATCAAATAATTAATTTGAACGTTTGGATCACTGTCAATTCACAAATTGCTGTTGACATTTTCAAATTTTCAAATTTCCACATTTTCAAATTAATATCATGGCAAAAGCAGCTAAAACGGCGATAAAATCAAAAGACCAGAAAGCAGCCGCTGAGGCAAAAAACTGGACGAAAGTGGTGCGTGCCGTACGCAGCCCCAAATCTGGTGCATATACCTTTAAAGAGGCTATTGTGCATAAGGATAAAATTAAAGAGTTTTTGGCCCAGAAATAATTACATGGGTTAGTTACAGTATAAAAAAGCTGTCGCGATGTTGTCGGGACAGCTTTTGTTATTTTAAGTATCCGATCGCATGAGTAACGTAATCCATATCCGGAAAGCAGAAATACAGGATAGTTCTACCATTGTAGATCTTGGCCGCAAAACTTTTGTTGAAACATATGCAGAGGTTGGTGCCAATGAAGCATTGGAGGCATACGTACGCCAAAAGTTTTCGCCCGAAAAAATTGAAGAAGAATTAAACAATCCATTTGCCAGGTTTTATATTGGATTTGTAAACGATATAGCAGTAGCATTTACCAAGCTGAGAAACGACAGGAAGGCAAAAGGGCTCGAAGGAAAAAATGCTATAGAAATAGAACGCATTTATGTACTGAAAGAGTACCAGGGGTTTAAAGTAGGGAAGGAAATGATGGAGAAATGCAAGCAACTGGCTGCTTTTGAAAAGTATGATACGATATGGCTGCAGGTATGGCAACACAACCATAAGGCCATCCGGTTTTACCAAAAAGCAGGATTTGTGGTATTTGAAACTACCGTGTTTAACTTTACACCCACTATGCAGCAGGACGATTTCCTGATGCGTTTTGATTTGTACAGTTGAGCACTCAGTAATCAGCTATCAGTAAGCATTCAGATTCGGGTAAGGCTACCTGCTTGTTTTTTTGTTTATTGCTTTTTGGTTCCTGAATTTTGCTTTTTCATTGATTGCTGAGCTACCTGCCGACAGGTGGATTTGCTGAAAACTGAAAGCTGATCGCTGACAGCTCACTATTAATAAATTGGGTATATGGGATTTTTTGGAAAATTATTTGGGAAGAAAGAAAAGGAAAGTCTGGACCAGGGATTGGAAAAAACCAAAACCGGTTTTCTTTCAAAACTCACCAAGGCAATAGCCGGTAAAAGCACCGTAGACGAGGAAGTGCTTGACAACCTGGAAGAAGCCTTAGTAGCTGCAGACGTTGGTATAACCACTACCGTTGCTATTATAGAAAAAATTGAACAGCGCGTTGCAAAAGATAAATACCTCGGTACTGCCGAACTGAACAATATTTTGCAGCAGGAAATGGAAAGCGTACTGGTAGATGCTCCCGAAAAAAATGCCTATGGCTTTGATTCGGTGTTGCCTGCAAAGCCATACATCATCCTGGTGGTGGGCGTAAATGGTGTGGGAAAAACAACGACCATCGGCAAGCTGGCGCATAATTTTAAAAAAGCTGGTAAATCAGTATTGCTGGGAGCTGCCGATACTTTCAGGGCGGCGGCTGTGGATCAGCTTACTATCTGGAGCGAAAGGGTAGGAGTGCCCATCGTTAAAAAAGAAATGGGCAGCGATCCTGCATCGGTTGCATTTGATACCGTGACAAGCGGTGTGGCGAGGGGTGTAGACGTGATACTAATAGATACTGCCGGGAGGTTGCACAACAAGCTGCACCTGATGGAAGAACTGAGCAAGATAAAGAGAGTCATTCAAAAAGTAATACCCGAAGCGCCGCACGAAGTAATGTTGGTGCTGGATGGCTCTACCGGGCAAAATGCGGTAGAGCAGGCAAAACAATTTACTGCCGCAACAGATGTGTCGGCGCTTACCATTACCAAATTAGACGGTACGGCCAAAGGCGGAGTGGTATTGTCAATAGCGCACCAGTTCCAGATACCCGTTAAGTTTATAGGGGTGGGAGAAAAGATGGAAGACCTGCTGGTATTTGATAAGCACGAATTTGTTGACAGTCTTTTCAACCTTAATCATTCTAATAACGTTTAACCATACACTATGCCGGTCTTGCAGCAATCGCCATACTTATTATATTCCAACGGTAAGGGAGAGATATTTGAAGATCTTTCTTTATATGCTGTTGGAAGAACGGGGTGGGACGCCATACCTGTGCCGGTAGAAGACTGGATAGAGTTGCCGGATGGCGGATCGTTATACGAACTGCCTGGCAGACGAGGCATTGGCATTGATGTTAAAACAGGCGAGATGAGGCTGTGCGAAAAAGGATGGGCCGTAGCGGCTTTTATTCCTCCTGCACATACCGGTTTGTATATTGCGGCTTATGAAACACAACCTGAAGCGCCATTGCTTCCACTGTTTTGCTATACGGCTGCCGCCTGGTATAATGAAAAGTTTTATGTGCCCGCGGTACGTATAGAGCAGGACATCCGCCAGGAATGCAGCGGTTATGATAACGACGTTATTCAATCCGGGGTGTCGCAACTGCTGGAAGTCTATCCCCATAACAGGCTGGTAAAACATCTCGCCGATAATTGTTGCAATACGTACCATTGTCCCGCTGCAAGAAATTATTTTATGGGCAGATGGGAATGTCCCGTGCCATCATCGCCGGCCTGCAATGCCAATTGCGTGGGTTGTATTTCCTTTCAACCGGAAGAAGAGAGTATTCCTTCAACACAGGACAGGCTAACGTTTAAGCCTACTGCGGAAGAAATTGTTGAATTTACCGTGCCGCATCTTGAATCTGCTCCCTATCCCTTGGTGAGCTTTGGGCAGGGCTGCGAAGGCGAGCCCTTGCTGATGTGGGAAACTATACGGAAATCTATTATTGAGATCAGGAAACATACTGCCAAAGGAAGCATTAATATCAATACCAACGGTTCCAAACCTGCTGCAGTGCAGGCGCTTTGCGAAGCCGGTTTGAACAGTATTCGCGTAAGCACCAACTCGGCACGCAAGCATATTTACGAAGCTTATTACCGCCCCAACAACTATAGCTTTGAAGACATTGTGGAAAGCCTGAAAGTGGTAAGAAGTTACAACGGCTGGGCATCCATCAACTATTTTGTGTTTCCGGGTATGACGGATAGCGTGGAAGAATATGAAGCATTGCGCAAGCTGATATCAGATACAGACCTCACGATGATACAATGGCGCAATTTTAATATCGACCCCGATTGGTACATGGGCAAAATAGGGGTACATGATACGGGTGAATGTATGGGCATAAAGCAACTGATGGATCTGATTCATGAAGAATTTCCGAAGGTAAAATATGGTTACTTTAATCCACCAATGGAGCGCATCAAAGGGAATTACGAAAAAGATTTTGCGCATTGGTAACGGGTTAAAAAATATTCTTCTCCTGCAATAACAAATCATTATCAATTTTGAGCGCATTTTGCCTGAGAAACTACTAACATGCAAACTCAGTCAGCATATTTTATAGTAACTTTAAACCATTACCCACAATAACCTTTACCCTGAAATGCAAAAGAACCGCAGAACATTTTTAAAGAACATGGGTATGGGCGCAATCGGTGCCTTATCAGCCAATCAATTGTTTGCAGAAAATATACAAACAGCTTCCAATCGTTTACAAAACATATCGCCGCTACAGGCAGCACTTGACGAGGACTACTGGAGCATCATCCAAAAAGCATATTCTGTAAGTCCCGATATCATCAATTTTAACAATGGTGGGGTAAGCCCTTCTCCGCGCATTGTGCAGGATGCTGTGGAAAAATACAATCGCATGTCGAACCAGGGGCCTTCTTACTATATGTGGCGCATACTCGATAAGGGAAGAGAACCCCTGCGGGAAAAATTGGCTGCATTGGCAGGATGCGATAAAGATGAGATTGCTATTAACCGCAATGCAACGGAAGCGTTAAACAGTGTGATATTTGGAATGGATTTAAAAAAAGGAGATGAAGTAATTGGTTCCATGCACGATTATCCCAACATGATGGCTGCATGGCGTCAGCGCGCCCAACGCGACGGGATCGTTTACAAACAGATTACTTTTAATTTCCCGATTGAAAACGATGAGGAAATTGTAAACGAATACAAAAAGCTGATAACGCCTAAAACCAAAGTGATTCATGTAACGCATGTGGTGAATTGGGTGGGACAGATAATACCCGTTAGGAAGATATCTGAAATGGCGCATCAGAGAGGTATGGAAGTGATCTGCGACAGCGCCCACGGGTTTGGGTTGCTAGACTATAAAATTCCTGATCTGCAATGCGATTATCTGGGAACCAGCCTGCATAAATTTTTGAGCGCCCCCATTGGCAGCGGTATGCTGTGGATCAAAAAAGAAAAGATTTCAAAAATATGGCCGTTGTTGTGCAACGATAATCCCAAGAGCGATAACATACGCAAGTTTGAACAACTGGGCACCCGCAGTTTCCCCATAGAGCAGGGTATAGTGGAGGCTATTGATTTTCACAATGCCATTGGTCCGAAACGTAAAGAAGAGCGAGTACGTTATTTAAAGAACTATTGGGCAGAAAAAGTGCAGCATCTTAAAAAGGTAAAATTGCATACCTCGCTCAAGCATGATTATTCCTGTGCCATCTGCGGCGTGAGCATAGATGGAATTGAGTCTGCTGCGCTAAGTGGTATGCTGTTCGACAAATACCGCATACACACCACGGCTATGGTATATGCAAATGTAAACTGCGTGCGGGTAACGCCGCATGTGTATAGCACACTAGCTGAGTTGGATACATTAGTGAAAGCTATCACGGAATTGTCGGTCTGATTACAGCTGTCGTTTCACGTTGCTGTCTACTCAAATTTAAGCGAAGCATTTTTTGACATCAGATACGATGTCAATTGCTTTATCTTTCCGTCCCGCATTAAAAAAACATCGCAGAACACGGCATCCAGGCGACCACCGTTCTTCATCTCACCCTGTACGCAACCTTCCGCAATTACAACATCTTGTTCTTCTACCAGCCTGGTGATCTGGATGGCAGGACTTCCAACAAAGTTCTCATTTTCAATTTCCTTGTCGAATGCTTCTTTTCCAACATGCTTATAAATGCCTGGCATCTCCCACACAACATCATCTGTGAGGCAAGAAAGGATTTTTTCATGATCGCTGCTCCTGAAGCCCTCCATGTAGGTTTCAACCGTTTGTTTGTTTTTAGTGGTCGCCATTTTAAGTTATTAAGATTGTGAGTTAAACAGCAAAGGATCAATCCAGCACCCGTAAGCTTTTGCTTATAATATCGATACAGTCCGCTATCTGCTCTTGGGTAATCACCAGCGGTGGTGCAAAGCGAATTTTATCTCCATGCGTAGGCTTTGCCAGCAAGCCATTTTCTTTCAACTCCATGCATAATTTCCAGGCAGCATCAGGGTCGGGATGTTTGATAACAATCGCATTCAATAATCCCTTGCCTCTTATAACAGCAATATACGGGGAATTTATTTTGTGTAAGCCTTCGCGAAGCAGCGACCCCATTTTTTCAGCGTTCTCCGCCATTTTTTCTTCCTTTAAAATGGTCAGGGCTTCCATAGCTATTTTACAGGCTAAAGGATTGCCGCCATAGGTAGATCCATGTTCGCCGGGTTGTATGGTGAGCATTATTTCATCGTCTGCCAGCACGGCGCTCACCGGCAACATGCCACCACTCAGTGCTTTGCCAAGAATAAGTATATCGGGCCTCACGTTTTCATGATCGCAGCAAAGCATTTTGCCGGTTCTGCACAAACCTGTTTGTATTTCGTCGGCAATCAATAATACATTGTGTTGCGTGCAAAGCTTTCTTGCGTTCGTTAAATAACCTTCGTCCGGAACATCCACGCCGGCTTCTCCCTGTATCGGCTCTACCAGGAAGCCGGCAACATTTTCATCCTGCAATGCCTGCTCCAACGCTGCTGCATTGTTATATGGAATCACTTCAAAGCCCGGTGTATAAGGACCAAAATCCGTTGTAGATGTCGGGTCTGTACTAAATGAAACGACAGATAATGTTCTGCCATGAAAGTTATTGGCGCAAACAACAATTTTGGCCCGATTGGCAGCAATGCCCTTCACCTTATAGGCCCATTTACGGCAAAGCTTCAAAGCCGTTTCTACAGCTTCCACACCTGTGTTCATTGGTAACACCTTATCGTACCCGAAATAGTGGGTCACAAACTGCTCATATTCACCCAGCAGGCTGCTATGAAAAGCCCTGGAGGTAAGCGTGAGGATTTGCGCCTGTTGGGTTAAAGCTTTTACCAGCCTGGGATGACAGTGCCCCTGGTTAACGGCGGAATATCCACTCAGAAAATCGTAGTACTTTTTCTCATCCACATCCCATACAAACACGCCTTTACCCCGTTCCAGTACCACCGGCAACGGGTGATAGTTGTGGGCGCCATATTTTTCTTCTAATGCTAAATAATGAGCTGTTTTATCCTGTGCGGATATAGTTAACGACATGAAATTAAGTTTGAGAGGTATGGGAAATAGTTGAATAACTGCTTAGTAAATGAACGAGCGTTTTAGAAGCTGCTACAATTATGATCGAGGAAATCGAGATTACGATCAAGAAAAGATAATATGTGCGCTTTGAGTAAGATCGTGAGTATTTGCCGCAAGATACTGTAAAATTTGAAAATGCCGGAATTTGAAAATTTGAAAATGACTTACGTTATGACTCAAGTCTCCGTAGATCTAAAGTTGGGTTTAGTTTTGTCAATCAGGAATAATTTATTTTAAACCCATTTCTCCAAATAGTTGGCAGGAAAAGCAAATGCAGGTCTTTGTTTTTTTTCAAACAAGCCAAATACGGTGGAACCGCTTCCGGTCATGGATGCATATACAGCGCCCCGCTGGTACAAAGTTTCTTTGAGTTCGTTTATGGCCGGGTATGCCTTGAAAACAGGCGCTTCAAAATCGTTTTTCAATGTTGTTTTCCAGGTTTCAACGGGTTGCTGTATTATATCTGCAATTGAAACGGAGGGAATAACAGGAGAAAGCTGAGAAAATGCCCAACCCGTATTTACATGTATGCCGGGGTTTACAATTAACAAATTGTAACGGGAAAGGTCAACCGCAACAGGCGATAGTATTTCACCGCGACCTGTTGCATAACAAGGTTGATTAATGATAAAAAAGGGACAATCACTGCCCAGCTTCAGACTGTACATGATCAGTTGCTCATTGGTTAGTTGAAGGTTGAATTTTTTGTTCAGCAGGTTGAGCATAAAGGCGCCATCTGCCGAACCTCCGCCTAACCCAGCACCCGTAGGAATATTTTTGTGCAGGTGCGCTTTGATAGCCGGCAACTGAGGGAAATCGTCTTTTAACAATTGCCAGGCTTTGTAACAAATATTATCTGTTGGCTGGCCGGGTATGGGAATGCCTGAAAAAGAAAATGCAGGTGCTGCATCGCCGTGAATCACTTCCAGTGCATCAAACCAGTTGACGGGGTAAAATACTGTTTCCAGGTTATGAAATCCATCATCCCTGCGGGCGGTAATGTGTAAGCCAAGATTGATTTTGCAATTGGGAAAGACTACCACAAGGCGATGGGTATTGGTATGTCTAATATTTCTTTTTGCGATGGTTGATCTCGTCCCTGATGGCGATTGCTCTCAGGTAATCTTCCTGCTCCAGCACTTCGTTCAGTAACCGGTTTAATTCATCGAGCGACATGCCCTTCAGGTCTTCTTTGGAACCTCCGGTACTTTGAACAGGAGCAGCCGTTTCTTCTTCCCCTTTTTTCTTTTTGCCTGAATCTTCCATCAATATGCCCGCACTTTCGAGTATATGTTCATACGTATAAATGGGGCAGCCAAAACGAACCGCCAGCGCCAACGCGTCGGAGGTTCTTGAATCTATTTCAACCGTATCGTGCTCATTGCTGCAAAGCAGCTTTGAATAAAATATACCTTCCTGTAAATCGCTGATGATGATTTCATGAAGCTCCACATTGAACGCCATCATAAAATTCTTCATAAGATCATGCGTAAGCGGACGGCTGGGCTGCATTCTTTCCAGCGCAACCGCAATAGCCTGTGCTTCAAATCCACCAATTACAATTGGCAAGCGTCTCAATCCATTTGTTTCACCCAAAACAACAGCATAGGAATGTGTCTGTGTAATGCTGTGCGACAATGCTACTATTTCCAATTCTATTTTCTTCATAATCTGTTGCGAATGTACAAGAATTTTATAAAAAGCCTACCCTCAAAAACCTAAAATAAAAAACCGCTTCGGTTGCCCGAGCGGTTCGCTTAAAGGACCTGTTTTCTCATGCTACGCCTTTCAGCTTTTTAACTTCTTCAATGATCTTTGGAACCACTTCAAATGCATCGCCAACAATGCCATAATCGGCAGCTTTAAAAAATGGGGCTTCGGGATCTTTATTGATCACAACAATGGTTTTACTTCTGTTAACTCCCGCCAGGTGTTGAATGGCTCCGGAAATACCGATGGCAATGTAGAGGTTGGGAGCTATTGCCAGGCCGGTTTGTCCTACATGCTCATGATGCGGTCTCCAGTGCGTGTCTGCTACGGGTCGGCTGCAAGCCGTGGCAGCACCCAGCAGCCTGGCAAGTTCTTCTACCATGCCCCAGTTTTCCGGTCCCTTTAATCCACGACCGCCGCTCACTACTATTTCTGCCTCGCTCAACGGAACCTCGCCCTTCACTTTATTTACTGCTGTTACCTTAACTTTTGGAGCATCGATGGTGGCGTTAAAATTTTCCACTTCAGCATTTGCGGTACCCGCCTCCGTTATGGCGAACGAATTAGGATTTACCGCAATAATCCTGATAGCCGTATTAACAGCTACATGTGCAAATGCTTTGCCGGAAAACACGCTTTTTTTAACGGAAAAACCGCTGCTGGTATCTGGTAAGGCTACTGCTCCTGCCACCAGGCCGGCCTTTAGCCTAGCAGATAGCCTGGGTGCGATGGCCTTGCCATCCGTATTGTTAGAAAAAACGATGACTGTTGAGCCAGCAGCTTTTGCCACCTGCGCTATCACATTAGCGAATACTTGTGCATCGAGGTGGTTGAGTTGTTCATTAGCCACCTGGTATATTTTTTTAACTCCATATTTTCTCAGGGCAGCAATATCTTCGTTTGGTTTGCCCAATAAAACACCTTCTGCGTTTACGCCCAGTTGAGCGGCAAGTTTGGCCCCGTAACTCATGGCTTCCAGCGCTCCTTTTTTAACCTGCCCTTCTGATTGATCTATGAATATTAAAACAGACATAAAATAATTTCTGATTTGAGATTTGTGATTTCTGATTTGGAGCTTCTCCTCAGATTACTTTGGCTTCTTCGTGCAAAGCTTTTACCAGTTCAGCAGGATTGTCTGCCGGTATCAGCTTAACGCCTGCTTTTGGTGGTGGAAGCTCAAAGCTCACAACACTGGTCAGGCTGTCTGCTGCAGTTGGTTCTACTACTTTTAAAGGTTTGGTGCGGGCAGCCATAATGCCGCGCATATTAGGAATTCTGGCTTCAGCCATTCCTTTCTGGCAACTCACTACGACGGGCGTGTTTACTTCGCATGTTTCTTCGCCTCCTTCTATTTCGCGGTTTATTACAATGGTGCTTCCGTTTAAATCGAGCTTTATTGCCAGCGATACATATGGAACGTCCAGCAGTTCTGCCACCATACCACCTACAGAAGCGCTGTTGTAGTCTATGGTTTCTTTGCCTGTAAGTATTAGATCATATCCACCCTGCTGTGCTATAGCTGCAATTTGAGAAGCAATATAAAAACTGTCCTGGCTCTCAGCGTTAACGCGTATGGCTTCGTCGCCACCCAGCGCCAATGCTTTCCTGATAATAGGTTCGGCATCTACTGCTCCTACTGTAACCAGGTTAATAACAGTAGCAGGATCTTTTTCTTTTATTTCGATGGCTTTTACCAGCGCATACCATTCGTCGTAAGGGTTGATGATCCATTGCACGCCGTCGGTAGCGAATTTCGTATTGTTATCGGTGAAGGCTATTTTTGCCGTAGTGTCTGGAGATTTGCTGATGCAGACGAGTATCTTCATGAACAGGTGTTTGAATGATAGTTGGATATTAAATAAAAAGTTGTTTATGCAACTATTTGTTGAGCAAATATAATATCCCTTTTTATATTCTGCAAAATTGATATAAACAATGTTGGGGCTAGTATGAACAGAAAAGAAAAGCTGCTGGAGATGTTGCAAACGGCTCCGCAGGACAATTTTTTACGGCACGCTTTGGCGATGGAGCATATAAGTGAAGGGGAGGATGCAGAAGCAATCGCCATTTTTGAAGCAATACTGCGCAACGATCCTGCTTACATTGGCTCGTACTACCAATTGGGCAAATTGCTCGAAAAAAAGGAACACTATACAGAAGCAGTTGACTGGTATAAAAAAGGAATGGAGGCGGCCAATATAGCTAACGACAAAAAAGCTTACAATGAATTGCGTTCGGCTTATGAAGAGTTATCGGACGAGTAGGGAAAGTTTAGTGTTTATAGTTGCTAACTGTAAACATCAAACGATAAACGACAAATTTCCAACTATGTTTACGCATGAACGATCTATTACAACACTTTAAGCAGTTTATTGATAAGGAAGAGCTTTTTGCAAAAAACGACAAATTGCTGCTGGCAGTGAGCGGTGGTGTGGATTCTGTTGTATTGTGCCACCTGTGTTTTGAAGCCGGTTATTCATTTGAAATAGCACATTGCAATTTTAATTTGAGAGGGGAGGAGAGCAACCGGGATGAAACATTTGTAAGAACGTTAGCAAAACAGTACAACGTACCCATGTTGGTAAAACAGTTTGATACCACTTCGTATGCCGATGCCCGTAAGGTATCTATACAAGTGGCAGCTAGGGAACTGAGATATGCATGGTTCAATGAAATAGCAACCGCAAAAATCTCAAACCTGCCTGCCGGCAGGCAGGTCTCAAATTTCAAATCTCAAATTAAAATCGTTACCGCTCATCATGCCGACGACAATGCAGAAACCGTGCTCATGAATTTTTTTAAGGGCACAGGCATAGCCGGTATTCGTGGCATATTGCCCAAAAAGGGAAAGGTGGTTCGTCCCCTGCTCTTTGCTTCAAAAGCCGATTTGCTGGACTATGCTGCCGGGCATGGGGTTGATTACGTGGAAGATTCAAGCAACTTAACGGATAAGTATACACGCAATTATTTCAGGCAGCATATTCTGCCCGCGGTTTTAAACGTATTTCCGGAAGCAGAGGCTGGCATCCAGGAGAATATAAAGCGATTCAGGGAAACAGAGTTGCTGTACAACCAGGCAATTGCTGTACATAAAAAGAAGTTGATGGAATATAGAGGGGATGAGGTACACATACCGGTGCTGAAACTGCAGCAGGCTGTTCCTTTAAAAACCATCGTTTATGAAATTATAAAAGCGTTTCACTTTTCGCCAAAGCAAACCGATGAAGTGATCGAATTGCTGCAAAGCGAGAGCGGGAAATATATTGTATCGGCTACCCACCGCATACTTAAAAACAGGAATTGGCTGATCATTACGGCGAATGAAAAAGTGGAAACAGATGATAACGCAGTTACCGTAATCGACAACATACCGGCAACAATAGCTTTTACCGAAGGGGCGCTAAAACTGAAAAAGGAAACCTGCGAAGATACAGTACTGCATCAACCGGAGCATATTGCCTGCATCAATGCATCTGCTGTAGAATATCCTCTCTTGTTAAGGAAATGGAAAACGGGCGATTATTTCTATCCGTTGGGAATGCGAAAGAAAAAGAAGCTAGCCCGGTTTTTTATTGACCGGAAATTATCGCTGGCAGATAAAGAGAGGATATGGGTGTTGGAATCGAATAAGAAGATCATCTGGATTATCAATCACCGGATAGATGATCGCTTTAAAATAACACCGGGCACTAAAGAATGTATTAGGATAGAGTTTTTGAGAAAGGTATAGGGTGTAAGACGCAATTGCTGATTTTTGACCTGCCTGCCGGCAGGCAGGTTTATTGATTTCTGATTTAATGATGCCTCAAAAGCTGATAGTTGAAGGCTGATTGCCGGATCAAAAATTTGTTATATACAGCTTTACATCCTCCCAAAAATCGAGTGCCAGGTTTTTTTGCATGAAAATAAATCCCGCTGCAATAAGAAATACAATTCCATACACGGCGCCCCATATATGTGCGGAGTGGTTGATATT
>JBQCGX010000147.1:0-70151 GCA_051955255.1 Agriterribacter sp. | reverse complement strand
GATGGTTTTAACAGTTGACGCCGGCAGTAAATCTATATTGCCTTTTGTAACAGTATAAAGCTATGCTGCCTTCCTTTGTAATTGTTGTAGATAAGGATGTTTCGCAGAGGCCCGGCAGTTCCTTCCTTCTTTAAACAGTGCGCGGGCACTGTATGTTGTATATGACAAGCCAGCCAGAATGCTATGCCAGAAGCTGTTTCAAATTCGCCCGTCATGTGTTTAAAGCGGGCGATGGTAGTGCCCGCATCAAACAGCGATTCTGCAGCCAGGTAATAGGGCAGCAGCCTGCTGTCTCCGTTTTCGCCCGAAAAAAACAGGTCGGGGCTTTTGCCGGCGCCCAGTTGTTTTTCAAGGAAAGCAGACAATGTTTCTTTCACTTCCCTTTCGTTGGTACTATGCAGGGTGTGAAACGCTTTTACCTGTGCCACCGCACCTTCCGCACGGTTGTTTACAATAAACATCACTGCTCCTTCGCCAGCTAAACTGCCTTCGGTATGAGTATCGTAAACACTTTTGCCCTGCATCGGCTCTTTTTTAAACCAGCCACCCAGGTAGTCTATATTATAATTATAGGCCGATATTTCATCCACTGCTCCCAGCAGGTAAGTAGCTTCGGGGTTTTCGTGAAGCATCATTACAGCGTCGAGCATTGCATTTTCAAAAGCAAGTCCCCGGTGCACATGCGTAACATTGTACTGTTTGTTGCGGCTCATCAGGCCTACCTGCGCAGCAATGGCATTGGGCGTGCTTTGTACAAAATTGCCGGGAGTAAGCATCCCCTCTTCGTAGTCGATGATCTGGTTTAAGAACTTAATGCAATCCTCCATGCCACCGTTAGCGGTGCCTATTATGATGCCATCTGTTTCGGCAACTGTTTTTAAAACGGGTAATGCACAACCTACCCCCATCCTAACGGCCTTACCCATACGACGTAAAATGCCAGGAGGAATGCCTTCGTAGCTGGGTTCTATTGCCTTCATTTTGTTGTCCACGCTTTGCTGCAAGGTCTCAACGTCTACCTGTCCGAATGTTTGTTGAGGCGAGATGCAGTTATAGTGGTGGATGAACATGGGGGAATTTGAGATTTGAAATTTGTGGTTTGTTGTTTATTGTTTTGGGTTTGCCCTTTGTGGTTTTTTGTTGGTTGTTGCTATTTGGTTCTTGTTATTTGGTTCTTGCTTTTTGTTTCCTGGTTCCGTCATTTCGACGAAGGAGAAATCTCCTTTGTCTTTTTGGTTCTTGTATCTTGGTTCTTGTAATTTCTTCAAACCGCCGAAAAAACCAGCGAACTGCAATTGCCTCCAAAGCCAAACGAGTTCGACATAATATGTTGCAAGTTGGTTTTTTTGTATGTTGTAACCGGTGATAGGCCTTTATCTTCAATCGGGTTATTAAAATTCAAAGCAGGATATACTTCCTGGTGATACAGGTTCAGCAGGCTGTACACCGCCTCAACAGCTCCCGCCGCGCCCAGCGTGTGTCCGGTATTTCCTTTGGTAGAGGCAAAAGGCGGCACCTCTTTAAACAAACGCAGCATGGCTTCGCTTTCAACCATATCGTTGTTTTCTGTAGCCGTTCCGTGTGCATTGATAAAGCTGATGGAAGAGGCATCGATACCAGCCACCGAAAGCGCCTGTTGCATGGCGAGGTAGGGACCATCTCCTGCATCGGAAAGGGAGGATGCGTGGTAGGCATCGTTGCTGTTGCCATAACCGGTTAATGCTCCATATGCTTTTCTTCCCTTTACGTCTTCTTCCCTTTCCAACACCAAAAATGCCGCAGCTTCGCCCAGGTTAAGTCCCTTCCTGTCACGGTCGAAGGGGGCACAATGGTCGGGCGACAGAATGTGTAATGCGTTGAACCCGTTAATGGTAAATTTTGCCAGGCTGTCGGTTCCGCCCACAATCGCTCTTTTGGCATAGCCTTGCTTAATCAGCCTTGCTCCATACATAATGGCATTGGCAGAAGACGAACAGGCTGTATTGATGGTGTTTACCACGCCGCCTATACTGTATCTTTCCTGCAGGTAAAGGTCTACAGAAGCATTGTCGTACGACGCCAGGTATTCCGAACCACCTTCTTTCGTGTTCGCATCGTGGTACAACTCATCGGTAAGGCACATGCCGCCCACGGTACTTGCGCCCACAAGCGCTGTATGTGGTTCCTGCAATTGCTGAAGTGATAATCCCGCATCGGCAATGGCCTGGTTAAATGCATACAAAGCCAGCAGCGAACTGCGCGTTACCCCTCTTTCAAAAGCATTGAGTTGATTTTTTAGCTGTTCCGTTTCAATTTTTATTTCACCACAGGGGCGTAAGCCGGCATAATGGGTATTGAACAACGATAAATTGGAAATGCCGCATACCTTATTAATAAGTGCTGTGCGGTTTTCGTTAGCATCCTTGCCTATTGCACTTATAATACCTATACCTGTTACCAGTATTCTTGACAAACGGGAATTATTTGGTTCTGTGTTGGGTAATATAATCAACCATTGTATTAATATCTACCAAAACCTTACGCCCTTCCTTGGGGTCTTGTATGGTAATGCCATATTCGCGCGAGAGTAATACGATCAGCTCTATTGAATCGATAGAATCCAGCCCCAGCCCTTCGCCAAACAAAGGCTGATCGTCCTTTATATCCTCTGGTTTTACATTGGTAAGGTTTAAAAATTGTATGATTTGTTGCTTTAGCTGCTGCTTTAATTGCTCTCTTTCTATTGTAATTTCCATTGATTGACGTTTTCTAGAGTAATTTTTTGCTTTTTAGGCCATAAAATGCAAGAAACTGCAATAATAGCGTAATAACGATTAAAGGTATAACATTCATTAAAATATCCTTCAAATTACCCCCTTCAAGAAACAGGCCATAAAAGGCTTCGAGGCACCAGTGCAGGGGCGAAAGCCGCATAATGAGCTGAAAAGAGCCCGGCATGGCAAAGGATGGAACGAGCAAACCGCCTATAGCCGCCAGCAAAACAATGGAAACGGCTCCAAAGCCATTGGCCTGCTCCTGGGTATTGGCATATACGCCTACGCAAATGGCAAAACTGGCGGCGCACCAGCCGCAAATAAAGGTAACAAGGAAGAGCGCGCCAATATCCTGCGGCAGGTTCAGTGCCGGCAACCCCAGCAGGGGGAAAAGCCACATGCCCAGGCAGAATATCACCGCCGCCTGCAAAATGGTTACTGTTATATAAGTTACCTGTTTCGACACCAGCGCAATGCCAAAATGGGTGGGCAGGGTGCGCAGCCTGATAATGCTGCCGCTTACTTTTTCGCGCACCACGCTACTGCCCAGCGATATAACAATAAAGAACATGGCAAAGATGGTCCAGGCGGGAATATTATGCTGTGTGGCATTGGGTATTTGCCTGCTGCCATATTTTGAAACGGGTTCCTGCATTACAGGCGTTTGGTTGGCAACGATCTGCGATTCGAGCGAATCGGGAATTGCTTCGTTGTTTACATAATAGTACAGGCTTTGCACTATGTACTTGCTTTGCACCACCTGCAAGGCACTTTGCAGCCCGCCATCAATGCTTTTGCGGAAAGATTGCTGCAATACGGGGTGATAATACATAACCACCGGCATATCTGCACCGGAGCTGCTTTTGGCGCTGTCGGCGGCCACATCCAGATCCTTCAAAGCCTGCCTCGACACTGCCTTTGATTTGTTCAATACACTTTCCGAATAGGAGGGGGGAATGACAATGGCAACCAGCGCATCTTTGGTATTTACCATTTGCCGGATCGCATCGTCGCTGAACGAGCCACCTGGTCGTTTAATGGTAAACATTCCTACTTTCTCGAGCGCCGTGTCTAGTTGTTTTGCTACCAGCCCCGAATCTTTGCTATACAGGAGTACAGGAATTTTGTTTTCGTTTACCAGTTCAAAAGTGCTGTTTTGAACCGATGCAATAACAATTGCTAATACAATCGGCATTACAAACATCAGCGTAAGCCCTATTTTATCGCGGGTTAAAATCCTGAAATCCTTAATAATGGTATACCAGAGTTTGAACAAATGAGCGTGGTTTTAAAAGGTGAAAGGTGAAAAGTCAAAGGTGAAAGGTCAAGGGTGAAAGGTGAAAGATTGGTTCTTGCTTTTTTTACGTTTCACCTTCCTCCCAGTTCCCCCAACAGTTTTTCTATTTCGTGTTTTTTAAAGGCTTTTTCGTAAAAAGATGTTTTGCCATTCTTTTTATCAACGATGTAGGTAGCTGGCAAAGATCCGCTCCACGATTTATCGATCCGGGGGCAAAAATAGTCTGCATTCGTTTCATCCAGCCAAACTACCTGTGTGTTAATGCCTTTTTCTTTTATAAACCGCGCTATTTTGGCGGGATAATCCCGTTTCATATCCATGCTTACCAGCAGGAGTGTAAAACTTCCTGCATTTTTTTCCGCAGCTTCCAGCAACCAGGGCAATTCTTCCAAACAAGGCTCGCACCAGGTTGCCCAAAAGTTAACCACCACGCTTTCCTTCGACTGCTCAATGTATTTTTCAAGATCGGTGATCTTCCATTTAGGAATGGTTTGCGAAAAGCCTGTGTGGATGATCAGCAGGCTTGCCACGATTAAAATCAATCTTTTCATGTTAATTGGTTTTAGCTGTGAGCTTTCAGCGGTCAGCAATGCGCTACCAAGAATCAAATCACAAGATCCAAGAAACAAGAACCAATGAAAATAAAGGAGATTTCTCCTTCGTCGAAATGACGGAACCGAGAAAACAAAAAACAAGAACCCAATGGCAACAACCAACAATAAACCCAAAACGACAAACTCAAAACAATAAACAACAAACCATCAAATCTCACCTCACCTGTTTTTAGCACTTTCAGCCTCGTCAGGCATAAATCCCCATTCGTTCAATAAGCCATCAAACCGTTTGGGAGGAAGGTTGCGTTGATCGTAATGCCCGGCCAGTTTTTTTTGCCTGTATGCTTCGTATATAGAAACAGCGCAGGCAACGGAAATGTTGAGCGATTTAATAATGCCCACCTGCGGAATAATAAAATTGCCATCCGCCAATTGTCTTATTTCTTCGCTTACGCCCGCATGTTCGTTGCCAAAAACCAGTGCCACCGAATGGGTAAAATCAATATCGTGCAAAGTAACCGCATCGCTGCTCAAATGAGTAGTAAATATTCTATCGTACCTGCTTCGCAAAGTGGCAAAGCATTCCGCAGCGTCGGTGTATTGATGAACTGTAAGCCATTTAGCTGCGCTGGACGAGCTTTTGGCGCCCCATTTCTTATGCCTGGGTATTTTAGTGTTCAGTACATACACATCCTGAATGCCCACCGCATCGCAACTTCTCATTACAGCAGATATATTATGTGGATCAAAAACATTTTCCAACACAACAGCGAGGTTATTTTGTCGTTTATTTAAAACCTGTACCAACCGTTCCTGTCTTTCTGGCGTCATATTTGTAAAATTATAAGGGGCTAAAATACAAAAAGCTATTTTTGCCCGGGTATATCTAAAAATCCAGATATCAATATGCTAAAAAAAATCTTAAAAATCACCGGTATTATTTTACTTGTACTCATTGTACTTGCATTTGCACTTCCTCTTTTGTTTAAAGGAAAAATAATTTCAATTGCCAAAACCGAAATCAACAAAAACGTTAATGCAAAGGTTGATTTCAGTGATATCGATATTTCGCTTTTCAGGCATTTCCCGCGGTTGGCTGTGGGGCTTGAAGACCTGCAGGTAATTGGTACCGACGATTTTTCGAAAGATACGCTGATTGCAGCCAAGCAAATTGATGTGGCGCTGAACCTGATGAGCGTGATCAGCGGTTCGGAAATGAAGATATATTCAGTAACCATCGATGATCCCCGCATACATGCTATTGTAAATAAAGAGGGCAAGGCAAACTGGGATATTACCAAACCTGATACAACCACCGTTACTCCTGAAGAGCCATCGACCTTTAAGATGAACCTGAAGCGTTACGAGATCAACAACGGCTATATCAGCTATGTTGATATTCCCGGCGATATGAGCGCTGAAATTGTGGATCTTGATCATTCGGGCAGCGGCGATTTTACTTCAGACCTTTTTACGTTAAGCACTAAAACTGCAGCGGAATCGGTTTCTTTCATCTACACAAAAATTCCTTACCTCGTAAATGCAAAAGCTGCGCTGGATGCAGATATTGAAGTAGACAATAAAGCGAGTAAGTACACTTTTAAAACCGACGATATTGCATTGAACGACCTGAAGCTGGCCACCGAAGGCTATTTTCAGTTTGTAAACGATACCACGTATGGCATGGACATTAAATTCAATGCACCATCAACAGAATTTAAAACCCTGCTGTCGCTGATACCTGCTGTGTATAAAAACGATTTCGACAAAATCAAAACAAGTGGCAAGGCAGTGTTTAACGGGTTTGTGAAGGGCGAATACAATTCAGTTAAAATACCGGCGTATAACATCAACCTCAACGTTGAAAACGGATTTTTTCAATATCCCGATCTGCCGCAGCCGGTAAAGAACATTGCTATTGCATTAAAAGTTGATAACCCCGATGGCGTTACCGACAATACCGTGGTTGACATTTCAAAAGGACATATAGAATTTGGCAACGATCCTTTCGATTTCAGGCTGTTGCTTAAAAAACCGGTGACCGATCAGTATATTGATGCTACCGTAAAAGGCAAATTGAACCTGGCGCAGGTAACCCAGTTTGTAAAGCTGAGTGGCGACACCAAACTTTCGGGCCAGGTAGATGCGGATGTAACTGCCAAAGGAAACGTGGCAGTGGTAACGCAGCAAAAGCCGGGTCCGTTTACAGCAAATGGATTTTTAAATATTACCAATCTTAACTACTCCTCTAAAGATCTGCCGCAACCCATCAAAAACAGTGATATACAAATGAGTTTTCAAAACTCCGATGGCGTGGCAGATAATACCGTTATTAATATTTCTAAAGCGCATGTAGAAATAGGAGCAGACCCGATTGACTTTAATGTGCTCATCAAAAACCCGGCAACCAGCCTGGTTTTCGATGGTCGCGCGGCGGGAAAGTTCAATCTTGCCAACGTGGCGCAGTTTACAACGTTGGAGCCTGGTACAACGCTGTCCGGCTTATTGTCTGCATACATTAGTTTCAAAGGCAATAAGGCAGCCATCGATAAAAAAGAATACGATAAAATTAACCTGGCAGGTACGCTTGACCTGAACAATGTTCAGTACGTGAGCAAAGATTATCCGAAAGGCATTAAAGTGGGGCAGGCAGCGTTCACGTTCAATCCCAAAAACATTACGCTCAATACGCTCAAGGCCGAGTATATGAAAACGGTACTTACAGCCAACGGTTCTATAGACAACGCCATTGGATATGCGTTGAAAGATGAACCTGTTGCCGGTACTTTGAACGTATTGGCTGACAGGGTGAACCTGAACGATTTTATGGGCACCAGCGAAGCAACCAATACCGCAGACAGCACAGCAACAGGAGACAATACGGGCACCGCATCGGGAGATCCGTTTGCAGTGCCGAAAAACATAGCATTTACCCTGAATGCGGGCGTAAACAAACTGGTGTACGACAAAACAGAATACAACAACCTGAAGGGAACCGTGGCATTGAAGGATGAAACGGTAACGTTTAAAGATGTGCAGATGGATGCGCTGGATGGAAAGATAATGCTGAGCGGTTTGTATTCTACCAAAAATGATAAGAAGAAACCGGACATTGCGCTTACCTACGACGTGAGCGGACTAAGTGCTGAAAAAACTTTTTATGCATTTAATACGGTGCAAAAGCTGATGCCGGTTGGAAAATTCATTTCCGGTAAAATCAATTCAAAATTAACGCTGAATGGAAAATTGGGCGGCGATATGACGCCGGTGTTAAGCTCGCTAACGGGCAGCGGTAACCTGCTTTTGCTGGAGGGCGTGCTTAAAAAATTTGCACCGGTAGAAAAAATAGCGCAAACGCTGAATGTGGCCGACCTGAATGGATTTACTTTAAAGGATGTAAAAACCTATTTTGAATTTGCCAACGGAAAAGTGCTGGTAAAGCCATTTAAGGTAAAGGTGAAAGACATTGAGATGGAAGTGGGCGGTATGCACGGATTTGATCAGTCGCTTGATTATATGATAGGCATGAAGCTGCCCAGAAGCATTATTGGCAACCAGGGCAACGCTTTAATTAACAACCTGGCGCAACAGGCCAGCAGCAAAGGCATTCCCGTTAAACTGAGCGACTATATCAACCTCAATCTTAAAATGGGAGGCACCATTACCAGCCCGCAAATAAAAACGGATCTGAAAGAAGCTACCGGCGATCTTGCTGCGGACATTAAGCAGCAGGCTGCAGATTTTGCAAAGCAAAAGCTCGACAGCGCCAAGCAGCAGTTGAAAGATTCGGCCAACGCCATCAAAAACCAGGCAGTGAAAGATTTGAAAGACGAACTGGCCAAGCAGATATTGGGCGGCAATAAAGATTCGGCCAACAATGGAAAGCCATTGGACAATACCAAAAAGAATGCGGAAGAGGCGGTTAAAAATACGTTGAACAACTTGTTTAAAAAGAAGAAGGATACCACCAAAAAGCAGTAAGGGAATATTGGTTTTTTACAATAGGTATCGGTAAAGTATTATTGTTTTGTAAGGCGTACTATTTAGCTGATTGTTAATGGTAAGCGGTTTGTCAGCTATCGTTTATTAATTTCTTACAATTGTATTGATAAAGGATTGATTGAAGGCCTGGGGAAAGCGTACAAACGGATTCTCCGGGCTTTTTTATTAGCGGGCAGCAGTCAGCAATCAGCGTTTAGACCTTGGTGTGATGTCAACTAGCCGCCTTTACCCTTCTGACGCAAGAGAAATCTAATGTATTTATTGGTTCTTGTTTTTTGATTCTTGGTTCTTTGTTCTACTTCTTTCTTTGCTGAAAGCTCAAAGCTAATAGCTGACCGTTCTCAGCTCACTTATACTTCACCGAATACGTCGCGTACAGGTCGGCGTTGCTCGCTATCCTGCTGCTGACAAGTCTTTTCTCCTCGTCAAAAATATTCTGAAAAGTAAAAGTTTGCACTGTAGGATACTCAGCGCCCGATGGTATTGATTTTACTTCCTGCAAGGCACCGTAACGATGCACCAGCGCGTTCAGCTCCACCGAATTGTCAGACAGCATCAGCTCCAGTGGCGAAAAAAACAAACCGATGTATTGATCGTAATACAACACGGCTTCCAGCAAATGGGCATCCTTTCCGCCTAATATCATAAACAAGCTGTCAAGTCCACGTCCCGCATCGCCATAAACGAACGATGTTCCATAATAGTTGTCTGACTCCTTCAGCCAGATGCAACCGTTGCTTTTATATTGAAACCTGAAGGAAGGAAAGAAAACAGAGTTGGGACCTGAGGTAAATAAACCAGCTTTTGTTTCTACCAGTTTATTTTTGTTGAACACATAATCAATGGTTACCGGCACTGTTTCGTCGAAATAATTGCCATAAGCAACCTTCATGTTCGTATAGCCCGATGAATCGGAAAAGGAAATGTTCATGGTGTCTTTCGTCAATCCACCTTCGTATTCGTCCTCGTGTTCCATGATCAAACGGGTAATATTGGAGCCTGAGCGTTGAATGGTAAAGCCACCCGCCGGCGCGCCGCCTACGGTATAATACTCGGTCTTTTCGAGATAGCCATCGTTCAGTGAATAGGCTACAAGCAATTGATCGTGCGGATCTGTATTGGTTGTATCATCGAGATATACGCTGATTTTACCCGGCATTTCACTGTAATCGAAACTGAGCGTAAAGGAGTTTTGCAGGTTGGCAGGCTCAAAACTGATAGAGGAAGGGGGCGGCCCTGGTGTGAACACCTCCAGTGTATCAGTGGGGGGATTGGGACCCAGGTCATTCGTATCTCCTTTTTTACAGGAGAAAGAATACACACATCCAATAAAACAAAGCAGGGTAATCGTTTGGCGAGACAGGTTTCTCATAAACTGTTTTAAGACTAAAAAGCTATTGCTGATGCTCACAGGTGGATATTAAAGGTTATGAATTAGCAATGGCTATGCCAAGATATTACTTGTATACGAGTAAACAATGAAAGGCGTTGAAAATTAGGGTCATATTTTCGACCAATCATTTTTTTTTATGTCAAAATATCGTAATGTCTGCATTACAGCCGGGTTTGCAGTATAACGTGTGGGGTATTTAAGAAACACATTGGTTATTGATGCTGCACGCTTCGTTTTTGTGAGTATTGTTAAGCCTGTAATGGTTTAGCGCATTCACCGCAGGAAAAAGCAGGTTGATCCCAATTATTTTCTGACTTTTCATGGTGTGCAATTTTTGTGCCCGCAGGTAATGAAATCATTCATCAAACAAACATTTCAGCATACGGTTCTTAAAATATTTCCCATTGGGTTAATAAGGTTGCTATCTGTTACGGCTGGTTGTAAGATGGAGGCAATGTAAGCGGGAATTAGCTTGATTTAATTGGAGCCGGTATAACCAGCTATTTTGAATACCATATCACTATACCCATCTGCATAAAAAAAGTGCAGTTACCATAACTGCACTTTTTCTTTAAAACGATCTCATTAAATTACCGTCCATCACCATCGAGCAAGTTGCCTAATCCACCCAGTATGCTGCCTTCCTCCTTACGATTAACAGTACCATAAGACAGGATGCGGCTTGCCAACCGGCTTACAGGCAAGGTTTGAATCCACACTTTACCCGGACCGCGCAAAGTGGCAAAGAACAAGCCTTCGCCGCCAAATATTGTATTGCGTATACCGCCTACAAACTGAATGTCGTAGTCAACATCTTTGGTGTAAGCTACCAAACAGCCCGTATCAATGCGCAGCGTTTCGCCAGCCGTTAATACCCGTTGAAACACGTGTCCGCCTGCATGCACAAATGCCATTCCATCACCTTCCAGCTTCTGCATTATAAATCCTTCACCACCAAAAAGTCCTGTGCCCAGGCGACGCTGAAACTCAATGCCAATGCTTACGCCACGCGCCGCGCACAAAAAAGAATCTTTCTGGCATACTACTTTGCCTCCCAGTTCATACAGGTCTAGCGGAATTATTTTGCCGGGATAAGGCGATGCAAAGGCTACTCTCTTCTTACCCTGTCCCACGTTGGTAAACGCCGTCATAAAAAGGCTTTCACCGGTAAGCAACCTCTTGCCTGCGCTAAAAAGTTTATTCATAAATCCTCCTGACGATTTCTGGCTGCCATCGCCAAAAACCGTTTGCATTTGTATGCCATCGTCCATCATCATAAACGATCCACTTTCTGCCATGGCGGTTTCATTAGGGTCAAGCTCAATGTCTACATACTGCATTTCCTCTCCGTAAATGCGATAGTCAATTTCATGTGCTGTTTGCATAATTGTAAATTTTCGAATAATAAAATTATAGGAAGATTGGCAAACGATGCTACCGTTTATAAAAGAAATGCGGATATTTATACCTCTTTCAACCCTAAAACTTTAAATATGCTGCTGCAGTTAACCATACTTATTACTACAATAGTTGTGGTGCTCGTGCCCGGTATTTTTTACCTGCTTACCCTTCAGAAAACATTGACTATTATATCGCCGCTCAGCAGGATGATGCGCCCGCAGCAGGTTTGGCTGATGCTCATTCCTCTTTTCAATATTGTATGGCACTTTATTATGGTGAGCCGTTTGTCTGACTCCATCAAAAATGAGTGTGTGCGTTTACACATCCCATTGCAGGAAACCAATCCCGCTTATGTCCTGGGCGTTGGTAGCATGTGCTTTTATCTTGCTGCAATTATCTTGAATATAACCCAACTGATTCCGTTACTGGTACCTTTGTTACATCTGGGAGGGTTTATAGTATGGATACTTTACTGGATAAAAATTTCTAAGTATAAAAACCTGATACTGGCGAACAAGGACAATTTTTTGTTTGATGCAGAGCGGGAAGCTGCGGGAATAGCAGAGCACAATTGATATAAGCTGGATAATTGTTTATTGATAAAAGAAAAACAAAGCATATACGTTATATTTAAATAAGAAAATAATATGGAAGTATTAGAAAACCCGTTGTTTATTACGTTGATAGTAGTATTTGTACTGGGAGCGCTGGCGCTCTTTATATTTTTCCTGTTAACCCTCCAAAGAACATTGGAAGCTATCGACATATCGAGCCGAACCATGAATCCCGGTACGGTTTGGTTAACGCTTATACCCATTTTCAGTCTTATCTGGCAATTTATTATGGTTACGCGGATTTCCGAATCCATTAAGAACGAGTGCAACCGTTTACATATTCCCCTCAGTGAGCCCAAGCCTGCTTATAGCGCGGGTATCACCATGGCGGTTTTATCGCTGGCTGCTCTGATCCCTGAAATAGGAACCTTTATTTCGTTGTTAAGTATAGTAGCTATGATTATCTATTGGAGAAAGGTGAACACCTACAAAAATTTAATACTCGCCAACAGGGATAATTTTTTATTGGATGCAGAAAGAGAAGCTGCTGGTATAGTGGAGTGAGGCGATTTTTATAAATCTATGCGTCGCCAGAGGCGACAACAAAAACATGCGGGGCGAAGACGCCTCGCATAGCAGCAAATCAGGAACGCCTTGTATAGCAAAGAGAAAACGCCTTACACAGCAGCAATTTACAACCGGGCGGGAGATGTTTCACTCGCTGCGCTGCGTTCAACATGACGTTCGAAGGATTGCTCAATCTGCTTAACTCACTTAACTTACTCAACCCAATTCCCCCGATCCCATTTAACGTATTTAACTCATTTTTCTTTCCGCACAACGGTTACCTTTTTTTGAGCAGTGGTATCAAGTCATGTTACTTAGTAAAGAATATAAGCTTATAGCCTTTATGTAAAAATCCATTTCCCGCATCTTTTACCTGATAAAATAATTTAACGATGAAAATTTATATAATGGTTGCCGTATTGGCGACAGGAATGCTGTTTGCCTGTCAGCGACATCAACAAAGTTTTGAAGCAAAGGATGTTGCTTTAGATAATATTTCTTCACAACGGGAAGATTTAGCATTGGGTGGGAAGCCTGAAGAAGAAATTCAACTCCCGTTGCCACAAACACCTGTACCTCCTTCCCCTAAACATCCAACCGATCCACCGCCTGTACCTGCCGACTACAGCAAACAAATTATCCGCAATGCAAAGATCAGTTTCGAAGTCAAAAATGCTAAAAGTGTCAGTGCGTCGGTAAGTGAAGCTGTGAGGCTGAGTGGCGGCTACATTGCTTCGGCAAATGAAGTGCAGCTTGCCGGGGAAATAAAACATGAAATGACCATACGCGTGCCACGCGAAAAATTTGATGAACTGCTTGGGAGAATATCCGGCTATGCAGATACGCTGTTGCAAAAAAATATAACAAGCCAGGATGTAACGGAAGAATATGTGGATACAAAAGCCAGGATAACAGCCAAGGAAAAAACAAAAGAACGGTATTACGATTTTTTAAAGCAGGCAAAAAATATCGATGAAGTATTAAAGGTGCAATCGGAGATTGGCGATTTGCAGGAAGAGATTGAAGCTGCTTCCGGCAGGATAAATTATATTAAACACCAGTCTGCCCTCAGCACGATTGTGCTCAGTTTTTTTGAGCCACTGCCTCTAGCTGTTTCTCCACCCGAAACTCCGCCCGGATTTTGGAAAGAAGTTGTCCTTGCATGTACAGATGGATGGGAGATCATTAAAATACTAACACTGGCAATCATAAAAATATGGCCGCTGTGGGTGGCTGCAATTGTTGTGTGGAGCATCATCCGGCGAAGAAAAACGGTATTGAATACCGCGAAGCAATAGTGCGTATAAAGCTAACCTCCTGCAATAACCGAAGAATGATAAAGTGAATAATAAAATCCTGCCCGTTAAACCCTGTCCTGAAAGAGAATGGTTGCCATTGCGCAACCATTTTTTTTACAGGATACATTTTATTTCGGTGCAATTACAAACAAAATATTCCGGTTACACAAAGCCGTTATAATTTTTTTATGATCGCTGATAGCTTTGCGGCATCAAATAAAAAAAATAGCAATAAACAATCATGAAAAAGTTATTATTTTCTGTAGTGTGTGTAACATTTTTTGCAGCAGCAAAAGCACAAATTTCATTTGGCCCAAAAGCAGGTATCAACTTTTCAACCATTGTCGGACAAGGCGAAGTAAATGGTTATAAACCCAAGACTGGTCTTTACATAGGTGGGCAGGCATCTGTTCCTGTTAATGATAAATTTTCTGTTCAGCCGGAAGTTTATTTTTCGATGCAGGGTGGCATATGGAAAGAAAAAGGAGAAGATGCAGGCAAATCAAAAATGAGCTATCTCAACATTCCTGTATTGGCGAAGTACAAACACGCATCAGGCTTTTTTGCTGAAACAGGTCCTCAGCTTGGCATCCTGTTGAGCGCTTACGATATATGGGATGACGGTTACAAAGACAACGTGAAGAAGTATGTGAAGAAAACTGACTTTAGCTGGGGCATTGGTGTTGGTTATCAATCGGCTTATGGCATTGGCATCAATGCGCGCTACAATATCGGCATCAGCAAATACTACGAGAAAGAAAAGAACAGGGTGTTCCAGGTGGGATTGTTTTACGATCTGAGCAAACACCTCACAAAGAAAAAGTAATCATTGAGGTATATAAAAATGAAGCTGCGGTTTGCAATAATCTGAATGCTTTCTTTCTAATCCCTTTATATATACACAAGCTGTACTTGTGAAGTGTGAACTTTAATGCATTTTTGCGTTAAAGTTTCCTTTTTATATGAAGTATATAGTTGGTCTTTGTTTTTTAGTAATATCAGCTTCAACATTTGCCCAATCATCCATCAAAAGTAAATCGCTTATCAGGAATATTGAATACCTGGCGTCGGACGAATTGGGAGGAAGATGGCCAGGATCGAGGGGAGACAGCGCCGCAAGAAAATTCATTATCGATAAATTTGAACAGTCGGGAATAAAACCTTCAGGCAGCGGCTACGAACAAACTTTTGACGTAACAGTGAAACTGGAAGCACCGGCAGCGCTCAACTTTTTAAAAACAGCAAACGGCAGTTTATTTGTTTTTAATAAAGAGTATGGAATTTTTCCCTTTTCGGGTAGCGGCACCATTAGTGCGCCCGTTATTATTGCCGACGATTATGCTGTTGGTTTAAAAGCCTTGGAAAAATTTTCCAATTGCTGGTTGCTGATATGGCGCAAAAAAATCGGCGCGCCGGCGTCCGACAGTTTATCGGATCATGCACTCGCAGCAAAGGCAATACAAAATGGTGCGGCGGGTGTAGTGTTTGTTGCGCCCGATTCGATAGATACAAAAGATGTACTGCCCCGCCTTCGTCCCCGAAAAGACGAGATACTCACGGCACCGGTAGTCCAGCTACAAAGACAGGCATCCCGTAAACTGCTGAATGGGCTGGGAAACAGCAGACTTATCGTTAATGGCAGCGACAGTTTTTTTGTATCCGCTCAAAAGCTTACAGCCAGCGTAAAGGTTGAAACTATAAAAGTTACAGCTGCCAATATTGTGGGTGTAATAGAAGGGAGTGATCCTGAACTTAAAAAAGAATACATCGTGCTGGGAGCACATTACGATCACCTTGGACACGGCGGTTATGGAACCGGATCGTTGAAGCCCGATACAACAGCTATACACAATGGTGCAGACGATAATGCTTCGGGAACATCGGCGCTGGTTGAAATTGCGAAGGCGCTTTCTAAGAACAGGAAAAAGTTACAGCGCAGTGTAATGGTGGTTGCTTTTGCTGCTGAAGAAGAAGGGTTGCTCGGCTCACAATATTTTGTTGCCCACTTGCCCTTGCCCGATAGCAGCATCAAAGTAATGCTGAATATGGATATGGTTGGCAGACTGAATGCAGAAAACCAACTGTACATGGGGGGCGCAGGCACTTTTCCCGGAGGCGTTGAATTTATGAAATCGCTGGAACACGGATCGGGGTTGAAGCCTGTAGTACATGCCGGCGGGGTAGGAGGATCGGATCATGTATCGTTTTACCGCAAAGGAATTTCGTGTATCGGCTTTCACACAGGCGGTCACCCGCAATATCATACTCCTGAAGACGACGCTCCACTCATTAATGTAAAAGGAATTGAAAAAGTAGCCAGGTATATTTACCAGGCAGTTGTTGGATTAAGTAATTATCAGCAGCCGTTCAGGTTTGTAAAGCAGGATTGAGTTGGTTGAGTGAGTTAAATGGTCAAATAAGTTGAGTAGGTTTAGTGGTTGAGTAAGTTGGCTGTTTCCCACTCAATCAACTTTATCAACTCACTCACCTCACTTAACCAGTTACTTACTTCCCACAGCTTCGTCTACCGCAGCTTTGAATTGTGTGAAGAGTTCCTTTCCTTCTTCTTTGGATGAGGGCGCTAATAAAATAGCGGCGTACTTATTCTTCTTGTCAACATAAGGCCAGGTGCCTGTTAAAGAAGGACTGCTTATAACCGTTCCATTCCCGCTACCGTCTTCTTCAAACAACCATGCGCCAAAACCATAATGCAAACCTTCGGTGCCTTTGGGGGTATACTTTACCGGTAGGTTGGTAAACTGTGCTTTGTTCATTTCGGTCAGCGATTTCTCGCTGATGATTTGTTTGCCTTCGAACATGCCATTGTTTAAGATCATGGCAAGAAAGTTAATGTAGTCGTTAGCAGTAGACATAGCGCCCACAGAAGGGTTGATCGTCATGTTATCGTAATTGTAAAAAGTGGTGTTGCGCATCTTTAACGGACGCAGTATTTTTTCTACCACTATCCTGTCAAATGTTTTTTTGCTTACTACCTCCAGCATCCTGCCCGCAATATTCATTCCCACATTGGTATAAAAAAATTCAGTTTGAGGGTTGGTAACAATTTCTCTTTTTGTAGCAAAATGATTCATCTCTTCTTCCAGCGATTCAAACTTTGCTTTTGGTGCAAGGCCCGCCAGTCCGCCCTTATCGCCTTCCAGTCCATCCGTATGCGTTAAACAATGTAGCAGGGTAATATAACCTTTCATGTACTTGCCCAAAACAGGTATAAGCTTGGCTGCCTTTGTATCGAGCGTAATTTTGCCTTCGTCAACATAAGCCATCGCCAAAGCTGCGGTAAGCCATTGTCCGCTGGCGCCAACAGCTACCTGCGTTTTGCCTGTAAAATCCTCACCTAACTCTTTACGGTAAACGATCTTGTCATCCTTATATACCAGCGCCACTACCTTGCCACCCAATGCTTTCTGATTTTTTTGTAGCATATCATCCACAGCAGCAAAATTGTATTGGGATTGCACAGGCTGTAAGATTAGCATGAAAATTGTTAAAACACTGAAATACAGACAGCTTAGAGTAACTTTATGTGACATATTTGCCGTGTTTGCGCTTTGGATTATGTTTTGTTAAGTGAGATAAAGATATTTTAAAACGAACAAAGGAAAACTTAAAATATGAACCTCAATAACTTCACTATAAAAGCACAGGAGGCAATTGCCAAATCGCAGCAACTGGCTTTCAATGATGGCAATGCCAGTATTGAAACCGAACATTTGCTGAAATCGTTATTGACCGACGATGATTCACCCATTGAATTCCTGTTGAAAAAGAACAACGTAAATGTAAATTTTGTTGAAACAAAGCTCAACGAAAGCATAGCAAAGCTTCCCAAAGTGCAGAGCGGAGAACCTGCTCAGGCCATTAGCCGCGATGCCAATAATGTGATATTGCGCGCAGGATCGCTGCTGAAAACATTTGGTGATGAATTTGTAAGTGTTGAACATATACTGCTTGCTATTTTGCAGGGCAGCGACAACACCGCCAAACTGCTGAAAGATGCTGGACTAACCGAAAAAGGATTAATTGCCGCCATCAAAGATCTTCGCAAAGGGGCAACCATTTCTTCGCAAACGCAGGAAACCCAGTTTAATATACTGAACAAATACGCCAAAAATCTCAACGAACTGGCAAGGCAGGGAAAGCTGGACCCGGTAATTGGCCGCGATGAAGAGATAAGAAGAACCTTGCACATTCTTTCCCGCAGGAACAAAAACAACCCGATGCTGGTGGGTGAGCCCGGTGTGGGTAAAACTGCCATTGCCGAAGGATTGGCCATGCGTATTGTTAATGGAGATGTGCCTGAAAATCTTAAAACCAAGATCATTTATGCGCTGGACATGGGGCAGTTAATAGCCGGTGCAAAATATAAAGGCGAGTTTGAAGAACGTTTGAAAGGGGTAGTAAACGAAGTGGCAAAGAGCGATGGCAGCATTATATTGTTTATTGATGAAATACACACACTTATAGGCGCAGGCGGCGGAGAGGGCGCGATGGACGCAGCCAATATTTTAAAACCCGCTTTGGCAAGAGGAGAGCTGAGAGCAATAGGCGCTACCACTTTAAATGAATACCAGAAATATTTTGAAAAAGACAAGGCGCTGGAAAGAAGGTTTCAGAAAGTATTGATAGACGAACCCAGCGTGGAAGATGCCGTTTCTATTTTGCGAGGTATTAAAGACCGTTATGAAACGCACCACCACGTGCGCATTAAAGATGAAGCTATTATAGCTGCGGTTGAGCTTTCGCATCGCTATATATCCGACAGATTTTTGCCCGATAAGGCAATTGACCTGATTGATGAAAGCGCTGCAAAACTTAGGCTTGAAATGAACTCCATGCCCGAGGAGCTTGATCAACTGGAAAGACAAATACGTCAACTGGAAATTGAGCGGGAAGCCATCAAACGCGAAAATGACGATGCTAAGCTGAAAGAGCTGGCCAAAGATATTTCTTTACTGAGCGTAGAGCGCGATACGCTGAAGGCAAAGTGGCAACAGGAAAAAGAACTGGTAGAAAAAATTCAGGCGTCGAAAGCAAGTATTGAATCATTGAAAACAGAAGCAGAAAAAGCAGAGCGCAACGGTGACTATGGAAAGGTGGCTGAAATACGTTACGGAAAAATAAAAGAAGAGGAGAAAAATATTGAAACGCTTACCGCCGAGTTGAATGAACTGGCACCGGAAAAAAGATTGTTGAAAGAAGAAGTAGATGCGGAAGATATAGCCGAAGCCATTGCAAAAGCAACCGGCATACCGGTAAGCAAAATGTTGCAAAGCGAAAGAGAAAAGCTGCTGAACCTGGAAGACGAATTGCACAAGCGGGTGGTTGGACAGGATGAAGCGATCAGCGCCGTAGCAGATGCCATTCGCAGAAGCAGGGCTGGTTTGCACGATCCCAAAAAACCGATCGGGTCCTTTATATTCCTTGGCACAACCGGTGTAGGTAAAACAGAGCTGGCAAAAGCATTGGCATCGTACCTGTTTGATGATGAGAATATGATGACACGGATAGACATGAGCGAATACCAGGAAAAGCATACCGTTAGCAGGCTGGTGGGCGCGCCTCCGGGATATGTAGGATACGATGAAGGCGGGCAACTTACGGAAGCGGTTAGACGCAAACCCTACAGTGTGGTGCTGCTGGATGAAATTGAAAAAGCACACCCCGATGTATTCAATGTATTGCTGCAGGTGCTCGACGATGGAAGGCTGACAGATAATAAAGGTCGTGTAGTGAATTTTAAGAACACGATCATCATCATGACCAGTAACATGGGCAGCCAGATTATACAGGATAATTTTGAAAATGTTACCGCAGCCAACAAAGAGGAAGTGGTAGAAAACACAAAGCAGGAGGTGATGAACCTGCTGAAGCAAACCATACGGCCTGAGTTCTTAAACCGGGTAGACGATATCATCATGTTCCAGCCGTTGCTGAAAGATGAAATAAGAGGCATCATACAAATACAGATCAACAACCTTAAAGCACTGCTTTCAACCAATGGCATACAACTGGAACTTACGGATTATGCAATCGACTTTTTGGTTGACAATGGTTATGACCCGCAGTTCGGTGCACGACCTTTGAAAAGATTGATCCAGAAAGAAATTGTAAATCCCTTAAGTAAAAAGATACTGGCAGGAGATATTGATAAATCCAAACCAGTGTTGGTAGATGTGTTTGACAATACAGTGGTGTTCAGGAACGAGCAGCACACAGATGTGAAGGAAAATGGTAAGAACAAAAAAGCAGTTTCTTAAATTTTCGATTGAATAAATTTAAAACGCCATCAGGATGAAATCCGATGGCGTTTTTTTATTATACGTTGCGGGGAGCGGTTTCCATTGCCACGTCTGTCTGAACGAACATTTGGGAAGACCTAACGTGGTCTGGTGGATGGTGACAGTACAAACTAAACGAATAATGGCCGGCTGCCATACCCCGCAAAAATTCGAACCTTCTACCCCCAAGGTAAATGCCCTTATTTCATTGCTATATGTTATCATAATACTATTTTTGCCTTCTGCCTAATAATAGCATATGCCCGAATTTAAACAACGACAATTCATAGAATTCGAAAAACCAATAAAAGAATTATTTGATCAGGCTGCGCAATTGAAACAGATGGCGGAAAAAAATCCGAAAGTGGATTATACCGATGCCATCAGGCAACTGGAAGATTCGATTGTGGAGAAGCGCAGAGAAATAACAGCCAACCTTACACCCTGGCAACAGGTGCAGCTAAGCCGGCACCCGGACAGACCTTATACCAGCGCCTACATAAAAAGAATGTGCACCAATTTTATAGAATTGCATGGCGACAGGAATGTGAGGGACGACAAAGCGATAGTAGGAGGTTTTGCTACATTGGGAGAAGAAACGGTGATGATTGTAGGACACCAGAAAGGCATTACCACAAAAATGCGTCAGCTCCGCAATTTCGGAATGGCAAATCCCGAAGGTTACCGCAAAGCGCTGAGGCTGATGAAGCTGGCAGAAAAATTTAATAAGCCTGTTATTACTTTCATTGATACGCCCGGTGCATTTCCTGGCGCAGAAGCCGAAGAGAGGGGACAAGGAGAAGCCATAGCAAGGAATATATACGAAATGATGCGCTTACGCGTGCCGGTAATATGTGTAATAATAGGAGAGGGGGCCAGCGGCGGCGCATTGGGAATAGGCGTGGGCGACAGGGTGTTGATGCTGCAAAACACCTGGTATACGGTTATTTCGCCCGAAAATTGCAGTTCTATTTTGTGGCGTAGCTGGGAGAAAAAGGAGCTGGCGGCAGAACAACTGAAACTTACCTCGAAAGATATGAAAGGCTTTGGACTGGTAGACGATGTGGTGCCTGAGCCTTGCGGCGGCGCTCATTGGGATTATGAAGAAGCTGCAAAATCATTAAAGTCTCACCTGCTTCCTCTGCTAAAGGAACTCAAAGCCATAGATGCCGATACCCGTATAAAGCAACGCATTGAAAAGTATAGCAAGATGGGTTTCTGGCAAGAATAAGAAGACGGGAAATAAGAACCAAGAAACAAAAAATAAAATACAAGAATTATAGAGGGATTTCTCCTGCGTCGAAATAACGCCAAACAATAAACCCCAAACGTCAAACATAAAGTATTCATAAAGAACGATCATGTCATTAAGAACACAACTCAGAGGAACCGGTGTAGCGTTGATCACTCCTTTTCAGAAAGATGATAGTGTAGACTATGCTGCATTGGGCAGAATGTTAGATTTTGTAATCAATAATGGTGTGGAATACATTGTTAGCCTGGGCACAACCGGCGAAGCACCCACTATTTCTAAAGACGAGAAAAAGGAAGTTGTTCGTTTTACACACGAAAAGGTGAATGGTCGCGTGCCCGTGGTGGTAGGTATTGGCGGAAATAATACGGCAGAAACAATAAAAGAATTAAAATCATTCCCGCTTGACGAAGCTGTTGCGGTTTTGAGCGTGAGCCCCTACTACAGCAAACCTTCGCAGGAGGGCTTGTATCAACACTATATAGCATTGGCAGATGCTTCTCCCAAGCCTGTAATTCTATACAATGTACCCGGAAGAACAGGACGTAACCTGGCTGCGGATACTACGTTGCGCCTGGCGGAACATGCAAATATTGCCGGCATAAAAGAAGCGGCGGGAGACATGTTGCAGTGCATGCAAATACTCAAATATCGTCCTGAAGATTTCCTCGTTTCCAGCGGCGACGATGCGCTTGGTTTTCCACAGGTTGCCTGCAGTATGGATGGAGTGATCAGCGTCATTGCCAACTGCATGCCCCAACAGTACTCCGACCTGGTGCGCCTGGCGCTGGATGGTAAACTGAAAGAAGCGAAAGCCATTAACGATGAATTGCTGGACGTATACGATCTCCTGTTTGCAGAGAACAACCCGGCAGGCGTCAAATCATTCTTAACCCATCTTGGTTTAATAGAGAATGTGCTGCGGTTACCCGTGCTGCCATTGAGCGACAACCTTCATCAAAAAGTAAAAAAATTGCTTGAGAAACAGGCGGTGGTGCTGCCATAGCAAGATAACGTAACCACATAGAAAAATAGGAACATAGGAAAAATCTGTGTTCCTATTTTTCTATGTGGTAATTATGGCAATAACCTGATAGCTAATTCGTTAGAAACAAAATATTTATATTGCATCCCGATTGCGGAATGCTTTTTATTTTCATCATACGGAATCACAACTCATGCAGATAAAAAAGTCGGTTTACCTCACAACACTGCTTACCACTGTTTGCGCAATGCTTTTTGCCCAGTCCGACCGAATACCGCTCGGCAACAAACAATACCAACTGCTCGACCGGCTGGAGATCAAATTGCAAAACGATTCCATTTTTTCGTTTTCAACCGTTAAACCCTATAACCGTAAAATGTATACGGAGCGGGCAGAATATATTGATTCGCTGGATAATGCAGGCGCTTTACCCGTTGGGTTATCGCGGGTGGATAAATACAACCTGCGCAGTCTTTTAATGAACAATGCTGAATGGACAAAGAGTTTTGGCGATTCGTTCCGCACTAAAAAACCGATCTGGAATACCTTTTTTAAAACGCCTGCCCACCTGTACGAATCTTACTCAAAAGATTTCACGCTCATCATCGATCCCGTCATCAACCTGCAGGCGGGTAAATCATCGCAGGTAGACGATCCATTGTTTGTAAACACGCGCGGTATTACCATGCGTGGAAACATCAGCAAAAAACTTGGTTTTTACACCTACATCACCGAAAACCAGGAGCGGGCACCGCTGTATGCACAGCAATACACAGCAGCCCACAACGGCATACCCAATGCGGGTTATTACAAAACATTCCGCAACGATGGTTATGATTATTTCGATGCGCGCGGGGGAATAGACTTTGCTGCCACTAAATTCATCAACTTCCGTTTTGGTTACGACAAACTTTTTTTAGGCAATGGATATCGCAGTTTGTTGCTGAGCGATTTCAGCAATAATTTTTTGTACCTGCAAATGGATGTACAGCTCCGTAAGTTCAGCTACAAAAGCGTGTATGCCGAACTGATAGCACCTTTCAATCCCATTCCCAACAGAGACACCATACGCTATAAAAACTATATGGCGTTTCATCATCTCAGCGTTCAGTTGGCAAAATGGTTGAATGTAGGCGTGTATGAAAATGTGTTGTATAACGGACGCGATGGCTTTGAACTGAGTTATCTCAATCCCGTTATCTTTTACCGGTCTGTTGAAATGCAATTGGGCAGCGGCGGCTCCAAAGCAACCATCGGCATAGATGTAAAAGCCAATATTGCAAAGCGTGCGCAGTTATACGGGCAACTGGCTATTGGTGAATTTGTGTTTAGCGAAATCAGAAAATACAACAGGGGAAGCTGGTTAAACAAGCAGGCGTTACAGTTAGGAGCAAAGTATATCGATGTTGCAGGCATCAGCAATCTTGATCTGCAGGTAGAAGCCAACTGGGTGCGTCCGTTTATGTATACACACAACGACAGCGCCACCGGCTTTACGCACTACAACAAAGAACTCGCGCATCCGCTCGGGGCAAATTTCAGCGAATATATCCTGGTGGCTAAATATCAGCCCATACCACGGTTGTACCTTACAGGCAAATTGTTTTACCACAAGCAGGGCCTCGATTCTGCCGGTGTAAATATGGGGAACAACCTGTTTCGCAGTTATCTCACCCGCCCACGCGATTACGACTTTTTTATTGGAACCGGAATACCCGCTAAAAGCCTGTATGTGGCTTTCAATGCATCGTACGAGCTGTTGCAAAATCTGTTTATCGACGTAAATCTCAGCAACCGCAGCTATGCCGTTCAGGCGCAACCCAAAATCAATGAGTTTATTTTTACAGCCGGCGTGCGCTGGAATATTGCGAGAAGGGAGTTTGAGTTTTAGAGCGGCTGATGTTTTCAAATACCCGCTCCCTAATAATTTTCAACCTTAGTTTATAGATGGAGCAATCTTTTCTGCCCCACAGGTAAAAAGCCTGAATTGTTTTTTACCTTCGGCTTTTTAGACTTTTGTTACTTTTAATAATGCTGACATTACAAAATTTTGAAGACCATGTGGGTAAAACTATACTGGCTAAGGGAGAGGAATATTTTGAAAGCGGTTACGTATCGGGGTTGGAGTGTATAGAAAACGGTACATGGACGGCTGAGGTAGAAGGCTCTGAAACGTATATGGTTGAAATTGGACTGAAAAGCAAAGGCAAGATAAGTCATTATGAATGCGACTGCCCCTACGAAGGCGATCTCTGCAAACATGTGGTAGCTGTATTGTTTGCGTTGAGAGAAGAGGAGCAAAGGGAGCCGTATAAAAAAACTGGTAAAAAGCCTGCATTTGAAACAATATTGCAGTTACTCACCATAGAAGAGTGCCATCATTTCATTAGGAAATATGCGGCAAAAAACAGAGGATTTAAATTAGAGTTCGAGCTGTTTTTTGCAGATAAAAATCCGAACGCTGATGTTGAGGAAAAATACACCCGGCTGCTACAGCAACTGGTAGATAAATACAGCGATCACGGTTTTGTTCATTATGCCCATTCCTCCGCCTTGTCTAAGCAAATAAACAAGTTGCTGGAAACGGGTATAGCTTATCTGGCTAAAAACAATTTCCGCGACGCATTGGGGTTGGGCAAAGCTACATTGAAATCCCTCGTGCAGGTGATAGCTGCGTGCGATGATTCCAATGGAAATATCAGTGATAGCATTGACAATGCCATCGGGCTTTTACATAATATTGCTGATTCCGGTAACACTGCCATCGATATCAGGGAGGAATTGTTTGCTTTCCTGCAAACGGAACTTGCCAGCAAAGAGTACTTTAACTACGGCAATTTTGGATACGACTTATTCAGCCTGTTTGAAAAGCTCTCCGTACAATTGAACAAGCCCGACGTATTCCTGCTATTTATTGATAAAACCCTTGCAAAACTCACAGGAGAATACGACGATTACCAGCTTGAATATTTTCAAAACAGCAAAATAGAATTTTTAAAACTGATCAACCGCACCGGTGAGGCAGAAAAACTGGTGCAGCAAAATCTTCATATTGTAAGTGTACGGCAGGGTGAAGTACACAAAGCCATCACTCAGAATGATTTTAAAAAAGCCAAACAACTCATAAGCGAAGGCATTAAAATAGCTGAAAAACAGGGTCATCCCGGCACTGTAGATGAGTGGCGAAAGCAGTTTTTGCACATTGCCGTATTGGAAAACGACATAGATAAAGTCCGCTACTATGCAAAATATTTTGCTTTCGATGGAGGATTTTCCCGGAAATACTATAATCAATGGAAAGCCACTTTTGGGCCAGAAGAGTGGAAGAAGATGCTGAATGAATATATTGAGGCACAAACTCAAAAAATAACCGACGATTGGAAGAAAAGCAAACAATACTGGCGCCCGGATCATCCGCCGCTGCTCCAGGCTTTAGGAGATATTTACATAGAGGAAAACTTATTGGATAAACTGTTGCAACTGCTTCAGCAGGAAAACGATCTGAATACATTGCTTAGATATCATGCTCATCTCTCTAAACATTACCCGGCAGAATTGATCGCCCTTTATCTTCCTGCAGTAGAGCGTTTTGCAGATAGCTGTGCCGGGCGAAATGAATATAGATACCTGGTGAAGGTTATGCAAAAAATTATAAAGGATATTCCCGTAGAAAAGGAAAAGGTATTGGGAGTTGCGAAAATGCTGAAGCAAAAATATTCGGTCAAGCCACGGCGTCCGGCAATGATTGAAGAATTGGATAAAATTCTTTAATGACCGAATGCGGCACTTCAACTAAACATCTGCTACCGGCAGTGAATAAGTCACACTTCGCCCCCAAATAATTTCCCCGGAATTTTCACCAACATTTGCTCAATCCTGCGTACGTTTGATTTTCATTAACAGTTGTTGCCAATATATTCGCAATTCAAATTTCAAACTGAGTTTATGATCAAAAGAGTTTGGTTGCTGTTTTGCCTGCCCGTTTTAATGAAAGCACAAATGGTAACCAAAGTAACCGACCCTGTAGATTGGGTGAACCCATTGATGGGTACCGATTCAAAACACAGCCTTTCTAACGGTAATACCTATCCTTCTATCGGGTTGCCGTGGGGAATGAATATCTGGACACCCCAAACCGGAAAAATGGGCGACGGCTGGCAATACCAATACAGCGCCGACAAAATAAGAGGCTTTAAGCAAACGCATCAACCCTCTCCGTGGATGAACGATTACGGTCAGTTCAGCATTATGCCGCTTACAGGCAAACCGCGTTATAAGGAAGATGATCGCGCCAGTTGGTTCAGCCACAAAGCCGAAACAGTACAACCTTATTATTACAGCGTTTACCTTGCAGATCACGACATTACCACAGAAATTACGCCTACAGAAAGAGCGGCAAGATTCAGGTTTACTTTTCCGAAAACAGACAGCGCTTTCGTGGTGGTAGATGCATTCGATAAAGGATCGTATGTAAAAATTATTCCTGCCGAAAACAAGATCATTGGCTACTCCACCCGCAACAGCGGCGGCGTGCCTGATAACTTTAAAAATTATTTTGTAATTGTTTTCGACAGGCCTTTCAGCAATGTAGGAACCTTTAATAAGGATACGCTCAATTTTACCCAGATAGAAATGCAGGATGACCACTCCGGTGCATTGGTGGCGTTTAAAACCTATCATAAAGGCGACCAGGTAAATGCAAAAGTGGCTTCCTCTTTTATTAGTTATGAGCAGGCTGAACAGAACCTGAAAGAAATTGGCAACGACGATTTTGAAATCGTAAAAAAGAAAGGGCGCGATATATGGAACAAAACGCTGGGGCGCATTTTGGTTGAAGGTGGTACCATTGACCAGGTGCGCACTTTTTATTCGGCGCTTTACCGCATGGTGTTTTTCCCCAACAAGTTGTATGAAAAAGATGCCGGCGGCAATATCGTTCACTATAGTCCCTATACCGGCAAAGTAGCACCCGGATATATGTTTGCCGGAACAGGCTTTTGGGATACTTTCCGTGCGTTGTATCCCTTCCTCAACCTTGTATATCCGTCCATCAATAAAGAAATGCAGGAAGGGCTGATCAATGACTATAAAGAGGGTGGTTTTTTACCCGAATGGTCGAGCCCTGGTTTCAGGAATGTGATGGTGGGTAACAATTCTGCCTCTGTCGTATCCGATGCCTATATTAAAGGATTGCGCAACTATGATATTAATAAGTTGTACGAAGCGGTTTTGCACGGTGCCAATAACGAAGGTCCGTTAACGGCAGTAGGCAGGAAGGGAGTAGAATACTATAACAGGCTGGGTTATGTGCCCTATGATGTAAAGATAAACGAGAATGCCGCCCGCACGCTGGAATATGCTTACGACGATTTCGCCATCTATCAACTGGCAAAAGCGCTTAGCCGTCCGCGTGAGGAGCAGTTGTTATATGCCAAACGTGCCCAGAACTATCGCAACCTGTTTGATCACGAAACGAAGCTGATGCGCGGTAAGAACCAGGATGGAAAGTTTCAAACGCCTTTCAACCCGCTTAAATGGGGCGATGCCTTTACCGAAGGCAATAGCTGGCATTATTCGTGGAGTGTGTTTCATGATATTAAAGGACTGTCGGACCTGATGGGAGGAAAAGAGCAGTTTGTAAAAATGCTGGATTCGGTGTTTACAATGCCGCCCGTTTTCGACGATAGTTATTATGGATTTGTGATTCATGAAATCCGCGAAATGCAGATCGCTAACATGGGGCAGTATGCGCACGGCAATCAACCCATACAGCACATGACTTATTTGTATAACTACGCCGGCGAGCCCTGGAAATCACAGTATTGGATACGCGAAACGATGGACAGGATGTACAAGCCTACCGCTGATGGATACTGTGGCGATGAAGACAACGGGCAAACCTCCGCCTGGTACGTATTTTCGGCGCTTGGGTTTTACCCCGTTTGCCCCGCCACCGATCAATATGTAACGGGTGCGCCCTTGTTTAAGAAAGCCACCATTACGCTGGAAAACGGCAAACAGTTCGTTGTGAATGCTCCGGCCAATAGCGATAAAGCTAAATATGTTCAGTCTGTGCAGCTTAACGGGAAGCCACATGAAAAAAACTGGATCAGCCATTTCGATATGCTGAAAGGCGGTAACATGAATATAATTATGGGCGTAGTGCCTAACAAAAAGCGTGGCACAAACGAGTCCAGCTTCCCTTACTCATTTTCTTCCAGCCCCGATGCGGAAATACTGAAGTAGGGTGTAAGGAGTAAGGAGGGAGGGTCTGCCTTCTTGCTACTGCTTCCTGCCCTGACTGCTGATAGCTGAGAGATCAATAAAATCTCAAATATCAAATTGCACATCTCAAATTTCACGAGATGTTCTTACCTTAATGCAAAATTTTAAAAACGATGAGCCAAAAGTCAAAGTCAAAATCAAATGGTTCGCGCCGGAGGTTCCTGCGTAATTCTTCCCTGGCCGCTGCGAGCTATTTTATTGTACCCCGTCACGTACTCGGTAGAGGATATGTAGCACCGAGCGATAAATTAAATATTGCTGGTATTGGTGCCGGTGGTAAAGGCGAAAGCGATCTTTCATCCTTTGCGAAAAGCCCTAAAGTTAATATAGTTGCATTGTGCGATGTAGATGACCGTCAGGCAGTAAAATCAAGAGAGCGTTTTCCCAAAGCCAATTATTACAAAGATTTCAGGGAAATGCTTGCCAAAGAAAAGAATAACATTGATGCATGTTCTATTTCCACACCCGACCATACACATGCTGTAGCCACATTAGCGGCTATGCAACTGGGCAAACATGTATACACGCAAAAACCACTTACACACGATATTTACGAAGCGCGCATACTCGCGGAAGCTGCTAAAAAATACAAGGTAGTAACCCAAATGGGCAACCAGGGCGGCTCTGGCGATGGTGTAAGAAGAATGAAAGAATTATACCAGGCTGGTTTGATTGGCGACATTATCGAAGCCCAGGCATGGACCAATCGTCCTATTTGGCCACAGGGCATTCCCAAACCTACCGGCACTCACGCTGTACCCAGCGAGTTGGATTGGGATCTTTGGCTCGGTACTGCTCCCAAAGAAGATTACAATCCTGCCTATCTTCCGTTTAACTGGAGAGGCTGGTGGAACTATGGCACCGGCGCATTGGGCGATATGGCCTGCCACATCATGGATCCTATCTACCGCATACTCCCCATCGACTATCCATCGTCTGCTGAATGTAGCATAGCCAATCAATGGAACGGCATGAACCAGGAAGCAAATTATACTGATAGCTGCCCTGTATCATCTATTATTCACCTTGAGTATCCCCGCAAAGACAAAAAAGGAACGCTGAAAGTTTCCTGGTACGATGGTGGCTTGATGCCTAAACGTCCGGATGAACTGGCACCTGAAGAAGAGTTTGGCAACTGGGATGGCGGTGTATTGTTTATAGGAACCAAAGGAAAATTATTGGCTGATTGTTATGGCGCCAATCCAAGGTTGTTACCGCTTTCTAAAAACGAAAGTGCAAAAGCCGTTAAGCAAACCATCGCCCGTGTACCCGGCGGCGAAGGCGGTCACTACCTGCAATGGGTAAACGCTTGTTTGGAAGGGTATGGCAAAGGAGTAACCAGTTCGCCTTTTGAATATGCAGGACCATTTACCGAGAGCATCTTGATGGGGAACCTGGCTATACGCAGTGCGTTGTACATCGACCCAAGCGTAACCGGTTGGGGTAAAACCAAATTCACCGGTCGTAAAAAACTGTTGTGGGATGCAAAGAATATGAAGATTACCAACTTTGAACCCGCCAACCAGTTTGTAAAGCGTCAGTACCGCGATGGCTGGAGCCTGAATCTGTAATTATAAAATCAGATAGAATTTTGATAGGAGTGGAGCTGTGCAAACGGCTCCACTTTTTTTTGTGGCTCGACCGGAGATCGTTTGTTCATCGGTCAGACCGCCCTGCGGGCGGGCCGACCGGGGCTCCATCGGCCCGCCCGCAGGGCGGTCTGATGGAGCACTCGGGAAGCCATTTTACTTTCCAAAAGCCCATTTCAAAAACTCCGGTAACTGTTCTTGCCACGCTGCGGCATTGTTTGTCAATCCTCGCGTGTATACAATATCACCATCTGAGATGAATTTTTTGGCAGACAACAATTCCACAACAGCGCCGGAGCAGTTAAAAATATTATCGGCATCATCGTTCGGCAAACCTGTTTTACCGCTTTTGCCAGCGTAAATCCAAAACTGTAAGTTTGGCCGCTTGCGCGATGATTTTATTTTTTCGTGCATCATGCCTGTGCAAAGGCTGTCTTCTGCGGACACTTCTTTGCTTTCTTTCCGGTTAAAGGCGGTGGAGAATAAGCCCACCCTGCTAACTTTATCAGAATGCGTCCATGCAATATCCAGTGCAGATAAAGCGCTGACGCCAAATCCTGCAATGGTGACCGATTTGAATTTTCGCACGCCTGCCTTCTTCTTGGCAAAAGGATATAATTCATTATTAAAAAAACTGTCGTAATGATCTGCTTTTTCACCCGCAGTATTACTGCTTTTTTCGCCGGCAATGCCAAATTCTTCTTTCCTGTTTCCCGCATGCACGGCAACCACCACCAGCGGTTCTATCTGGTCTTTTTTATACAAGCTATCAATTACCTCTGGCAGTTGAATATTGTCTGCCTGTTGCCCGTCGTTCAGTATCAGCAGGTTGATTGTTGTTTTGTCGTCTGGCACAGGTGTATTGATGATAGTAAGTTTTACCTGGCGTTGCAAATGCCTTGAGTATAATTGATCGTTTTGTTGCTGAATTCCTTTTTTGCAGGACATCAACACAAAACTGATAAAACAAAGCTGAAGGATGGAAGATATAATTTTCATGCAGCGAATGGCTTCAACTAAAGATAAAAAGAAAGGTGAAAAGAGAAGGACTCTTTTCACCTCAATATCATTTCATTTCGAAACAAAAAACGAAAAACCAATTATGCACTTACCGCTTTATTCACCAGTGCTGCCGCCTCGCTCAACAAAATAGCAGATTGTACTTTCAACCCGCTTTCTTCTATCAGCTTTTTAGCTTCTTCTGCATTGGTACCTTGCAAACGAACGATGATAGGAACCTTAATATCGCCAATAGAATTATAAGCATCAATTACGCCCTGAGCTACACGATCGCAACGAACAATGCCGCCAAAGATGTTGATGAGAATGGCTTTTACTTTAGGATCTTTCAAAATGATCCGGAAGCCTGCTTCCACGGTTTGTGCATTGGCGGTGCCGCCAACATCCAAAAAGTTAGCGGGTTCGCCACCACTCAGCTTGATCATGTCCATGCTCGCCATGGCCAAACCAGCGCCGTTCACCATACAGCCTACATCGCCATCCAGCTTAATAAAGTTAAGGTTATATTTGTGTGCTTCTACTTCGGTAGGATCTTCTTCGCTGATGTCTCTCAATGCCTCAAGATCGGTATGACGCAACAAAGCATTATCGTCGAGGTTCATCTTGCAATCCACCGCTATAATTTTATCATCGCTTGTTTTAAACAACGGGTTTATTTCCAGCATAGCGCAATCCAGCTCCACATATGCTTTGTATAAATTGGTTACAAACTTTACGCAGTTTTTAAACGATTCGCCGCTCAGTCCCAGGTTGAAAGCAATTTTACGCGCCTGGAAGGGAAGCAAACCGCCGGCGGGGTGAACCCATTCTTTGAATATTTTATCAGGCGTATCGTGCGCTACCTGTTCAATGTCCATACCCCCTTCGGTGCTGTACATGATCACGTTTTGCCCTTTGGTGCGGTCGAGCAATATGGAGAGATAAAATTCTTTTACAGGATTAGGTCCGGGATAATACACATCCTGTGCTACCAGCACTTTGCTTACCAGTTTGCCAGCCGCGCCGGTTTGTATGGTAACCAGTGTTTTGCCAATAATGTTTCCTGCAATGGTTTTTATTTCCTCGGAGCTTTTACCTACTGCAACGCCTCTTTGTTCCGATCCCTGAATCTTTCCTTTACCGCGTCCCCCGGCGTGTATCTGGGCTTTTACTACTGCAAAATTATTTCCGTATTGTACTTTCAGTTGTTTGTATGCTTCCTCTGCTTTTTCTGCTGTATCTACCGGTATTCCATCCTGCACAGGAACATTAAATTTTTTCAACAGTTCTTTAGCCTGGTATTCATGGAGATTCATGTAAAAAAGATTTCGGCGAAAATAACGCAGAATGGGGGAATAGAAAAATCGAACGTACTGTGGGGAGGTTTGGGGTTTATTGTTTGGCGTTAACTGCTACTAAACACAAGTTCTGTTATCATTCCACGATGTGAACATAAAATTCCACATTTCGTTTATTCAAAACATTATGTGTTACAATCGTTTGCCGATAGGTAAGGTTTTTGTACTTTGCCATCCATAACAAAATCCATCTATTATGACATTCTTATCTTCTTCCAGATCAATGCTTAGCCTGCTTATCACCGGCTCCGCACTCTTTTTGTTTTCTTCTTGCGGAAACCAGGGCGGCGAAAGCGGAGAAACCGACACCACCACCGCTATGACCGACACTACTCACAATATGGCTGCGCATGATTCGGGTACCCACGGCGCCGACACTGCTGCAGTACCTTTTGTAAAACATGCAGAAGCAGCATTAACTGGTACCTATCCCGATACTGCGGTTACTGGTACTGCAAAATTTGATGCACAGGACAATGGTAAAGTTAAAATGGAACTGGAAATAACAGTGCCTGCCAAAGCAGGTAAAAGTGTAGCAGTTCATATTCATGAACATGGCGACTGCGGTGATAATGGTAAGGCTTCACATGGTCACTGGAACCCCACCAACTCGCAGCATGGCAAATGGGGCAGCGCTAATTTCCACGCAGGCGATATTGGAAATGTAAAGCTCGATAAAGATGGCAAAGGAACGCTTTCGCTGGAAACCGATTTATGGACCTTGGGCGGAACACCAGAAAAAAATATTCTTTCCAAAGCATTGATCGTACACGGCGGTGTTGATGATTACACTACACAACCAACCGGCAATGCAGGATCGAGGATCGGCTGCGGAGTGATAAAATAATTGTATCCTGGAAACGAATAACGGTTTATTAACCGTTAAAAAGCCACTGTGTTTGCAGTGGCTTTTGTTTTGGGTGATGCTTTGTTTTATGAACTGAGCATCAAATTATACGGGCGTGACAGAACACCTTTTGAGGGTAGAGGGCGTTGGCAGCGGATGGATTAAAATCCATCTTTACAATATGCTACCGAGCCGATGGCTCTTGTTGGTCTTAAAAAAAACGTATTAACTAAACGACATTGGTTTGGGTGCTGGCAAACAGCAAGAGCCATCGGCTCGGTGTAATATTGTATCATTAGATTTCAATCCAATGCAATAATTGACACAGCGACTGGCTAAGGCTCAACATCATTGCCTATCTGTCGAACAACGAGGATTTCATTTTCGTCTTTAGCTTTCCTCATCAATTTGTCAATCCAGTACACCAGCCAGATAGCCACAATGTTTATTCCTAATAAAGTCTGCTCATTGTCACCATTTATAGTTAGTTCTATATTCGATATAGAGGCATTCAGCCCAAACATAATGTCGGAGGTTAAATCTATTGTAACCGATACATGAAAACCTGCCATGTAAGTAAAACCAAAACCGGCCACACTAAAATGTACTACCTGCATTAGCTGGTTGATTAACGAATATTGCAGAGCATCTTTTTTAAAAAAAATACATTTGACACCGCACAGTATAGAGAATCCGTAAAGAGCAACAAAAAGAATATAAATAACTGCGGCAGGACCGGAAATTATAAACGACCGTATCAGCGCCCAAAGAATATACAATACTCCTATAGCGCCCCCGGCTATCTGGTAAATGCCGAGCTTAACGAAGTCGGATTCTGTTTGTTCGGAAAGGTTGCTCTTCATAACGAAGTTGGTACGCTGCCTGTTTTCCATTAAAGATATTGTTTTCCCTTCTACCGGATGGATTAAAAATCCATCTTTACAGTATGCTATCGAATCTCAGGTTCTTGCTTTTTGTGACGCGGCAGAGGAGCCATCGGACCTGCCCGATCTGGTACGGCGGGCAGGGTGTAATATTGTAGCATTGGATTTCAACCCAATTCCATTTAGGTAGTGAAATTAATTTTTGCCGCAGATTTGCAGATGATCCTTTATCTGCGAATCTGCGGCGCATTCATATAACTATTTAAAATTTCCAGCTTGATCGGCTTAACTAAACGACATTGGGTTTCAACGCAGTGCATGAAAGCAAACATTTTGCGCCAGCATTTCTAACAAAATCTTGGCTTTTCAGCACCCACACATTCACCAATATTGTTATAACCTTGCCTAATTCGCTTTGAATTGATCTTTTCAAGTAATTTTGCCCATTGCCCGCTAATGCCGGCACGAACGAAAAGCCTTTACATGACCAAAGACCTGACTCAGCAGATTTTTGATAAACAGCAGATTTTAGAAGATGTTCCACCTAATACAGTCATTGCCAACTGGGCATCAAGCCTTATTTGTTTGTTGTATCCCGAACTATCGCAGTGCAACTACCGGTCGACAGAGGAGATAGATGCTGCCTTTTTAAAGCTTGAGCAGGAGCTTACCAAAATGATGAATGCCACAAAAGCTTGTTGCGATTGTGACAACGAAGGGGTTTCGCGCGCATTTTTTAAAGGCGTGCCCGAACTCTACAGGGTATTGAATACAGATGTGGATGCCATTTTAAACGGCGATCCTGCTGCTAAAAGTGAATTTGAGGTCATCAGGGCCTATCCCGGCTTTTATGCTTTGTGTTTTTACAGGATTGCACACCTGTTGTATGAACTGGATGTGCCACTGCTACCGCGTATACTCACGGAGTATGCCCATTCCAGAACAGGCATCGACATTCATCCCGCCGCAGAGATTGGCGAATATTGTTATGTAGATCACGGAACGGGCATTGTGATTGGAGAAACCGCCATTATTGGAAATTATGTGAAGATATACCAGGGCGTAACATTAGGAGCCCTGAGCGTTGATAAAAGCATGGCGTCTGTAAAAAGACATCCAACCATTGAAGACAACGTGATACTGTACTCGAACGCAACCGTATTGGGCGGCGAAACGGTGATAGGACACAATAGTATTATTGGGGGAAACGTATGGTTAACGCATAGCGTGCCCTCTGGTTCGCTGGTATATCACAACTCCGAAATAATAATTGAAGAAAGGAAAATAAAAAATTTTTGATTATGGCAGGCGTAGCTGATTTAATTGGCAATACTCCATTGGTTGAATTACAACGGTTAAATAATAATCCATCGGTTAAAATATATGCCAAGCTGGAAGGCAACAATCCTGGCGGGAGTGTAAAAGATCGTCCGGCTTTTAACATGATACAGAGCGCATTGGAAAGGGGGGATATTAATGAGGGTACTACGTTGATAGAAGCTACCAGTGGCAACACCGGCATAGCCATGGCGCTGGCTGCCAACCTGTTTAATATTAAAGTGGAACTGGTAATGCCTGCCAGCTCTACCCGAGAACGGGTGCTTACAATGGAGGCTTACGGCGCTAAAGTTACCTTGCTGGAAAGTATTGAGGTTTGCCGCGATTACGCCGAAGAAAAGGCCGCTACCGGTAAATATTACCTGCTGAACCAGTTTGCCAACCCGGATAATTACATGGCGCACTATAAAACAACCGCGCCTGAAATTTGGAGAGATACCAACGGTGGGCTTACCCACTTTGTAAGTTCTATGGGTACCACAGGTACCATTATGGGATGTTCGATGTTTTTAAAAGAACAAAATGCCAACATACAAATTGTAGGCTGTCAGCCAACAGAAGAATCTTCTATACCGGGCATACGCCGGTGGCCGGCAGAATACGTACCCAAAATATTTGATACCAAAAGAGTAGATCGTGTGATCGACATATCGCAGGCTGAGGCGGTAGATATGACAAGAAAACTGGCAAAGGTAGAAGGTATATTTGCCGGCATGAGCAGTGGTGGCGCTGCCGTGGCTGCATTAAGGGTGGCACGGGAACTGACATCAGGCGTTGTTGTATTTATTGCCTGCGACCGTGGAGACAGATACCTGAGCAGTGATTTGTTTGGATAAAATTGCAACGATTACCTTGCAAATACCTCTTCAAGATTGATTTTAAAGTTTTTGAAAATACCTACCGGAACCTTATCGTCTTCCACATAGTTTTTCCTGAACTCATATTTGCCTTTCTTATCGTTATAATCAAATACCTGTACTGATTTTGTAAAGGGTGAAACGATCCAGTATTCCCTCACTTTGTTTTCTTCGTACAAAGCAAACTTGGTTTGCAGTTCGTGCCTCGTGTTAGCATTGCTTAATATTTCTATGATCCAGTCGGGCGCACCCAGGCAACCCTTCTCATCAATTTTTCCTGGGTCGCATATTACACATATATCAGGCTGTACCACCGTAAAAATGGTCTTGTCGCTGGTCGATTTTTTTGAGTCGGGCAGCCGTACGTCGAAAGGTGCGGTGAACGCTTCGCATTCTTTTCCAAGTAAAAAATTTCTTAATATACCAGCCAATTCAAATGAAATACGTTGATGATTAGGTGATGGCGCCGGTCCCATCCTGTGTATCTTGCCTTTAATGAGCTCCACTCTTTCATTGAACTGCCACGAGTAGTAATCTGCGTAGGAATATTTCTTTTTGATGTTTAACTGGTTTAATTGGGTGATCATAACAGGCTTTCCGAAAGTTAGCAATTTCATTCCATTGCCTTACATTTGCAAGCACCGTTTGGGATTGGTAATTGGGTAGAATAAGTTAAGTGGGTTGAATAAAAGAATATAGGTATTAGGCTTATACCTTTCACCCTACACCCTCCACCTTATACCTTTTCCCGGCATTACAGAATCATAAACACATATGGGAAGAATATTCGAAGTACGTAAGTCAACCATGTTTGCGCGCTGGGACAGAATGGCGAAGCAGTTCAGCCGTATTGGTAAAGAAATAGCCATTGCCGTTAAAGCCGGAGGTCCCGACCCCAATACCAACCCCGCATTAAGGCGCTGTGTTCAAAACGCCAAGAGCGTGAACATGCCAAAGGACAGGGTAGAAGCTGCCATTAAACGGGCGCAGGGTAAGGAAATGGATAATTTCGACGAGATATTATACGAAGGGTACGCTCCACATGGCGTGGCGGTATTGGTTGAAACTGCTACCGATAATCATGTAAGAACCGTTGCCAACGTAAAAAGCCATTTTAATAAAGGAGGCGGCTCACTCGGCAATAGCGGTAGCGTTGCTTTTCAATTTAAAAAAATGGGCGTGTTTAAACTGAAGCCTGAAGGACTGAGCGCCGATGACCTGGAACTGGAACTGATAGATTTTGGGCTGGAAGAACTGGGCGAAGGTACCGGTGAAAATGGGGAAGAGGTATTGGTGATAAGATGTGGCTTTACCGATTTCGGAAACATGCAAAAAGCATTGGAAGAAAAACATATCACCCCCATCAGTTCAGAAGTAGAATGGATTCCTTCCACCACCGTTGAACTGCCCGAAGAGCAGGCACAGGAAGTACTGAAACTGGTAGACAGGCTGGAGCAGGATGACGACGTGCAGAAAGTGTTCCATAATTTGCAGTAATCTTTCAAAATACAATCTAATCCTCTAAGCCCTCCCTATAAACACATTGTTTACACTAAAACAGGCTTCAGATGGCTACATACGAACAGATTTTTGAAAACAACAAAACCTGGGTTGCTTCTAAAACAAAAACGGACAAATCGTTTTTTGAAAAGCTTGCAAAAGATCAGCATCCAGACTATTTATACATTGGTTGCAGCGACAGCCGCGTGCCGGCCAATGAAATTATGGGGCTTGAACCTGGTGAGGTATTCGTTCACCGCAACATAGCCAACCTGGTATGCTCTATCGATCTCAATGTAATGTCTGTTATCAATTATGCCGTGCGCCAGTTGGGAGTAAAGCACATTATTGTTTGCGGCCATTATAATTGCGGTGGTGTAAAGGCTGCCATGCAACCCAAAGACCTGGGCATTTTAAATCCCTGGCTCAGGAATATCCGCGATGTATACCGGCTGCATAAAGAGGAACTGAACGCTATTGCCGATGAATCGGAACGATACAACCGCCTTGTAGAACTGAACGTGCAGGAGCAGTGTGTGAATGTAATTAAACTTGCCAGCGTGCAGCAGGAATATAACCGCAATGGATATCCTGTCGTGCACGGGTGGGTGTTTGATCTTAAAACGGGGATGCTGAAAGATCTGAAGCTCGACTTTGATAAAATACTGCACGACATACAGGAAATTTATAAACTTACAGATTAGCACTGAAACGCCGTTGACTCATCGCGCAATGCGGTAACAGCGCATGTTCCACTTGCCGTTAGTGTCAACGACGCCCAATAGCCGTTAAAATAAAGTTATATTGTTGTTAAGCAGGCCTGTAGCCTTGTATTAATACTATTTTCAGGCGAAGGTTGTAAAAAGAGTGTAGCTGTTGTCGTTTAATACCGCTTGTTTCCTGGAGTATATGTAACGGAGTATTTTTTTTATGCGGTTATAAGCAGGGTATGAACAACAACCCCCTATCAACAATGAAAAAAGTATTTACACTTTACCTTCTTACCATTTTTTCATTTTCTGCCCGGTCGCAATCTGCACCAACATACAGCAGTGCCGAAATTTTATTGCAGCTTAAGAAGTTGAAAGTATACGGAAGCGTGTTGTATATAGCGGCGCATCCCGATGATGAGAATACCCGGTTGCTGGCCTACCTGGCAAACGAAAAATTGTACCGCACCGGTTATTTAAGTTTAACCCGCGGCGATGGCGGACAAAACCTCATAGGCGACGAACAGGGAACAGAACTGGGGCTTATCAGAACGCAGGAACTCCTGGCTGCCCGCAGAATAGATGGCGCCGAACAATTTTTTTCAAGAGCATACGATTTTGGATTTTGCAAGCATACGGAAGAAGCGCTCGAAAAATGGAACAAGGAACTTCTTTTAAGCGATGTGGTGTGGGTGATCCGCAAGTTCAGACCCGATGTGATCATTACCCGTTTTCCTGAAGACAACCGGGCAGGGCATGGACATCATTCAGCATCGGCAGTGCTGGCACACGAGGCTTTTTTTGCCGCGGCAGATTCAACCAAATTTCCTGAGCAGTTCAAATACGGTGTAAGCCCCTGGAAGGCAGAACGCATATTGTGGAACACCTACAATTTCGGTTCTGCCAACACGCAAAGCGAAGACCAGTTTAAAGTAGATGTGGGCGGATACAACGCCTTGCTGGGAAAAAGCTATGGCGAAATAGCTGCAGAAAGCAGGAGCCAGCACAAAAGCCAGGGCTTCGGCGTTCCCGCGCAACGGGGCGAAGCATACGAATATTTTGTAACTACAGCGGGCACTGCACCTGAACGTGATTTGATGGATGGGGTAGAAACATCTGTAAGCCGCGCAAAGGCCCCGGGGTTAGACGTAGCGGGCATAGACCGGGCAACAGACAGTGTGATCAACGGGTTTTCCTACGAGCATCCTGAAAAATCGGTTCCGGCACTGGTGCGGTTATACTCAAAAATTATTGCAAGCGCAATGAACGATTACTGGAAGGGGCAAAAAGCCGCGCAGGTGTATCGTTTGGTTGAAATGTGTTCGGGGCTTTTTTACGAAGCTACTAGCAATGTGCCTTTTGTTGCAGCCGGCGATTCGCTCAGGATAAATGTAAACATCGTAAACAGGGGCAATTTAAAAATTGAAGGCGCGGCGATCAATCTTTTCAAGCAGGAAATTCCTTCGCCCTTACCTCCGAATGCATCCATCAGTTTTTCAAAAAACATTTTTGTATCGGTAAATGCACATTACACGCAACCTTACTGGCTTGAAAAAGGATTGAACGGCGGTCATTTTGTGGTAGATGATCAGCAGATGATTGGGCTTCCGGAAGGCGAACATCCTTATTATATCAAATTATCGGTAGGAATAAACGATCGGTATTTCGTTTTTTCCAAACCTGTTCGCTACAAGCATACCGATCCGGTAAACGGAGAAATATACCAGCCCTTAACAGTGGTGCCTGCTTTATCGCTCAACGAATCGCCCAGGTTTATTTTTACCAATCTCAATAAACAATCACCGGCTCTTATAAAGTTAGGCGTAACGGCATTGAGTAAACTAAGCAAGGCACAGGCTGAATATTACCAATATGAGTATAAAGGAAAAGAGCTGGTTAAGCAACCGGTGTGGACAGATACCAGCCTTTCGTTAGATAAAACAGGCGTTACCAATTATACTCTCAATACGCAGCAGATATTAAAAAATACAAAGGAAAAACAGCTCACGTTTTTTGCCAACCTTACGGCAAAATACAAGGAGCGCTATCAAAGCTATACCATCAGGAGAATTGAATACCCGCATATCCCCTCCATATCCTACCTGTATCTTAATAAAATAAAAGTAATCGACAACGAGATACTAACCGTTGGCAAAAAGATAGGATACATTGCCGGGGCTGGCGACAGGGTTCCCGATGCATTAAAGGATATGGGTTATGATGTGAGCTTTCTTACAGAAGCGGAAATACTCACAGAAAATTTAAAGCAATACGATGCAATAGTAGCAGGAGTGAGAGCCTACAATATTCACGATTGGTTAAACAATGTGCACGATGTGCTGATGAAATATGTGAAAGAGGGGGGCAACCTGGTGGTGCAATACAACACCAGCAACTATATTGGACCGGTAAAAGCCAAAATGGGGCCTTATCCATTTGACATTGACCGTACAAGGGTAACCGATGAAAATGCGCCGGTAACTTTCCTCCGCAAAGACGACCCGGTATTGAATTGGCCCAATAAAATAACCGCCAAGGATTTTGAGAACTGGATACAGGAGCGCGGTATTTATTTTGCAGAACAACCAGGCGCACCATACCGGAGCATTTTTGCCATGAACGATGCCGGAGAAGCACCGGCAACGGGCAGCTTAATTGTGTGCGATTACGGAAAAGGAAGGTTTATTTATACCGGCCTGGTTTTCTTTAGGCAATTGCCTGCAGGGGTGGGTGGCGCTTACAGATTATTTGCTAATTTGGTTGCCAATCCTAATTACAAAAAAGCAAATGGCACAGCAAAACAAAAATGATATTAATAAAGGCCCCGCAGCAGGGGTAATTATTGGTGTTGGAATAGGGATACTGGTTACGTTGATATTTAAGAAAATTGGCTTAGGCATATTACTGGGAATTATTGTTGCATTGCTGCTGCGCAGGTCGTTTAAGTGATTGGTTTATTAAGTTGTATTTTGGCTACTAACCTTCTCAACTCATTTAACCAATTCACGCACTTAACTTACTAAACCTATTTAACTCATTCAATTTATTCAACCAATATGGATGCAAACGAAAAGCCGCCTGTATTTAAAACCTGGAGTGGTTGGTATATTACACTTGTTGTAGTGTTGATTGTGCAAATATTGCTCTTCATTTATTTCACGAAATATTTTTCATGAGTTACTCCGATTGGATTGTACTTATACTAACGCTTGCGGCCATTATTGTTTACGGAATATTCAAAAGCCGGACCACTAAAAACCTTGACGGATATTTTTTGAGCAACCGAGAAATGCCCTGGTACATTGTGCTATTCAGCATAATGGGTACACAGGCCAGTGCCATCACCTTTTTATCGGCTCCCGGGCAGGCATACACCGATGGTATGCGCTTTGTTCAGTATTATTTTGGATTGCCCCTGGCAATGATTGTACTGTGCATCACTTTCGTGCCCATTTTTCACAAATACAATTTATATACAGCATACGAATTTTTAGAAAGGCGCTTCGATGTAAAAACACGAACCCTTACTTCCTTCTTGTTTTTATTGCAACGTGGTTTGTCAACCGGCATTAGTATTTATGCGCCATCCATTATTTTGTCTTCGTTGCTCGAATGGAATATTTACTGGACAAATATTTTCATGGGCGGCTTGCTTATTATATACACCGTAACCGGCGGTGCTAAAGCTGTAGCCTACACCCAGCAACTGCAACTCATCATCATTTTCGCAAGTATGTTTATTGCCGGCTACCTGGTGGTAAAATACCTGCCCGAAGACATTGGACTTTTTGATGCATTGAGAGTAGGAGGTGCTATGGGAAAAGCGAATGTAATTACAACGGGCGTGGGTGATGATGGATTTAATTGGCGCGACCGGTATAATTTATGGAGCGGCATTATTGGTGGCTTTTTCCTGGCGCTTTCTTATTTCGGAACCGATCAAAGCCAGGTCGGGCGATACCTTACTGCAAAGTCAATTAAAGAAAGCAGATTGGGTTTGCTGATGAATGGTTTGGTAAAAGTGCCTATGCAATTCCTCATTTTGTTATTGGGCGTGCTTGTATTTGCCTTTTATCAATTTCACGACGCGCCTTTGTTCTTTAACCAAACGCAGGTAAACAGGGTAAGCGAATCCAAATACGCCGACTCTCTTAAAAACATACAGGAACATTACAGCCGGCTCGATCTTCGTAAAAAAGAGATTGTAAGATCATTTGCGGCAGAAGGTGATGTGGAATTTACAGAAGGCAGCAAAATGCAGTTGATGTATATCAACAAACAAAGAGACAGCTTGCGTGCAGAATTTGCCAGCCTTGTGGAAAAACCTGAAGTAAGAGGAGATTCTAACGATGCCAATTATATTTTTCTGCGTTTTGTGCTCGATTACCTGCCCAAAGGGCTGATAGGATTATTGATCGCCGTTATTTTTATTTCGAGTTGGGGCAGTATTGCAGCCGCCTTAAATTCGTTGGCTTCCAGTACCATAGTAGACATCCACAAAAAATTTGTGAACAAGAATATGACGGAGGAAAACGATTTTAAAGTATCAAGATATTATACGTTGGCGTGGGGCGTCTTTTGTATTATAGTGGCCCAGTTTGCCTACAATATTGGCAATAGTTTAATAGAAGCCGTTAACATACTCGGTTCTTTGTTTTATGGCGTGATATTAGGCGTATTCCTGCTGGCATTTTATTGCCGCCCCGTAAAAGGAAACGCTGTGTTTTGGGCCGCCATTTTGGGTGAAATTTTTGTAATAGCATTATTCCTGCTCAACGAAAATAAGGTCATTGATCTCAGTTTTTTATGGCTGAATGCCATAGGCGCAATAGCAGTTGTATTGCTTGGATGGCTGCTGCAGTTTATGTTTTTTCGCATTCCCGCTAAACCTTAATACTTATTAGCGTTCCGTTTATCGAATTATAAAGTCCATTCGGCGATTAAGGTTTTCGCGGAATGGAATGCTGTGTATCTTCACATTCAGATTTCAAAATACAGATCCATATCTTACAAAAGCCGACCTAAATTCATACATTATGAAAAATTACTTGCTCCTCAGGGATAATCACCAGTATGGACCTTATACCGCCGAGAGTTTACAGCAAATGACGCTTAAGAAATTTGATTTGATTTGGATAGTAGGAGAGAGCCTCGTTTGGAAATATCCATCAGAAATAAAAGAGCTTCGACGTTTTGCCCCAAAGGCCGAAATGACGGAGGCTACCAGGGTAAATAACCTGAAAGAAGAGCAAATGATTTACTTTCAGTCATGTATAGGCGAAGGGCTGTACAAAAATTCAGCTTCATCGCTTCCAGGTTTGCCTGCAGGGTTTGAATACCTGGAAGGAATAGAGCATGCAATTGATAATAACGCCGATAGATACCAGCAGAATGCAGAAGAAACAATGGCTGAAGAAACGGTAAGTAAACCAGCGCATGTGTTTGATTATTTGGTGTTGGGTACAACGCAAATAATTGATACACCAGAACTTGCGGCAGATGAATCGCAGTTTACCACTACCATAAAAATGTCATCGAGGCACAAACGCAACCCTGTAAGAAAGCCTAACCAGGGTACCAGAAGAAAGCACATAGCACCGGGTATAACGGGATTGCTCACCCTAATTGTGGTGGCTTTAACGAATATCAGGTTGTAAAAAAATTGCAAAATCCAACGTAGTCGCAAAAAATCCTATTTAATATAGTATCTTAGATAAAGCTTACCACACTGGTAAACTTTATCTTTGTCTCAAATCCAACCCCTCTGTCCAACCGGTCACAACTCAATACCGTTCTACCTAACTCCATCCTTTGAACAGCAGTTTTTAGTATCCGTTCCTCTGAAATATTCATTTTAGAATATTAATCAATTACTGTTCATGAAAGAATATTTGTTATTACGGAACAATGCTCAGTCAGGTCCTTATACACTCGATGAGTTGCGAGCTATGGGGTTACGGGCATATGATCTTGTATGGGTTGAAAACAAAAGCTTTTCCTGGAAATATCCTTCAGAGATAAGCGAACTGGCAGCGTTTGCCCCCGCCCTCGACGAAATACAAAGTGAACCCTTTAACATCGATAAAACGCATATGGCGATTGATTTAGACGACCTGGCAAGAGTATTGCCAAGTGCTAAAAAAGAAGGTAAAAAAACAATGGTGGAAGAAGCGCCCATTCGTCACATCAATCATATAGTAGCGCTTAAACCCAAAATTGATCATATCGAGATCAAGACTGTTAAGTCTGTATCTCAGCCTAATATTTTAAACGTGCAGGTAAGGGAGAGAGAAAAGGAAGAAACAGCCTCGCTGCAGGAAGCAATCGAATATTCCCACACAGAGCAATTACCTGATATAAATATGCAGCAGGAGCGTTGGTCCGACACGGTTAGTAATGCATCTTTACAGCCAGAAGCAAACATCGCCCCCGCAAATATTTATTTTAATGAACCCGTTGCTGGCTATAGCCAGGCTGTTGCCAACAATAAGCTTGAGCTGGTTGTGTTGGCCATAGGCGCTATTTCATTGCTTGCAGTTATTTATTTGCTGTTAACCACAGGGTACCAGTATTAACCCCATTCATTACTGAGCCTGTATATAAGTAGGAGCGGCCTCTTTTGCGGGAGTTTGCTGCATATTAAACAGGCTGTTAAAGCTGAGCCCGTTTTTATAAATATGTATGAACAGTACCGTTAGTGTCAGCAAAGCAAGGATTAAAGTCCACATAAGCCATTTTTTCCCCCTTCTTTGAAAAGACAACCCTTCTGAAGCCAGGGCAGCTTCCGGGTCTTCCTGGAAAAAACTTTCACTCACTTCCCGGTCACCCCTTAAAATGGTATGACTGGCATTGGATCTTATAATACGCCGCGCAGCTACCGGGCGCATGAAATCGTATGCAATCGTTTTGGCTTCCAGTGTTATTGTGCCACTCAGGTCCGACTTCAGCACGCCTATTTTGTCCCACACTATTTCATTGCCCTGCTTCAATTGATTTTTCAATTCAAACGAAAAGTCATTTACCTTTTTAATGGCCTCCCATTCTTCAATGCCCAGGTAAGTACTGATGTATTGAAAAAGGTTTTTATTAGGCGCATCGTACATGTCGTCGAATGTAATTTTTTGTGTTGGCGGCTCAATTACATGATCAGAAAAATTGTTGATAGCAGGAATGTGCTGCAACTGTAAAGTGCCAAGCCCCGGCAGTCCTAACGACTTTTGCTGAATGAGATACTGGTATAAGATGCTGAACATATCCTTGTGTGCGTAGGCGCTAAAGGTAATTGTTTTTCCATAACCAGGAAAGCAAGATATCAGGCAGTGCATTCAAATGACCCTTCTTTGCAGTTTTCCGTTGGGTGAAGACACCGACCGGTAGCGAAGAGTGAAGGCTTCCAACCTCCGAAAGGTTGGAAACCTTGGTCCACTGCCATGGTGCGTGTCTCACGCACCACTTTTAATTTTCTTTATTTTGAAAAGTTGAACACAACGCCGCCCAGTATATTAAAGCCATAAACCTGATATTGGTTCCAACGCTGGTATTTATTGTTGAAAATGTTATTAGCCTGCACCCACAAATTAAACCTTTTTGTCAGCCTGAATTCCAGCCCTGCATTCAGGTCAACCGGGCTGGTAGCACGATCGGTATTCCCCGTACTTTCCCTGTATTTGGCACCTTCAAAAAAGAACAGGTCGCTTTTAAACCACAGGTCCTTCAATATTTTCCAGCGCAAAGCCATTGTAAGCTCACGCGGTATTATACCCCATGGCTCATCGTAGGTTTTTTGCTTGTTAAACAGTAGCCAGTCAAATTTTGCCGTCAGCGAAAAATCTTCTGCCTGCACCACGCCCGCCTCTCCATGCATTTGGAATGCATTGAGCTTTTCCTCTCTTAGTATTGAAAAGTTTTTGCCATCGCTGAAAAAAGTGGTGTCGTTTACAAACAACGGCATATTGTAGAATTGCACCAATCCCACTTTTACGTTGTAAAAGAAATGCTCCAGGAAGGTGCCCTTAAGTCCACCATACGTTTCGTTAACACGGGTATTAAACAAATCATTAGGCTGACTTATATAAGGGTTAATAGAAGAAAACCTTTTATAAGTGCCTTTGTCGTAGTGCATCAGCCAGCCCAGTTGAACGATCAGTCCATCGCCGCCCAGCTTAAAGTCAGCCATCAGGTCGGGCAGCAGTTTAAACTCATTATTGTCCCACGAGGGAATGGCGCCACCGTGTATGTTTACCATTTCGTTTTTATACTGCAAAGCCAGCGGTATGGTTACAATGGTATTGTTGATAGCCGATAGTCCGCTCCTCGAAAGTTGTGTGTAGTCTGCATTTACTCCCAGCTTTACATTAAAGGCATCGCCAATCGATTTTTCTAAAGGAACGTTGGCTACAGCGGTAAACTCTTTTGCATTGTGGTTGTCGTTAAAGAAATTGAATTTTACTTCAGGGTTGTATTTCAACCCAAACTCGGTAGGCTCCGTATTGCGGAAGCCAACATTCGCATCGAAGCTCAGGTAACGCTGGCGCAAATCACTTTTTGAATAATTGTACAGGTTATGATCGTAGCCATACAAATAATACAAGTCATGATCAAAGGAGAGTTTTCCGTACAGCTCCTGCTTGCCTGCGGTAGTCACGCTTCCGTAGGCGCTCGCACCGGCATCGCCATAGGTTTGGTGCTGAATGGCAGAGCCTTTTGAGCTAATGAAATGCCCCAGTATATTTAAAGTTGAATTCGTGCCATTGGTAAATGTAAGACCGGCTTGTGCAAACGGCGTTTGATAGTTACCGTAACCCAGTTTTACGAAATTGGCGGACGACCATTTTTGGGTAGAATCGATATTCAATGCCAGCGGACTGATGGATAACGGCTGGTATACCCTTGACAAGCTTGTTACAGGAATGTTGTAAGTAAACCTGGGCTTTGTTGAATCGGGTACCGGAGGTGCTGCATCGAAATTAATTTTTGCCGCTTCCTTTAGCTCAGGCTTAAACGAAGAAGTGATGTTGATGGTTTGCTTTTTCCCAGGCTCCTGTGCCCATGCATTCACAGCGCTGAGTGCTGTTATTGCCGCCAAAAAGAATGTGCGATGATATGATTTGTATTGCATTATGATAACTTTAATGAGATTAAAAATGATGAATAGTAACAAGCGTAACTAGCCGCCTATTTTACTGTCGTTCTTTTCTTCGCTGATCACTGTTTTCAGTTTTGCTTCAGCTTCATTTTTAAGCTCAGTTATTTTACTATTATCCACCACACTTTGCAGCGTAGCTTTTGCATTGAAATAATCTTTTTCTTTCAGAAAGATATCTCCCAGCAATATATATGCTTTTGTGATCCAGTAGTCGTACGATCCCGATTTGTTCACTGTTTCAAATGCCGCTTTGTCTGCATTTTTAAGATCGTTGAGCGAAAAATAGCAACTGGCTATTTCATACCTGGCTTCCGCCGCAAAAGAGGCTTTGTTAATGCCCACCACACTGCGGAAATTCTGGATGGCTTCGGTATATTTTTTTTGATTCTGAAATGCCCGTGCGGTAGCCATATAAGCCAGTACCTTATCATCCACACTTGTATTCTTTTCCTTCAGCAATTCCTGTGCATTGGATACGGCCTCTTCCCATTTCTTTTGCTGGTATTGGCTGCGCAGCAACCCCCTCATGGCTTCCAGCCTGGGTTCTCCTCCCGCAGCTAACTCTTTCAGTTTAGAGAAGTATAGTTCAGCCTTATCGTATTGCTGCAATTCAAAATAATAAATTCTTCCAGCCTGAGACGCTGCCCTTTCCGCATATTTGCTGGCGCCTCTTTCAGCCACCTCGGCATAGCCGCCTGCCGCATTTTTCCAGTCTTTGCGAATGTTGTAAATTTCACTTCTTAAAAACCAGGCATCAATGGAGTGAGCCCCGTCAGGAAATTTATTGAGATAATTTTCGAAGCCGGTAAGCGCTGCATTATAATCCTTATCTATATACTTATTTTCAGCAGCGTTGTAGGTGAGATTGTCTTCTTCATTAACCGTAACCGAGCGACCGATGCTCTTCATAAAGTCAACATATTCACCGGTTCTGCCTTCAGCGCTGTAAATAGCCTTTACATTGTCTACTGCTTCATTGGCTTCTACTGAATTAGGGTATTGCGAAACCAGTTTTTTAAATTGGTTCAACGCTTCTGCATTGTTGTCGAGATTGTAATAGCTTAACCCAAGCTTCAACTGCGCTTCCGGTTTTAAATTGCCGGCAGTGGGAGAGCTCACTACATTGTTCAAATACGGGATGGCTTCCCTGTAACGTTCGTCGGCCAAATAGGTTTTGGCAATTTCCAGGTTGGCATCGGGTATTAATGAAGAGTTGGGGAACTTCTTATCAAATCCCTTCATTAAATTAATTTTATCGTTGCCACTGTTTACACCCGTTATCATCGCTGTTTGGTAGGTAGCATAATCGGCAGCCGGCCACGAATAACTGATCACAGTACCGTACATCGATTTCGCTTTCGAAAAATCTTTGTTCATAAAGTAACAATCCGCTGCTCTCAGGTAGGCATCCTGGTCTACCGGTTTAGCGTTCAGCATCGGGGTTTTTACCACCTGTTCAAAAAAAGGAAGCGCCTGCTGGTAGTTTCCCTTCCTGTAGTAGCAATAACCTAAATTATATTTTGCATTGGCAGCACTCACCTCACCACTGGAAAATCCGGGGTTGCTTAAATAGCTGTTGTAAAACCGGATGGCATCGTCGAGCCGGTTTTGCCTGTAAGCAATTTCGCCCTCCCAAAAATTAACCACCGGCAAAACCGATGCATTGTTTGGATCTTTCAGTGCCTTGTCCAATAACGCTTTTGCACCGTTCAGGTCCTGGTCGTTGATCAGTTCCATTGCGCGCCCATATAAAACCTTCGGCAGCATTTTCTTTACACTCTCCGATGGCGATTGCAGTTTTTCTATGGTAGCCAATGCTTCGCGGTAGTTGTTAGTGTTAGCCAGTAATGCTGCCGATATTTCTGCCGCTTCCTTCTGGTAAGTTGAATTGGGATACTCCTGGAGAAACTTTTTGAATTCTGTTAAGGCTATATCCTGGAAACCCAGTTCGTAAGAAAGTTTTGCATAGTTGAAAGACGATACTTCTTTCTGATTCTGATTGGTATTGTTGGCTGCGCAAAATGAAAATGCATTTCTGGCGTTGGCTTTTTGACCCAGCTTTAAGTAGGCATCGCCCAGGATGTACATGGCATTCTGGCTCAGCGAATCCTGCCCGCCACTCAATTGCTTTAGGCCTTCCACAGCTTTGTCGAGCTTGTTGGCCTGGTAATAACAATAGCTCAGCTCATACAAGGTTTCCCGGCTTACTTTGGGCGTTTTATTTACATATTCTTCCAGGTAAGGCAACGCCTTTGCGTAGTCCCTTTTCTCAAACAAAGCATGCCCCACCAGTTCCTTCATTGGCACATCGTAATAGCCACTTGTTTTTTTCAGCGCCGCCTCACCATAGTCCAATGCCTTTTCTTTTTCGCCCTGCACATAATATATATTGGCTACATAAAAAGGAACAACACTTTTGTAGCTGGGATCGTTCTCCACTTTTTGAAATGCAGTTTGTGCTTCACGGTAATTGCGTGCGGCGTAAGCAATAATGCCATAATAATAATTGGCATCCTTGTAATTGGGGTCATCCGGTGTTTTGGCAATGGTTTCCAGCAGCGGCTTGGCCTTGTCGAACTGTTGTAAAGTGAAATAGGCGTAGCCCTGGTGAAATTTCATGTCTGCTATCTGCCGGTTGCTGAGGCTCGATGCACTTGTTTGTTCATAATAGGTAAGCGCCTCCTTCATATTGTTTTGCCTGAAATGATATTCCGCCAGATAAAAACTCAATCGTTCACGCAACGAAGGATTGGAATTCGTTTCAACAAATTTTGCTGCCTCCTGTGCGGCAAATGTTTCGTTTTGCTGCAATCCGCAGGCGATGGTATAAAAATGCACGTCGTCGTGCACCAATGCATTATTGGTTTTATCGGTAGAACGCACTGAGCGCTCCAACTCTTTAAATACAGGGTAAGCCAGGCTGAACTGGTCGTTTTGAAAAAATTCTTTAGCTTGTTTGTACGATGCCTGCGGGTCGGTAAAAACTCTTGTTTGTTGTGAGAACGCACCGGATGCAATGCAGGCTAAACCTATTATTAAAACAGAGCGTCTTTGCATAAATATTTGTAGTGGTTAATTGTACAACGATGCCACCGTGGGCAGATTGCACGAAGATCAATCGTCTTTTGTTACAATTTTCTTAAAGTAAAATTTAAGCGCTAAGGTACTGCTATGCATTTTTGCAATAACCATTCCAAAACACTTGTGGATAAAAGGTTGGTATCGCTTACATTTGCACCTCAATATTCAAATATGAAAAGACTGCTATCAACTAACTACACCGATTGGGCCTTCAACACCGCGTTGTTCATTCTTCGGGTAGGCCTGGGATTGATGATGTTACCACATGGGTACGATAAGCTGGTTCATTTCGCATCAAAGAAAAACAACTTCATGGATTTCCTTGGACTTGGGAGTACTGTTTCATTATCAATGACAATTTTTGCCGAATTCTTTTGCTCAATATTCGTTTTGATAGGTTTGTTTACGCGCATTACCGTATTGCCACTGATTATTGCAATGAGCGTGGCCTTTTTTAAATCGCACAACGCAGAAATTTTTGGTGCGGGTGAAAAAGCAGGTCTGTATCTCGCTGGTTTTCTTGCCATTTTGTTAGTAGGTCCCGGCCGCGCTAGCGCCGATGGCTTGATGGGTAAGTAAAAGGGTAAAGCACCAAAAAGCAAAAATCAAGAACCAATTGCTTTTTATATTTCCGGTTATTGTTTCTTTGCTTCTTGGATCTTGTATCTTGGTTCTTGCTATTTGTATTCTTGCTTCTTGTTATTTTTTCCTTCACTTCAATTGATCCAATACCCTATACATTTTCCTCACCAGTGCCGACGCCGATCCGTTGTAATTGTTTACCAGAAAAGAGAACACATATTCCTTTCCTGATGCAGACTGGTGGTAACCGCAAAATCCTTTTACATTGCGTATGGTACCACTTTTCATTTTCATACCATTATACTCTGGCAGCGACTGGTAAAAAGACGAAAACCAATCCTGCTTCTTTGCATATCGCAATACTTCCACCTGCGCATGCGTGGTTACCCTATTGAGTGGAGACAGTCCCGATCCATCTACCATATTCAGTTCCAATACATCTAATCCCTTGTTCTTCCAGAAAGTTTTAATAATGGAAATGCCACTATCTGTTGATCCATAGCCGTATTTTTCGTGCGATATGGTTTTTACCAGCGCTTCACCATACAGGTTGATGCTTTTTTTGTTAAACCAATAGATTACAGAATCGAGCGGGGGAGAAGAAAGGGTATAAGTGGTGATAGTGGCTAATGTATCGCATAGTGTAGCCTTTCCCGTTGTAAGAATATAAGGCTGGCTGATCAGTTGTTGCTCCTGCAGTGCATTGTTCAGTTCACCCGCAAATTGCTTTAAGCCATCGGGCAGGGAACCTGATATAACAAACTGGTTTTCATTTACAGGAATAGTGCCTGTAATAGTTGCATTTTTGCTCCCGTCTACGGGGAAATAAACATAAGCATTATCGCCGCTTCCGGTTGCCGCGCTTTTTACCTGCGATTGCAACTGGTAATCGTAAAGTCCGGGCGAAGTTCCAACAATGTTCACAGCACTTCCAATTTGTTTGCCCGACTGAAGTAGTATGTCAAATTGATTTTCGCGCCAGTTAAACGGCGCAGCTCCGGCCCCGTAATAATTGGCCACATCCTGCCATATCCAGCCGTCGGGAATAGATTGTTGTTCCCAGTCTGAATGGTTGACCAGGATGGTGTTGATATTTTTTACGTTAGGTTGTAAAAAGGCAATGAGTTTTTGTTTGATGGAAGAAGGTCTTGTACTTTCCCATCGTTCGCTTCCAAAAGTTGGATCGCCAGAAGGGGTGATTACGAGTGAACTGCATGCCGGGTTTATAGCAAAACGGGTTTGATAACGGAAAGGCTTACCCAGCAATTCAAAAGCAGAAACGCTGGTAATGACTTTTTGTGTAGAAGCAGGTGCCAGTCCCACAAAACCATTTTTTTCAAAAACAAGCGCCCCGGCTTCCGCATCAATAACATACAAAGAGCTGATTGCAAATTTTAGTTGAGGATCGTTTTCAAAAGTGCTGAAGGCAGTTTTAAGACGTTGTGAAACGTTTTGGGCATAAGCATGCGAAATACATATTGCAAAACAGAAAAGCGTTGACATTGCATAGTGGTAAAAATATGTTGCTGCCTTTTTCATGAAAAATAAAGCTTTAAAGCATGTAGCAAAAAATGTAAATTTAAACTATGGAAAACGAATTGAAAACACCAGCCTCTACTCTCAACAATATAACTCCCGCAGAATACCTGGAAGCTGAGCGCGCTGCTGACTATAAAAACGAGTTTTACGATGGATATGTTTATCCTCTGGCCGGTGCCAGCTTGCATCACAACATCATTATAGTAAATTTATTGGGACATCTTTTTGACTACTTAAAGGGAAGTGCGTACGAGGTACTATCGTCAAATATGCGTGTTGGTACTCCGTCGCGCAATGCCTATATGTATCCTGACTTATCTGTTACTTTCGGCGAACCACTTTTAGAAGATGATCATTCAGATACATTGCTTAACCCCTCAGTAGTCATAGAAATACTTTCTCCTTTTCTCAGAGGCATTCATAAGGAAAATAAATTCGCTTTTTATCAGCAAATTCCTTCGTTGAAGGAATATGTTATCATTGATTCCATGAAAAGGTATGTGATTGCTTCACGTCGTCAATCGGGTGGCTCCTGGGTAGTTGAAAATATCCATGCTGATGCTATCGAACTTCCTTTTCACACTATTGGCTTTAGCCTTACCTTGCAGAAAATTTATAATGGCACAGGAATCTGAAAGCAAGGCATCCTTTATAAATGCATCTATCATTACCATTGGCGACGAATTGCTGATAGGGCAGGTGGTAGATACCAACAGTGCCTGGATAGCACAACAGTTGAACAAGGCTGGTATATGGCTGCGCCGGCGGGTATCCGTAGGCGATAGCAAAGCTGAAATTGTGGCTGCGCTGGATGAAGAAAGTAAAAACGCTTCTATCATTCTCATAACGGGCGGGCTGGGTCCGACGGCAGACGATATAACAAAGCCGGTTTTATGCGAATACTTTGGCGGAAAGTTAGTAATTGATGCAGGTGCATTGGCCAATGTAGAAGCCATTTTTGCCCGGCTTAACCGCCCCATGATCGAACGTAATTTTAAGCAGGCCGAAGTGCCGGATGTATGCACGGTTATTCAAAACAAACGGGGCACTGCTCCCGGTATGTGGTTTGAAAGGGATGGGAAAATTTTTGTGAGCATGCCCGGCGTGCCACACGAAATGAAGGGCATGATGACGGATTATGTGTTGCCACGGCTGCAGGCATTTTTTACACTGCCGTTTATTGATCACCGCACATTGCTGACCGTTGGTATTGGCGAATCTTTTATTGCAGAACATATTCAACATTGGGAAAACGCTTTACCCCTTCACCTTAAGCTAGCCTATTTGCCTAATTACGGAATGGTGCGATTACGCATTACCGGGCATGACAGCAATGAGCAAGCATTGCAGCAGGAACTGGATAAACAGTTTGCGGATTTGAAAGAACTTGTAAGTCAATGGATGGTTGCGGATAAAGATATTACCCTGCCGCAGGCAATTGGAAATATGCTGATGGAAAAAGGAAGTACGGTGGGTACTGCAGAAAGCTGCACCGGCGGGTATATTGCGCACCTCATTACTTCGCTTCCGGGCTCATCTGCATGGTTTAAAGGCAGCGTGGTAAGTTATGCCAATGAAATAAAAGAAGCGCTGCTGGGAGTGAGTAAGGATACGCTTAACACCGTAGGCGCGGTGAGTGAAGAAACGGTGCGGCAAATGTTGCAGGGGGCATTGCAGCAACTCAATACCGGTTATGCTGTAGCTACTTCGGGCATTATGGGACCCGACGGCGGCACGCCTGAAAAGCCTGTGGGTACGGTATGGATTGCAGCAGGGAATAAAACGAGGGTGATCGCTGAAAAATTTGCATTCCGGTACGACCGTGCCCGCAATATTGAAATGACGGCCAACTATGCGCTCAACATGCTTCGAAAAATAATTGCAGACGATCTTAACGGATAAGGACAGTTATTATAAAAATATTCACATATATACAGCCCGGTGACTAATTGCGTTGCAATTCTTACCTTTACAAATATGTGAAAGGCTTGTTTTGCCAGAGGGGAGGCAAGCCTGACCGGAGAGAATGTGATCATTTAATTATCAACCATATATCGGTACATTTATCTAAATATTAGCTATGGCGATAGTTGACCTGGTAATGCCTAAGTTGGGAGAAAGTATAATGGAAGCAACCATTTTGAAATGGCATAAGAAGCCTGGTGACCATGTTAATATGGATGAAACGGTTCTTGAAATTGCTACCGATAAGGTGGATAGCGAAGTGCCGTCTTCGGCAGAAGGTGTTATTGAATCGTTGCTTTATAACGAAAATGAGGTGGTTCCCATTGGAGCGGTCATTGCGAGGATTAGGTCTGAAAATAACATTCACGAACACACGCAGGAAAACAATACGGCACCTGCTCCTGCTGCTGAAGCAGTAGAGGACAGCGAGGCTGAAACATTTGCTAAAGAAGTTCCTTACCAGCCAACGCCTGTTGCGGTTGCTCCCAAACCTTCCGGGGCAAGGTTTTATTCGCCCCTGGTGCTTAATATTGCAGCCAATGAAGGCGTCGGCCTGGCTGAGTTGGAAAAGATTCCGGGCACCGGCAACGACGGCCGTGTAACAAAAAAAGACCTGCTCGACTGGATTGCTGCAGGCAAACCTTCAACAACTGCCCCTGCAGCAGTAGAAGCAAAGGAAGTAAAAACCGCTCCTCCCGCCCCAATACAACCTGCTGTAGTAGCCGAGGAGCAGAAAGAAGCCCCGGTAGCTTATAATGGCAATGTTGAGATAATAGAGATGGACCGTATGCGCAAAATGATTGCAAAGCATATGGTGGAAAGCAAGCATACCAGCGCTCATGTTACCAGCTTTGCGGAATGCGATGTAACCAACCTTGTACAATGGCGCGACAAAATAAAGAGTGCTTTCGAAAAGCAGGAAGGAGAAAAGATCACCTTCACTCCTTTGTTTATTGAGGCGGTTATTAAATGCATTAAAAAACATCCGTGGTTAAACGCCAGCGTGGATGGCGAAAAAATCATCGTTCGCAAAGATGTAAATATCGGCATGGCCACAGCTTTACCAACGGGCAACCTCATTGTGCCTGTAATAAAAGATGCCGACTATCTGAACCTTACGGGGCTTACTAAAAAAATTAACGCACTTGCCAATGCTGCACGCACCGGTAAGCTTAAACCCGACGATACAATTGGAGGAACATTTACCGTAACCAATATAGGCACGTTTGGCAGCTTAATGGGTACGCCTATCATCAACCAGCCGCAGGTAGCAATATTGGCAATTGGCGCTATAAAAAAACGTCCCGTGGTTTTGGAAACAGAGCAAGGCGACAGCATTGCCATTCGCCAGATGATGTATCTCTCGCTCACATACGATCATCGCATTGTAGACGGTGCATTGGGCTCCACTTTCCTGAGCGCTGTAGTTAAAGAACTCGAAAACTTTGATGTAAACAGGGGTATTTAAAACCTTGAGTTTATCGTTTATTGTTTTGTACAAGCGTAACAATAAACTCGAACCACAAATGCACTAAAATAATCCGGTGGGCAGTAGCGTTATATCCTTGTACAGGATAAGCTTCATTGCCTGGTGATGAATATTTTTTGGATATCGCTCTCTTAGTTGATTGGAAGTTTTTGTTTTTTTCTTAAATTCGGTAAACTTAACCCAGCCAATTATGAAAACGCTTTCTCAAACCTGGTTTGCGGAAGGATATATTGATTTCGAGCTGAAAAAATATACACTTCTCGCTTACCTGCAGCAAATACACAGCGAATTCAATCAGAATAAACTCTACCCGCAACTTTCTGATATCATCTTCCATTACAATACCATCGTGCACTTTAAGCACAATAAGCAGTTAATGCAGGAGCAGTTTCCCAAACGGTTTACCCACGTAAACCTTGATAAACTGCAATTGCTGTACGAAAAAATTGTGGAAGATGATGAACTGATGCAGGAACTGGAAGATATCATCCAGTATGCTTTGAACCAAATGAAATCGACCATTAAAGACGGAACAGAGATATACGAATTTGTGGAGGACAAGCTGAATATATTGCCGGTGGGTATTATTCCGCTTGAAAACACAGAAGGTTATTTTTTCCTGTGCGATGGCAGCTATAACGAAACGAAAGTGTATCAATACCGGTTAAGCATTTTTGAAAAACACGATGAAAAGTACAGAAGTATTAAAACTTCGTTTATAGCGCGCTGGGAGCGCAACTTTGTGAACACGTATGAAAATATAAAGACGGAGCTGATACGGAACCAATCAACACTTCCCAACCCCGCAGTATATAGCATTGAAACAACCTTGAGTTTTCCATTGGAAGAAACATTGCTGCCCATAGCCAAGCGCAGCCTTGTAAAGTATATTACGGGAAGTGCTGGCGAATAATTAAGCTGTCAGCAGTCAGATTTGAGCTATCTGTAACAAAAAATAAGAAACGCTGCTATGCGGGGTGTCCCTGACTGCCGTCAGGCAGGCTCGCCTTGCATGTCATTGTTGTTGTGTACCCATTTCCATCAGACCGCCTTCGGCGTGCCGATGGTGTTGGGTCTCGGTCGGCACGGCGAAAGCCGGTCTGACCGAGCAAAACGCAGTTTTCGAACACTTGTGGTCGGAAACTGCGTATAGCGGAGATTACATGTGTTCGAAGTCCTGCCTTATTATTTTTTTCTTTTCTGCCACGCTGTATCTTTCGCAAGAAAGTTTTCCAAAGCATCCAGTTTTTTGGTCCAGAACATTTTGTACTGCTCTGTCCAATCCGACACCGTTTTTAACTTATGCAGGTCTGCCTGGCAATACCTTTCTCTGCCTTGCTGCACAATCGTAACCAGTCCACATTCGGTGAGAATGCGAATATGCTTGGAAACAGCCGGGCGGCTGATGTCAAAATTTTCAGCAACCGCATTAAGGTTCAGCGATCTTTTTGAAAGCAATTGAATGATCTCTCTCCGGGTGGGGTCGGCAATAGCCTGAAAAACATCTCTTCGCATTATACAGCTACATTTAATAAAACAACAGCTGTAAATATAAGAAACCTTTTGGTTACGGAAAAAGGTGAAAGGTGAAAGGTCAAAGGTGAAAGGTGGGAGGTGGAGGTGCAAGGTCTTTCACTTTTGACCTTTCACCTTTCATTTGATCCTAATGGTGATGCCCGTTTGAAAATGCACCGACTTCCATTGGTAACGGTCGTCGTCGGCATTGATATCTGAAATGCCCCTGTTATAACGAACATATATACTGACTGGTGAAATGCTGGCTTCAATGCCCGCATTCATGCTAAGCTCATATTTTTTGAATGCTTCCTGGTTGCTTTTTAACAGGTTTTCATTGGCATAAACGCGCAAGCCATATTGCGGTCCAACATGCAGGCTGAGCATTTTATTGAAGTTGTATTTTACCAGCAACGGTATGCTGATGTAGTTCAGGTATATCTTTTCCTGCGATCCCGCTCTCCCCGAAAGGTTGTAGTATTTTAGAAAGTCATCTGCTTTTCTGTAGGTCTGTTGGGTAAACAGCAACTCTGGCTGAATGCTCCATCTTTTAAATATTTTATATTCTGCAAAAGCTCCTGCCTGGAAATTAAGCGTAAGTTTCGACTGCATGCCTTTGCCTTCTATACCGGAAAAATTCATATCTGTTTTAAGTCCCCAATGCCAGTTTTGTGCATGACCTGTAAGCGTAAAAAACAGTGAAGCAAAAAAGATAAAACTTTTCATTGTAAAGCGTTTTGGTGAATGAACACCTCAAACTACTTTGAACGCTTTTTAAGAAAATGATAAAGTCTTTTAACTGTGTAAATGCATATACAAACAGGCAGATAGATCCGTTTAGCGTTTATGGTTTAGTGTTGAAAACGCACAAACAGTAAACGATAAACTACAAACAATAAATTATTCCTTAACCGGTGGTACGCGCCTGGTATCGAGCTTATTCTCTTTTAACGGTTGTTCAACGGGCGCCTGGCCTTCTTGTAATTTGAAAGTAAATACTTTGTCTACGTGAACCCACTTCCCGTTTTCCCATTTAAAGCCCTCGTAATCGCCATCGGGAACATAGGTGTATTTTTTATCGGGTTGATTGTTTTCAGAAATAAGGTGGTCAAAAACAATCATGTCCAATTCTTCATCATAGCGTATGCTGCCATTGCCGGCTTTTTTATACTCAATATCGAACCTGCTGCCAGCCTTGCGGGGAGTGATATCTTTTTCAAAGCTGAAATACGGGCCTCCAAAAACGGGTTTATTATTTTCGTCGAAAGTTAATATCTCAATTCTTTTGCGGGTGCTTCTAAAGCTGTTTTCGTCGTATCCCAATAAGGTATAAAACTGCTTGCCGTTATGGCTGGTTTGTATAATGCGGTAGTAAATGGCACCCACCCAATTTTCGTTATCGGTAATGCTGTTGTTAATGTCTTCTATAACAGCCGTTTTATCAATCAGCGGGTACAGTTTCAGCGATCCGTCTTTTGTTCGTATCTGGATAGCCCCGTGCCTCCTGAAAACATTTTCATCTTTTACAAACTGCCACGTAAATATTCTGAAGCTGCTATCGGGAGCGTATAACCGCGAAATGGTTTGTAAAGAATCAAAGGGATACGAGAATGAATAAGGCTCTTTCAACGCCCGCACCAGTATGCGGGTAAACATGCTGTCGGCTCTGAAACGATCAATTACCTGCCGTGCGTTTACAATATCAAATGCATATTTTTTTAAAGAATCTTCTTTAGCTGCAAGTGCCGCAAATGAAGGCGACTTGCTTGTTTGCGCCTGCAACCCTTTAAAAGACAGCAGGAGCAAAAGAAAAAAAATATGTGGAGCTACGTTTTTCATCACGGATAATAGTAAAGTTCAAAAGTACGAACTATGCAGGGTATGAACGGTAATAAGCAAAGCTTAGTGTTTAAAGTTTTGATAAAAGTCGTGATAACTAACGGCTTACCGCCGGACTACAATTATAATGGCTTGTAGAACAGGGGCAAAATAAGTAAATTCGTATGGTGAAAAGGCAATCAGGACTTCATTTTGAAATTGACAAGCTAACAAATTCAATTGAAAATTCTTCGACAGGAGAAGTATTTGACACTGAAATTGTTAGACTTTCACTAAATGACAGCAAGCAAGTTAAGAAAGCAGATTGGCAATTTGACTGGTCCAAAGAACTTAAAGACAAAACCAAGGAAGTTTATAAGCTTACCACAGTAAATAATCCTGTAATCATTCAGGGGCTTTTAAGCATAGAAGACAAACGAGACCATATTTTCATGCATCTGATTGAAAGTTCGAAGTTCAATAAGGGCAAAAAAAAAGTTTATCTGGGAGTTCCTGGTAATTTGGTTGCCTACGCTTGCAAAGTATCGGTTGATAAAGGTTACGAAGGATTTCTTGCGTTTGATGCAAAAAGCACACTAATAAAACATTATGAAGAAACGCTCTATGCCACACATTTCCGAGGGCAAAGAATGTTTATTGAAACGAGCGCAGCATTGAGACTTATAGCACAATATTTTAAAAGTTGAAATTATTATGGGACTTATTAAAGAGCCAAAAAATGTCGATTTGTCTACTAAATCTGAGCCTTGGACAAAGCAGGAACTTGAGGACTTTCGGAAGATAATGCGGAGCATTAAAGCCAAAAACGCAAAGCGGAAGGAAAAAAAAGCAATTGCCAAGAAAAAAATCAAAACTGTTTAAACGCTCTAATCGTGACAGCATCGCTGCTTTTATCTAACAGGACTAGCCGTTGCAAATGGATAAACGTAGTAATTGCGTAGCGACTAAAACCCAATCACCGGTCTGCTAAAGTCCACACTGTGGAGCTGGTTAGGCAAACGACAAAAACAACCAGAGCCATCGGCTCGGTCACATATTGTAAGGACGGATTTCAATCCGTCCGGCTGCCTCTATAACACTATACCAACGGCTCCTGCTGGCTAAGGCAATGAAAACTTCCTAATCCCCAGATGATATCAGTTGAATCAATACCCACCACTTTCCTGTCGGGGAAGCAAGACTGGATGATCTGCAATGCTTTATCATCGTTCTTGCAGCGGTAGGTAGGAACCACTACTGCCGCATTTGAAATATAAAAATTTGCGTACGATGCCGGCAGTCGCTGATCTTCATATATAACGGCATTGGGCATGGGCAGTTCAATAATATTCAATTGTTTGCCATTCAATAGCCGCATTTGCTGCAGTTCTTCCAGGTTGGTTTGCAGCAGTTCGTAATTCTCATCGCCCCTGTTTTCCTCTACTACTGTTAACACTGTGTCTTCGTTCACAAAACGAACCGTATCGTCTATATGCCCGTCGGTATCATCTCCCACAATTCCTTCGCTTACCCACAGTATTTGTTCAACACCGTAGTAATGGCGCAGGTATTGTTCAATCTGTTCCTGGTTCAGGTGGGGATTCCTGTTAGGATTCAGCAGGCAGGCGGTAGAGGTGAGCAGCGTGCCTTTGCCGTTAAACTCAACCGATCCGCCTTCCATTACAATGCCGGGGTTAAAAACAGGGATGTTATAGTATTCAGCAATACGCGTTGGTATTACATCGTCAAGATCAAAAGGAGGATACTTGTTGCCCCATGCGTTGTAATTCCAATCTATTATTACTTTCTTGTTTTCTGCGTTGGGGTTAATTAAAAAGGCAGGACCATGATCCCGGCACCAGGCGTCGTTGGTGGGATTGAAGAAAAAACCGACTTTGTTCATATTCACGCCCGCTTCAGTGAGATATTTAATGGCAGACGCCTTCATAGCTTCGTCATTCACATTAATGTTCACTGCCTCGCCGGATGCCACTTCTTTAATAAACTGAGCATAAAATGGATAGATCAATTCTATCTTGCCGGGCCACGAAGCTTCTTTGTGCGGCCAGCTCAACCACGTAGCAGCGTGCGGCGCAAATTCTGCCGGGAAATAATAGCCCAGCTGCTTGGGTGTGCGGAACTTTGGAAAACCGGTAGAGGCAAATTCAGCTCCACCTGATGCTGAAGAAAGTGCCAAAAACCTTTTATCGTAAAATTTCAAAGCAGATGATTTAATGTGTGCAGAATAATGAATGCCTGGAGCATTAGTCCTGGTCAATAAACCTTTTCGTTATTGGCTGGTAGCTGTCAATTCTTCTGTCTCTTAAAAAAGGCCAATGCGTTCTGTACCGGTCCGTTTTAGCCGTGTCTATCGTTACTACGTGCACATCTTCTGCATCATGTGGCGCCTGGTACAGTATGCTTCCAAAAGGGTTGGCTACAAAAGAGCCGCCCCAGAATTTCATGGCGCCGTTTTGCTCAAATCCTGTCCTGTTTACGCTTACTACATGCACGCCGTTGGCCACTGCATGGCTGCGCTGTATGGTTTGCCACGCATTGTATTGTTCGGTATTGGTTTCAGCATCCTGCGATGTAGCCCAGCCAATAGCAGTAGGGTAGAACAATACTTCTGCTCCCATTAATGCGGTAATTCTCGATGCTTCGGGATACCATTGATCCCAGCAAATGAGTACACCCAGCGTGGCGAATTTTGTTTTGAAAACTTTGTACCCCATATCGCCCGGCGTGAAATAAAACTTTTCGTAGTAAGCCGGATCGTCGGGAATGTGCATTTTACGGTATTTGCCAAGATAGGTTCCGTCGGCATCCAATACCGCCGTGGTATTGTGATACAATCCCTCTGTCCGTTTTTCAAACAGGGAGGCGATGATCACCACACCCAGTTCCTTTGCTACTGCACTCAATGCTTCTGTTGAAGGACCGGGTATCGCTTCGGCCAGCTTGAAGTTTTCATAATCTTCCACATCGCAGAAATAAAGCGATGTAAAAAGCTCCTGCAAACAAACGATCTGCGCGCCCTTGGCGGCAGCTTCGCGGGTTTTAGCAATTGCCTTTTGCAGGTTTTCTTCCTTGTTGGCGGTACAGCTCATCTGCACCATTCCTATGTTGATTTTTGCCATTGTTGTATACTTGCTTAAAGAGCCGCAAAAATAAAGCTAAAAATCAACTTGGGGGTCAATTATTGAATAGGGGTATGTTAAACCTTTGTGTGTTAAAGACGGGCAAAGCCAGCTTCCTTTATTCAATGCTGATAACAACCATTTTGTTCCCTCTGCCGGTGTCGATCAGCACTCTTGAAATTTGCTGTTGCACGGAGGAAACTGCCTCGTCGGATGATAATTGCCTGTTGCCACGTGCTGTATAACCCGCTGATGCCATATTGCGCGATTCGGCCTGGATGCTGGTTGTACCGGTAGTAACCGAAGTAACATGCGTTTTTTCATTTTTTCGACTACGAATATTCGTGGCTTTTTCATTCCTGTCGTGCTCGGCAAGTAATTTAGCATAAACCTGCTGAATGGCGTGTTGCGCATTCCTTGCCGCTTCTGCTTTTTTTACCCACAATTGTTTTTGACGTTCCGCCATCCTGAAGGATCTTTCCCGGATGCTGTCGAGCTGCATTTTATTTGTACGGAACTCCTGCTGCCATTCGCGGTCATCGTTCCATTCAAAGTGTTGAACATTTTTGCGGCGTTTTACGCTTTCTTCCTGTTCTCTTTCCTGTTTTTTCGGGGCTGTTTTTTTTACATTGACATCAACCTTAAATTCATTTGCGTCAAAATCTATGTCAACGTTTTCAAAAAAATTGGCGTTAAGCAATTGTTCCAACTGGTGCAGTTTCAGCTCCTGGTTTTTAAGATCTGTTCCTTTTTCTTTGAATAAATCAGCAAAGGCGATGAGCATTCTGCCTTTGTCGACATTTTTCCTGGAAAGTAATTTTTCCTGCCCTGCTTTTGCTGCGTCTTCAGATATTTTTTTCCACTCAACTGACTTGCGTGCATTCAAAACATCTTCATTCCAATAAAATGTTTCGGGCATATATATGTTGTCGCCAACAATCGCCGGAGAAGAAGGTGCAGCGTAAAATTCAATTTGCGGAGCCGCAAGGGGGCTTGCAGGACTTGCGGGCACAGGCACTTTAGAGGCTGTTATGGTTGTAGTTGACAGCGTTATACCGGGTGTAACTGGTTTTTCTTTTGATGTGGCAGGCTTGCGGGTGAAGCTCCTTATTTCTTCCATTCGTTTTTCTGCCTGGACTGTCAGCGGCATCGGTTCGGGTTCCTCACATACTTCTTCTTCTGTTGTTGCTGTTTTTTCTGCTATTTTTTCTTCGTTCGCACTTTTTTGAACAGTGTTGGGAGAAAGCCAGGCTACAGAAATGAGTATGCAGGCCGTGATCAAGAGCACCAGTAGTTTTTGCCCGTAATTAAACCCGGAGCTTTTAACATTCATAATCCTTTTCACGCGTCCAAGTAACTGCCCGCTATTGCCGGTGGCGGCAATTGCTCCAACGGGTGTTGTATGCATTCTTAGTTTTTCGAGTGATAATAATGCAGATGCATAGCTGTGCGGATCGAACCTGAAATGCAATACAAAATCGTCGCAGCAATGTTCTCTTTCCTTCTTCAACGATTTCACCAGCAGGTAAACAAACGGGTTAAAGAAGAGAATTGTTTCAATAACAGAAACTACAATATTGATGATGTAATCGTTTCGTTTGATGTGCGCCAGCTCATGCAAAATGATCGACTCCACCTGGTGCGGTGTTAATTGCGTGAAAGCCGCAACGGGTAGTAAGATGACAGGTTTAAAAAAATTAAGGGTAGCAGGCACATCAATATAACTGCTTAAATAGATGCGCACTTTTTTATCAATACGCAGATAACCTGTATACCTGTCAACTTTGTTTGTCCAGTACTCATCAATTTCAAGCAAGCCTTTTGTTTTTACCTTTTGTGCGTAGAGATAGGCTTTCATGAGCCGCACGGCTAATAATGCCAAAACAAGCAGGTACGATGCAGAGATATAGGGGAGATACTGATTGAGAAATGTAGTGAGCACAAATCCGTCGGCGCCGGTTGTATCAATTGCCGCGCCCGCCACGCTTAGTGCATCCGTTACCGGTAGTGCCTGCAACAGCTCATTGTACTTTGCACTCAGGGTTATACCAAACCAGCCGAATGCAAACAATATACTGGTGAATGCCAGGTTGTGCTTTGCAGCCGGCGACAGCCTGTTGCCTGTATTGGTAAGCACCTGGTATACCATCCAAAGCAACGCGGTTTGCCAAAGGCTGGAGGCAATGGTCCAGCCCAGTGCCAGTAAAAATGGCGATTGGTAAATAGCAGTCATCGGTAAAAATTTGAATTACTGTTTTTTCAATGAGTTTAACAGCGCTTGTATTTCATCCAATTCGTCGTTGCTGGCTTTGTGGTTGCCCAATGCCTGCATTACCAACTGCGCCGGAGAACCGGCAAAAAGATTGTCGATCATCTTACCCACCAAATGTTTCTGCGTCTTTTCGCGGCTTACTACGGCTTCGTATACGTGCGTTTTGGAAGAATCATCGCGGCTCACCAATCCTTTTTCATGCATGATCTGCATTAGCTTGAGTGTGGTGGTGTAACCCACGTCTTTGTTAGCGGCCAGTTCCTCATGCACTTCCCTTACAGTAGCGGTGCCTTTGTTCCACAATACCTGCAGTATCTCCAGTTCGCTTTCTGTAGGCTTTGTTGTTTTTTGTTGTCCCATTCGTACGATTTTTTTCGTACGCTAATTTACGATTTGATTCGTAAAAACAAACTTAATTTTTTGGAAAGGGTGAAAGGTGGAGGGTATAGGGTATAAGGTATAGGGTGTAAGGTATGGGGTTTAAGGTATGGGTAAAAACAAAGCGGGACAGATTGACTGCCCCGCCGCTTTTTTCTCAATGTTGCTTTACTATTGTTTGATTAATTTGATCACATCTGTGGTGCCGTCTTTATTAACTACCTGCAACAGGTAGATGCCACTCTGCACCGAATGCATATTGATGGAGAAAGTTCCTCCTGCAACGCGCGATGGCGCATGTCTTAATACTGTTCGGCCGTTGGTGCTCAACAGGTTTACCTGCACTACCACTTTACTGGTTTGAATGGTCACCTCCTGCCCAACAGGGTTGGGGTACACGCGCAGCGTTGGGTTGCCGTTTTGCAGGCGAACCACCTCAACAGGCGAGTATTTGAAAGTACCATTATAGTCTGTTTGCTTTAAGCGATAATAGGATGTGCCGTTAAGCGGTTGCTGGTCGGTATAACCGTAACTAAGTGGTTGACTAGAATTACCTGCACCGTCTACTTTACCAATCTGTTGCCAGTTGCTACCATCAGCCGAACGTTCAACGCCAAAAAAGGCATTGTTTTGTTCGGTAGCAGTAGTCCAGTTAAGCTGCACAGCAGTTCCTTGCGGGCGTGCGGTAAAGCTGGTAAGCTCTACGGGTAAAGGAGTTTGATTATTCACCGACATCAGCGTAATATAGCGGGTGGTACCTGCAGGGATCATAGTAGTGGTAATGCCACTTATTATTGCTGCTTCGTTGATGTAATAAATTTCCGGGCTAAATACTTGCGCATCCTGGAAATCTCCGTCATCATCCACCAGTATTTTTAAATGGAGGGGATTGATATTGGTAGGTTTTACTTTTATATCCATTGAAAAAGTACCGTTGAAATTGGTGTTGGTAATCTTCCACTCACGGTCTATCCTGGCAACAATGCCCAGGTCTTGCGGGTATTCGGTGCTGCCGTTGTTAAACATGTATCCGCCGTTATCGCCTGCCACCACAAATGAGCCATCGCTGTCTATGGTCCCCGTATTAGTAGCGTTGCTGGTTTGCAGAGTACCTACATAAATACGCGCACTGTCGTCGGTGGTATGCGACTGTTTTTGTAACAGTCCTGAACTGTTATCACGCCCTATTCCAATTACATTGTTGTGGTAGGCTGGTGCGCTGCCTGCGTTCCATATGGTAGTGCCCGCACTGGAGGTATAGTTGCCACCAGATGTGCCGTTGGCACTATTGTCTAAAGTAATGCCGTACTTTAAGGCAAGATAGGATTCTACCTTGTTGATATCGGCAGTGGTATTAGGGAAATTGTTGACATTGAAATGAATTACTTCTGCTATTTGCCCGGCAAATACACGGCTGGCCTGTGAATTATAGGTTCTGCCGCCGATCTGGAAAGTGCCGTTCGATGCCGATACCCCGGTACCGTCGCATGCACCTGTAGTGGTTACCAAACCGTTGAGTGCGGAGGTGGCTCCGGTTGTAGAACTTGCCTGATCGTAATCAATTCTTACCAGCGAAGGTATACCTCTTACATCTGCCGTAGGAGCACATACGCCACCCGAACGATCCACAGCATAGCTGTTATTATTGTATGCAATGCCGGCGCCGCCGTCTGGTCCTAAAGAATAGGGGTTGCTGAGCGCTACATCGGGCGTTGTCGCTCTTTTGGTTACGGCAAACAGCATGGCCGGATTGGAAGGGTTTGCTGCAAATGTTCCGGAAAGTACTTCATTGTCTGCTCCGGTAAATGTCAAGGTTGGATTATAATTAAGGGCGTTGTTGCCTTCGTCGCTTAAGGTAACATTCGAATTGGCAGTTTTAGAAGCCTGGGTTGTCATGCTAACAGGTGCCTGGTTTGTCCATTGCGATACGCTGGTTCCGCTGGTAATGACGCCGATATCGGCCCTGGTCCAGAGTTGCATGGTATTGAAGCCTACGCCACCGGGAGCAAAAGGGTTTACGAGTGGAATGGTATTGACCGACCCAACCGCTAAGGCAACGATGGTTGTGTTTGCCGGAATAGTGCCTGCCAGGGTAGAACCTTTGGTTAACCCGGAAGCGCCGGTGCTGCCGCTCAGATTTTCCCACTTGCTGGTAGCAGTATTGAATCCTACCAGGCGCAGATCTGAAGCAGACAAGCCGGGTATATAACTAAAGTTGGGAATAGAAACCGTGATAGCCTGGGCATTGGGCAAGCTGCGGGGAGTGATGGCAGTTTGTTCAATTTGCTGAACATGCCAGTCCCAGAAGCCAACGCGGCTGATAGCATTGATGCCGGCACCCCTATATGCTGCCGTTGCATGATTGATGCTGCCTGTAGGGTCGCTGGTAAACTCGGGATCGCCATCTACCCAACCCACTGTAATAGTATTTTCAAAGTCATCAAAGGTGCCTGTTCTATTTAACTGGTAAACGCTCGTTGCGTTGCCAACAGGGTAGGTAAAGTTGCCATCGTGTCCAAGTGGAGTTCCGAAGTTTAAGTTAGCTTCCGAAACAAAACCATCTACGTGTTGCGCATCGGTTAATCCACCCGTGTAACCAGCGTTACTTATAAATACAAGCGCCCCTGTTACGGGGTATTGTCTGTTGGTGGCTGTTATCCCGTTGTTGAAAAACACGCTGCTGTAAATAAAAGCGCCTCCTGCCGGATTGAAATATTCTGAAGATGCGTTGTTGCGGTTGTTAAGATAAAATAGGTTGCCCGCACCATTATTTAAATACAAGGTATCAAACACCAATGTTCCTCCACCAATACCTTGTATTTCACTTCTTCCCTGGTATAAAAAGTAATCTGCATTGGTACCAGGCGTTCCCGTCGGAAAAGCTGAGTATACCTGGGTTATCCAGCTTTTATCGCTGGTAATGAAAATGGGTGTATAATGGTTAAATCTTACTGAACCACTTCTTGCCCGGTTACCCTGTAATATAGTTTGTGTATATCCTATATCAGAGTAGGTGCCGGATGAGTAGGTTCCTGCCGGTATGGTATATGTTTGTGCGTTTACAGCAATAGATATTATAACCAGGCCACCAATTAGTAAAAATGCTTTCATGTGCAGGGTCAAATTTTATGGTTTCAGTTTCGCTAGCAATAAAAGAATTGAAAAAGAGTAGTTTATCGGATGGATAAGGAATTACAGGTTTTTGAAACTGGTAGTGCGTACAGTTTGCAGCGGCTTTTTAATGGAGTGGAATAGCTTGGAATTCTAGAAGGGATATTGTACTTAGTATTTCTACTTAAAAAATGAAGATACAACTCTTCCGTTAACGGCAAAACAACGGCTTTGTTTTTTCTACGAATTTTTCAGGGCGGGCGCGTGTTTTAAGCAGGGCTGACAGGAAAACGTGTCATCGGGGTTCTATTTTTTATCAAAAAGCAAATTTTTAAACCGGCTAATAAAAAAAGCCGGAGACTTTGACGGTAATCAAAATCTCCGGCTTTTAAATCGTTTCGGGTAAGCCGTTACTGCTTGTCTGCTTTTATAACCTGGCTTACCTGTTCTGTTTTTGCTTTTTCGTTCACAGAGGTGCCGTGTGCATCTTTGGTATGATACATTTGCGCCAGGGTAGGAGCTATTACCAGGGATACAATAGACATTAATTTGATCAGGATGTTCATGGAAGGACCTGAAGTGTCTTTGAACGGATCGCCTACAGTATCGCCAGTAACAGAGGCTTTGTGCGGCTCTGACTTTTTGTAATAAGTTTCGCCGTTGATTTCTACTCCTTTTTCGAACGATTTTTTGGCATTGTCCCATGCACCGCCGGCATTGTTCTGGAACATTCCCATCAACACACCGCTTACGGTAGCACCTGCTAAAAATCCTCCCAATGCCTCGGGACCTAACAAAAAGCCGATGATCAATGGAGAGATAATGGCAATGGCGCCGGGAAGCATCATTTTTTTAATAGAAGCTTCGGTAGAAATGGCTACGCATTTGTCGTACTCCGGTTTGCCTTTTCCTTCCATAATACCAGGAATGGAACGGAACTGGCGACGAACTTCTTCCACCATGCTCATGGCTGCTTCTCCAACAGCGCGTATTGCAAGCGAAGAAAATATAAATGGAATCATGCCGCCTACGAAAAGAGAAGCCAGCACTTTTGCTTTATAAATATCAATGCCCTCAATTCCTGCCACACCTACAAAGGCTGCAAACAGTGCCAGTGCAGTCAATGCTGCTGAAGCAATCGCAAAACCTTTACCGGTAGCTGCGGTAGTGTTACCAACAGCATCGAGCACGTCTGTTTTTTCGCGCACTTCTTTAGGCAGCTCGCTCATTTCTGCAATGCCACCGGCATTGTCGGCAATAGGACCAAAGGCATCGATTGCCAACTGCATGGCCGTTGTTGCCATCATACCGGCTGCTGCAATGGCTACACCATACAAACCGGCGAATTCGTACGAACCCCAGATGCCGCCTGCCAATACCAGTATAGGAAGGAA
>JBQCGX010000146.1:0-20956 GCA_051955255.1 Agriterribacter sp. | reverse complement strand
AGTACAGGAATCAGACGCTCTTCGTCTACTACTTTAATAGTGGCGCTGCGGTAGGCATTTTTGCCATACATGTAGGAGATTTTTTTCTCTGTTACGAGTTCAGGAAATATAGCAGCTACTTCTTCAGCAATAAAGCCGTATTGCTTTCCTTTTTGCAGTTTCAGATATTTGAAGTTGTTGACGTTGTACTCGTATTTCTTAGGCTGAAGTTGCATTAGTTTCTGCAACTGATTTTCCATGGTAGCAATGTTCTTTTTAACTTCTGTGTCAGAAATATCCTGTGCATTTACAGCAATGGCACCTAAAACGAATACAGATAACAGCAATGAACTTTTGATGTACGTTTTCAACGTTTTCATGATAAAACAATTTATAGGTTACTTGATCGGTGAATAAAACAAATTAGTAATGACTGCACACGCATGCATGCAGCGAATAAATAGCTAACAATAAAATGTTGCAGGTAATTAAGCCTGTTCTGGAGGAGGAGTAAATACAGGCAAAAAAGCATTTTGCCACCAGGCGGTATAGTTAGACTGAAACTTTGTGTTGATGATGCTGGCGGTTCGCAAATGAAAATCGAAACCATGTTTTTCTTCACCTACCACCTCGCGTTCACTGGCTTTGCTTTGTTCGCCAGCATTTTCGGCTTCGGTTTCGGCCAGCATTTCCATGGTATCTTTTTGTGCAAAATGTGCAGACAGGAAAGGCAGGGCGGGCTGTAATCCTTTGATAATGAAAATCATCATCAGAAACAAGGCAGCGATATGTGCAATAAGCCCTTTCATAGACTCTGCGAAGATAAAAAATGACCAACTCTCTTCAAAAAAATAAGACATTTTTTTGGTTACAAAATGCTAAAATTCAATACGTTAAATAAAAGTTGAAAAACTTAAAACAGTGTATCGGTCAGAAGAAATGCAATTCCGTACTGCTAGGGCTGAAATTTTGAATTTCGGAAATAAAAAAGTAGAAATTGAACAACTAAAATAAAAAGAAATGGGGTGAACAATGTCAAAAGTTCAAATAGCAAGATAATGTTAAGTGTGTGAAATGGCGGATGGATTAAAATCCATCCTTAGCTTCCCCATCGGCCCGCCCAAAGGGTGGTCTGATGGATAGCGATAATACTAACCCAAGACATCAGATATTACTCTTCGACATAGTTCAAATCTTTGCCAAAAGTTTCTTTGGTAAGAATAATAGCGGCAGTGCCAATTGCCATAATAATAATGGCAGCTATCCAGCCGCCTGTGTAGTAATCGGTAGCGGTTCTCAATCCCTGGAATAATGGCAGGATAAAAATAGCCAGCATACCCCGCACCATATTGGGGATGGTAGTAGCTGCGGTGGCTCGTATGTTGGTGCCAAACTGCTCGGCGCCCATAGTTACAAAAATGGCCCAGAAACCCGTTCCAAAGCCCAGTCCTGCGCAAATCCAGTACATCTGCATGGCAGAGCCGTTCCATTGTACAGTGAAATACAGCAGCATAAACAAGGCAGTGATGCTGTAAAAGAGATAGAGCGCTTTTTTACGGCTGCGCATCCACTGGCTCACAAAACCAACGGCAATGTCGCCCAGCGAAATAGCTGCATAAGCAAACATAATGGCTTTGCCCGGATCAATTTTTTCAGTAATGCCCATGTGCTTACCAAACTCGCTCGAAAAAGTAACCAGTACGCCAATGACGAACCAGGTAGGTAGTCCAATTAAAATACCCGTTAAATACCTGCGGAACCTGTCGCCGTTGGTAAAAAACATGAGCAAATTGCCACGCTGCACAGCCTGTTTTTTTGCTTCGTGAAACATACCCGATTCAAAAACAGAAATACGAAGCAGTAATAACAGCAAACCCAATCCGCCGCCAATAAAATAACAAATGCGCCAGCTAAAATTTTCTTTCATAATGAAGGCAACAACGGCACCGGTTAGTCCAATGCCTGCAACAAGCGAAGTAGCGATGCCCCTTTTTTCTTTGGCAGTAAGTTCCGACACAAGTGTAATGCCTGCACCCAATTCGCCTGCCAGCCCAATACCGGCAATAAAGCGTATCCACTTGTATTGATCTACCGTTTGTACAAAACCGTTGGCAATATTGGCGAGAGAATACAAAATGATGGAACCAAACAACACACTCAACCTGCCTTTTTTATCGCCCATAACGCCCCATATAATTCCACCAATCAACAGCCCCCACATCTGCCACTGCAATATCAGCTCTCCATCGGTTAAAATTTGTTCTTCTGTAAGACCAAGGTCGCGAAGACTTGGAATACGAATGATGCCAAACAGCAACAAGTCATATATATCAACAAAATAACCCAGCGCAGCTACAATTACGGCAACGTTGAAAATGGAAGCAGTCGTTTTTGGTTGAGACATTGGGAAAAATTGAAGAATGGTTTATGATGCTTTAGGAGATTTTTTGCCAAAGAATAATTTCCAGAAAACAGGCAGGGTGGTAACCACAACGATGATGATAACAATCGCTTCGAGATGATCTTTCAATTCGAAGCCAAATTGTTTTCTTACCCATATTTGTAAAAAATGCCCGGCAAATATCATACTCACTACCCATGCAATGCAACCTACAATATTGTAGAAGGCAAATTTCTTTTTATCCATGTCTACAATTCCCGCCACAATAGGCGCAAATGTTCTGATGATGGGAAGAAACCTGGCAAATACGATGGCGCCTCCACCATGCTTTTCAAAAAAGTCGTGCGCATCGTGCAGGTATTTCTTCTTGAAGAGGAAACGGTCTTTCCAGGTAAACATAGCGGGGCCTATCTTTCTTCCAAACCAATAACCCACGGTATTGCCAATAATACCCATCAATGATATTAAACCCACCAGCAGGAACAGATCGATCCATTCATTCTGAATTGCTTCCACACCAAAATTCTTATAAAATTCATTCATCAGGTTGGTGCTGTAAATACCTGCTACAAACAGCAAGCTGTCGCCTGGTAAAAAGAAGCCGATAAACAAACCTGTTTCGGCAAAAACAATAAACAATAGCAGCCACAGTCCTCCATTAATAATGTAAAACATAGGGTTCAAAAGATCTTTCCAGGTAAAATTCTTATGGAGTGTTACTTTGCCTTTTTCTTTAATGGCTGCTGCTGTAGTGCTATAGGTGGAGTACCCGTTCAGGTTGATAATAACGGGAGCATCTGCGTTTACAGAAATGGGTGCCCAGCCTTTTTCGTCGGTAGTGTAAATGGTATCTTTGCCACCGTTGGAAATTAAGATGTTGGTTAAGGGTTCTTCGTATTGGTTAATAAACTGCACATTCACCTGTTCCTGAGCCATTGCCGTGGTTGCCAAAACAAAACAAACAACAATACCTAAAAATCTTTTCATCATAAACTATTAGTTGATATTTTCTTTCTCGGCGCAAATTTGCGATTTCTGCCGTAATTAACCGCCTGTTTTTGTATGGTTTTCAAAAAGATGCAAAAAACTAACATTTAATTATCAGTCAGGCTCAAAAGCGAGGGCTTTGGCATCGTCAAATTCTCCTTCGGACCGGGCAATTACGCAACTGGCCAGGGTATTGCCGATTACGTTAACAGAAGTGCGTGCCATATCCATCAGTTCATCAATGCCATAAATGGCCATAATAGGCCATATGGGGAAGTGAAACGTGGAGGCTGTAGCAATCAATATAACCAGCGATGCCCGCGGCACGGCTGCTACTCCCTTACTGGTAAGCATCAACGAAAGACCGATCATGATTTGCTCGCCTATAGATAAATCCATGCCTGCCGCTTGTGCCACAAATACAGAAGCCAGTGAAAGGTAGAGTGTAGTGCCATCGAGGTTGAATGTATATCCTGTTGGTATTACAAACGATACAATTTTTCGCGGCACGCCAAATTTTTCCATGTTTTCCAATGCAGTGGGCAGCGCCGAATCGGAACTAGTGGTGGCAAATGCAATAGACACGGGCTCTTTAATGGCTTGTATGAATTTTTTCAATGGAATTTTTGCAACAAACAGAGCAATGGGTACCAGTATCAATATAATGAAGGCAATGAGCGCGAGGTACAATGTAAGCAATAGGAGGAAGAGATTTTTTAAGATGTCTATACCAAGATGTCCTACCGTAACTGCAATGGCGGCTCCCACGCCAAAAGGCGCGAAGTACATAATAATGTTGGTAAACCTGAACATGGTTTCGGCAAGACTTTCTGTAAACTCCAGCAAAGGTTTTTTCTTTTGTTCGCTCAGCAATGCAAGCGCAATTCCAAATATTACGCTGAACACCACAACAGGCAGCACGTTCCCTTCATATATGGACTTAATAATATTTTCGGGGAAAATATCAATAATATGATCCTGCCAGGTTTTGCCGGGCGTGTCGGGCAACCTTTGCAGCAGGTCTGGCGGATGAGCAATGCCGGAGCTGTCCAGTATCGCTATCATCTTTTCCTGCATGTGCTTTTCCGACGACCTGGGAATTTCCTTCAATAAACTGGGCGGTACATTAATACCTTCGCCCGCTTTGGTAATATTAATGAACAGTATACCAATGAACAGCGCCAGCGTGGTTACTATTTCGAAATATACAAGCGATTTCCAACCCATACGCCCCACCTGTTTGAGGTTTGAATGGCTGGCAATACCCACCACCAGTGTTGCGAACAGCAAGGGGGCAACAATTGTTTTTACCAGTCGCAGAAATATTTTGCTGAGAAACTGAAGGTTTTGCGAAAACTCCCTGAAATCGAGGCCTATTTCCACGCCAATGGCCATGGCGACCAAAATCCAGGTAGTAAGCGATTTTTTAAACAGCGCAAACAGTACCAGGCTTGCAATAAATACCCATCGCGAAACAAATAGTATGTTTTCCGGAACCTGAATCCAGTTTTCCAAAGCCACAAAGTGGAGGATAGCAACAACAGTAAATAAAACAACAGCCAGTATTCCTGATTTCTTCTTGGTCATATTGCAAATGCTGGTAAAGTTTCAAAACTAAAAGAAAGTTTATTGGTAATAAAAAAGAAATATTGGTTTCAGGTAGTGATTATATAAAAACTTTAAAGTTTTTGTCCGTTTTCAAATAAATCCCTTACTTTTCAAACCTGATTTACTCCATCTTTAAATATTAAAACTTATACTAACTCTATGAGTTTATTTGTTAAGAAGCCTCTAGCGGGGTTGATTGCCGAAGCACAGGAAACAGGCTCTCACAGTCTTAAGCGCACGCTCGGTCCATGGGCTTTGGTAGCATTGGGTATTGGAGCGATTATTGGAGCAGGCTTGTTTTCTATTACAGGCGGTGCCGCAGCAAACCAGGCTGGTCCAGCCATTACCATATCGTTTGTTATTGCAGCTTTGGGTTGTGCTTTTGCCGGCTTGTGTTATGCAGAGTTTGCTTCGATGATACCCGTAGCAGGCAGTGCTTACACCTATAGTTACGCTACTATGGGAGAATTTATTGCATGGATAATAGGGTGGGACCTGGTACTTGAATATGCGGTAGGTGCAGCAACGGTAAGTATTAGCTGGAGCAGATACCTGATAAAATTCCTGGAAGGGTTTGATGTGCACTTGCCGGTTGCGTTAACAGTAGGCCCATGGGATGGAGGGTTTGTTAATCTTCCTGCCGTTTTCATAGTGATTCTTATGAGCCTGCTTCTTATTAAAGGAACGCAGGAAAGCGCTTTTGTGAATGCTATTATTGTAGCATTAAAAGTTGCTGTAGTGCTTATTTTTATTTTCTTGGGATGGAAGTATATCAACAACGATAACTATGTGCCCTATATCCCCGATAATACCGGCACTTTTGGTGAGTTTGGGTTTAGCGGTGTGGTGAGGGCCGCAGCAATTGTGTTTTTTGCTTACATAGGGTTTGATGCGGTGAGTACTGCCGCCCAGGAAGCGAAAAATCCCAGGAAGGATATGCCGATCGGTATTCTTGGATCATTGCTCATCTGTACTGTATTGTATATTTTGTTTGCACATGTAATGACGGGTGTAACGAACTATACCTCTTTTAAAGGTAAGGATGAGATTGCTCCGGTAGCTGTAGCTATTGAACATATGGGCACAGCAGATGCATCGGGTGTTATTCATCCTGATTATCCGTGGCTTAACCGGGCGATCATCGTTGCCATTCTTGCCGGGTATGCTTCTGTAATACTGGTAATGCTTATGGGACAGAGCCGCGTTTTCTTCAGCATGAGTAAAGATGGATTGTTGCCCAGAATATTTTCTGCCGTGCACCCCAAATTTCAAACACCGGCGCGAAGCAACCTGATGTTCATGTTGTTTGTGAGCTTGTTTGCTGCGTTTGTGCCGGCCCGTGTGGTAGGAGAGATGACAAGTATTGGAACCCTATTTGCCTTTATACTCGTGTGTATTGGCGTTTGGGTAATGAGAGTAAAAATGCCTGATGCGCCAAGAGCTTTTAAAACGCCGTTAGTGCCGCTGGTACCTATACTTGGTGTGGCCACCTGCTTTTTTATGATGGCGTTTCTGCCGCTGGATACCTGGATACGCCTGATCGTATGGATGATCATTGGCTTTGATATATACCTGTGGTACGGCATTCGTCATAGCCTGTTATCCGCAGGGCAACCAGGCACCTTATCGCAGGGAAATAAAGTAGTAGGTATTTGCGGATTGGTGTTGAGCCTGGCATTAGGGGTGATTGCATTTGTACATCACGATCAAACCGATGGCAAAGATACCGGGCTGTTTTACTTTTCGCTGGCATTTGCAGGATTACATGCGCTGCTGTATATAATGCGGTTGATGAGGAAATAAAACGGGTTTGTTGTTTGGCGTTTAGCGTTTGGGGTTTGGTTGGAATATTTCTCTAACTATAAACGTCAAACTCCAAACACTAAACTCAAAACCTTACTGCTCACAGGGTGTTTGTTGAAGCACAATGTTCTGGCTAAAGCTCAGCAACGATTTATTTTTAAAAACTGTTTTATTGTCTTGCTGTTCCACTTCTCCAAAACCTTCTGAAAGTGTGTTGCCTTTTTTCAGGAAAGCAATTTCGCGAATGGAACTTATTCCTTCAGACAGGAAGGTGTAGTTCATAAAAATAGTATCGCCTTTTATTTCGCCTTCGATGGTTCCCGTGTTTTTATCTTTCTCAAACAGGCTGTACACCATGTTGCCGGTTACCTTGTTTCCCTCCGTAGTCAGATGCAACAGTATGCTATCCTTGTTGTTGGTATAGGCATAGCACAGGCTGTTATTCGCGGGTTCGCCGGGAGTTGCAGCAGCAGAAGAGTCGACTATAGCAGCAGTATCATCGGCTGTTTTGTTGTTGTTGCATGCCATTGTTAAAGCTGAAAAAAAGTATAGACAAAGGAATCTGTGTTTCATAAATGTGGTTTTACGTTTAATAAATCTATGCCAAAATTATTCAGCCGCTTCCCCTATTTTCGCAACCATGAGCAAAAAGCGCGGAGATGCCTGAATCCTGGTTAACGCTACGTATAGCAGATATCATACCTGAAACGAAGGAAGCAGTTTCTTTTGTGCTGGAAAATGTTGACGGGTCGCCCATAGTGTATAAAGCCGGTCAATTCCTTACACTCATTTTTAATCTGCAGCACAGGGAGGTAAGAAGGTCATACTCCATGTCGTCTACACCCGGTATTGATAAACGGGTATGCATTACTGTAAAGCGCGTATATAACGGAGAGGTTTCACGCCACCTGATGGATCATTACAATATCGGAGACGAATTGAAAGCACTCTCTCCTTCAGGAAGGTTTATCAATGAAGAAGCTGCTTCTGTCAACGCTGGCGATATTTTTCTGCTCGCTGCCGGTAGTGGCATTACTCCTGTATTTTCTTTACTAAAGGAAATACTTTACAACCAGCGTTTCAATAATGTAATCCTCATTTACCAGAATCATACTGCAACATCAACGATCTTCCGGCATCACCTGGAAAAATTAGCAGCGCAGTTTCCCAAAAACTTTACCTGGATCGATTTTATCAGTCAACCGGCAGAACCTGGCGTTCGTTTTAGAAAGTTGACGAACGACCAGTTAGAAAAGCTTATTCCCGCTGCAATAAAACATGCAAAAGAACAGGCGAAATTTTTTATTTGCGGACCTACCTCTTTCATGCGGATGTGCCAGTATACCATCATGCTCATGGGGTTTAAAGAAGCGCAGATCAGGAAAGAATATTTTGTAATTGACAGCCCTCCTCCTGCGCCGCTTATTGCCGATCCCCGGTTGCGGCAGGTAACCGTGCATACTGAAAACAGTACATTTCATTTCGGTACCCAGTATCCTTCTACCATTCTGCAATCCGCATTGAATAAAGGTATACCGTTGCCTTACAGTTGTAAAGGAGGCAGGTGTTCCACCTGTGTGGCGCGTTGCATAAAAGGAAAAGTAACGATGAGTATGAATGACGTGCTCACGGAAAAAGACCTGGAAGCGGGACTTGTATTAACCTGTGTTGGATATGCTGAAACGGATGTGGAACTGGAGTTTGGGGGAAGGGGGTAAGGGGTAAGGTAAAGGGTATAAGGTAGGGGGTGTAAGGTGTAGGGGGTGTAAGGTGTAGGGGTTGGAAAAAATTCAAATCATAAATCACAAATCTTTGTGTGCCTCCGTGTCTTGGTGTCTCTGTGGTTCAAAGAGAAAGCCTCACCTAGCCTCTCCAAAGGAGAGGAACCGCGCACAGTGCCCCGCTTATTTGATGGTTATTATATCAGGAAGACACAAACGACAAACAATAAATCTCCGTGCCCCTCTGTGTCTTCGTGTCTCCGTGGTTCAATCTCAAATCATAAATTGAGATTCTTTCCCGAAAAGCCGAAAGGTAATAAGTTGGCAGCATCTTCCAGCATAAATGCCTGTCCTTCCTGACCGCTTAACAGTAGCTTAATGGGTTGTTGCTGCCTGCCCTGGTATTCCAGCAGACTCTGTCTGCATATACCACAAGGAAACACCGGTACACTGCTGCTGCCTGTTTTTTGATTGCTGTAACTAATGGCAATGGTGTCAATTGCAGTATTGGGGTATACAGACGATACCGCAGAAAGCAGCACCCGTTCGGCGCATATGCCTACCGGTGAGGATGCATTTTCCTGGTTGGATGCAGTTACTGTTGCCCCGTTGTCGAGCAAAGCAGCAGCGCCCACGAAAAAAAGAGAGTATGGTGCATACGCCTGATGTGTCACCGCTCTTGCTTTTTCCAGCAAAACGCGGTATACATCAGGTAATTCGTCAGAATTTTCAAAAACCTGGTATGAAAAGCTGTTGGTTTGCTTTTTCAATTGTACTGAAGTTGATTCGTTACTTGAACTCAAATCTCAAATTCTAAATCTCAAATTACTTTATCGACCTGAACAACCTGTTCCAGCGCGGGCCTTTATCCCAGCTAAACCATATTAACGATGCCCTTCCTACCACATGATCTTCGGGCACGTACCCCCAAAAGCGGGAGTCCTGCGAGTTGTGGCGGTTATCGCCCATCATCCAGAAATAGTTCATGGCAAAGGTATACTGGTTGGTTTCTTTACCATTGATGATGAATTTGCCATTCACTTCCTCCAGCTTATTGCCTTCATACACCTGGATGATCCTGCGGTAAAACGCAATATTGTCGGGGGTGAGCGTAATGGTAACGCCCTTTTTAGGAACCCATATTGGTCCGTAAAAGTCTTCGCTCCACCTGTATCGCGTGGTATCGTTAGGAAAAACATTGGGGTTGAATCTTTTAACATCCCTGTCTACGCTCTGGACGTAAGGCAGTTTTCTCATCCTTTCTGCCTCTTCCTTTGTGAGGTCTATCATGTAATTCATGGAGTTGCCAACATAGTATTGCCCCCTGTTAGGATCTGTTTCTACGTTAAAGTCCTTTTTCAACATATCTTCGTCCAGGAACTGTCCCTTGGTTTGTATGCCATAAAAAGTAGCGGATTGCTCGGGCTGGTAAGCGGGCGCTCCGTTTACATACAACACTGCATCTTTCAGTTCAATGGTATCTCCCGGTATGCCTACACAGCGTTTGATAAAGTTTTCCCGTTTGTCTACCGGGCGCACAATAATATCGTCGCGTTCCAGCAATGCTGCCCGGTCGCCCCGGTAATCTTCTTTTAATATATCGTAATAATTTTTTTCCGATTGAAAAGCGCCTACTACGGTGTCGCCCACCGGGTAGTTAAATACAACCACATCGTTGCGCTGCACATCGCTCGACCATAAGCGTTTGTAAGGCAGTTTGATCCATTCGAGGTAGGATTTGGTGCCAACAATGGGCGCGGTATGGTGTACAAAAGGAATGGCCAGCGGCGTATTGGGCAAACGCGGTCCGTAGCTTAGTTTGCTCACAAACAAAAAGTCGTTTACCAGCAATGTTTTTTCCATACTGCCGGTAGGGATAACATAGGCTTCAAATATAAAAGTGCGTATAATGGTGGCTGCTACTACAGCAAAAGCGCCTGCGTCTATCCATTCGCGTGCGGCCGACTTTTTGTAATTCTTTACTACTGCATTGCCTGAATACCTTTCATTTTTTGAATAACCCAGGTAAGGGAAGTATATAAAGGGAACAAAAACCGCTGCAGCATGGTGTAACAATGAAAACCTGCCAAAGTGCTCTACAAAACGGATGTATATCCAGATGGTAATAAATTGCCCTACAATGGGTATGAACTGCAGAAAAAACCAATACTTTTTTAATGGCATTTTTTCAACCATTACCCAGGTATTGTAATAAGGAACAAGTGCTTTCCAGGGCTCGATGCCGGCTTTCCGGAACATACCATATAATCCATAATGAAATCCAATTGTACCCAGGATAAAGATGATCCAGCCTAAACTCATGTAACTGTTTTTATAAAGTTGCCAAAAATAGGATAAAATCGCTGATTATGCCGATGTGTCGGATCGCTGGCTAAATTGTTACAGGTGTGGCGATACATTTTTGTTAAGGAGCTGTTACGAATGGGGGTAGTGGGTAGCAATCAGCTTTGAGCGGTTTTGAGTTTGGGGTTTGCCGTTTTGAGTCTAAACTTCAAATTTCACCCTCCAAACTACAAAGCCACTGATAGCTGAACGCTGATGGCTGAAAGCTCATGGCTAAATTATTTCCTTCAAGATTTCCGATACTTCGCTGGCGCGCTGAAACACGAGAAAGTGACCAGCCCCATCAATAATATGGGTGGGTTTTAACCGGGAGTGCGGAAATATTTTATCGTTGGAGCCATGCAGATGATAGAAATTTTCGGGCACCCAATCGTTTTTCCAGTTCAATATATTATGTATGGACCATTTGAGATAATGAGGATCAACCTTTTCGCGGTATTCATTCGCCAGCTTTTTTGCTTCCTCTGTAGTGGCTCCTAAAAAGTAGTTCTCTACTGGTGTAAACAACTTCATTGGGCGAAGGCTGTGCAGCTGTTTCCTGGGTACAAGAAAATCCAGCTTTAACCTGCCACATGTTTTCATCCATGCAGGCATTTCGCGGTGGGTGGGTATGCTTGAAATAAGAATGACTTTACTGATTTTCCGGAGCTTCGCAATTTCAATGCTCATAATACCTCCAAACGATACGCCGATGAGCGTAATATCATCGCCTTCAATCTGCTTGCTCATACGTGCGGCATAGGCAGTGAGCGATTCGTCCGGTTCGGGCATCAGCCAGTGCAAATACTGTACGTTAGCTCCAAACCAGTTCAGCTTGCTGAATATTCTTTCATCAGATCCCAGCCCACATATGCAGTACACCGACTTCAAAACAACCTATTTTTTAGGCACCACATAACTTTGTATGTCATCTTTTACAATCGACTTGCCGGATAAGATCACCAGTCGTTCCACTACATTTCGCAGTTCGCGGATGTTTCCAGTCCAGTTATATTCCTGTAAGGCCTGTAAAGCATCTTCTTCTATTGCTTTTTTGGGTATGCCATATTCAGCGCAGATGTCGGCAAGAAACTTATCTACCAGCAATGGAATATCGTCGCGCCGGTCGTTGAGGGAAGGCACATGGATGATGATGACACTGAGCCTGTGATACAGATCGAGCCTGAATTGCTTTTCATCAACCTCCTGCAGCAGGTCTTTGTTGGTGGCTGCAATTACCCGAACGTCCACGCTTATATCCTTATCGCCACCTACGCGCGTAATCTTTCCTTCCTGTAAAGCCCTTAGCACTTTTGCCTGCGCGTTCAGGCTCATATCGCCAATTTCATCAAGGAACAAGGTGCCGCCGTGCGCCTGTTCAAATTTCCCGATCCTTTGTTTTACTGCCGAAGTGAATGAACCTTTTTCGTGCCCGAACAATTCACTCTCTATCAGTTCTCCCGGTATGGCGGCGCAGTTTACTTCTATGAGCGGACTTTTGGAGCGGTTGCTTTTTTCATGTATCCACCGGGCAACCAGCTCTTTTCCCACACCGTTCTCGCCCATTATCATTACCCTTGCGTCGGTAGGGGCTACCTTTTCGATGGTTTCTTTTATTTTGAGGATGGGCCCCGATTCGCCGATCATTTCCTCCACCTTGGTGGCCTTGCGGCGCAACACTTTCGTTTCGGTTACCAGGTTGGTTTTGTCCATGGCATTCCTGATGGTGATCAGCAGACGGTTAAGATCGGGTGGCTTGGAGATATAATCGTAAGCGCCTTTTTTAACTGCTTCCACAGCCGTTTCGATGGTGCCGTGGCCTGAAATCATAATGATAGGAACATCGGGATTTACTTCATTCGCTTTGTCAAGAAATTCAATGCCGTCAATTTTAGGCATTTTGATATCACACAGCACTACATCGTAATTTTTTTCACGGAATTTTTTCAACCCTTCTTCACCATCGCCGGCTTCGTCGATTTTATAGCCTTCGTACGACAAAATCTCTCCCAGGGTTTTACGTATTGCTTTTTCATCGTCAATAATCAGAATATTCGACATAATTAATACCTGCTTTTTTAATAAGCCTTTTTGTTATAAAATTTTTAACTGTCAAACGGTGTGCATACTTCTCATTATGCATCTAAAGGCAACATCGTGTTTCAAAAATAAGAAATTATGATTTTGCGCCTTTTTTTAACAGGGTTGCTTGCGGCCTGCCAATGCCGGTTGGCAGATAACCCGACTAAATTCATGCCAGACAAAGACAGAAATAGAGAAAATTACTATGCCACCGTGGGCAGCATACCATTGCCTGAAGGCTATACCCGGGTGAAAGATACACAGCTTTCGTTTACCCATTGGCTGCGTAATGTAAAGTTAAAGCCAGACCGAACGGTATACCTGCACAACGGTGCAAAAAAGCGGAACCAGTCGGCACAGTATGCAGTGCTGGACATTCCGTTGGGTAAAAAAGACCTGCAGCAATGCGCAGATGCAGTGATGAGGCTGAGAGCTCAGTACCTTTATGACAACAAAAGATATACTGAAATCAACTTTTTTGACAATGCCGGCACTTCGTATCCATACATGGGAAAGCGTGACTCGTTGCAATTTGAGAGATACCTGGAGCGGGTGTTTGCCCGGTGCGGTACGGCTTCGTTAGAAAGGCAGCTACATAAAGTAGGTGAAGTACAGCGCTTATTGCCTGGGGATGTGCTGATCAGGGGCGGTTCGCCGGGGCATGCAGTATTGGTAATGGATGTTGCCATCAATACTAGCGGTAAAAAGATATACCTGTTAGCCCAAAGTTATATGCCCGCGCAGGACATGCATATACTCGTCAATCCAATGCAAGCAGCATTGGGAGCCTGGTACGAGGGAAACGACCATCGTCCGATCGTAACTCCGGAGTGGACCTTTGAGCCAGCTTCACTAAAACGATGGTGAATGCGCAATTGTAGTAATATTTCTACCTGAAAATCAATATCTCTACATTTCCAGAATGTTTATTTTTGTCTTATCAAATGCTAAAATGAAGGCCTACGCTGGTTTTTTCGAGGAAAACGCTTGCAGATCATACCGGCGGAAACTACTTTTACGTTGTTATTAAAATATCCTTTGTAATCACTAAAAATTGAAATCCATGAAACCTCAAACTCTGAAAGCAAGTCCTGTTGTTGAAATCCCTACCTGGAAATTAGTTGCCAAATTAGGTATGTTAGCTGCATTTTGTATGGGATTATGTTACCTCTTTGCAGTGGGAGTTTCTTCGTTAGCATCCGCATTTTAATTTTGGGTTAAAACCCAACAGCAAGGCCTCCGTAATAATTGCGACGGGGAGCGGGGTTATAATACCTGTTTCCTACAGCATTTATATCGTTCCCGAGGCTATATAATTGATTCAATGCATTGTCTGTTCCGGCAAAAAGCTCCAGCGACCATGCATTGAATTCTTTTTTCCAGCCCAGTCTTCCCTGCAACAGTTCGTAACCAGGTGCATATACGCTGTTGGCGTCGTTTACCGGCAGCTTCGATGTAATATTCAACGAGGCGTTCAGGTACAATCCCCACGACGTAAACACGTCCACTCCTGTACAAATAATTTGGTTTGCCACACCGGTCAGCTTCTTGCCTGAATAATTAACGTCTCCCATTTTATAATCGGTGAAAGAGAAATCATTAAAAGTACCACTGCCCCATACTTTTATATTGCGGATCTTTCCAGACATGTTGCGTATTACCGAGTATTCAATATATGCTTCTAATCCCCATTGCTTGGTGCCTCCGGCATTTACAAAATATTCTGCCCCAATATCATTTACCCGCCTTACAATGGCATCCTGCAGCCGGAACTTGTAGGTTGTAATATCGAATTGAACCCGGCCCTTCAGCACATTGCCTTTTATTCCTATCTCCCGGTTCCATCCATATTCGGGCTGCAAATTGCTGTAAATACTTCCCTCTGACGGACGTATTTCGGCAAGGGTGGGAGGGGAGTAACCTTTGCTTACCGATGCATAGAGTGACAATGTATTGGTGAACCGGTACAAAGCGGCAAACCGCGGCAGGAATTGTTCGTTGAGGGTTTTCTTTTTCCTGCTATTGTCCACATCGGTAAGCCGGCGGTAACGGTAGTTGAAGAAGTTAGTACTTGCGCCGGCCTGCAGGTGAATTTTTTGACCAATAACCCATTCGCCTTGTAAAAAAGGATATACCTGTGCGGCGCTGATCCGGTCTTTGTATTGAATGGTATCTCTGTTTCCCTGGTTATTGCCATAGTTGTTGATGACAGAATAGTTATGCAGCCATTCGGCACCGCCGGCAAATTTAAACTGGTGAATGCCGGATGTTCCCTCATATACTATTTTTGATCTTGCACCGGCATTGCGCTCCGCTCTCGTTTCGTAATTGGTAATGAACGGATTTTTGAAATCGGTATACGAAAACATGAGCGATGTAACGTTGCTCCAATGTTCATTGAATTTGTGCTGGTTGCTGATGCCCGTTAATAGTGTTTTATTATAAATGGCTGCCTTTTGATCTTTAGCGCCAGGCAACACAGCGGTTGCGGGGCGCGATTGTCGTGGATTGTCCTGCATTTGCTGCAAGGTTAACCCACCCGGGGTTTGATAAAACATATCGGCATACAAAGCTATCCAGTTCAATTTATCTTTTGGGCTCAATTGAGCAGCGCCGTTCCATTGCACAATGTCTCTTCGCATGCGGGTATTGTCGCGGTAACCATCGCTTTGCACATGGCTTTGGGTAAGAGAAGAAGTGAACTTCTTTCCTTTAAACTTCCAGTATGCATTTTCTCCCACTAAGCCATACGATCCTCCCGTTAATTGTATTCGTCCCGAGTGCCCGTCATCATTATTTTGCAAAGCTGGTTCGTTGGTGTGCATGATCACCACTCCGCCGGTGTTGGCTCCGTATAAGCTGCCACCCGGACCTTTTAATATTTCCAGTTGCTGCACGCTTGCCTGGTCAATCAAATTGAAATAGCTGTTGCCACCTGCATCGGTAAAAGGAATATCGTTCCAGTACACTTTTACGTTCCGTATGCCAAATGGAGACCTTAACAGGCTTCCTCTTATACTTAACCGGTAGCTTCCGGGCGAGCGTTCTTCCATTCTTACACCGGGAATCGTATTCATTGCCGGAACCAATGTAGTGTTGGCAAAGCGCTGCATATCTTTTGTGGTAACCACGCTTACTGCTGCGGGCGTTTCGAGCAATTTGCGTTGCGATTCATACCCGGTTATAATCACTTCCGACATAGAAGGAACAGAATCGGAAATGCGAACGCTTTCCTGCGAAAAACAATGTACGGAGCAGATCATCAATATGAAGCACAGATTTTTTCTCATAACAGGAATCATCAGACGTTATTCAAAAAAAATCCCGGAGTGTTTTTCCTCCGGGATTATTATTGTAGCATAAAGATATGTCGTTTATTTCTTTATATACATCACTTCTTTTACCAGCTTCACCGTGCGGGGCACGTCGGGCAGATAGGCTGCCACCAGGTTTGGCGCATAGTGCATGGGCGCATCGGCACTGGTTATCCTGCGCACCGGTGCATCCAGGTAATCGAAGGCTTCTTTTTGAATGCGGTAAGCAAGCTCCGACGATACGGATGCAAAAGGCCATTGTTCTTCTACAATTACCAGCCTGTTGGTTTTCTTAACCGACTCAAATACCGTTTGCCAGTCTAAAGGACGAATGGTACGGAGGTCAATCACTTCGGCGCTGATGTTTTCTTTGGCCAATTCTTCCGCAGCACCTAAAGCTACTTTCATCATTTTATTGAAAGAAACGATGGTAACATCTGTGCCAGCTCTTTTTACATCTGCTTTCCCAATAGGGATGAGGTATTCTTCTTCAGGTACTTCACCCTTATCGCCATACATCACTTCGCTCTCCATAAAAATTACCGGATCATCATCGCGGATGGCGCTTTTTAAAAGTCCTTTTGCATCGTATGGATTGGAAACAGAAATTACTTTTAAGCCGGGAATGTTCGCATACAAGGCTTCGAAAGCGGTAGAGTGCTGAGCGCCCAACTGACCGGCAGAACCACCAGGTCCGCGAAAAACGATCGGGCATCCTACTTGTCCGCCACTCATTGCCAGCATTTTAGAAGCTGTATTCAAAATCTGATCGAGCGGTAAAACAGCAAAGTTCCAGGTCATAAATTCCACGATCGGGCGGAGACCATTTTGCGCAGAACCTACAGCCACTGCTGTAAAGCCCAACTCCGAAATGGGAGTATCAATCACTCTTTTAGGACCAAACTCATCGAGCATTCCCTGGCTAACTTTATATGCACCATTGTACTCGGCAACTTCTTCGCCCATTAAATATACCCGTTCGTCTCTGCGCATTTCTTCGCTCATTGCTTCGCGCAAAGCTTCCCGAAATTGTATTACACGATTTGCCATTCTTTGTTTTCTGATTTGAGGAGAGCAAAAATATTGGATGTGAGGCAGATAACCAAAAAACTGCCACGCCCGGCTTACAATTGACCGGTAAGGCAGAACCAGCGTTTGATGCTGCTTGCCGCAACTGGTTTTATTGAATTCGACGAATTGGTTAAGCTGGAGTTGTTTGATTTGAAAATTTCATTATTTTGCGCTGCTTTTCAACCGATCCCTTATATATTCCATAGAACGTTTACTCCAATTTTCTGTCGTCAGACCTGTGTTATCCATTATCTGAAATCAGTCATGCACAAATGTTCATGTGAATATTTGCTGCCTGCAAAACCGGATAAGTAAAACCCTAGAAATCAAAGTTCCTTCATCCCTAAACCCAACCACCCAATGGTGCCAGACAGCAAACACGTCCCTTTTTTGGACGGGTTCAGAGCTTATGCTATACTGCTTGTAATTCTTGGTCATTTAAACAAGACTTTTATATCGCTTGCCCAAACAGGCGTTACCTTGTTCTTCTTTGTAAGTGGTTTTTTAATTACAAAGCTTTTAATAGCAGAATACAATGCAACGGGTAAGGTTAGACTAAGACAGTTTTATATTCGTAGATTTCTCCGTTTATACCCCGCCCTTATTTTCTTGTTGGTCGTTCTTTGCATTGTTATACTTTGTTTTGGATACAAAGTGATAATGAGCGACATATCGGCAGGGTTGTTTTATTACACCAATTATTATCGCATATATTTTATGCCGGCATTGCCCACCACTAACTATCCCAGCCCGGGAATTTTGTGGTCGTTGGCAGTTGAGGAGCATTACTATCTTGTTTTCCCAATTATTTTTTCGTTGGGTTTCAAATATCGCAATGGGCTGTTTCTTGCTTTGTTGTGTGCGTCCGTTATTTCCTTCTTTTTTATAAGGATGTTTGTGTTTAAAACAAGCGATGATATTGCCGAAGCCATCAGGAAAATCTACATACTCACGCATTGCAGGGCAGATTCTATTCTTTATGGATGCATTGCAGCCTTGTTGTTGTACGCTCATAAAGCCAAATGGTATATTCAGGCACTCAGATCGCCGGTAAGCGTTATTGCAAGTATAGCGGTATTAGCGATTGTGCAACTTGTGCCCGGTTATTTTTTTCAGAACACACTTAAATTTTCAATACAAGGTATTGCGTTGGGCTTTTTAATACCGAGCTTTTTATTTTATGAAAGTCGAAATCCCCTGATGAGGCTGATGGAAAACCAGGCGATTATTTATATTGGGAAGTTAAGCTACTCGCTATACCTTTTTCATTGGATGGCGCTTGCTATTTGTAACCTGTATTTTCCCTCAAAAAATATCCTATGGTACATTTTATTTTTTGCAGCAACCATTCTTTTATCACTCGGCTCTTACAATCTTGTTGAGCAACCTTTTCTTTCCCTGAGGCGGAAATTCGGATCGCACGCAAGATAAAACCTGTTGAACCGTAATCAGTTGTCGCCAATCAGATACTGTAAACAGGGGAGGAATACGTTTTAAAAGCGAAGCGTCGCTATAAATTTCCACTTGCAATTTGAAAATACTTTTTATCTTGTGCCTTCAATTCTGCAAGTTCTAACTCCAATTTTCTCTGCTAAGCCTTTCTTGTTAATCTAGTCAAACACCGGTATGCGCAAAGTTGTACAAAAGCCAATCGAAATTTTATTTTCATTCCTCCTGCTGTTATGTTTTGCTTTTCCGGCATACAGCCAAACTGTATTTGATCCCAACGATCCAATTGTAATATATGATGCTGCTAATCCGCCGGCTCAACCTCCGTCGGGACAGGTAGGCAAGTGGGTAAAAACAAACAGGCTGAAGTGGAATACTTCCAGCTTTAAGTGCTATATATACAAGGGCATTGCATTCAGGCTAAAATACCCCAAAAGCTATGTTCCCGGAAACGGAAAGTTGTATCCGCTTTTCCTGTTCTTTCATGGAGCAGGCGAAAGGGGAACACTTTACGACAATGAGTACCAGTTATTTAATGGCGGTGAAAAACACCTGAAGATTGCAGACGATGGCAGCTTTGACGGATTCATGTTGTATCCGCAGATATCATGGAACTCTAAGGTGTTTACTTCCGGCCACAGGAGGTATATCAGGGAATTGATCGAAAACTTTCTGATTCCTCAGGCTCAGGTAGACCCCTTCAGGGTTGTAGTTAACGGTTTGTCTGGCGGTGGTGGAAGTACCTGGAATTTTCTTTTTGAATATCCCAAGCTCGTAGCAGGAGCGTTGCCTATCAGTAATGCGGCGTATGGCATCTCTGCAGATGTGATTCAGCAAAAATTTACGCCGATCTGGTTGTTCCAGGGAGCGCTGGATACCAAACCGCCTCCAGCCTTTGGCCGTTTTCTCAGGGACGAGTCTCTTGCAGCCGGCGGCAATTTCACTTATACTGAATATCCAGACAGGGGGCACAGCGCCTGGAACCAGGCATGGGCAGAAAAGGATTATGTTCCTTTTTTAAACCGAGCACATAAAGCCAATCCCTGGCCGTTGTTTGGACGTACCGAGTTTTGCGTGGAAGAAACCTTGAATGTTACCCTTGGCGTTACACCCGGTTTTGATGGTTACGAATGGAGAAAGAACGACACACTCATAGCCGGTGCCGATTCAAACACAATAGTAGCTACCAGCATTGGAAAATACGATTGCCGTATTAAAAGAGGCACCACCTGGTCGCCCTGGTCACCCATACCCGTCAATTTAAAATACAAGACTGTCGCCCTGTCTCCCGACATCCAGTTAGGAGAATTTGCCAGCAAAGTACTTCCCTCCCCCGATGGCAAAACCACTGTAAAGCTGATGATGCCCGAAGGTTATTTAGGGTACAGGTGGGAAAAAGTAGGAAGCAATACCGCGCTCAGCACCACGAATACCTACGACGCCCCCGTCGGCAGCTATGAAGCAAGGGTTACCGAAGCCGTTGGCTGCGTAAGCCAGTTTTCCACTCCCTTTAAAGTAGTCGATGCCAATGGCGCCAACAAACCCGATCCCGCTACCGGTTTAGTGATCAGCAAAGAGTCAAAAACTTCTTTGCGTTTGAACTGGACCTCTAACCCATCACCGGTATACCCGGCTACCAACTTTGAAATTTACCAGTCAGAAAAAGCAGGCGGTCCATACAGGTTTGTAGGGATTACCGATGCCGATGTACTTACTTATACCAAAGACGGTTTGACACCCGGCGTAAAATATTATTTTGTTGTAAGAGCCGTTAACAACAACGGCGCCGCTGCCCTGTCTGCCGAAGGCAGTGCCACCACCGATATAGACCTGGACCCGCCCACAGCTCCATCCAACCTGAAAGTAGTAGGCACCACCAGGAATTCAGTATCGCTGAAATGGGATGAATCCGAAGACGATGTAGAAGTAGCGAAATATGACATTTATATCAATGGTGCAAAAGCCTATACCACTGCAGAAACAGAATATACCATTTACAACCTGGACGCCAACATACAATATACTTTCTCCATAAAAGCCAGGGACTTTGCCGGCAACGAATCTCCAGCCAGCAACCAGGTGTCTGCACAAACCATATTAAAAGGCATCAGTTACAAATATTACCTCGGCTCATGGGATGCGCTGCCCGACTTTAATACGTTAACGCCATCAAAAACCGGCGTTGTTTCCAACGTAAC
>JBQCGX010000145.1:0-6412 GCA_051955255.1 Agriterribacter sp. | reverse complement strand
CCGTAACCGATAATGCAGGTAATATTCAAATGGACACCGTAAAGGTTATAGTGAATTATAGAACCGGTGTGTTGAAAGCCGATGCCGGCAGAGATACTACGCTTGTTCTGCCACAAAATTACATGCCGCTCGATGGCAGCAATTCAACCGCTCCTGCAGGCACTAATATTGGCTGCGCATGGAAGAGAATATCTGGTCCTGGAGCTTCATCGGCTGTAATGTATCCTTCTTCTAACCTGGTTACAACAGCAGGCAGACCAGCCCCGGGTACCTATGTATACAGGCTTATTGTGCGCGACGACAAGGGCAATAACGATGTTGACTATATTACCATTACTGTGAAAGAAAAAACAGAAGTATCGGCGCGTACGGCAGCACCCAACAGGCAAAATGCCATTGTTGCTGCGCCCAACGTGAAGAGCAACTATCTTCAATTATCTGTAAAGCCCAACCCCGTGACTTCGGTAATGCAGGTACAGATAAAAGGAGCATCGGGCAACGGAGTGCTAAAAGTATATGATTTGCAGGGCCGGTTGATTCAATACAAAGCATTCAGCAAACAATCAGCCGCAACCAGCACAATAAATATGGAAGTGGCACGATTGCACCAGGGTGCATATATATTACAGATAGTAGTAAATGGCAACCTGCGAAAAGCCGCCCGTTTTATTAAACTATAAATTTTTTAGAGACGCAGGTACAATAAAAGGGACCGATCAAATGATCGGTCCCTTTTTGTGTTCAATAAATCGGTTGTATTAATACAGTATTCGTACTTTAATTGTTTCCTTTATTTCTTTAAGCAGCTCAACAGCCTCTTTGGAAAGCTTGCTGTCTAAATCAAGCACAACGTAACCAATATCATCGTTGGTTTTTAAATACTGAGCCAATATATTGATATTATGTTTCGACAGGCGGCTGTTGATTTGCGAAAGCACGCCGGGAACATTTTTATGGATATGCAAAATGCGATGTGCACCTTCTACCATTGGCAGCGCCAGTTCAGGCACAGTATGCGACCCCGTGGTAATACCTGTTTCGAGGAAGTTGATCAGCTTATTGCTCACATCTTCTCCAATATTGGCCTGCGCCTCTTCCGTTGATCCACCAATATGTGGGGTAAGTATAACGTTGGGCAAATTTTGCAAAGGAGTTTTGAAAACATCTCCGTTCTTTTCGGGTTCTTCGGGATATACGTCGATGGCAGCCCCTGATAAATGACCAGACTCAAGCATTTTGCTCAATGCAGCCAGATCCACTACTTCGCCGCGGGCATAGTTGATCAGGATGGCGCCTTTCTTAAAATATTTAAGATTGCTGGCATTGATCATATTGCGGGTTTGCGCAGTTTCAGGTACATGCAATGTTACAAGGTCTGCTTCTTCCAACACATCTTTCAGCGTTTTACGAGCCTGCGCATTTCCGAGTGGAAGCCTGGTAACGAGATCGTAAAAAATAACTTTCATTCCAAACGCTTCCGCCAATACGCTTACCTGCGCTCCTATATTTCCATATCCAATAATGCCAAGGGTTTTTCCTCTTAACTCATAACTGCCTTTGGCTTCCTTCATCCATCGGCCTTCATGCGCTGCTCTATTTTTGTCGGGTATACGACGGATAAGCATAACCGCCAATCCAATTACCAACTCTGCTACCGACCGGGTATTAGAGTAAGGAGCATTAAAAACCGTTACGCCCTGCGCAGTAGCTTCTTTAAGATTTACCTGGTTCACACCAATACAAAAGCAACCAATGGCCTGCAACTTTTGGGCAGCATTCAAAACAGCAGGCGTGATCTGCGATTTGGAACGAATACCCAGCAGATGTGTATTTTTAATTTCTTTAATCAACTCTTCTTCGGGCAACGCACCGGTTATTTTTTTAACGGAAGTATAACCGGCTTTTTTAAAATTCTGAACCGCCAGATCGCTGATATTTTCGAGCAGTAAAATATTAATCTTCTCTTTGGGATAACTGGTCTTATTTTTGTCACTCATATATAAAATTCATAAAATTGCCGCAAAAATACTAAGTAATTGCGTTGCAGCGTTGTATTATAAGTAAATCCCAATGAAAAACTTTATTCTATCCATTATAACAGTTGGTCTCTTAACCCAGGGGTGCTATTACACCACCATTAAGAAAAAGAAGCCTGAGCCTTTATCCGTGCCTTCAGATTCTGTATCAAATCCTTCTGCCCTTTCCAAAGCAGAAATGCAAAAATATTATGATGCTTCGGAAACTTTTTATCGCGATGTGCTTGAAAAAAGCCGTTTCAGTGGCGAATTCCTGGTAGCCAAAAAAGGAGAGATCATTTTTGAAAAATATGCCGGTTATGCCCATATGGATCAAAAAGACCCTTTAAATGAAAACAGTGCACTGCACCTTGCCTCTGTTTCCAAAACATTCACGGGCATGGCTATCCTAAAACTGTGGGAAGAAAAAAAACTGAGGATCAGCGACGAAGCTTCCTTGTACCTGCCGGGCTTTCCTTACGAAGGCGTTACCATAAAAACTTTGCTGAACCATCGCAGCGGATTGCCCAACTACGTGCATGTAATGGAGCAACTGGGCTGGGACAGGAAAAAAATAGTGTATAACCAGGATGTGCTCGATTTTTTAATAACTAACAAAAAAAGGCTGCAGGTTGGTCGTCCCGATAGATCCTTCCATTATTGTAATACCAACTACGCCCTGCTGGCGCTGATCATTGAAAAGGTAAGCGGCATTCCCTACCCTCAATTTATATATGAACATTTTTTTGCTCCGCTGGGCATGACCAACAGTTACGTGTTCACCATGTCGGACTCGGCAAGAACCCTGCCATCCTACAACTGGAAAAACCAGAAAGAGGCCTTTACCTTCCTGGATGCGGTGTATGGCGACAAGAATATATACAGCACCGTTAGAGATTTGCTGAAATGGGAAACAGCTTTGAGTTACGGCGATCTTTTCAGGAAGGAAACGCTTGATTCTGCGTATGCCGGTTACAGCTACGAAAAGAAAGGCATTCGCAATTATGGATTAGGATGGCGCATGCTGGAATATCCCAACAACGAAAAAATCATTTTCCACAACGGCTGGTGGCATGGCAACAATACTGTATTTGCCCGGATCATCCAGGATTCGGCCACTGTTATAATATTAGGCAACCGCTTCAACAAAAATATATACCAGGCTAAAAAGCTCTTCCCCGCCTTTGGCGATTATGAGCCTGAAGAAGATACGGAGGAATAGAAAAAAGCTTTCAGCTCTCAGCAGTCAGCTCTCAGCCATCAGCATATAGCCCTTTCCGTTATTTCGGCGCAGCCGGGAAATCTCCTTATTTTTTTTCTTGGTTCCGTCATTTTCGACGAAGGAGAAATCTCCTTTATCTTTTTGGGTCTTGTTTCTTGGATATTGAATCTTTGGGCCCGCTTCTTGTTTTTTGAAAAGCTTATTTTTACCATAAGCAATTTCAGGTATGAAGATATTTTCTGCCAGTCAGATCAAGGCTTGGGACGAGTACACCATACAGCATGAACCCATCTCTTCTGTCGATTTAATGGAAAGAGCCTCAGCAACTTGTGTTGAATGGTTCAAAAAGAATATCAGGCTGCCGCAAAAGCTGGTTTTGTTTTGCGGCCCAGGCAATAACGGAGGCGATGGACTGGCAATGGCAAGGATGATTTTGTTGGCTGGAGGAACAATAGATATATATGTATTGCAAAGCGACCTGTTCTCGAACGATTTTACAATCAATCTTCAGCGCCTGCGCGCACTTTCGCACCCTGTTAATTATCTTATCCGCGAATCAGATATTCCCCCAATAGAAAATGATGCCATTGTAATAGATGCCTTGTTTGGTTCGGGACTTAACAGGGCGCTGGAAGGCCTCGCTCAAACACTGGTTACGCACATCAATGAGTCGCAGGCGGCTGTTGTGTCTATAGATATACCCAGCGGTTTGTTTGCCGATAAAACATCTAAAGGCAACACCGTTGTTCAGGCTGATCATACAGTTACATTCCAGACTTTAAAACTGGCTTTTCTACTGCCCGAAAATGCAGCATTTACCGGCAATGTAACTGTACTCGACATTGGCTTGCATCCCCAATACTACCAGCATACAGAAAGTGAACTGGAGGTAATTTCCAGCGATTTTATTCACTCCATCTATCGCCCGCGGCAAAGGTTTTCGCACAAAGGCAGCTTTGGTTTTGCTGGTTTGATTGCAGGTAGCTATGGAATGATGGGCGCGGCGGTATTATCGGCCAAAGCCTGCATGCGCAGTGGCGTGGGAAAGCTCAGGTGCCATATACCGGAAACGGGATATGATATATTACAGAGTGCAGTACCCGAAGCCATGTGCATAACCGATTCGGGCAACAGGTTCCATAGCAAACTTTCGGGTTGGTCGCCTTATGAAACCTGTGCCGTTGGACCAGGGCTTGGCAGCGAAGTACCCGCTACGCTCCTGCAGGATTTGCTTGATAAAAAGCCTTCCAGGTTAATCATCGACGCCGACGCGCTGAACCTGCTTTCTGACAACAAACACTTGTACCCGAAAATTCCTCCAAACACCATCATTACTCCACACCCTAAAGAGTTTGAAAGGCTCTTTGGTGAAACACCCGATCATTTTGCCCGTTTACAACTTGCCCGGCAAAAAGCGCAGGAGCTGCAGATCTATATCATTCTTAAAGGAAACTACAGCTTTATTGCAACCCCCGGCGGCAGAGGCTACTTCAATCCAACGGGCAACCCTGGCATGGCCACTGCCGGCAGTGGCGATGTGCTTACGGGCATATTGCTTGGTTTGTCGGGTCAATACCCCGATGCTGCGCAGGTAGTCATTCTCGGTACTTACCTGCACGGGCTTGCCGGCGACCTGGCGGCAGCAGAAAAATCAGAAGAAGCAATGGTGGCGGGAGATATCATTGATTTTTTACCCGGTGCTTTTAAGGCAATTAAAAAAGGTGAAAAGTGAAAGGTGAAAGATTTGCGACCTTTCCCCAGGTCGATAAAGGTCTCCAACCCTCCAAAGGTTGGAAACCTTGTTCAGCCTTTTGGAAGGCTTCCACCTTTCACCCTCTTTCACCTTTCACCCTTGACCTTTCACCTTCCCCCTCTCCCCTTTTCCCCTCCTTACAAGCCTAAATAGTTTTTTCATCCCGAATCCCCTATTTTTGCCCTCCCAAAAACAAACATACTAGAACTCAACTACTATGGACAAATTGTTCTATCTCGTTCCCGCAATGGGGCTTCTCGGATTGCTCTACACTTATGTAAAATTTAATTGGGTTTCAAAGCAGGATGCAGGTTCCGACCGTATGAAGGAGATCAGCAATTATATTGCTGAAGGAGCTATGGCCTTCTTAAAAGCCGAATGGAAGATACTGGGTTATTTTGTGGTGATTGTAGCCATATTGTTAGGCTTTATGGCACAGGCAAATCCTCATTCTCACTGGTCTATAGCCGTTGCGTTTGTGGTAGGCGCTGTGTTTAGCGCTGCAGCCGGTTATATAGGCATGCGCATTGCCACCAAAAGCAACGTGCGCACCGCGCAGGCGGCAAAAACAAGTTTAAGCAAAGCATTGTCTGTATCTTTTACCGGTGGCTCTGTAATGGGTCTTGGTGTTGCTGGCCTGGCGGTGCTGGGATTAGGCAGCGTGTTCATTATATTATACATGCAGTTTGTGGGCGACTACACCGCTGGTTCGCCAGAATATAACGACGCCATGCTTAAAGCAATAGAAGTGTTGACAGGATTTTCGTTAGGTGCCGAAAGTATTGCACTTTTTGCACGTGTGGGTGGTGGTATTTATACCAAAGCTGCCGATGTGGGCGCCGACCTGGTAGGTAAAGTAGAAGCAGGCATACCTGAAGATGATCCGCGCAACCCAGCCACTATTGCCGACAACGTAGGCGATAACGTGGGCGACGTTGCCGGTATGGGAGCCGATCTTTTTGGATCTTATGTAGCTACCGTATTGGCCACGATGGTGTTGGGACAGGAAACATCTTCTGCTGATAATTTTGGTGGACTGGCACCGATTTTACTGCCCATGCTCATCGCTGCCGCAGGAATTATATTTTCTATAGTAGGAACCTGGTTCGTGAAAGTAAGCGACAGCGCAGGTATTAATACCGATAATGTGCAGAAAGCATTGAACATGGGCAACTGGGGATCGATCATCCTCACGGCACTTGTTTCCATAGGACTGGTATATTATATATTACCAGAAACCATGACATTGAGAGGACATGAGTTTACAAAATGGGGCGTGTTAGGTGCCATAGCTGTGGGATTGATAGTAGGTGCGCTCATGAGCATTATTACAGAATACTATACGGCTATGGGTAAACGCCCGGTGCTGTCTATCATCCGTCAGTCATCTACCGGTCATGCTACCAATGTGATCGGTGGTTT
>JBQCGX010000144.1:0-11185 GCA_051955255.1 Agriterribacter sp. | reverse complement strand
GTATTGTTTTTTGCAATGCCAATGCCAGCCTCGACGCCGATCTCCGCTACTTCGAGTCGGTGAAGACCATACCCAGCCCGGCCCAGTTTGTATACACTTTGCCTAATATTGTAATTGGCGAAATCAGCATCAGGCATCGTTTAAAAGGCGAAAATGCATTTTTCGTGCAGGAAGCATTCGACGCCGGGTTGCTTGAGTTTTATGTAGCAGATTTATTTAGCCGGCAACGGGTAAACGCCTGTTTATGTGGCTGGGTAGAGTACCTGCAAGGCAGTTATAAAGCAGTAATATATTTGGTGGAAAATAAGCCTGGTAACCGATATTTGCAGTTTGATATAAAAAATATTCATCAAATTTACGATACAGCTAATGGAGAAATTAATGGCTGATCTGAAGAGACAGATCGTAGCGCAACTGAACCTGAAAGACGTGAAACCCGAAGATATAGGCGATGATCAGCCTTTGTTTGTAGAGGGATTAGGGCTTGATTCCATTGACGCCCTTGAACTGATCGTATTACTGCAGCAGGAATATAAAATCAAGCTGGCCAGCGCCGAAGAAGGACAAAGCGTATTCCGGTCTGTGAGAACCATGGCACAGTATATTACCGAACACCAACCAGGTACTAATTTGTGATTTCTGATTTTTTGATTTCTGATTGATATCGTGCCGCACGTCGATCCTCATAAATCTTCAATTTCAAATTAAATCACAATGTCTTCCCCCGTTTTCATTGCAGGTACAGGAGTCATATCCGCCATTGGCAACAATGTGCAGCAGCACCTTCATGCACTTGAAACCGGCGTGGCAGGCATGGGCGGCATGGCGCATCTTGACTCTGTGCATAAGGACCGATTGCCCGTTGCCGAAGTGAAAATGAGCAACGAGGAGTTGGCCACTTTTGCAGGACTTCCTGCCCATATCAGCCGTACCGCCTTATTGTCTTCCATAGCGGCTGCAGAAGCCTTGCGCGAAAGTGGTATTGGAAATCTGGAAAACTGGCGCACCGGTTTTATTTCGGCCAATACGGTAGGAGGGATGGATAAAACGGAAAATTTCTTTGCCGGTTTTTTGAGCGATCCGCATAAAGGCAGGCTCAGGGAAGTGATACACCACGAGTGCGGTGCAGCAACAGAAATTACAGCCGACCATCTCGGCATCAAACACTATGTATCAACCATCAGCACCGCCTGCTCTTCGTCTGCCAATGCCATTTTTTTTGGTGCAAGACTGATCAGGCAAAATATGCTCGATATAGTAGTAGCAGGAGGAACAGATGCGCTCACGAAATTTACACTCAATGGTTTTAATACCTTAATGATACTCGACCAGCAGTATTGCCAGCCTTTCGACGAAAACAGGAGAGGACTCAATCTCGGTGAAGGGGCAGGATATGTGGTAATGGTGTCGGAAAAAGTGTTGTCGTCGCTCAGGCGCAAACCCGTATGCACGCTGAGCGGTTATTGCAATGCCAACGATGCCTATCACCAAACCGCTTCGTCGCCCGATGGCACCGGGTCTTTCCTGGCTATGAAAGGCGCGCTCGAAAAAAGTGGCTTACAACCTGGAGCCATTGACTATATCAACCTGCATGGCACGGGCACACAAAACAACGATATTGCCGAAGGCACAGCCATTAAATTGTTGTTTAAAGACCGCTTTCCTAAAATGAGTTCTACCAAATCGTTTACGGGACATACGTTAGGCGCCAGCGGTGGCATTGAAGCCGTATTCTCCGTTCTGTCTATTCAGCACGGTTTAATATACCCGAACCTGCGGTTTGAAACGCCCATGAAAGAACTGCCATTTACACCCGAAACGGTTTTCAGTAAAGGGCAACCGGTAAATCATGTGCTATCCAACTCCTTTGGTTTTGGCGGCAACTGTTCTTCACTCCTATTTTCCAAAGCATAATGTACATACAGGCTGCTGCAGGCATATCACCCCAACGATCTTTCCAGGATATTCTTGCAAAACCCGAAATCTATATTGGCAAGCAGCTCCATTGCGTTGAGCCCGATTATGCGCAACTGATCGATCCGCGCATGATCCGCCGCATGAGCCGCATCATAAAAATGGGCGTGGCCGCTGCAACTGCCTGTTTGCAAAAAGCAGGCTGGCAAATGCCCGATGCCATTATTACGGGAACTGCATACGGTTGTCTTGCCGATACCGAATTGTTCCTGGCTAAAATGGTAGAGAACAAAGAAGAGCTGCTAACACCCACTGCATTTATACAATCAACGCACAATACGGTAGGGGCGCAGATTGCATTGCTGCTTAAATGCCACAACTACAACAATACGTTTGTGCATCGCGGCTTTTCGTTCGAAAGCGCGTTGCTGGATGCGATTACACTGATCAAAGAAAAAGAAATAGCTACTGCATTGGTTGGAGGCATTGATGAAATTACAGGCAGCAGTCATGCCATTCTAAGTCGTTTTGGCTTGTACAGGAGCAACAATGTCTCCAGCGAAACATTGCTCACTACTCCCGGTAAAGGCACGATGGCAGGCGAAGGCGCCCAGTTTTTTGCGTTGTCAGGAACGGCTTCCGGAAACGACTATGCGAAGCTCGATGATATGGCAACTTTTTACAAACCCGTAAATATTGCCGCGGATATAGCTGCTTTTTTAGAACGGAACAACCTGTCAATAAAAGAGATAGACCTGGTAATTACCGGCGAAAATGGTGATGCCACTAATGATCGAATGTATACAATGCTGCATAACGGGGTGTTGAACGGACCTCAGTCCACCACCTTCAAGCACCTGTGCGGCGAATATCCCACCGCCACAAGTTTTGCAGTATGGCTGGCAGTGCATATTTTGCAGCAGGGAAAAACACCCGGTGTGCCGGAAGCTGCTGCTCCGCGCCGTGTGCTGATCTACAATCATTACCAGCATATTCATCATTCAATATACCTGTTGTCTGCATGTTGAATTTTAATAACCTCACTGCCGCATTTGTTGTGTTGCTCATTGTGCTCATCGGCGTGCATGGGTTTTATGGACTTCCGTATTATGCATTTATTATTTTGATTTCGGTATACGCCGCCGCACTCGTATACGGAAGCTATAATGTACGCTCAAACTTTTATGTAAAAACTTTTTCTTCAGGTAAAACCAATCGCAAACAAATTGCCATCAGCTTCGACGATGGACCTGCGCCCGCCTACACGCCCGAAATTTTGAAAGTATTAAAAGAACACAATGTGCAGGCTGCATTTTTCTGCATTGGCAAAAGGATCAGCGAAAACGAAGTATTGCTCAGGCAGGTGCACGAAGAAGGACATATCATAGGCAACCACAGTTATTCTCACGATCTATGGTTTGATTTGTTTTCGGCGCGTAAAATGGCAGAAGACCTGAGGCAAATGAGTGAAGCCATGCAAAAAGTGATAGGACTCAAACCTAAATTATTTCGGCCACCCTATGGCGTAACCAATCCCAATTTAAAAAAGGCAATTCAAAAGGAAAACTATATATCCATTGGTTGGAACATCCGCTCCATGGATACGGTGATCAAAGACGCCCAAAAACTATTTGCAAAAGTTACGGGATCGTTAAAACCCGGGGCAGTTGTTTTGTTTCACGATACCAGCAAATCCACGCTGGACATACTTTCCAGCTTTATTCAACACGCGCGCGAAAAGGGCTATGAAATTGTACGTTTAGACAAATTGCTTAATTTGGAGCCCTATGCGTAGAATGTTTTTTGTATGTATGATGATGCTGTGCGCCCTCGTAGCCAATGCGCAATATACTGGTTACAAACCACTGAACGAAAGCGCCGATTTTAAGACGAGGTTTGCTGTCGCTTCGCAAAAAGTCAATACTATTAAGAGCGATTTTGTGCAGGAAAAGAACCTGGCTTTACTCTCCGAAAAAATCACTTCAAAAGGAAAGTTCTGGTTTAAGAAGGAGAACCTGGTCCGCATGGAATACACGCAACCCTTTCAATACCTGATGGTGATCAACGGGGCCAACGTGTATATTAAAGACAGCCAGAAAGAGAATAAAATTTCCACCAAATCCAACAAGCTTTTCCAGCAAATTAATAAGGTGATAGTAGACTGTGTAAAGGGGGGAGCGCTGGAAAGTAAAGATTTTACCACCAGGATATTTGAAGGCAACAATGCTTATTTAGCCGAGCTTACGCCGGTCAATAAGCAAATGAAGTCGATGTTTAAGAACATCAACATCTATATCGACAAAAAGGAATATGCTGTATCCAGAATAGAAATGCACGAACCTTCTGGCGATAATACGATGATCATTTTTTCCAATCGCGAACTGAATTCCAATCTGGCAGATGCGTTATTTGCTATTCGTTAGTTGCTGGTTGTTGCTTGCTTGTGCAGGCTGCTCTTCGTCGTACAAAAAAATGCAGCGGGTCGGCAACAATGTGCACTGCATCCAGGCTTTCAAACCCCAATTTACTACTGCTTTGTACAACACACAGGTAAACGTTGTAGGCAAACATCTCAGTGGTATCCTCATTATAAAAGCAATGCCCGATAGCAGCATCCGGATGGTTTTTTCGAACGAAGCCGGGTTTAAGTTTTTCGATTTTGAATTCACTAAAAACGACTTTAAGGTATACTATATCGTTAGCCAGATGGATAAAAAGCCCGTGATTAAAACACTGCGCAAAGATTTTGAGCTGGTATTAATGCAGCACCTCAATGCCCCATCGTATACCTTGCAGCAGGATGACCAACTTTACCAGGTTTTTGCCAATGGAAAAGATCACTACTATTATATTACAGATACTGCCTGCTCACGTTTGATAAAGATGGAGCGTGGAAGCCGCAGGAAAAAAGTGATGGAAGCGACAATGGAAAATGTGAAGGATGGCATGCCCGACACTATTGGCATACGGCATAATAATTTTAGTTTTGACATCGGCTTAAAAAGACTGGAGCATGATACTCAACAATGATTTTTACACTATTATTTCGATAGAGCAAGGTGATAATTCGATTGATGCCATGTTGGAGCTGAACTGTTCGCATAGCATTTTTGAAGGACATTTTCCAGGCCAGCCCGTAGTGCCGGGGGTTTGTATGGTGCAGATCATCAAAGAAATTCTTGAAACAGTTACAGGCTCTTCCCTGCAATTAAAAACTGCCGATCACATCAAATTCCTGTCTATGGTAAATCCTAAGGAAACAACTGGCTTGCAGGCAAAGATAACATACACTTCCAGCGAAGGAACTATTCATACAGTAGCAACACTCAATAAAAACGAAACCGTTTGCCTGAAAATGAAAGGAGTGTTTGGCGGCCGGGAAGAAAACTAACACCATCGGCCCATCACAAGTGGTGTGATGATATTAGAAAAGCTCAAAAAGCATTTGCCAGCCGGGACCGAGTCCCGGAAGAACATAGTAAATACGAAGTCAGAGACTTCGTATAGCAAGCTCTGATGATATTAGAAAAGCTCAAAAAGCATTTACCAGCCGGGACCGAGCCCCGGAAGAACATAGTAAATACGAAGTCAGAGACTTCGTATAGCAAGGTTTAGCAAGGTTGTTGGTCGCGAAGAAAACTAACACATCGGCCCGCCGCAGGCGGTCTGATGGTATAGCAGCGTTCGAAAAGCATTACCAGTTGGGACTTAATCCCCGAAGAACATAATATAGCCAACTTCTCACCTTATGCCTTCCGCCCCACACCTTACACCTTCTCCTTTCGCCTTTGACCTTTCACCTCTTAAATCGTAGTTTTGATCCATGCACGATACGCTTTCGCACGATAAATTGCAGATGTTTGAAAACCGGCTGGTAAAAGTTTCCAGGCATGTAAATAAGCAGGCAAAGCGCCAGCATATTACCTGCTATCGTGTGTACGATCACGATCTTCCCGAATTTCCGATGAGCATTGATGTGTATGAAGACAAGCTGTACATAGCCGAATATCGGCGCCGGCATGGCATGGATGAAGCTGCACACGAGCAATGGCTGGACGATACATTGAAAGTGGTGGAAAAAGTTTTACAGGTACCGCAAGACAATATATACGTTAAGCAGCGACAGAGAAAGCAGGGAAGGTTGGGACAGTACCAGAAAGTAAACGAAGAAAAAGAATATTTCACGGCAAAAGAAGCAGGCTTGCAATTTCGCGTCAATCTTTCCGATTATCTTGATACCGGTTTGTTTTTAGATCATCGCATTACACGCGGAATGGTAAGAGAAGAATCAAAGGGAAAACGGGTGTTGAATCTTTTCGCCTATACAGGTTCCTTCAGCGTGTATGCGGCAGCGGGAGAGGCGTTGCTGGTAGAAACAGTCGATCTGTCTAAAACATACCTGCAATGGGCAGAAGAGAATTTCACGCTGAACGGCATTTCAGGTTCGCAGTACCGCTTTGTAAATGCCGATGTAAAACAGTATATACAAAACCTGAGTCCTCAAAGTTTTGACCTGGTGATTATGGACCCGCCCACCTTCAGCAACAGTAAAAAAATGAAAGACGATTTTTTAGACATTCAACGCGATCATGTGGAGCTGATCAATGCTGCAATGAACGCACTTACCGATGGAGGAGTATTGTACTTCAGCACCAATTTTACGAAGTTTGTATTGGATGAACCTGCTATTCACTGCTCATCCATTAAAAATATTACCCAGTCAACCACGCCTTTCGATTTTGCGGGTAAATTAAAAAGATATTGCTGGAGAATGGTTAAATAAAAAACGATTGCATGAAACCAAAAGCATTGTGGACACCGTCTGACGCTTTCAAATCCAACAGCAACTTAACACGGTATGTATCCTTCCTGGAAAAGGAGTATGGAGTATCCTTTACCGATTACCCTGCGTTGTGGAAATGGTCGGTCAATTTCCCTGCCCGGTTCTGGAAAAGTATTTCCGATTATTTCGGCATCATTCATCATTCGCCCTATACTGAGGTAATGAGCAACGATGCAATGCCGCATACAAAATGGTTTGAAGGAAGCACGCTCAATTATGTCGAGCATGTTTTCAGGAATGCCAATGATCAGCAACCAGCCATCTTATTTCAATCAGAAAGGCACCCGCTCCACGCTATCAGTTGGAAAGAACTGGAAGCGAAAACAGCCTCACTTCAACAATATTTTCTGCAGCAGGGCGTGCAACCCGGCGATCGCATTGCAGGCTATCTGCCCTGTATACCCGAAGCTACCTTTTGCCTGTTGGCTGCGCTGTCTGTGGGCGCAGTGTGGACCAGCTGTTCGCCCGATTTTGGCGCCGATAGCGTAAAAGATCGTTTCCGGCAGGTAGAACCTGTTATACTGGTAGCGGTTGATGGGTACAGTTATAACGGCAAAAAATTTAACAGGCAGGAAGAGGTTGCAGCCATTGCGGCTTCCATCCCTTCCGTTAAAAAGCTGATCCTTATTCCTTACCTGGAAGAAGATATAAGCATTGCTATTGATGCCGTTTCGTGGAATACAATTATGCAGCCTGTCAGCCAGCCGCTTCGGTTTACGCCTGTTCCTTTCAACCATCCCATCTGGATACTGTATTCTTCCGGCACTACCGGCATGCCCAAAGCCATTACGCATAGCCACGGTGGTTTGCTGCTGGAACATTTCAAATATCTTTCTCTTCAAAACGACGTAAAACGGGGAGAAAATTTCTTTTGGTTTACCACCACCGGCTGGATGATGTGGAATTTTGTAAATGCCGCCCTGCTGGTGGGCGCTACCATTGTTTTATACGACGGCAGTCCCGGTTACCCCGATTTAAACAGTTTGTGGAAGCTGGCAGAAACGGCACCCATCCATCATTTTGGCACCAGTGCTCCTTATATTATGGCATGTAAAAAAGCCGGCATCAGTCCCGGTAAGTTGTTCGATCTTTCGGTACTGCGATCCATCAGCTCAACAGGATCACCACTGCCACCTGAAGGATTTGATTATGTGTACGAGCATATCAAACACGACCTGTGGCTCTGTAGCATGAGTGGTGGAACGGATGTATGCACTGCATTTGTAGGCGGAAATCCCTGGATGCCGGTGTATGAAGGAGAGATACAGGGAAGGGCTTTGGGCTGCCAACTATACGCCTACGACGAAAGCGGCAATGCGTTGGAAGATGAAGTAGGAGAGATGGTGATTACCGCGGCTATGCCTTCAATGCCTGTGTATTTTTGGAACGATCCGGGGTTTGAAAAATATACAGAGAGTTACTTCGATACTTATCCGGGTGTATGGCGTCATGGCGATTGGGTGAAAATTACGCCGCGCGAAGGTGTGGTGATACTGGGACGGTCGGACGCGACACTGAACAGGCAAGGCGTACGGATAGGCACAGCCGAAATTTACAGGGCCATCGATGCTGTAACACAGGTAAAGGACAGCCTGATCGTAAATATAGAACAAGCGGGCGGTGGCGATTACATGCCGCTTTTTGTAGTGATGAAAGAAGGAGCGTTGTTGACAGATGAAATAAAGCTTTCCATCAATAAGGCTTTGCGCGCAGCGTATTCTCCGCGCCATGTTCCCGATGAAATCATCCAGGTAAATGATATTCCCTACACCATCAGCGGGAAAAAAATGGAGTCGCCCGTTAAAAAAATATTGATGGGCAAACCGGTTGAAAGATCTGTAAATACAGGCTCTGTCAGGAACCCGGCGTCGCTCGATTTTTTTATAGCATTTGCCGGAACAATAAAGAAAAAATCAAATCAATAACAACGCGATCATATCTTAAAATCCGCGGGTAGCAATACATGGCGATATTGAAAATCGCTGATGGAAGAAACAACACATACGTCCGGGGCAAGCTCTCCCCTGCTATCGCCCGGATGATAAGAGATTTCATTTTTACAAAATTGATGATAGATGATAGTCATTTCTGTTGGGGCATCCTGCATGCTTTGCGCAGCGCCGCCTGCTATAGAAGTAACCTTCCATAACCTGTTGTAGTCTTTTTGCTGTGAAGCATACAGCACTTTGGTTTCCTTCAGGGCTTCGGGCGGCATTACAGGTAGGGGAATGGGTATATTGCCTGCGACGCTTCCCATTTTTTTGTTGAGCGATAAAAAAGTGAGCAACGTAAACACAATCAATACTATCAGCAGCAACTCGTTCATAACTAACTATTTTAAAGTGGAGAAATAAGGTACGGCTACCGGTATAACCTGCCTTTCTTTGTTTTGTTACCTGCCGGTAATACCCCGGTTCATGATACCCGGTTCATAGGATATCATTATAAGACTTGCATTCGCTTTGTTTCTGCTCCAATCATTTGTACATTTAAGTAGCTGAAGCCGCACTGTTATCCCTCCCTTTGAAAAAGTATTTTCAATTGCAAAAATTTACAGCATGAAAAAGAGTCTATACATTTTATGCTTTTTGTTGCTGGCACAGGTAATGATAGCATGGATGAGTGCAGCGACCAAACATAACGAGGCTGGCACGCTGCCTGCAAACCTGCGCAACGTTAGCAGTGCAATAAGCTGTTCGCCCGGCAGCAACGAAAACATCCGCGTCAATAAAAATGGCAAGTTCATATCTGTGTTACCCGGCTGGGGAAATCATTTTTATAAGATCAGTACCACTAACGATAGCGCACAACTATATTTTAACCAGGGGCTTACCATGTATTACAGCTATCACATGAAGGAGGCGCTCGCTTCGTTTAAAGAAGCTGCCCGGTTCGACAGCACCTGTGCCATGCTGTACTGGGCGCAATTGCTTGCTATGGGGCCTTACTACAATAACGTTCATGGCTACAGTATGAGCAACGAAGTGCCGCGTGTGTTACAGTTAATGAATAATAATAACAGCGAACAGGCAACTCCAAATGAAAAGGATTTGATACAGGCAATGAACAGCCGGTATGATCCGGCGGATATAGCCGATAAACAAAGGAAGCAGCATAATATCAGTTATGCCGATGCTATGAAACAGCTTGCGGTTAAATACAATAATGATCCTGATATACAATCATTATACATTGATGCGCAAATGCTGGTGCATCCCTGGGATTTTTGGAACAATGACGGCTCGCCTAAATCGTGGACGCCTGAACTGCTACAGATTTGCGAGGCGGTTTTAAAGCAAAATGCGCAGCATCCGGCTGGCTTGCATTACTATATTCATATAACCGAGGCATCGCGTAAGCCGGAAGTAGCTTTGCCCAATGCCGATTCGCTGCTGAAGCTGTTCCCCGGCATTGCACACATGGTCCATATGTCGAGCCATGAATATGAACGCATAGGCTATTTTGAAAAAGGCGTTCATGCAAATGAGGCGGCAGATGAAAGCCTGGGGCAATATGCAACGATTGAAGAAGAATTGAATTTAATGAAACATAGCAACCACTATTATGCAGTGGGAACTTATTGTGCATTGAGCGGGGCGATGTATAAACTCGCTAATCAAAGAGCTGCTGTGCTTCGCAAAAGTGCAAATCCGTCAGCCGGTAATATCTACGATCAGTATTTATACATGTTTCCCAATCTGGCAATGGTGAGGATGGGCAAGTGGCAGGATATTTTGAACGACAGCACCTTGGTGAACCCGGAATGGACCTATGCAAGCCTCTTAAACAATTTTGCAAAGGGAATGGCCTATGCTAAAAGCGGTGATGCCAGACAAGCCAAAAAATGCCTGGAACAATTAAGGGAGTATCAAAAAGACAATCGTTTAAAGGCACGCTTTGTACCGCATATGAGCAGCCCTTACGAATGTTCTGTTGTGGCAGAATATATATTGCTTGGCAATATCAAATTTTCGGAGAGAAAATACAAAGATGCGATTAAAGCCATTGGTAAAGCTATTCAGGCGGAGGACAAGCTGATTTATACCGAACCTAAACTATGGATGCTGCCTGCCCGTCAGTATATGGGCGCTTTTTTATTACAGATGAATCAGCCAGCAAAAGCAGAAAGTGTTTACCGGGAAGATTTGTTGTGGAATCCCGGCAATGGCTGGTCGTTGCTGGGGTTATACCAATCGCTGGAAGCGCAGCAAAAGGTGAAGGAACTGGAAGCACTCAAAGCGCGCTATTTGTACTCATTTTCGGCGGCTGACGTATTGCCTGTTGTTTCTGCATATTGATATGTATTGTCGCCGGAGACGACAAGAAAACCATACGAGGCGAAGACGCCTCGCATAGCACGAGAATTGCATTGTGTTGCTGTCTGGCGCAGGTCTTGTAGCAAGACTTTGCAGTATAGCCAGACCTGTG
>JBQCGX010000143.1:0-11610 GCA_051955255.1 Agriterribacter sp. | reverse complement strand
AACCAAAACCGCTCCTTTTACATTCAGAGGTTTAAAAAGAGGGGCGAACGGCACCAAAATAGCTGCGCACAATGCGGGCATTCCGGCTTACCATCTCAGCGAGCGTTTCGGGCGTTTTGTACCCGATCCCAACTCGGAGCTGTTTCAAACAATAGCCAGTAAGCATGCTGAAATTGTGAATCAGTGCAATTTTGATGGCATTTACCTCGATGCAATAGATGGCGCTGCTGTGCTGGGAGGCGAACAAAACTTTTGGTACTACGGCACCAAATTCATATTTGATATAGCAAAAAATCTGAAAAAAAGCGTAGGCATGGAAATGAGCTCCATGTCGCATCACTGGTGGCACTATCGCTCGCGCTACCAGGCATGGGACAGGGCGGTTCGAGGATATAAGCGCTTTGTTGACATACATCTGGCCTCTGTTAAAAACCCCTCGCTTTTTTTACCGAACAACATCGTATCAAACGAATGGGAACACGGGCTCTGGCGTGGCAATACGCCACAGATCGACCGGTATGCGGCGGCTAAAGAAAGTCAGACCATGCTGCCGCTGCATTTGGGCTGGTGGGGCAATCAAACCTGGGACCCTCCGCAGGTAGAGCCCACGTTTCCCGACGATGTGGAATACCTGGCAGTAAAAATGCTTGCTAACAATGCCGGCTATTCGCAATTGGGAGGGGTTGACAAAAAAACACTGGAAGATAAGCCCTTGTTTAAGCGCGCTGCAGATATCATCCGCCAGTACGAAATGCTGAGACATCAAAACTATTTCAACGAACAGGTGTTGCAGCAGCTCCGGCAGCCAGGAAAAGAGTTTACGCTAATCCGCGATGAGCAGGAAGGCTGGACCTTTAAACCAAGAACGTACAACAAGCACAAAGTGGCGGGACTGGCGCACGAATCGTCGAAATGGTTAGTTCCTAACGATTTTGAAACCCAGCCGCTGAAACTCAGGATCGAACCCCTGATGTCTGTTAAGTCTTACAACGATCCTTCTGGCATAGTGCTTACTGATTTTTCAGATGGTCAACAGTTTACTTTCGATAACAGTGCACACGGGGTTTCAGCAAAGATCGTCTCATCGGGCGAAGTCACGAGCAGCAATGAAAAAACAGGTGCGTTTGTTGCAGCCAACGGCGGTGCAGTGCCTTCGGACGCATCCTATGTAAGTGCCGAAAAAAACTACGACCAACCTTTGTCGCTCAAAAACAACAAAGGGCTTGGCGTATGGATTAAAGGCGATGGAAACGGGCAGTTGCTCAACCTCAGTCTGCGGAGCCCCATCAATATTTCACACGGGGCACATGGCGACCGGTTCGTGAAAATAGATTTTGTTGGCTGGAAATATTTTGAGCTTGTTGAAATTGAATCGTCGGAAATAAGCGACTATATATGGCCCAACGATTCTCATTTTTATGTATACGATTCCTATCGGCATACCATTGATTTTGACAAGATCGAAAAATTGCAGCTCTGGTATAACAACCTGCCCAAAGGCAAAGAGGTGCAAACAGTAATAGGACCGGTTAAAGCATTGCCGCTGGTAGAAACAACCATCACCAACCCTTCTGTAAAAATCGGGGGCAAAACAATTGTATTCCCGGTAACGATGAAACCTGGTATGTATCTCGAATTCTTTTCGGAAAAAGATTGCAAACTCTATGGTTCAAAAGGAGAGCTGATCAGCGAGGTAAAGATCAGCGGAGAGGTGCCCGTACTGAATGCGGGTAACAACGAGATAGGGTTTACTTGTGAGAGTAAAGAGGATGTGAATCCACGGGTACAGGTAACCGTTATTAATGAAGGACTTCCTTTAAAAAATGTGAGGAATAAACAGAAAAAATAACGATGCTATAGCAGCAGCAGCCCACTCAGCTATAGCTGGCAGTATACTATCTCAAAATGAACGTATAACGAAATCAACCTTCGTGGCGAACCAATAATATCATTCATGAAACTGGTGAAACTATTTTTCATGCTGCTGTTTTGTGCAGGCAGCACAAGTCATGCCATTGCCGGCGAAATCGTATTGGAAAATGCGCACTACCGGTACCTGGTAAGCGATGATGGAAAGAACCTCGCGTTTATCGATAAGACAAGCGGAAAAAATTATTTAGCACAATCCGAAGTTTCTTATTGTGCAAGTATTATTTCAAAAGGACAAAAACATCCTGTAAGCAAAGTAAGCTACGAGGCATCGGGAATGCTTCGGCTCGATTTCGCTCCTCTTTCCGTAACCGCCTCTGTGAAAATAAATAGCAGCAACGATGCTATATTCTGGGAGGTAACCGAAGTAAAGGGAGATCCCGAAACATTGATCTTCCTGGATGTGCCGCTTGATCTGCAACGGTTGCCGAGCGAGCCATTTGCCGCCTGCGCATTAGCGCTCAATCTTAAAACAGAAGTAAAGCAACTGCCCGCATTGCAAAATTATTTGCATGCACAGGCTCATGCCCGCTTTGGCATTACAGGCTCAAAGCTCGCGGTGGTTGCTGTGCCGCAAAAAGATATTTTACTCTCCATCCGGAATGTTATGTCCAACGCCAAAGATATTCCGGCTTCTACTGCCGGTGGTGCATGGTCGCAGCAATCAAAGGAAAGCTATGGCTCTTACCTGATGAACTTTGGAACACTCACAGAAAAAAATGCAGAGGAGTGGGTGGAATATTGCAAAAGCGTTGGCTTTAACCAAATTGATCACCACGGAGGCAATACAGACTTTTTTCTTTTCGGGAGTTTTGAATTGAATAAAGAAAAATGGCCCGACGGATGGAACAGTTTCAAAAAACTCAATGACAAGCTGCATGCAAACGGCATTTCTTCCATCTTTCATACCTATGCTTTTTTCATCGACAAACAATCTTCGTTTGTAACACCGGTTCCCCATCCCGATCTTGCATCGTTCAGGAGCTTTACACTTGCCGGATCTTTAAATGCCACCAGCGATGAAATTGTGGTGAACGAGTCTACTGCAGACATTTCATTGTTTACCGGCTTCCATTTCCCCAATAGTCTCACGTTGAGGATCGGCAATGAGCTGGTGACATTTAGCGGCGTGTCCAAAACTGCTCCATACAAGTTTACCGGTTGCAAACGGGGTGTCAATGGCACAAAAGCAGCCGGTCATGAAAAGGGCGCAACAGCCGATCATCTGAAAGAATTGTTCGGCAGGTTTTTGCCCGGGCCCGAAACAAAGTTATTTGATGAAGTAGCCGGTATAACCGCAGACATCGTCAACAAATGCGGGTTCGACGGAATTTATTTTGATGCCATTGATGGCAGCGATATCCTGGGCGGTATGGAAAACTACTGGTATTACAGCTCGAAATTTTTGTTTGCAGTTGCCAGCCGGCTTACCAAATCCGTGGGCATGGAAATGAGCGCCATGTCGCATTTCTGGTGGCATTACCGGTCGCGCTGGCAGGCATGGGATGTTCCAAGGCGCGGGTATAAAAAATTTGTCGACGTCCATGTTTCTTCACTCAAATCGGAAGAAGAAGATCATGGTTACTGGAGGGGACATACGCCGCAATTCAATCGCTATGCACCCTTAACCAACGGCGGCTTACTGTTGCCGCTGCATTTGGGATGGTGGCATCATTTTGTGTGGGATCCACCGAATACTGAATCCCTGTTTCCCGATGATGTGGAGTACCTGGGGTGTAAGATGATCGGCAACAATGCCGGGTTATCGATGGCGAGCGGTTATCAAAAAAAGGATGTGGAAGAAAATCCCGCTTTCAAACGGCTCAATGCCATCATCAAACAATACGAATCGTTGAGGCATCAGCAATATTTCAGCGAAGAAATATGCCGGTTACTGAGGCAGCCCGGCAAGGAATATACGTTGTTCCAGCAAAAAAACGGGCGGTGGAACTTTAAACCCGCGGCCTATTATAAAAAACTGTTCAGGGGCGATGAAGATTCCCGGCAATGGAAAGTGCTGAACGAACATGAACGGCAACCGTTAAAGCTCCGCATACAACCGCAACTATCGGTAATGCCCTACAACGATGCTGCGGCGGTTACGATTGCAGATTTTTCAGCACCCAATGAATTTGGAGACAAGCGGGTTGCAAAAGGAGTTACCGGCGACATGATACCAGCGGTGAAAGATAACAGCAAGCCTGGTTCCTATGCTTCACTACGGGCCTTCAGTGCCGGGCTTTCGCCGAAAAAAGGCTCCTGGATTAAATTGGAAAAACAGTTCAAGCCATGGCTCAACCTGCAAAACAATAAAGGACTGGGTGTGTGGGTAAAAGGCGATGGCAATGGCGAACTGCTGAATCTCCGGTTAGAAACACCGGAACATCTTTCTGCCGGTGTTCGCGGCGATCATTATATCAAAGTTGATTTTACCGGATGGAAATATTTTGAATTGGTAGAGCTGGAGTCCGCCGCCTTCACAGATTATATATGGCCCGGCTCAGAAATAATAAAAGATACTAAAGTAAAAGACCTGTTTGTATACAAGTCGTATCTCCATTCTGTACAATACGATAAGGTGGACAAGCTTCAATTGTGGTACAACAATCTTCCCGAAGGGAAAGAAGTCAACTGTCTCATCTCTCCTGTAAAAGCATTGCCGCTGGTATCGTATGATCTAAAAAATCCGGTTGTAACGGTGAACGGGCAAAAGATATTGTTTCCCATAACAATGCAGTCAGGGATGTACCTGGAATTCAACTCTGTTGCCGATTGCAAACTTTACGATGCCAGGGGCAGGCTGGTAAAAGAAGTGAAACCTGTGGGGATTGTTCCCACCCTGCTGCCTGGTGAAAACAATGTTTCTTTTTCCTGTGAAGGACGCAAGGACGTGAAGCCGCGTGTATCGGTAACCGTCATCAGCTATGGAGCGGCGCTGCCGGAAGCACTAAATAAAAAGCAATAGGGCGTTAGCTACGGAAATAGTGTGCAGGATATGGAACGATAAGGCCGGGAGTACTCATCTGAGTAGTTATACAACGGTAACGTATACACTAAATAGTATAAAAATATATAAACCTTTAAATAAACAATTATGGCCTATTTAATTGAAACAGAATCGGCAGCCAGGATACGCAAAGTGCAGGAATTGCTGGCAGCCAACAACCTGGATATTGCGCTGGTGTATTATGATGAGTTTAACATCGGCAATGGATGGTACCTCACCGGCTGGTGCCCCCAGTTTGAAAGCGGGGCAGTGTTGGTGCCACGCGAAGGGGAACCTATGATACTGGGAGGACCAGAAAGCGAACCTTTTGCCAAGCTCGACAGCATGGTTAAGGAGACAAGGAACTTTACTGTATTCATGGTGCCAGACGAAGAATATCCCAACGCCACCATCATCGATTTTAAAAAGCTGTTTGAAGAGTTGACGACCCGGCTGGGTAAGATCAGCAGGGTAGGACTGGTAGGTGCAGGCAGGATGCCCGCTGCCGGCTACCAGCAGATTGCCGAAGGATTCAGCGGCGTGGAACTGGTAGACGTTACAGATACGTTTGTGCGTTTGCGTTATGTAAAATCGGAATGGGAGCGCGAACAGATACGTGCCGCATTCAAGCTGGCAGATGCAGCCTACGATGCCATGAAGGAAAAAACTACCGCAGGAGTATCGGAAATTGAAGTGGCTGCTGCAGGCGAGTATGCGGTAAGAAGTCGCAGTGCCAGCGGGTTTGGATTTGGCACCATTGTAGGCAGCGGCGCCAGGTCTAACGCAGTAGTGCCAACAGCCAGTTCCAAATTGTTGAAAGAGGGAGAGCTTGTAATGGTGGGTATATCTCCTAAAGTAAACGGATATGCAGGTGTAGTGGGAGATGTGTTTCCTGTTTCGGGTAGCTATACCGAAAGACAGCAGATCGCTGTCAATCACCTGAAGGAAGCATTCAGAAGAACCAGGGATGGATTAAAGGTGGGTAAAACAGGCAAAGAACTGGATGCACCCGCAAGAGCTTATTTTGAAGCACAGCAATTGTCGCAATATCTCGTTTGCCCCTTTGTGCACACCATCGGTTTGCACGAGGCGGAGTCGCCCTTTTTTGGACCGCACAGTAGCGATGTGTTGGTGCCGGGCATGATGATATGTGTTGATATCAGCTTCTTTGGCCACCCCGAGTTTCACGGATTGCGCATAGAAACAGGATATGAAGTGACTGCCGATGGCATTGTTCCCCTCAGCCCGCGTATGGATGCCTATTTCCTCAATGATTAAATATTGGTTGTGAAAAAAATGCAAGCTGAAAGCCCGGCATCCTTTGATGTGGTGCTTGGTTTCGATATGGAAACAGACATCGGCTCCTACACCACTTATTACGAGGGTGTGCAGAAAGGCACCGATCCCATTTTGAAAATATTGAGCAAATGGAATATCCCTGCCACTTTTTATTGGACGGGACATGCTGCGATGCACAACCCCGATTGGGTATTGAAGGTGAAAGAAGCCGGTCATGAAACAGGTTGTCACGGGTTGCTCCACGAAACACTGGGCGATCCTATTTTTCCCTTGCCTAATAATTGGCCCATTCTTCCTTACGAGGTAGAAGGCAGGTTGAAAGATGCAACAAGCATTATAACAGGTATCACCGGCGAACAACCGCTTAGCTTCCGCTGTCCCAGGTTGTGGGGCAGCACGCAGGTAGTGAATGTGCTGGAATCGCTGGGATATATTTCAGATGCTTCATTGCCGCTCTATTATTACGGTGAGCCATTTGTTCCCTACCATCCTTCAAGCCTCGATTGGACAAAGAAAGGCGATATGAATATCGTGGAGATTCCCAACTTCTGCGACCTGGAAATGACCAGCATCGATCCGTTTCAGCGAGATCGTGACCAATGGCCATTGTTCAGAACAAAGTCTGCCACTGCGGTAATGGAAAAGGCAGAAAGTTTTTTGCGCTACGTGTCCGACAGGGAAGAAAGGCCGGTGCTTTGCTTTTATTTTCATCCCTGGGAATTTTACCCCATGCCCCAGGGCGCGCTCGATTTTGGAGAGTGTTCGGTTACGCCCCTGCCTTTCATTGTTGAAAACTGTGGCGACAAAGCCATCGCAGAACTGGACGCGTTGTGTGGGTTGCTGCTACAACGCGGTGGGCATTTTGTAACAGCAGGTCAGTTAGCCCTGGCATTCAACAAAAAACAATCGCAGCCGTTATGATCAGGAAAGCTTTCGTCATTCATGCTAAAGAGGGAATGATCGACGAATATATCCGTCACCACAATCCCATTTGGCCCGAGTTGAAAGAACAGTTGCAACTGCACGGCGTTTCCAACTATTCCATTTTTTACCGCGAGCATACACAACAATTATTCGGTTACCTGGAAGTAGCAGATGAAACAATTTTTGAAAAGCTGGCTGAACAGGAAGTGTGCCGGCGCTGGTGGTTGTTTATGACTTCTTTTTTAGAATGCGAAAATGCCGATAGTCAAAAGGCGAAAGAAGAAATGCTGACTGAGATCTTTCATTTAAAATAATAAAACATGCACGTACATGACTTGCAGCATGCATTTGATAATGCCGGCAAAAGAACACATTTGGTCGGGAATGAGCACGCTGGCGTACTCGTTGCGCTTGATATGGAAGGACGGATGTTTACTGTCTGGAAAGGAGAAGTGCTCAATCGTGTAAACCCCGATGCCATCCGTTATCACAGCGATCAGCATACCTATCACAACCCTGGGGGAGATGTACTGTGGCCGGCGCCAGAAGGTACCTCCATGGGCTATCAATACGCTACAGGGAAATGGAGGGTTGCTCCCGGCATCAGGTTTGCCCGCTACCAGGTAAAGGAAAGTAGCGATAGCCGGTGCGTTGTGGAAGCAGAAGTTGACCTGGTGAACAATGGTGGTATAGGCATTGCTACTTTGTTTGAAAGAGATATTCGGGTAGCCGAAACAGATATTGCATTGAAAGTACACGTAAGAGAATCCATCACCTATGTTGGTACAGAAACCTTACCTGCTTCGCAGGTGATGATCGCTCCGTGGACGCTTTGCCAGTTTGATACTGACTACAGGGGGAAAGTTATTTTTCCTTACAGCAATCCATCTGAATTGTGGGATCTGTATAACGAAACAATTGCCGGTCAATGCACCGTTAACGGAAACAGGATGGAGGTGCCGGCCGACGGCAAAAGAAGATTCCAGGTAGGCCTGGCGTCAACGGTTCCGTGGATCGAGTTCCATCACCAGCAGCAGGGATTGGTAGTTAAACGTTCTGCTGCTGCTTTAGATGCCGGTAACAGGTATATAGACATTCGTGATGCAGATCCGCAAAGCAAACCCGACGCTCGCGGCGTTCGTTTCAGCATTTACAACGATGCTTCCAACTTTATGGAAATTGAAGCTGTGGGCGGCTGTCCCGATATCATAGAACCAGGAGCCGTGCTGTCGGTGGATGTGGAAACAAGTTACCGGTTGATGTAGAGCTTAATTCAATGTTGTTAGTGATGCCGCAGATGTGCAGATTAAAATTTTCATCTGCAGCGCTGCAGCAAAATGAAAGTTTCGATTACGGCCGATTTCGGGAACGCCCTGATTAAGCTTTAGTACTGCTGTGAACTCAACAACAGGATCTTGAAATGCTCCTGCCAAATCGTTACCGACGTGGAGCATACCAATTCGAAGTCCAGGGTAGTATATACCGTTTGTCATTTTCAAAGAGCTTTAGTTCGACTAATTGTTTACTCGACATGACAAGCAGTAGTACAAAGCTGAACATCAGAACAATTGCTTAATCTTTATTCTATTGCCTGTCACTCCGACGAAAGGAGGAGTCTACCTTTCGCTACTGGTAGGTGGCTTCACCCACCAGCAAACGGTTGGCTGCACTGTCGATGGGTGGAGACACACACCGATAGGTTAAATGAATTTTTCATCATTGTTTTTTATTATGGAGCAAATACTAGGTATAATATATCATTCTATCGGGGGATTTTCCTCCGCAAGTTTTTATGTTCCCTACAATGGAGTAAAGCGGTGGTCGTGGGGTACTTATTGGATTGTGTTAGGATTTGTTGCCTGGATGGTCATGCCCACCGTTGGCGGATTGATCACTTCTACTTCGCTGTGGCAGATACTGTCATCCACGCCCTTTTCAGTTAAAATGTGGACCTGGTTTTATGGCTTTCTATGGGGATTTGGTGGGTTACTGGCGGGATTGGGTCTGCGTTACCTCGGTCTGGCGCTCGGACAATCCATTTGTCTTGGCGTGTCTGCCATTGTGGGTACCGTAATCCCTGCAATGATGCAGGACAAGATAGGGATGCTCTTTACCACGCTGTCGGGCGCAGTCATTCTCACTGGGTTTGTGATCTGTATTGCCGGCGTGTTTTTTTGCGGCTATGCCGGCGTGCGTAAGGACAGGCTGCTTTCTGATACCGACAAAAAAGCATCTGTAAAGGAATTTTCGGCAGTGAAAGGATTTACCATGGCTTTGCTGGGAGGAGTGTTAAGCGCCTGTATGGCTTTTGCCATTGCCGCAGGAGCGCCTATTGCACAACGCGCAGCGGCAATGGGAACCAGCCCGGTGTTTGTTAATATTCCCATTTTTGTGTTTGCACTTTCCGGAGGGTTCTGCTCCAATCTTATTTACAATCTCATCACCAGTTTTAAGAACAGAACTTTTGGTGATTATACTATCAAACCCCGCAACATACTTTTCCGCAATTATTTTCTTGCGCTGCTGAGTGGTTTGATGTGGTACGGGCAATTCTTTTTTTACGGTATGGGGTCTACAAAAATGGGACAGTATGATTTTGCCAGTTGGAGTATTCACATGGCTTCCATTATCCTGTTCAGCAATTTATGGGGCGTTGTATTAAAAGAGTGGAAGGCAGTTGATAAAAAGACTCGCTTTTACCTGTGGCTGGGTATATTCTTTTTAATGCTGTCTGTTGTTTTAATAGGAGCAGGCAATAACATGGCCGGCATATAGCCGCGGTAATTCAAAACGATCGCATTATGAAACTGAAAAAACTAAGCAGGAGAAATTTCCTGGCAACAGCGTCTGCCGGTTCAGCCCTTGCGTTTGTGCGCAGAAGAGATGAACCCGACAAACAGGAAACACTTTCCTCTTCTTTCAGGCAAGGGTTGGAGTATCGCATTGCATATGGATGCTGGGTGAATGATATGAGACTTGACCCACTGGCGCTGGAAGAATGGCCGGCTCCGCATATGGACGACAAAACCGTGCAGGGCGTTGTAAAAGCATTGGATCTGCAAAGTCGTTTTGGATACAATTGGCTCGACGCCTGGGGGCTGCTGGCAACCACTTCGTGGCCGTTGAATATTGGTGCTGGTGTAGCACTCGACCGGAGGCGTCGTGTAAAAGAAATTATCCATGCCGCGCATCAAAGAAATATCAAAGTAATATACGGCATGGGCACCTATAGCTGGGGCTATGAAAAGATCATTGAAAACGATCCCGCACTTGCCGCCCGCAACCGCGATGGATCGGTCAATACAAAAGCGTTGTGCGATGCCAACAATCGCTCATTTGAATGGGTAAGAAAGATCCTTGACTTCGTGTTGTCTGAATTTGATTTTGACGGAGTGCACCTCGAATCTTTTGACCAGGGCGGTTGTTTTTGTACACATTGCGCCGGCAAAGCTGGTATAGTAGAATATCATTGCAGGATCAACGGCAAAACTGCTAACTATATCAGAAAGAAATGGCCCGATAAATTGATCAACGTCATCCCCATTGGCTGGGCGATGGACAGCAATGAGCGGTTTACGGAATCAGACAAAGCGCATATCATCGGGCTCAGTCAGCACATAGATGGATTTTACGATCAGGGCTGGCACGGAACCTATGTGCCGGAGCTGGAGAGACCAGGCTTTATCAAAAAGCTGGGCTGCGTGTACGGTACCTCGGGAGGAAGATGGGTGTATCCCGGGCAGCGATGGGACAGAGAGTCGTTCTTTATTCCGCATATGCAACAGCAGGTAAATGCAATCAAGAAACAATATACAGAAGGCGTTCGTGGGTTGATGCACTACCAGGGGCCCGTAAACAACCCGGGTACTGAAGTAAACATTGCCTGCGGAGGATTGATTGCGGCTAACCCTTCCCGTGATGTTCACGAGGTGCTTTCTGATGTAATTCAACAATTGTATCGCCCCGAAAGTGTGAAAGCCCATCAAAAGCTGGCGCAGGTATTTTTGGAAACTGAAAATGCTTATTTCGATCAATGGCAAAACGCAACTGAAAATTTTAGGAAATACTGGAAAACAGGCCCGGCAGGTGAATTTTATATGGACAATCTTTTCGGAGATTCACCGGGGCCTGCCGGCTATCTCAGCAATCCTGTTTATTTGGATGGCAAGGGAAGATTGCTGTATAAAAAAGCACTCATTGCGCAGCTTCGCCAATTGGAAACAATTGAAGACAAATTCAACGACGGCGGTCGCATCCATTCGTTAAAAAGGTCGATGTTGTTTACACTGACGCTGTTGAATACGATCATTCATGTAAAGGGAGAGCAGGAGGGGTAAAGGGTCCCCGCCGTGGGTGGGGGGTGGACATCACCGCGGAGGTGATTGGTTTTTTTTTAGTGGTGTTGTAGGGACGAAAACCCCCGGGGGGGCGGGGGGTTTTTGTTTTTTTTTAGAAAAAAAAAAAAAAAGTAA
>JBQCGX010000142.1:0-70587 GCA_051955255.1 Agriterribacter sp. | reverse complement strand
AATGTGGAGGACATACTGCGTGATCTTGAACAATCGTTGAATTAACAGAAATATTTAATAATCCCTAAATAACTCCGATGAAAATCAGGTGTATTGTTATTCTATTGCTGATCTCATATTTACAGGTTAACGCTCAAAAAAACAAACCAGCCGCAGATACAAGGCTGAAAGGATTAGACACCGCACTCACAAAACTCCTGAAAGACTGGCATGCTGCCGGTTTTGCCGTTGCTGTGGTAGAAAAGGACAAAGTGATATACAGCAAAGGTTTTGGTTATCGCAACTATGCAGCGAAACAACCCGTTACAGCCAACACCCTGTTTGCTATCGGCTCCTGCACCAAGGCATTTACTGCGTCGCTGCTGGGCTTACTGGAACAGGATGGCAAGCTGTCGCTCGATAAGAAAGTAAGGGAATACCTTCCGTCGCTGCATTTTTACAACAATGAAATGAATGAAGGCATTACGCTGCGCGATATGATGTGTCACCGTACCGGTTTGCCACGGCATGATTACTCATGGTACATTTTTACCAGCAAATCAAGAGACAGCCTTTTGCAGCGGATCAAATACCTGGAGCCAAGCGCCTCCCTGCGTGAAACCTGGCAATACAACAATTTCATGTTTCTTGCCCAGGGTATGGTGGCAGAAAAGCTCACAGGCAAGTCGTGGGAAAATAATATCAATGAAAAAATTTTCACGCCTTTGGGAATGACACGTTCCAACACAAGCATCAGTGGTATGGAAAAAGATGCAGACGCATCATTTGGATATACGGTTAAAAAAGACAGCATTGTTAAAAAAGTAGATTATTACAACCTAGATGCAATGGGACCTGCCGGCAGCATCAACAGTTCTGTCGCTGAAATGGCCAATTGGGTGATGACCTGGATAAACGATGGAAAGTTCCGCGGTAAAGAAATTCTTCCGCCAGGTTATATTCAAAATGCAATTTCTGCCCAAATGCCTATTGGTGGTGGAGTGCCCGATAAAGAACATCCTGATGTGCATTTTGCTAATTATGGATTAGGCTGGATGCTCTCGTCCTATCGTGGTCACTACCGGGTAGAGCATGGCGGTAATATCGATGGATTTTCTGCCAGTACCAGCTTTTTTCCAAGCGACAGCATTGGTATTGTGGTACTGTCAAACCAGAATGGGTCGCCCATACCCACGCTGGCAAGAAATATGATTGCCGACAGGATGCTGAAATTAAAGTATGTGAACTGGAGCGGCGATGCAAAAAAAAGGGTGCAAAAGTCGAAAACAGAACAAAATGTTTCACCTGAATCCTCCAGAGTTGCGGGCACAAAGCCTTCGCATCCGCTGAAGGATTATACAGGTACGTTTAACCATCCGGGTTATGGCGATGTGAATGTTTACCAGCGCAATGATTCATTGTTTGCCATAACAGGTAAGGATTCCATCTGGCTGAGGCATTTTCATTATGATGTGTTTGAAGTAAAGGGATATGATAAGGACGACGGACTGGATACCAGCTTTGGCGGCACAAAGATTAATTTCCGTAGCAGCGACGATGGGAAAATAAACGCGCTTACCGCGCAACTGGAAGGAACGGTAAAGCCTTTGGAGTTTGTTTACAAGCCTAAAGCCAAACCGATTGATAAGGAGGTGTTGGAAAAATATTTAGGTGAATACGAATTGGGCGGCATGACAGCGAAAGTATACCTGAAGGGTGATGTGTTAACGTTGTTTGTGCCCGGTCAGCCGGAATACGAAACGATATATATTGGCGATCACACTTTCAGAATAAAAATACTGGAAGGCTATTCTGTTAAGTTTGAGATGGATGGTGATAAAGCCACTGCCGTAAGTTTTATGCAGCCTAACGGAACCTTCAAAGCAAAGCGGAAGGAAGGGAAGTGAGTGGAGTGGGTAATTGAGTAGCGTAGAGAATGGTTCGCAAGAATGATGATTCAGCCAACGTTTGATGCCGAAAAAGTCTCAACCCCTTACCGCCCTGGCGAGCCTGCGGCGAAGCCATCCTCCCATTGGTTAACGGTTTTCCACACACGAAGACTGCTTCTCCCGCCGCAAAAACCGTAAAATTGCAATCCCGCCGCTGGCGGGATCGCAGAGACGATGCAGGAGGTTGGCGATTGGTGAATGCCTGATGACTCAGCGGCGTAGGCGTTGACTTTGTTCCGGTTATTACGTCGTGCAACACTGCTGTCTTTTGATGTCGAAAAAAGCATCAGTCCCTTACCGTCATGGCGAAGCTATCCTCCGCATAAAGCAACGGTTACCCAATTAATAACTCAACCAATCAACTATTCCCGATCCACCCAACCCCTCAGCTCTCCCGTTTGAACATAGGCATAATTTTTCCAGGTACCATATACCGTTATTGGTGCGCCCGATGCTATAATACTTCGTACAGGGCTACCCGAAGAGGGGTGAGCGAGCAGGCTGTCGGATGTTGGCTTTAATTTTTGCGGCAATGGCTTATCAGTGAGTTGGCTGCTTTTAACAAAACCCAGGCTTCCATCGGGCAGTTCTACTTTAAACCATGTTCCTGTGGCTGCAATGGGTTTGGCAAGTGTGCCGCGCTCCAGCGTTGTTGACGGCGCAGATGGCAGCAGGCTCGACAATAGTTTTATTGAGGCAGTAGTGCGCAGTGTTTTGTTCAGTTGCGCCGTATCCGAATCGATGGGCGGCGGATCATTCCTGTCCGCATTTACAAACGGGAAAGGATCAACCGCCCCCGACGATGTATAAATGCCAAAATGCAGATGCGGCGGCGTAGTGCGGGCGTTGCCTGTATTGCCTATCAGTCCTATCATATCTCCTGCCTGTACCTGTTGTCCTTCGCGTACCAGCTGTGTATCAAGATGAGCGTAATACAGGTTATAGTTTTTGCCACTCGGTCGCATAAACACCACGTTACCTCCCAGGTTATTAGTGCCCACTCTTGTAACCATGCCCTCGGCAGCAGCCACAGCAGGCGTTCGCTTCGGAGCAAATATATCTATGCCCTCATGCCTGCGGGCACCTGCGTCGCGGCTATCACCCCAAAAACTGGAAGTCTTGGGTTTGTCTGTTGTTCTTACCGGGAAAGCCAGCGAAGGTCCTGCCGAAATAGTAACGGTGTAGCTGGCGGCGTGTAGCAGTTCGGGTTGCAATCTTACCAGGTATTTGCCATCGTCTTTTATTTCAAATTCCCATCTGTATTCCAACGAATCTGCGGCGTATAATAATTTACGCGCAGTGTCTTCCATTTTCCACAACTCCGAAAAAATACGTCCTTCAACCGGTTGTTTCTCTACCACAAAACTGATCTTTTCACCTTTTCGCGCATTAAAAGCATATCCGCCCGAGCGTGGTGCATCTGCCGCAAAAAACCCAGTTTCCTTATAGGGCGTCGAAACACTCACGGGCATTTTTAAGCCATTTTCTGCTGCGCTTATCCACGCTTCGTAAAGTATTGTGCCCGACAGTCCGGCTTCTTTTAAGGCCGATTGATATTTTTCGTGAGGCGTTTTACGACTGAACAATCCCTGCCGGGATGAGCTGCACGACTGGAGCAGCAGGCAGGTAAGCATTAAAGAGCAGACATACAACCACACATTTGCTTTCATAACATGCTGTTTTTTAAAAATAAGCAAACAAAGGGCCGCAGCCATTGTTACTGCCGGATGGCAGGGTTTTGGCAGCAACTTTTGTAAAATGTTCATTATGAAAAACGAGAACAAACAACAACTGTATGAAATACTGATTGAATGCGCCCGTGTTTGCAATCATTGTGCAGTAGCCTGCCTGTCGGAAAAAGAGGTGAGCATGCTTACAAAATGCATCCGGCTGGATCTGGAATGTGCGGAAATTTGCAGAACCGCCGCTGTATTCATTGAGCGCGATGCTGTGCATACCGACGAATTATTATCGGTTTGCGCAGTTGTTTGTAACAGTTGCGCGGACGAGTGTGATAAGCACAGCCATATGGATCACTGCCGTGAGTGTGCGGATGTTTGCAGGCAATGTGCAGAAGCCTGTCAGCAATTGGAACATATATAAACGGGAAAAACATTCATGGATTCGCTGACGCATGTAGTACTGGGCGGTTGCATAGGGCAGGTAATTGCCGGTAAAACACTGGGCAGGAAGGCGGTGTGGTTGGGTATTGTAGGACAAAGTATTCCTGATATTGATTTTGTGGCAGGACTATGGATGGATGAATCTGATCATATACTTGCGCACAGAGGGTTTACCCATTCCATTGTGTTTGGATTGCTGGCAACTTTTGCGCTTGCCTGGTTTTTTAATAAGGTATTCCACATGCATGGCTTGCGGCTGCGGAAGTATATCTGGCTTTTTGCCATCAACATTTTTGTGCATGTGCTGCTCGATACCTGCAACGCCTATGGTACTGCTTTCTTTCAACCGTTCAGCGATATGCGTTTTTCTTTTCACCTGCTGTTCGTTGCCGATCCGCTGTTTTCCATTGCACCTTTTTTTGCTTTTTGCTGGTTGCTGTTGTCGCGCTACAAATGGAACGTGAAAAAAAAGATTGCATGGGCCGGATTATCGGTGAGCGCCCTGTATATTGTTGTTGCATCTTTCAATAAATGGAGCGTCACTAAAACATTGCGTGCGCAACTGGAAAATGAAAAAATATATGCCGCGCAGCAAATTGTAACGCCCACGCTTTTTAATACAGTCCTGTGGTATATTGTGCTGGTGCAGGACGATGGGTGCCAGGTAGGCTATCGCTCTATATTCGACACTTCTCCGCATATAGAATTCAAATTTTTCCCGCGCAGGGATTCGCTGGTGAAAGAAGCCAGCAACAAGGATGCGGCACGCGACCTGATAAAATTCGCCGAAGGCGCCTATACGTTTGAGTTATGGCACGATACACTGGTGATGAACACGCTTCGTTTCGGGCAAGTGGGCTGGCAGGACAGCAGCAACCGCTTTGCCTTTTACTACTACCTCAATAAGCCCGAAGGCAACAAACTGGTAATACAACGTGGCAGGTTTGAAGGCATGGATCGAAAGGGGTGGGAGCGGTTCTGGCGTCGCATCCGTGGCAGGTAATTATTCTTTTTGCCTGAAATAAAAGGTTGATAACCCGATCAACGCTTTTACAATAAAAAATGCCGCAGCCTGTATCCAGTAAACAGGATGGTAGGGCGCTGTTATTTTTTGAGCCGTAATACGAATGCAATCTCTTTCAATAAGCCGCTGCGTAATGTGCGCCGCCTTACTGGCAACTTCAGCATCTTTTATATCCAGGTTCAGTTCAATGCAGGCATATTTGCTTACGCTGTTAATGTTGTACGATCCCAGCGTCATCATTGTGCCATCGGCAATGGCATATTTTGCATGCAACACGGTAGGCTGGTATTCGTATATATGGATATGATGTTGCTTCATCCACCGGTATAAATATTTTTCGGCGAGCTTCGATGTCTTTACGTCCGATTTTCCGGCAAGCACAATTTTTATGATTACTCCCCTTTTTGCTGCGGCTGCCAATAAGTTCCTGATGGTTTTTCCTGGCAAAAAATAACTACATACAATGTACAATTCTTTTTTCGCCTCCCGTATTATTTGTTCATATGTTCGGGTAACCTGCTCTTTTTTGGTAACCCAATCATTACTTGAAATTTTTACAGCGCAATGATCTGTTTCAAGAAATAAAAATGTCTCATCAATAACGCTGTCAGAAAGCCTGATAGCTTTTGCTCTTTCTTTTTTGTGAAGGTAACGGCAACAGATCAACGATAATTGCTTCGAGGCTTGCCCATGAACGTACAACGCAGTGTCGAACCATGCCGGTTGTCCGGGTAAGTCGTTGTAGCGGTCGGCAATATTGCGGCTTCCTATCATTGCGTGCATGCCATCTACAACCACGAGCTTGTGGTGCAGCCTTCTGCCAAAATAAAAATGCCTGCTTCCCCATACGGGATTGAACAACCGCATGTATATGCCGGCTGCACGCATTTTTTCAATGAGCCGGTGAGCAGATGAAGCAAATCCATCCAGTACTATCCAAACAGATACACCCCTGTTTGCAGCCGCCATCAATGCATCCGCAACCCGGTTGCCGGTAACATCATCATCAAATATATAAACCTGGAGGTGTATAAAGTGCCGGGCGTTTTCTATCAGTTCCTGCAGCAATGTAAAATAATCGCTGCCATGCTTTACCAGCTTTACCTGGTTGTGAAAACTATACCCCGGCCAGCTGGCTTTATTAACAGATAGTGGGCGAAGTACCATGCATTCGTTTAATCATCATACCTATTTCAAAATATTTGCCAATTAATTAAGTACGCTGGCATAATTAGTGCAGTCGCCTTGTTGATGATGGGTTAAGTGGTTGAATGGTTGATTAGGCAGGCAGAATATAATTAACTATTTAACCTGCTCAACTTAATAGCTATTTACTAATAAGGTTATGACTGAAAATCTGAAAGAAACAGCAGATCTCTTACTGGAATTTCTGCTTCCTTTTCCGGCAGAAAAAAGTTGGGAGGAGGTAAAGGTATACCTCGATACTACCGACATAACATTGCACCTGCTGTTGACAGAGATTGAAAAAGATATTCCCGGCCTGCTTTATAAAAGCGTAGATATGCACGATAAGCCTGTAGCGCTGGGCATAAGAGAAGAAAAAAAGCCGGGACTACTGGGCTTTTTGTCAGGTGGAGGTTTCAGCGGCGGCGCGGAGTTTAATACGGAATAGTTGTTTGTCGTTTATCGTTTGTGGTTTGCCGTTTGCTTTCCACCCTATGCCGTATACCCTATACCTTTCACCTTACACCCTACACCGCTTTCCACAACCTGTATAAAGAATACCACACTCTGCTTAAAACCTTTTACCAGTGCATTTGGTGTGAGACCTGAAATTAAGGTCTGAAAATTGCAACTCCGGTAAAAGAGCAGTATAAAAGTAAAGTAATGGATAAATGGATTGAATTGATCAGGCAAAAATTGTCGGCCTGGGCAACGGAGTTTGTCAGGCTCCTGCCCAACCTGGTAATTGCTATCCTGGTATTTATCATATTCTTTTTTCTCGCAAAGCTGGCGCGGCGTTTTTCGCAAAAACTGATGTTGAAAATATCCCGGCGCCCTGTTATCAGTGGTTTGATGGCTACCGTGGTATATATAATCATCCTGATGATGGGCCTGTTTATCAGTCTTGAGCTTATGCACCTCGACAAAGCGGTGACTACGTTGCTGGCAGGAGCAGGTGTAATTGGACTGGCGCTTGGTTTTGCCTTCCAGGATCTGACCGCTAATTTTATATCCGGCGTTTTTATCATTTTCAGGAAGCCGTTCGATGCCGGGCATGTTGTGGAAACAAACGGGTTTACCGGCACCATTGAGCTGATCCAGCTTCGTTCTACTACCATTAAAACCATGCAGGGTTTGCAGGTTATTCTTCCAAACAAGGATATTTTTCAAAAGCCTATTACCAACTATACCTTGAGTGAACGGCGCAGGATAGATCTCGTTTTTACTTTGCCGGTAAAGGCGAATACAAAAGAAATGTTAGACAGGATACGTGCTGCGGTGGGAGATGTTTCTGAACTCGACAGAGATGCTCCTACTGAAATTCACTTTACAGAAATAGCAGGCGATAATATTAAACTGGAAATCTGGTGTTGGGTAAAAAACACGATGCCGGAAAGTTTTTACCGGGCACGTCATGAAGTTATTCAGAAAATGCAGACGGTTTTAGCCGCTGATAATAAACCTTAAAATCGCTTTTATGAAATGGGTAAAAATAACCGCCGACAATTTTTCGGAGTTGCATATTGGTGATAAGGTAACAAAAGAAAACAAGGATGAGATTGCAAATGTAATGGCTGCGGAACCTGTAGACGAAAACAGCAACGACGTATTGCAGGCATACAACATTGAAGATGCCAGCGCTGCCCCCGAGCAGACTATCACGCTAAAACCTGCGGCCAATGGCAAGTCTGTTGAAGTAACCAGGGACGAGATGATAGAGAACTGGTGGTGGCTTAAGCACAGGGAAGAGAAGGAGGAAGGAGACTGGCAGCGTATACCGGAGAAGTAACTGATTGTTTTCAGTTTGTGGTTTAGCGATTTTCGTGTAACCACAGACTGAAAACCACAAACGATAATCCATAATAAACTTGAGCTATGAATAAAATGATGCAAAATGTACTGGGAGGACTGGTGGGTGCTACTGCACTTACCATTACACATCAATTGCTGTCGCGGTTTGATAAAGATGCTCCCCGGCTTGACATTGTGGGAGAAGAAGCGGTAACAAAAGGGGCTGTTAAAGCAGGAGTGGAGCCGCCTTCGGGCAACACACTGACGGGACTTACGCTTGCCGGAGACATTGGAGCTAACAGTGGTTACTATACGATGATAGGGCAGGGCGAAGACCAGAACCTGGTGTGGCGCGGACTGGGCTACGGAGTAATGGCGGGCATAGGGGCTTTGTCGTTGCCTGCTCCGATGGGTTTGGACGATGAGCCGGTGACGAGAACCACGAAAACAAAAATAATGACAATGGGGTTGTATGTATTGGGAGGGTTGGTGACGGCGCTCGCATTGAAAGCGCTGCGTAAAAACGCGTAGCGACGTGGCTGTTGCATTTTAATCAACATTCGTAAAAACCCCGGGGCAACGCTAGTTGTTTTCATATAAATTTTGAAAACAGTTGGTTGATTGTTTTCGATTATAGGTTACAGTTAGTAATTTAATGCGTACACTTCATTAACTGATTATGGAATTCAAATCGTCACTAAACGCGACAGACGTAATCTTTTATGTTGAAGGGAAGGAGGTGCTGTTCAAGCTGTTTCACGACATAGAGCAGCATGGTATGTCGCTAGAAGTTATGCTACGGCATTGGCTCAATCATTCAAAAACCTATACTGCTGAAAGTTTCCGCGATTTCCTGGTTGCCAATATTCCTGCTGTTAAATGTTTTCTGGATCAGGGTGATTAGTGAATGAGTTAATTGACTTACTTAACCCACTTAACTCATTCAACCAATTTAACCCTAATCACTCAACTCAATTACCCTGGCTACATTGATCTCTCTTAAAAATCTTTCATCATGCGATATTACTACCAGCGTTCCCTTATATCCGTTAATAGCTGTGGTTAATATTTGCAGGTTTTGAATATCGAGATTGTTGGTAGGTTCATCCAGAACAATTAAATCGGGTGCTTTGTTGGCAATGGTGAGGCAACAAAGCACCAGCCGCATTTTTTCGCCACCGCTCAAAGCAGCGCAGGGTTTGTCCCAATCCTGTGCCGTAAATAAAAACCGGTTCAACCGTATTTTTATTTCGTGTTCCTGTAATACACCGGTGTTAAACATTTCTGCCTGTTCATACACGGTAAGTGCATTGTCAATCAGTGAGTAATCCTGGTCAATATAGGTGTATTGTATAGGTGCGCGGTAAATGCTCCCCGTTGCAGGCTCCCTTTCGCCGCAAATTATTTTTATCAAAGTAGTTTTGCCCGATCCGTTTGCTCCGCTAACGGCTATCCGCTCACCGCTCGTAATGTCAAAACTGAGCGGTTGTTTCCATAACATGTTCGACCCGTAACTAAAATTGATATTACTGGCAGTCACCAGCATTTTTCCCCTGTGAAGCGAAGAATCGTCCAGCTCCATTTTCATTTTATCAGCATCCGGCACTGCTGCCCGCAGCTCATTCAGATCTTTTGAAATGTTTTCTACTTTTTCTGCATGCACATCCTTCATACGGGCAGTACTTTTTTCTGCATTGTTCCTGAAGGTGTTCATCGATATAGTGGGCAGTCCGGCCTTTTCCTGCTTTTTCTTTCCGCGTGCATCCAGTTTTTGCTGGCGTTCGGCATTGGCCCTTTCCGTTTCTTTCGCCTTGCGCAATGCCTTTTCTTTATTTTTTAATTCGTTGTTCAAGGCATTGTTTTCAATTGCTTTTTGTTCTTCGTAAAAATCGTAGTTGCCTCCGTAAACAGTAATGCCTTTGCTGCTTAGTTCATACATGGTGTCCAGAAGGTTTAGCAAAGTTCTGTCGTGGCTTACCACTACCAGTGTCTGGTTGGCTGTTTTTATATAGCGGTATAAAATGTTTCGTGCCGTAAGGTCCAGGTGGTTGCTGGGTTCATCCATCAAAACAATTTCCGGCTGGTGAATGATGATGCCGGCAAGAAAAACTTTTGTTTTTTGCCCGCCGCTGAGGGTATGCATTTTTTGACTAAGCTGCACTCCCTCCAGTTGCCAGTAAGCAAATGCCTCTGCACATCGCTCTTCCAGCGTCCAGTCGTCGTTCAGCATTGCCAGGTTTTCGTCGCTTACCTCTCCCTTCAGAATTTTATGCAAGGCATTTAACTGGTCTTCTATCTGCAAAGCGCCAGCCACCGTTTGGTTGTTGAAAGCGTCTGTCAACTGCGGCACATAATAAGGCTTTGTATCAGTCTTCACCTGTCCGGCAACAGGATGTACCTGCTGTGCAAGCAATTTCAATAGTGTAGACTTGCCCGCGCCGTTGTTGCCTATTAAAGCTACTTTATCGTGTTCGTTGATAACAAGCTGCAGATCGGAAAATAAAATATCCTTATTGGGATGGGCGTAGGTAACGCCTTGAAGTGTGAGCATAATTTCTTTCCTTAAAAAATAAAAAATACAGGCTGATGAAAGCCTTGTCTGTTTTTCTTTAAGAGAAATTATATTCTACATGCAGGGGAATTTTTTTTAATGCTGGCGCAAAGGTAGGGGTTTTTGAGGGAGATTAAAATCTGGATAACAGTATGAAATGCGAAAATCCATCAGACCGCCTTAACGGCGGGCCGATGGGTACGGTCGGCCCGCGCGGCGTTGCCGTTTGTGGCTCAGGCGGGCGGTCTAACAGATAAAAAACGCTGCTGGCGCAGGTCTTGTAGCATTGCTTTGTGTGCTGCCAGACCTGTTGCCAGCTTGTTACTTGCGGCAGTGTTAAAGACAAGTAATATTACAGGCACAACTTGTCCCGTTCTGCGGGAGGTCGCCTCCTCGCTACGCTGCAGATCTGTGCCAGATGAAGTGATTAAAATCTCGATTAACAGTATAAATGCGAAAATCCATCAGATCGCCTTAACGGCGTGCCGATGGGAACGGTCGGCCCGCCCGGCGTGGCCTTTGTGGCTCAGGCGGGCGGTCTGACCGATAAAAAACCACGCTGCTGGCGGAGGACTTGTAGCATTGCTTTGTGTGCTGCCAGCTTGTTATCCGTCCGCCCCAGGACGATCACATATTGTTGGGACGGTTTTCAATCCGTCCGCCCTACATTTGCATAAAATTGGTCAGGATTGAAGCATTTAAGAGCGGTTAATAAATATTTCCGTAAATACAAGTGGCGTTTTTTATTGGGGATTTTGTTCGTTATTATTTCCAACTACTTTGGCATACTCGCTCCACAGGTAACGGGTTACGTTATGGACAAAGTGCAGGTTACTATTTCCACACTCACGGGCGAGCATACGGGTATATCCAACAAAATAAACAAAGAGTACGATCCGCTGGTAAAAGTTTTTATCAACGAAACAGAGCAGCGCATCCGGCAGCACGACTTTGCTTGGCTGGTAATGATATGTGGCATTACGTTGCTGGTACTGGCTTTGCTGCGCGGGCTGTTCATGTTTTTTATGCGACAGACTTTAATTGTAATGAGCCGTTTGATTGAGTACGATCAAAAAAATGAAATATACCTGCACTATCAGCGGCTGGATACAGATTTTTATAAAACACATAGCACGGGCGACCTTATGAGCCGCATGGCAGAGGATGTAAGCCGTGTGCGTATGTACACCGGGCCGGCAATGATGTATTTCATCAATCTTGTTGCGCTGATCGGTTTCAGTTTGTTTTACATGTTCCAGAAAAACTGGGAGCTTACTATATATGTGCTGGCGCCCTTGCCCCTGCTGGCAATCACCATTTACATTGTAAATACGATCATTCACAAAAAAAGCGAAAACATACAGGCGCAGTTGAGCAGTCTTACCACCAACGCGCAGGAATCGTATTCGGGTATTCGCGTGATCAAGTCGTTTGTGCAGGAACAAAACATGGAGCGTTTTTTTGAAAAGAACAGCGAAGCATATAAGAAAAGTGCGGTTAATCTTGCCAAGATAGAAGCGATCTATTTCCCGTCGATAGGTTTGCTGATCGGGCTGAGCACATTGCTTACCATTATGATCGGGGGATTGTATCACATACGTAACCCGCAGGATATTACCATTGGTACCATTGCAGAATTTGTGGTATATATTAATATGCTCACCTTTCCCGTTAGTTCTATCGGCTGGGTGGCTAGTATGATACAACGGGCTGCAGCCTCGCAAAAAAGACTGAACGAATTCCTCGATACTGAACCAGGCATTCAGAATATTACCTCGCCTCAAAAAACGGAGCTGAAGGGAAAAATAGTTTTTGATCGTGTCAACTTTACTTATCCGCATACAGGCATACAGGCGCTGAAAGATTTCGATCTTGTCATTCCTGCAGGGCATAAAATAGCGGTAATTGGCAGAACCGGCAGCGGTAAGTCTACCATTGCACAATTGCTGCTGCGCATGTACGATCCTACCACGGGCAAGGTATTGCTGGATGGCAAGCCACTGAAAGAAATGGATATGCGTGAAGTAAGGCGGCAGATCAGTTATGTGCCGCAGGATGTATTTTTATTCAGCGATACCATTTCGGGGAACATCCGGTTTGGGTTAGACGAAGCTACAGAGGAAATGGTGCAGGAGGCTGCTCAAAAGTCAAGTATCGACAGGGAGATCATGCGCTTTCCGGAAGGCTATCAAACGTTAGTCGGCGAACGGGGGGTAACGTTGAGCGGAGGGCAGAAGCAGAGGATTTCTATTGCCAGGGCAATGATCAAAGACCCGGGAATTGTGGTGTTCGACGACTGCCTGAGCGCAGTGGATGCCCGTACAGAAAAGGAAATTATTGGTAACCTGTATGAATACCTGAAGGACAAAACAGCCATTATTATTACCCACCGCATCTTTAGCCTGTTTAGTTTTGATAGTATTTTGGTGATGGAAGACGGGCGTATAGTGGAGCAGGGCACACACGAAGAATTGCTGCAACTGAATGGTTATTATACAGAAATGTACAGGAAACAGCAGGAACAGGACGCTGAAAACGACTAAAAGCCTCTGTGGGCGCGGGCTATAAGAGATTAGGTTAAAATTTTGTCAATTCAAAAACAATTTTATCTTTGTCAATCTTAAAACCGGACAAGTTAAACCATTTAAAAACTATTACTGTGGCGTACGACAACAATGACAAAAGGATGGAGAGTGTTTACAGCAAGCGCATCCGTGCAGGAAAACGCAGAACGTATTTCTTTGATGTTAGAAGCACACGCAATCAGGATTATTATTTAACGATTACTGAAAGCCGCAAGCGTTTTAACGACAATGGATATGACAGGCATAAAATTTTCTTGTACAAGGAAGATTTCAACAAATTTATCAAGGCGTTGAACGAAGCAGTGGATCATGTTAAAACAGAACTGATGCCTGATTTTGATTTCGATGCTTTCAATCACGATTCACCTCTTGAAAATGAAGAGAATGATGTTGTGGAAGAAATCGCTGCTGAAGTTTCCTCTCCGGTTGAAAACCATACTCCTTCTGCTGCTCAAAGCAATGGCGCAGACGAAGAGGTGGACAAGTGGTAATATAAAATACTGCACATATTAAAAACCCCGGGTACTTTTATCCGGGGTTTTTTCAGTGGTTGCTGATAGCTGTCAGCCGTCAGCTTTCAGGTATCAGCTATCTGTATATAGTATCAAAAGTTTAATGAAATTGTAGTTTGAGTTTGTTCCTGTTTTTAATTTGTAGCCCATCTGCGGGCAAGGTTGCTGAAAAAGGCTCAAAGCTGACTGCTGACCGCTGATTACTGTAAGTCTATTACTTCTACTCCGGGATATTTTTTTGCATCAAACACAAACACGCTGTTGTCAATTTTTGCATTGGGTGTAAACGTAGTAACATCATACGTATAGCGGTTGCCGTTCTTTTCAAACAATTTGGTAGAAGCAATATTTTTTGTTGCTTTATCTACATAAGCCAGTATTTTAAAAAAGGCTTTGCTTTTATCTGTTGGCGTAAGTTCTATTTCCTGCAATGTTTTACCGCCCACTTTTTTGTCGTCGTTCAGTTTGTAAAGAAAATCCTTGTCGTAAAAGTTGGTAAATATTTTTTGAGGAGTAAAGCTGTTGCCCGAGGGATCAAATTTGCTCACCTGCACTTCATTGCTGTTTTTATCGTAGGTCCAAACATTTTTTCCGTCGCAAAAAATTTCCTGGTCGGTCAGTTCAACTTTGTATTGATTTCCCTTCATATAGGCTACGCCTTTTTTAGTTCCTTGCACTTTTCCCGCGCTGTTTTCGATTTTCAGTGCAAATACAGCTTTAACGGAATTATAACTTTTAAATTTAGCGGCTACCTGGTCCAGTATCTTTTTAGCGTCGGGATCGCTCTTTCCCAACTGGTTAACCGATGTTTGGGCAAATGCAAATGACAAAGTGGTTGCTAAGCTTACGATAACTGTAAATAATCTTTTCATTCGTAAATTTTAATCGTGCGCAAAATTAGTTCAAACTAAAGACCTGGAAAAGACCGTTATGGTTTAAAAGCGTTTGTTAAATGAACCTATTATTATAAAGCCTGCAAAAACTCTTCCAACTCCATTTCGGTTTTAAATAATACATCTCTCGCTTTACTGCCCTGGTTGGCACCTACAATGCCGGCAGCTTCCAGTTGGTCCATCAGGCGGCCTGCGCGGTTATAACCCAGTTTCATGCGGCGCTGAAGCAGGGAGGTAGAGCCTATCTGGCTTTGCACGATCAGGCGTGCGGCTTCTTCAAATAATGGGTCGCGGTTGCCCGAGTCAAAATCCTTGCCCTCCATTTCTTTTTCATCTACATACTCGGGCAGGTAAAATGGTTGGGGATATCCTCTCTGCTCACCAATAAATTCAACTATCTGCTCTACTTCCGGTGTATCAACAAATGCACATTGTACGCGGGTAAGCTCACCGTTGTACGATACGAGCATGTCGCCACGGCCTATCAATTGCTCTGCGCCACCCGTATCGAGAATGGTGCGTGAGTCGATCTTTGATGAAACCTTAAAGGCAACCCTTGCAGGAAAGTTTGCTTTAATGGTACCCGTAATAATATTTACAGACGGACGCTGTGTTGCAATAATCAGGTGAATGCCCACCGCCCTGGCCAACTGGGCCAGTCTGCCAATAGGCATTTCAATTTCTTTACCAGCCGTCATAATCAAATCGGCAAACTCATCTATCACCAGCACAATAAACGGCAGGAACTGGTGACCCTTTTCGGGGTTGAGTTTCCTGGCGGCAAATTTTTCGTTGTACTCTCTTATATTGCGGCACCCTGCTTCTTTCAGCAAATCGTAGCGGTTATCCATTTCAATGCTCAAAGCATTGAGCTTATGAACCACTTTTTTGGTATCGGTTATAATCGATTCTTCTTCGCCCGGCAGCTTGGCCAGAAAATGTTTTTCAATGACCCGGTACAAACTCAGCTCCACCTTTTTAGGGTCCACCATTACCAGCTTTAGCTGCGACGGATGTTTTTTGTATAACAACGATACCAGTATGGCGTTGATGCCTACAGATTTACCCTGCCCGGTGGCACCAGCCATCAGCAGGTGCGGCATGGTTGCGAGGTCAACAATAAAGTGGTCGTTGTCTATCTTTTTTCCCAATGCTATGGGAAGTGAAAATTTGTTTTGCTGGTATTTGTCGGTAGAGAGCAGCCCCTTCATGCTCACAATGGTTTTCTTTACGTTGGGCACTTCTATACCAATGGTTCCTTTACCGGGTATGGGCGCTATAATACGAATGCCCAAAGCCGCAAGGCTCAGCGCAATATCATCTTCCAGGTTTTTAATGCGTGAAATACGAACGCCTGCAGCCGGTACAATTTCATATAAAGTAACGGTAGGGCCTACTGTAGCAAATATCTGCCGGATCTCAATATCGTAGTTTTTGAGCGTGTTGATGATCTGGTGCTTATTGGCTTCAAGCTCTGCCGAATCCAGCACAATTTTTTCGCTTCCGTGTGTTTCCAGCAAATCAAGCGATGGGTATTTGTAATCTTTTAAATCCAGCACGGGATCGTATGGGGGCAGGTTTTCAACACGCACGCGTTCGGGAACTTCTTCTTCCACTTCTTCCTCAATGGCTTCCTCCTCTGCCTTGTCTACTGCATTGATCTGCAGTTCAAGGTCATCATTCACTGTATTTTTCTTCCTGGGTGTTGCGGGCTTTACAGGAACTTCAAATGGTGGTTCTTCTGTTTCTTTTTCCAGCAGTTCCATTGGCTCCTCCTCCTCTTCATTGGTATTCTCCGGCGATATTACCACCACACCGCCATGATGCTTGAGGTTATTGCCCTTGCCTCTTCCCTTGGTCTTTGGTACAATTTCTTCGTCGGCAAACAACTTCGCTTCGTCGGAAAATGAGTTGTCAACAGGTACCATTTTTTCAGTAGCTGCGTCCGCAGCTTTTGGTTTGCGTGCAGGAAAAGTGAAGGTGGGGTTGAACCGCCATATAAAATAAGCAAATCCGCCTGCAATTAACAGCGCTGTAGTGCCCACATTGCCCAGCAAACCGCTGAGCCATTTGCTGGTAATATTGCCAATTTCTCCGCCCCACGGAAAGGCGCTGCCACCGGCTACAAATGCAAGCGCTGTGCTGAAAAAAATCAGGCCTACTACCACATACCTGAAGTTGCGCCAAACCGAAAATATCTTCCTGCCAAACAGGAAGTTTGCACCCAGTATAAAAAAGAAGGTGCAGAAAAAGTAAGACGCGAGTCCGAAACCTTTATAAAAAAAGAGATGGGATATATAAGCACCGATGCGCCCAAGCAAATTGGCCGCTTTGATATTATCGCCAAACAAAAAAGCAGAAAAACCCTGGAATACTTTGTCCTGGTCCTGCCGCCAGGTGAATATATAAGATGTAAATGCTATAAAAAGAAAGAAAGCGGTAAGCAGTAATACGCTGCCCAGTATTTTGTGGGTGCGCTCGTCTTTCACCAGTTCCTTTACTTTTACTTTCTCCTCTTTGTCTGCAGCCAGTTTTTCAGGATCAGGAGCTTTGGACTTATTGTTTTTTAATTTATTGGCCATGCACTTTACCTATAATTATGGGCAAAGATAAGGGGAAAGGGGGGAAGAGGGAAGGTGTAGGGTGGAAGGTATAGGGGAGAAGGTGTAGGGTAGAAGGTGTAGGGTAGAAGGTGTGAGGCAAAGTGCAGGTAAGCATGCCACACACAAACGATAAACAGCAAACCTCAAACCCATACCGCTGATAGTTGACTGCCGATAGCTGATGGCTGACTGCTGACCGCTACCTTTCACCTCTCGGCTCTCCCGATGACGACCTTCTTCTTTCGGAATATCCGCTGTTGCTTGCTTTGAGTGCCTGAATAAAAAGGCAGACCCAGCCTACAATAAAGCAGACTCCTCCCAGTGGGGTAATGGCGCCTATACCTTTTAATCCCACGTTTTCGGTGGCATTAAGGTAGGTGAGTAAGTACAAGGAGCCGCTGAACAGAGCGATACCGGAAATAAAAAAGATGCCTGCCCATTCCATGAGCTTACCGGGCATTCGCCTGTATAGAAAACCAACAGCAAGCAAGGCGAAGGTGTGATAGAACTGGTACCTGACCCCGGTTTCAAATGTGGCGACTGATTCGGGATCTACAAATTTTTTAAGGGCATGAGCGCCAAATGCGCCAAGAGCTACGCTTAAAGCTCCCAATAGAGCAGCATATTGGATAAATCGCTTAGACATATCGTTTGATTTCGTTCGCAAAGGTAGCATCTGTAATGGATTCGGTTGGAAGAATTAGACGGGCAGCAGAATAGAACCTGTCCCTTTCTTTCAACCGCGTTTCTATGAAGCTGCTGATGGCAGCATCGTCAATATTTTTTATGAGCGGGCGATGCGCCTTTTCCTTTATCAACCGTTCGGTTAACACCGGCACGGGAGTGCTCAGGTAAATGGTCAATCCATTTTTATTCATCCATTCCATATTATCAAAAAAGCATGGTGTGCCGCCGCCGGTGGAGAGAATAAAATTATTCTTTGTTCCAAACTCATGCAGCAATTCCCGTTCCTTTTCGCGAAAATAGGTTTCTCCATGCTGTTCAAAAATGGCAGGAATAGAAAGTCCGGTTGCTTTTTCAATGACGGCGTCCAGGTCAAAAAAATCCATGTGCTGCTGCTGCGCCCAAAGTTTGCCCCAATAAGTTTTGCCCGTGCCCATGAATCCCCAAAGAAATATTTTCATGCTTAATAAAGGTGTAAGGTAAATGGTGTTAGGAATAAGGTGAGAAGATGCAGATACGAGAAGCAAGAACCAAGTTCCAAGATGCAGGTTTGGTGTTTGGAGTTTATCGTTTATAGTTTGTGTGCTAACCGTAAACGACAACACTAAACTTCAAATTGGAGGTTGCTGACGACTGACAGCTCACAGCTCTCTACTTAAACGCATTCAATCCCGTAACATCCATGCCGGTAATGAGCAAATGAATGTCGTGTGTGCCTTCATAGGTAATAACACTTTCAAGGTTCATCATGTGCCGCATTACAGAATATTCGCCGGTAATGCCCATGCCGCCGAGCATTTGCCTTGCGGCCCTGCATATATCAGTAGCTACTTCGCAGCCATTTCGTTTGGCCATGCTTACATGCTGCGGTGTGGCTTTGCCTTCGTTCATTAACACGCCCACACGCCAGTTCAGCAACTGTGCTTTGGTAATTTCTGTAATCATTTCTGCCAGTTTTTTCTGCTGCAACTGAAAGCCACCAATGGGGCGATCAAACTGCACTCTTTCTTTTGCATATCGCAGGGCCGTATCATAACAGTCCATTGCTGCTCCAATTGTTCCCCAGGCAATACCAAAACGTGCTTTGGTTAGGCAGCCCAGCGGACCTTTTAATCCCTTAACGTTGGGAAAGATATTTTCCTTCGGCACTTTTACATTGTCGAAAACCAGTTCGCCGGTGGCAGAAGCACGCAGGCTCCATTTGCCATGCGTGGTGGGCGTGCTGAAGCCTTCCATGCCCCGTTCAACAACGAGTCCGCGAATGTCGCCATTTTCATCTTTTGCCCAAACCACGGCCACCTGCGCAAAAGGCGCATTGCTGATCCACATTTTTGCCCCGTTTAAAATTACATGGTCGCCCGCATCTTTGATATTGGTAAGCATGCCGGCAGGGTTGGAGCCATGGTCGGGTTCGGTTAATCCAAAACATCCTAGCCACTCGCCGCTGCCCAGCTTTGGTAAATATTTGCGCCGTTGCGCTTCCGAACCATACTCATATATGGGATACATTACCAGGCTGCCCTGCACCGAAGCTGTTGACCGCACGCCGCTATCGCCACGTTCCAGTTCCTGCATCATTAAACCGTAGCTGATATAATCCAAACCGCCACCGCCATATTCAGCAGGAATGGTGGGACCAAAGCATCCCAACTCACCCATTTGTTGTACGATCTGCTGCGGAAATTCAGCTTTCTGCGCATAGTCTTCAATGATAGGAGAAATTTCTTTTTTTACATAAGAGCGTATCGTTTCGCGAATAAGCTTTTGCTCTTCGGTTAGCAAATCATCCAGTAAAAGATAATCAGGACTAACAAACTGATCTGTACGGGTAGCCATGATATTTTTTTTGATAGAGTAGCTAAGGTAGGGAAAGTTGGGCAGTGGTGAATACAGTGCAGCAGAAGGAAAAGTATCCGGCAGCTTCCACCTTAAAAATACATGGTGAGCGTAATCCTTGCCGGTTTTTCGCCCGACAATAATTTCCACGCAGGTCCTTCTTTAATAAGCCTGATGGCTTCGTTGTTGCACAACGTGCAGCCCGATTTCTCTATGCGGAAATCTGTCAGCACTCCGTATTTATTAACGGTAAACGACAGTTCTACCGAACCTTTTAAAGTAGAGCCCGGGTTTGAAAAAGGTGGCCTCGTGTTGTTCATCATGTATGCGTCGTAGGCTGCCCATCCGTCTTTAGGTTCTGCTTCAGGTTCCTCGTCCTGCTTTTCTTCCTCGCTCTTTTTAACGTTGGAGTTCCCTGTAATGCTTCTTTTTTTGCTGCTGCCGTAACCCGTTACTACCACTTCATTCAGCGCATTGGCATGTGGTTGAAGTTGTATTGAATGAACTGCGCGGGTGCTGGTAAGTGCAATTTCCTTTTCTTCAAAACCAACAGACCTGAGGTGAACCACCAGCTGAGTATCGGCACTGGTTAAACGAAAATTTCCTTTGGCATCGGTATAAGTGCTTGCGGGCGTATTGGCGATGCTGATGTTTACAAACGGCAGCGGTTTATTATTGTTATCGGTAATGGTTCCGGTGAATATGTTGAGCGGTAAATAGGCACGGGCAGCCCGCAGGTCTTCGGCTTGTACGGTGGCAGTGGCAACATCTCCCTGTTGGGGATCGGGTGTTCGCTGTTGGTTCGCCGGCAAGCTTTCCGGCTTCCTGCTTTGCAGTCCGGAAACCTTGTCGTCCAAAGCAGCCTGGTTTTTATTTTTGGCAAAGCCTTGCCGTTCAGCAGGCACATCTTTTTGAGGTAAGTTGGCGGTCGCGTTTTTATTTTCTTCAAGCGACAGCGGACCAGGGGTTGTTTTTTTATTTCCGGGCGATGAAATAACAACAGGCTCTTTTTGAGCGGGAGGTGTTAAAGCCGGCACAGTGTCGGTTGTTACTTTCAGATTGTCTTGCTGCGCAGGAGGTGCCGCCGCAGGCTGCGATTTTTCTTCTTTTGTTTGCTGTGCAATGTTGTTTTGTGTTGAAGGGCGAAGCCAGAACCATGTGGTGGCGGCTCCCAGTAAAATAATAATGGCCGCAGCAGCGCTCCAGGCTATTTTTTTAAAACGCATTCCTACTACCCTGGTGCCGGTTTTCCGGTCAAGCTCCTTTATCATGGCTGCAATGTCTCCGGTAACCGATACCGGGGCAGTGTTCATATATCCTTCCAGGGCATCGGCCAAAAAAGGGTCATCCAGCGCTGCTTTTTCCAGCGCGTGCATTTCATGGGCAGGCATTTGCCGGTTCAGGTACCTTTCTATATCCTGCGCGGTATACGGTTTAATATGATTGTTACTGTCAGACATTTTTTTCACATCAATCTTTTTCCGTTTGTTCCATACAGTTTTTAAGATTACGTCTTCCATTCTGTATAAAACTCCTCACCTTGTTCCAGTCAAAACCCGTTATAGCTGCAATTTCATTATAACATTTTTGTTGCAGGTAAAACAGTTCAACTGTTTGTTTCTGTTCTGCAGACAAGGTTTGCAAACATCTTTCCAGTAGCTGCAACTGCTCCTCTTTTTCAAACACACCATTAAGATGCACTGCTTCTGCCGATTGCATATAGTCGGTATTAAATTCAGTGGTTTTCAGGTTTTTGGGTGTTCGCAACTGCATCAGGCAATGGTTGCGCGCCAGCGTATGCAGCCAGCTCTTAAAGTTACTGATTTCGTGAACTTTAAGCTTGGTAACCAGCTCTTCAAAAATATTCATCACAGCATCGCGGCTGCGTTCCTGGTCTTTAAAATACTTTAAACAAACACCATATACCAGTTCCATATACCGCTGGTAAAGATTGGATAATATTTTCAGATCGCCCGTATAGCGGTATTGTGCAACCAGTTGTGCATCATCATCTGGCGGTGCCGATATGTTTTTAATAAACTCCAATGGATATTCAAAGATAGGGAGGAAAGGGGAAGGTATAAGAGGGCATAAGGTGTAAGGCATAAGGTATAAGGTATAAGGCGTAAGGTATAAGGGAAGGGAGGTGCACGGATTTACATCTTGCTTTCGTATCTATTTTTTATTTTTTGCTTCTTGCTTTTTGTTTTTTGGATCTTGCTTTTGGGTTCTTGAATCTTCTTTCTTCTTTATGCAATCTTCCACATCACCGCATCCACAGAAAAACCTACACCTTTAAAATTCGTTTTATGAAGTACATTATTTTATGCAGCACTGTGCTGTTATCAGCATTAATGGCATTTATGCCCCGACCGGTGCTAACGGTTAAGGGTAACGTGGCTGATAGCAACGGCGATGTATTGCAACAGGCCTACATTACCGAAAAGGGCACCCGTAATATGGTGCAGAGCGATGTAAACGGCAACTTTTCTATTACTGTTAAAAGCAGCAATGCCGTTTTGGTTGTATCGTATGTTGGATATGAAACACAGGAGATAAAGCTATGGGGTAAAACCTTTGTCAAAGTTCAGTTGATGCCTGCTGAGGCAAGGCTGGATGAAGTTGTGGTAATGGGCTACAGCACTCATAAAAAAACAAGTATCACGGGTTCATCCATTCAGGTAAGTGGCGCCCGGGCTTCTGCGTTGCAGCAGGCAGGTGTGCTGGTTACGCGCGACTTTAAACCTAAATACAACGGTTACATAAACCCCGACAAAGAGTTTGATACGGAAGATTATGATGGCATTGTTGAAAACAGGTTCCTGGAAGTCAAAGAAAATCCGCTGTCTACTTTTTCGATAGATGTTGATGCAGCTTCTTACAGCAACGTAAGACGCTTTATTAACCAGGGGCAACTACCGCCGGCCGGTGCAGTGAGAATTGAAGAGATGATCAATTATTTTCAATACAAATATCCGCAGCCAACGAGTGAACATCCCTTTGCCGTTCAAACCGAAATAGCTGCAGCGCCATGGAACGAAGCACACAAGCTGGTAATGGTGAACCTGCAGGGCAAAAAAAATCCGGCAGACGATCTGCCGGCTTCCAATCTTGTTTTTTTGATTGATGTGTCTGGCTCCATGCAGGACTTTAATAAGCTGCCGCTTGTTAAGCAATCCATGAAGCTGCTGGCAGACCAGTTGCGTGAGCAGGATAAAGTAGCGATAGTGGTATATGCGGGAAACGCCGGTTTGGTATTGCCTGCCACTTCGGGTGCAAGCAGGCAAACCATTAAAGATGCCATTGACCGGCTGGAAGCGGGCGGATCTACCGCTGGTGGTGCGGGTATACAACTGGCATACAAAGTGGCGCGCGAAAATTTCAGGCAAGGGGGTAATAACCGGGTAATACTTTGTACCGATGGCGATTTTAATGTAGGTGCCAGCAGCGATGCCGATATGGAAAAATTAATTGAGCTGGAACGCAACAGCGGCGTTTTTCTTACAGTGCTTGGCTATGGTATGGGAAACTATAAGGACAACAAGATGCAGAAGCTTGCCGACAAAGGAAATGGAAATCATGCCTATATAGATAACATGGCGGAGGCTAAAAAAGTACTGGTGCATGAATTTGGCGGCACCTTGTTTACCATTGCGAAAGATGTGAAGCTGCAGGTTGAATTCAATCCTCAGAAAGTGCAGGCTTATCGTTTGCTGGGATATGAAAACCGCATGCTGCAGAAAGAAGATTTCAACAACGATCAGAAAGATGCAGGCGAACTGGGCAGCGGGCATTCAGTTACGGCATTGTACGAAATCATTCCTGTTGGCGTGAAAAGCGATTTTATTGAAAAGGTAGACGCACTCAAATATCAACGCTCAACAAAAAAGGTGGAGGGTAATTCTGCCGAACTGATGACAATCAAATTCCGTTACAAAGAGCCCGATGCAAAAAAGAGCAGGCTGATGGAGCATGTTGTAATGGATAGCAGGGGCAAGTGGCAAAATACATCCGACAATTTTCGCTTTGCAGCGGCTGTGGCGCAATTCGGGATGCTGTTACTCAATTCTGAATTTAAGCAACAGTCGTCGTACGACAATGTGCTATTGCTGGCAAATGCTGCAACGGGCGACGATACAGAAGGGTATCGCAACGAGTTCATTCAGTTGGTGCAAAAAGCAATGAGGAATCAGCAGTCGGGTGTCAGCGGTCAGCGATGAGCGGGGGATAAACAAGTGATAAGTGGTAAGTGATAAGTGATAAGATTCTCCAAACGCCAAGCCATAAACGCCAAACCATAAACGCCAAACGTCAAACGACTAAATGCCGATAGCTCACGGCTGACCGCTCACCACTATTTCTGGCATACTTTTATTATTACCTATAGTAAATATTATTTTATGGCTGAAAATATTCTGGAGGCCGTGAGGCAACATCTTGGCCACGGGCCTATTCAAAAGGTGGACCCCAATTCGCAGGAAGCAAAACATGTTGAAACGTTGTCGGCAGATGGAAAGCTGGCACAAGCCGCTATTCCTGCTGTGCTCACCGCTTTTTCTGTATTTGCAAAGTCCGATAATGGTGCGCAGCAAGTGCTTCGTCGGGCAAACATCAGCCTTGAAGATTTGTTTGCGGGTAATAAAGAACAGGTAATCAAAAGCGTTGCGGCCTATTCCGGCGCTTCGGCAGCCGAAGTAGAGGGAACTATGGAAAAAATTACCCAGGAGGCCACTGCAATTACGCTTAATGCGGCGGGGGCTGATCCCACAGAGGAGAAGATACGCAGTTACCTGGCAGGACAGCGCCACAACATTTTAACACGGCTGCCGGCATCGCTGCAATTAGGAAAAATGCTCGACGATAATAGTCTCGACGACAGAACCAATAAAATGGAAGGACCCATGTCGAATATTGCGCATGCAATAGAAAATGCACTATCTGGTTCCGAAAAGCCCGCGAAAGAACTTAAAAACTAAACCAGGGTTGTAAAAACATTTGTAAGAAAAGCGTCTGTAATATGCAGGCGCTTTTTTTAATTTCGGCAGATTAAAATACAATTCCGTTTAATTAAGCCGATAAAGGGTAGAAATTTTAAATATTATATTAATTAGCCTCATATTCGATTATTATCTTTATTTTTCTAATTTGCGGCAAAATGAACTTTTAAAGTTGTTTCTCGCAAAGGGCGCAAAGGAGCGGCGACGCAACGAATCGAAATATTCTCCGTGCACCATTGTGCCTTCGTGTCCTTGTGGTTCAAATTGGGTTCAAAGCCTCACCTAACCTCTCCAAAGGGAGAGGAACCGCGCGCACGGCCAGCTTGTTCAGCTCTGATGATATACACTAAAATATAAAGTTGCGGATGCGTGGGAGTTTCAAAAACCGCAAACGTCAAACAATAAATTCCAAACCTCCCTGCACCCATTGTGCCTTCGTGCCCTTGTGATTCAAATTGGGTCCAAAGCCTCACCTAACCTCTCCCAAGGGAGAGGAACCGCGCACAGAGGCTCGCTTGCTCAGCTCTGATGATATACACTAAAATATAAAGTTGCGGATGGGTGGGAGTTTCAAAAACGACAAACGTCAAACAATAAATTCCAAACCTCCCTGCACCCATTGTGCCTTCGTGTCCTTGTGGTTCAAATTGGCTTCAAAGCCTCACCTAACCTCTCCAAAGGAGGAACCGCGCACAGAGGCCCGTTTGCTCAGCTCTGATGATATACACTAAAATATAAAGTTGCGTGTGCTGCAGATTTTTTAGAAACGATAAACAACAAACGCCAAACAATAAACTCCCCCAATAACCTCCGTGTCTTAGTGTCTTCGTGGCTCCCCCTCATCCCAAATGCTTCCCGAAAAACTCAATCGTTCTTTGCCATGCCAGCTTTGCCGCATCCGCATTGTAGCGCGAAGGTGCAGTATCGTTGTGAAAGGCGTGGTTTGCCCCTTCATACATATACAACTCGTAAGTAGTGCCCGCTTTTTTCAGTGCTTCTTCGTAAGCAGCTATTCCCTTGTTTACACCCTCGTCCAGTTGCGCATAATGCAATTGCACAGCCGCTTTTATTTTCGGTACCTCTTCGCTGGCCGGCTGGCGACCGTAAAATGCAACCGCAGCTTTGAGCGAAGGCACATTTACTGCAAGGTTATTGCTCATGGCACCGCCCCAGCAAAAACCAACACATCCGTAACTGCCATTACAATCCCTACGCGTTTTTAAATAGTCGAACACTTTTATAAAATTCTGCAAATTGTCTTCCGCTTTCAACTGCTGAAATTTTGCCCGCGCCTCGTCTTCGTTTGTCGGTGTTCCACCCAGCGACGAGAGTGCATTGGGGGCAATGGCAAGATAGCCGGCTGCAGCAGCCCTGCGGGCTACATCTTCAATGTGCGCATTCAGTCCCCTGTTTTCGTGTATTACCACTACCGCCGCATATTGTTGATTGATTTTAGGACGTGCCACATAAGCCTGCATGTCGCCATTAATACCGGGATAGCTGATCCTTTCTGTAAAAAGATCCTGGTCGGGTGTAATAGCTGCATGCGCCTGGTTCACCTCAATCAATGGCAATACAGCCAGGGCAGCAGCAGTGCTGCCCGTTAACTGGATCAATTTTTTTAAAAATTCATTTCTTGTTAACGGAGCGTGCGTGTACTCGTCGTACAGGTTAATGATGCGCTGATCCATACCGCTGATTTTTGTTGAATAGAAAGATACAATTTAATGCGGGGAACTTCGTATAACAGGAATAGTTAGTTTGAGTATTTGGATTGAATAGTATTTATTTTTTATAGTGATTTTTCGATTTTTTAGTATTGATTATACTATTTCTTTGAAAAATTATCGACAAATAGCCAGGATTTTTTGTTTGCGTCGAAAAAATATTCTAATTTCATTTGCAACGTTTGTTGATGCCCCCGGAAATGACCAATGAAATTTTGTATACCGAGATTTCAATTCATTCCTGCAATTACCTGATTTAGTTATTATCCGGATGTTTTTGCCTTCGGTGAAAGTCAAATTTTCACCAGGTGAAAACACCAGACTGAGAGCCGCTGCCGGTCAGTATATCGCTGATCGCAAATGACGCGGTGGTCAAAATTTGAAATACGTACCGGTTATCCCTCATTCCCAAAAATTACTGTTGCTGAAACAGTGTTTAAAAAAAGTTGCTTATGAGTTTACATGCTTTGTTAAATGAATACACCAGTCCCCAGGGCATTTGGGACGAAATGTGTGATTCAGGAAAAATCAGAAGTCATTACAACAGAGTCATTTCTGTTTTCGAAAAACTGGATGTGCCCACCTTACAGCAAAAAGACGTGCTTGCCGGTGAGCTTTTTATGAACCAGGGAATCACTTTTACGGTTTACAGCGACAACAAGGGTATTGAACGCATTTTCCCGTTTGATGTTATTCCGCGCATTATCACCGGTTCGGAATGGAATATGGTGGAAAAAGGAATACAGCAGCGTTTAAAAGCGCTGAATAAATTTCTTAAAGACATCTACAATGAACAACAAATATTGAAGGATGGCATTATCCATGCAAACCTTATTTCTTCCTGCCCGCATTATTTGCGCGAGGTGCATGGTATAGAGGTGCCGCACGACATCTATGTACATATATCGGGAATAGATTTGATAAGGGGCGATGACGGTAAGTTTTATATACTGGAAGATAACCTGCGCACACCCTCCGGCGTTAGTTATATGCTGGAGAACCGCGAGGTAACCAAGCGGATCTTTCCCGATATGTTTGCAGCCAACAACGTAAGGATCATCAACAACTATCCATTGATGCTTTACCGCATCTTGTTGCAACTGGCGGCTACACAAATTTCAAATCCTACGGTGGTATTGCTTACGCCCGGCATGTACAACTCCGCGTATTATGAGCATACCTACCTTGCTAAAAAGATGGGTATCTCTTTGGTGGAGGGCCGCGACCTGGTGGTTGACGATCACAAGGTGTATATGAAAACCACCAACGGGCTGCAGCAGGTGCATATTATTTATCGCCGCATTGATGATGAATACCTCGATCCCCTGATGTTTAACCCCAAAAGCGTGCTGGGCGTGCCGGGCCTCATGAGTGCCTACCGCAAGGGAAATGTAGCCATTGTAAACGCGTTGGGCAATGGTGTTGCAGACGATAAAGCAGTATATGCCTATGTGCCTGCCATGATCAAATATTATTTGAATGAAGAACCGATCCTGCAAAACGTTCCCACCTACGAACTGAGCGACCCGGAGGCAAAGGAGCATGTATTTAAGAACATCCGCAACATGGTGGTAAAGCGCACCAATCAATCAGGAGGTTATGGAATGGTAATGGGAAACACCATTGGCGAAGAAGAGTGGGAAAAAGCAAAAATAGAGATCAATAAAGATCCCAGGAGTTTTATTGCACAACCCATAGTCAAGCTTTCTACCGTTCCCTGTTTTATTGATGGAAAGTTTGTGCCGCGTCACGTTGACTTCCGGCCTTACGCTTTGTGCGGTCCCGACGGTGTATTGATTGTGCCCGGTGGATTAACCCGTGTTGCTTTAAAAGAGGGCTCGCTTGTAGTGAACTCATCGCAAGGTGGTGGAAGCAAAGACACCTGGGTAGTAGATCTGTAAGTAAATCCAAATCCCCATTTCAAATCTCAAATTTCAAATTATATAATGTTAAGTAGAATTGCAGATTCCTTGTTTTGGTTGAACCGCTATATGGAAAGAGCCGACGGCTTGCTGAGGGTAACCTCAACACACTATAACCTTTCGCTTGATAATGTAGTAATGGGTGTTACCACCTGGCGACCTGTATTGGAAATATTCACCACTCATACCAATGAAGAAATACAACTGTTGGAGCATGATACCTCGGGTGCATTGCGTACACTGCTTACCGATACCGCCAACCCAAACTCACTGAAAGTGATTATTACGCGTGCCCGCGAAAATGCAAGAGGCGCGCAGGACCATATTACCAAAGAAGTATGGGAAAAAATAAATGCGTTGTATCACTTCATCAACCAGTCAAACATCAGCGACCGGCAGGGCGAGCAGGATGTAATACAAATGATGCATTTGTTTGCACAGCACAGCCTGTTGTATATGGGTGTTGCCGATGTTACCATGCCCCGCGGACCGGGCTGGAGCTTTATGAACCTGGGAAAATTTATTGAACGCTGTTTTGAGATCATTGTAATTGTAGATAAGCATTATGAGAAAATCAACTACAGTCTGCACGCAGAAGATGTGATCATACAGTGGAGAGAACTGCTGTTTTCGCTGTCGGGCTATGAACTGCATCTCAAAACCTACCGCGGATCGAACTATAACCAGAACGTATTGCACCAGGTACTGTTCAACGACGATTTCCCACACTCGGTTATGTATTGCCTTGCAAGAACCGAAAAGTACCTGGCCGATATTGTTGCCGAAAACCAATCGCCCGACAATGCAGAAATGATGCGCTATTTTAACCGCTTTTACAGCCGTTTAAAATTTATGGACCCTAAAGAGATCAACAGCAACAACCTGCGTTCTTTTTTAGAAGGCATCAGAACAGAGCTGTTGCAGTTTAGTCATATTTTTGCGCAAAACTTTTTTTCTTACCAATAGCACAATTGTTTTTAACCATGCCCATTTATAAAATTCACCATATTACCAGTTATGTATACGATCGCCCGGTACGCGAAAGCATGAACGAGATCAAGATATACCCCTATGCCTGCAAAGAACAGGAAACGCTTCAGCACGAAGTGCAGATAACCGAAAATCCGAAAGTAGAAGTATTTGCCGATTACTGGGGAAACAAAACAGGTACGTTTAATATTTTGAACGCTCACAACACCCTTATTATCGAAAGTCGTTTGCTGATAAGAACTACATCGGGCAACCAGTTGTCCGTCAACTTTCACAGCGGGTTCAATGAACTCAAGAACGAAATAAAAGGGCAACTACAGTTGATTGAATTAATTGAGCCCGACCAGATAAAACATACAACACAGATACAGGAGATCATCGACAAAATTGTTACACCTGAAAAAAGTGTGGCACTGGTTACCGAGCAGTTCTCTGAGTATATTTTCAAGAACTTCAAATATATAAAAGGCATTACCAGCATAGAAACAACTGTCGACGAAATATTAGAGCATCGTGCAGGCGTATGCCAGGATTTTGCCCACCTTTTGTTGCAACTGTTGCGCGTGGCAGGTATACCAGCCCGTTATGTAAGCGGTTATATTTGTCCCAATAAAAACGGCATGCGCGGCGAAGGCGCCACCCATGCCTGGGTAGACGCCTGGATACCTGGCTACGGCTGGGCAGGTATTGATCCTACCAACAATATATGGGTAACCAACAACCATGTCAAGCTTTCGGTGGGGCGACATTTCAGGGACTGCACACCTATAAAAGGAACTTTTAAGGGACCTGCAAGGCAAACGCTTTCGGTGCATGTATCGGTGGGGTACGAAGACGGACATACTTTCGAAGAGCTGAACAATGTAAAAATGGAGGTACAGTCGTCGAACCTGCCGGAAGAAGCGCTCCTGGAAGGATTTGCAGGGCAACAGCAACAGTAGTAGATTGCTAATTTTTGATTTGATGATTTCTGATTTTTGAGCGTGAGTATCCGGATAAATACATTTTTAATAAAGCTGATACCTGATTGCTGATAGCTGAAAGCTGATAACTAATATGTCCGAAAAAAACAAGCCCGAGGTCTGGCTCCGCGGTCCGCTGCCCGGAATACCTTCTTTATTGCAACCGGTTGCCCATGCATTGCTGCAAGCCAGGGAAGAAGTTGCACAATATATGGCTGGTTTTCCAGATGATTTGTTGTGGGAGCGTCCTTCGGGAATGGCTTCGGCAGGGTTTCACCTGCAACATATAGCAGGTGTGCTTGACCGTTTGTTTACTTATGCCAGGGCCGAAATGTTGAACGATGCTCAGTTGGCTTATCTTAAAAGCGAAGGGCAGCCTTTCAAAGCTACTGCCAACGATCTGTTGCAACAATTGAATCAACAGGTTGATAAGGCGCTGCAACAATTGGCTCAAACCGACGAAACCACACTCACGGCCATACGCGGCGTCGGTCGCGCACAAATTCCCTCCACCGTTCTCGGGCTTTTATTTCATGCAGCCGAGCATACACAACGACATGTGGGGCAATTGCTGGTCACTGTAGCAGTGGTAGGTGGTAAGTCGTAAGTGGTAAGGAATAAACTCACTTTACCCCATACCCTTCACCCTATACCTTACACCCTACACCTCGTATTCAATAAAAAAGTTCTACCTTTCAACTGGTCATCCAAAACGTGTTTTAACTCTAATATTTTCAGTATCTATGCCGGCAACGAGCAAGCCAATATTATTGCCCTCTACCATCCAGTTGCTGCGCTTTCATTTTTCTTTTTTTTTAATGCCGGTATATTGGTTTGCCTTGAGCCAGTTGGTGTATATCAATTTTGCACATGCGCTGCTGGTGTTTGTTGTTTTGCATCTGCTGGTGTATCCCGCCAGCAATGGTTACAATAGTTACATGGACAGGGATACGGAAAGCATCGGGGGCATTAAAAAGCCCATGCAACCCACCCGGCAATTGCTGTATGCTACAGTGGTGCTGGATGTGGCTGCTATGTTGCTTGCATTGCTGATCAGCTATTATTTTGCCTTGGGATTGCTGGCTTATATTTTAGTGTCGAAGGCTTACAGCTATCGTAAAATACGGTTGAAGCGATACCCGTTTTTAGGCTACCTTACCGTGGTTGTTTTCCAGGGAGCAGTAACATTCTGGCTGGTGTACCATGGCTGCAGCGCCAATAAAACCTTTGATGTACCCGGTATTCCCATGATCGTTGCCAGCCTTTTGATTGGCGGCTTTTATCCGCTCACCCAAATATACCAGCACCAGGCAGACATACAGGATGGCGTAACCACCATTAGTTATAAGCTGGGCTATAAAGGCACTTTTTTATATTGCGGTGCTGTATACACCATTGCATTTGCGCTGCTGGCTTATTATTTTTTTTATTCGCTGCAGCAAACCTCCTTTTACATTTTTTCGTTTGGTATGTTACCAGTACTGTTAAACTTTTTTATATGGGCAAAAAAAGTATGGCACAATAATTTGACTGCTGATTATGCACATACCATGCGTATGAACTTTATTGCGTCTGTATGTACCAATATCAGTTTTATTGTTATCTTTTTAATCAACAATCGTTCATCAATTTTCAAACATTTTGAGTAAAGTCATATCCATTCATACAGCGCTACCTCCTTACAGGCACCAGCAGGACGATATACTGGGGTTTATGCAAAGAGTGTATGCAGGCGACCCGGTAGAAACCCGTAAAATGAAATTTTTATACCATCAAAGCGGTATAAAAAGCAGGCATTCCGTAATACCCGATTACAGCAGGCAGGTGCAGGACTGGAAGTTTTACCCGCGCAGTGAAAACCTGGAACCATTTCCCTCGCTGGAGCAAAGAATGAACCTCTACCACCGGTATGCGGCTCCTCTCTCTACAGATGCAATCAGGGGTTGTGTGGAAGGCATCATTCCAACTTCCGGCATTACACATCTTATTACAGTGAGTTGCACTGGTATGAGTGCGCCGGGGCTTGATCTGCAGATCGTGGACATGATGGATCTGCCCAATACCATTTACAGGACTTCTGTAAATTTTATGGGTTGTTATGCTGCCATCCATGCGCTGAAAATGGCAGATGCTATTTGCAAAACCGATGAACATGCGAGGGTGGTGGTGGTATGTACGGAGTTGTGTACGCTTCATTTTCAGCGGGAGACTACTATGGACAATATTACTTCCAGCATGCTGTTTGCCGATGGATCGGCAGCAGCGTTGGTTACCCATAACAGTTACCCTACGCCGGGATTGGAGCTGAAAAATTTTTATGCTGAGATTGTTCCCCGGGGCAGGAAAGACATGGCCTGGGAACTTTCGTCGTCGGGGTTTTTAATGACGTTGAGCGGCTATATTCCCGAACTGATTGAAGAGGATTTTGACCGGTTGATTGCAAGCGCTTTAGATGCCGGCGGGGTAAGGAAGGATGAGATCGACGGCTGGTGCGTACACCCGGGTGGAAAACGCATACTGGAAGCGGTGCAAAAAAGTTTGCAGCTAAAGGAACACAGTCTTGAACACAGCTATGCCGTATTGGAAAAGTATGGCAATATGTCGTCGCCCACTGTATTATTTGTGCTGAAACAACTGTTGCAATCCCTTCATAAACGCAACAGCAAAATAATGGGCGCGGCCTTTGGTCCCGGTTTAACAATGGAAACTTTTATTGGGGAGATGAGAGATTGGTAAGCGCTCATTTAAATTGTATCATTGCGATTATTAAAGAGTGATAATAGAGCAATTGGCAAAGTATAGACGCATATTCAACTTACGCAAAGTTGGATTCACTATTAGCATCGGAGAGCACATACCGCGTACTCCTTCCTCCTGCTGGGCCTTTGACAAGAATGTTTTTTGTCAGCAGATCATTAATATCACGCACGGCTGTATCGGGTGAGCTACCAGTGATCTTTGACCAGTTTGAAGACGTGATCTGTCCCTGGTAACCATCTAATATTTTATTCAGCATCAATCGCTGCCGGGCATTCATGGAAATGTTCATGTGTTTTTTCCAGAAAGATGCTTTTCGCATAATCATGGCAAGCTCTTCTTTGCTGGCATCCATCGCCCTACCCAGGCATTGGAGAAACCATTCTAGCCATGCAGTAATAACTACAGAGCTTTTTTGTGTGGTTTCAAGCATGTGATAATACTTGTTCCTCTCTTTGCGAATTTGAGCAGACATACTGTAAAAGCGCAGATGGGTGCCATCGGATTTTGCAAGCTGCAAATCAGTTATAGCGCGTGCTATACGTCCGTTGCCATCGTCGAAAGGGTGTATGGTTATGAACCAAAGATGAGCAATAGCCGCTTTGAGCAACGGGTTTACATCAGCGTTGTTATTGAACCATTGCAAAAAGGCAAACATCTCATCAGCAACCAGAGCCGCATCAGGCGCCTGAAAATGCACTTTTTCTCTCCCCATCATGCCCGATATTACCTGCATCGGTTGCTGAGGTGGGTTGTTTCTCCAGTTGCCTGTTACGATGGAGGTCATGCCGCTTCTGCCGGTTGGAAACAGCGCCGCATGCCAGCCAAATAGTCTTTCTTCGCTTAACGATTGCTGGTAGTTGGTGGTGGCATCCAACATCATTTCCACAATTCCTTCTATATGGCGGTCGGTCATTCCTGTACCCGCTGCTTCCAGTCCTAGTCTGCGTGCCACGGATGAACGGACGTATTCAGTATTCAATATCTCTCCTTCTATTTCGCTTGATTTGACTATGTCAAGCGTAACAACCTGTAAATTGGCTTCCTCCTGTAAAGGAAAACCAAGTGCCGACATACGACCGAGTAGCCAGGCTTGTTTTGCTGTAAGTGCTGCCAGCAAAGGATCTACGACGGTTGTGTCCCACCTGAAATGAGGCCATTCTTTTGATTGATAGATATATGTGGGCGGTGCCTGCATATGCGGCAAATATAACCCGTATTCGCCGCATTTTAGAATATTCGCCGCATTCTTTGCGGCGAATAATGGCTTTTAATGACGGATTTATAAATAATCACCGCAAATTGCCTCGTTTTTAATATGCTGCCTCAAAATGTAGCGAATGCTCTGATATTTTATAAGTTCCGTAAATTGTTGAATGTTTCTTTCCCAACGCTCATACCAGAAGGAGCTACTCGACAATGATGATATTCCATTCGACGATATCCGGCAGAATATGAAAGAGTTGGATTTTATCAATACCTGGCTGGGTGGACACAACATTACGATCAGCGGCTTAAAGAAAATATGGCGCCAGGCTGGTAAACCCGCCACACTGCATATTTGCGAAATTGGGTGCGGGGGAGGCGATAACCTGCGGGCAATTGAAAAATGGTGTGTGCGTAGCAATATTCGGGTACGGTTTACCGGTATCGATAAAAAAGCAGCCTGCATCAGTTTTGCAAAACAGCGCATACCCGGCACCGGTTACCATTGGATCGTATCGGATTATAAATCGGTTGTTTTTAAAGACGATGTTCCCGATATTATTTTTTCCTCTCTTTTTTGCCATCACTTTACCGAAGCCGCCCTGGAGCAAATGATGCAGTGGATGCGCGCCAACAGCCGGCTGGGGTTTTTCATCAATGATCTGCACCGGCATTTACTTGCTTATTATTCCATTAAATGGCTCACCCGTTTGTTTTCAAAAAGCTATCTTGTAAAAAATGATGCACCGCTATCGGTTTGGCGTGGATTTAAACGACAGGATTGGGATGGGATTATGCAACGTGCCGGCATACAACAATACTCAGTTCAGTGGAAGTGGGCTTTTCGCTGGCTGATAACAACGACATGACAGGCGAACAAACATACGATGTTGCCATTATTGGCGGAGGATTGGCAGGGCTTTGCCTGTCGATACAACTGTCGCGTGCAGGATACCAGGTAATCTTATTTGAAAAGGAAAAATATCCCTTTCATAAAGTATGTGGCGAATACATCAGTTTTGAATGCTGGAATTTTTTAGAAGAACTGGGAGTGCCGCTCAGCGATTGGAACCTGCCGCAAATACGGAAGCTGATGGTTTCTTCCCCTTCGGGTAGGGTTATCCGTCATAAGCTCGACCTGGGGGGATTTGGCATCAGCAGGTATAAGCTCGATGCTTTCCTGGCAGCACTTAGCCGCAGCGTGGGTACTACCATACTCGAAGAAACCAGGGTAGACAATGTTTGGTACAGCAACGGGCACTTTCATGTGCAGTATGGTGCCGATATGTGTAAAGCAAGACTCGCTTCCGGCGCTTATGGCAAACGCAGCAATATTGATATAAAGCTCAAGCGCGACTTTATTCAGAAAAAACAAAACAAACTCAACAACTACATCGGGGTAAAATATCATGTAAAAACAAATTTCCCCTCCGACCAGATTGCATTGCACAATTTCGACAACGGGTATTGCGGTATATCGCAGGTGGAAGACGAGAAGTATTGTTTGTGCTATCTTACAACGGCGTTTAACCTTCAGCGTTCGGGCAACTCCATTAAGGAGATGGAGGAAAAAATATTGAGGAAAAATCCTCACCTGGATGCAATTTTCGGACAAGCTGAATTTATAACGCCTGACCCGGTAACCATTGCGCAGATCAGTTTTGATAAAAAAACACAGCTCGAACATCATTTGATGATGACGGGCGATGCGGCGGGTATGATAGCGCCGTTGTGCGGCAATGGAATGAGTATGGCCATGCACGGCAGCAAGCTCGCTTTTGAGCAGATCCATGTATTTTTACAGGGTAAGATCAGCCGTTATGAAATGGAATACAACTACCAGCAGCAGTGGGACGAAGTGTTCAGTAAGCGACTTAAAACCGGTCGTTTTATTCAAAGCATGTTCGGCAGAGACTGGGTTACCAACTATTTCATCAGTGCATTATACCCGTTTCCGTTTTTAATAAACAAACTGGTAAAGCAAACACACGGCGAACCATTTTAGAGAGCTCACCTATGCTATAAAGCAAACATCTTCCTATTTTCATATTTGTACAAAAAAACGATCATTGTCATGACTGAAAAAAATGTTATTTCCAGGAGGGAATTTGTATCAACAGCCGCAGCGTTTACGCTTCCGTTATTAATGAGCAACACTTCAGGCATTGGTGCAGCCAATACGCCGCTCAGGCATGCCTGCATAGGTGTAGGTGGAATGGGCGGCTACGATTTAGGAAACTTTAAGCAGCACCCCGATGTAAAAATTGTAGCGCTGTGCGATACCGACGCCAATATCCTGAAAAAAGCAGCAGAGCAATTTCCCGAAGCACGTACCTACAGTGACTGGTGAGAATTGTTTGAAAAAGAAAAAAACAATATCGACTCGGTGAATGTAACTGTTCCCGATCACAATCATTTTATTATTGCTATTAACGCCATACAATTGGGCAAGCATGTGTACTGCCAGAAGCCCATGTGCCACGATGTAGCAGAAGTGCGGGCACTTACCAATGCTGCTGTAAAAAAAGGAGTGGTAACGCAGTTGGGTACCCAGCATGCTTCGGGTAAGGGCGACCGTACGGCTGTGCAATGGATCAAGCAAGGACTGATAGGAAAAATAAAAAATGTATATCTCTGCTCCAACAGAAGTGGGATTGAAGGGTATCGTTTGGAAGGACCGAGACCTGCGCCAACAAGCCCGGTGCCTGACTCATTGAATTGGGACTTATGGTTGGGCACTGCACCTGAGCGGCCATACGTGCCCGATATATATCATCCGGCTAAATGGCGCACCTGGCAGGATTTCGGCACCGGTTGGTCCGGCGATATTGGTTGCCATATTTTTGATGCAGTATGGAAAGGAATGGATCTCAAAGCACCGTTATCTGTAACGGCGGAAGTGCAACCATCCTGGCAAAACAGCGCTGCACGGCGTGGAGATACCTGGCCACAGGGCGATCACATTATCTGGATATTCCCGGGCAATGAATATACTGCGGAAAAAACGATACAGGTAGAGTGGTTCGATGGACAATATTATCCACCAGCCAATGTGCAGGGGTTGTATAAAGGGAAGTATCCTGAAGAATGTGCGATGCTGGTAGGTACGGAAGGCGCGTTGCTGATTCCCCATACCGTTATGCCTATATTGTTGCCAGAAGAAAAATTCAAAGATCATCAGCCGCCGCAACTCGACGAGCGCAATCACTACCACCATTTTGTAGATGCCTGCCTGAAGCGCGTAAAAAACGAATCGCATTTTGCGCAAACCGGGCCTATGACAGAGGCGATACTCTTAGGAACGGTTGCCATCAGGGTACCCGGCGTGGTGCTGGAATGGGATGCAAAAAAGATGCAGTTTCCTAATCATCCCGCCGCCAACCAATACCTGAAAAGGAAATACCGGAAAGGGTGGGAGGTATGAGGGGTGGCTATCAGCTTTCTGCCGTGAGTGTTAGTTATCAGTTTCTGGTTACAAGTCTCGGGTTACAGGAGTGCTCCAGCAACTTTTTTTTACTTTTTGTTTCTTGTCATTTGGATCTTGGTTCTTTCAACACTGATCGCTGACAGCTTACGGCTGATAGCTCACCTTCAGCATCCTGTCCTTTCCCTGCATGTCTTTCCTGAGTTGAGTGTGCGTAAAGCCTTCCTGCGAAAAAAGTGCTGCTGTGCCCGGTCCGAGCATTTCATGCAACTCAAGGTATATGGTACCGTTAGCTGCAAGGTGCTGTTTGGCAAATGCTGCAATGGCGCGATAAAACAGCAGCGGATCATCGTCATTTACAAACAACGCCAGATGAGGTTCGTGTTCCAGCACATTGTTGTGCATGGTGGCTTTGTCGCTTTGCGGAATGTAAGGCGGGTTGCTTACAATAATATCAAATACAGGAAGCGTTGCTGTTTGCTGTTGTTGCAGAATATCTATTTCATGAAACTCGATAGGAGCCTCCTGTTGACTTGCATTTCGTTTGGCTACTTCCAGCGCCGCGCGGCTAATGTCTATAGCATGCACTTCTGCCAGCGGCAGGTTCTTTTTTAAAGCAACGGGTATGCAGCCGCTGCCCGTACCAATGTCGAGTATACGAGTATTTTTTGTCTGCCTGTTTTTTTCATCCTGTATAATCCAGTCTGCCAGTTCTTCGGTCTCAGGGCGCGGGATCAACACATTTTCGTTTACATACAAACACATTCCATAAAACCATGTCTCTTGCAATACATATTGCACCGGAGTATGTTTGGAAAGCAGTGAAAGATAATGCTGGAGTTGGGTGTGCTGCGATGAGGTAATAGATTGATGCGCATGCACCAACCGGTCCATCCTGTTATAACCGCTAAGATGCTCCATCACCAGGTTGGCAATATTTGCTGCCTCGCGGTTATCGTACAGAACCTCCAATGTATTACAAGCCAAACGGTAAGCTTCCTGCAAAGTCATCCGCAAAAATACTTTTGATTTATGATTTGAGATTTGAAATTTGAGATAGGGGTGCCTGTTTACTCAATCTAAATTTCATGTCGTTAGTCTGCGTTCTATGACCGTCTTTTCCAAACAAACTGCCTGCAGCAGATTTCAAATCTCAAATTAAAAAAAGCCCCCGCTATATACGAGGGCCTTTACATCAAAGCCATAACCACTGGTTTCTCACGTTGCTTTGCTCTTTATCTACTGTTTGCTTATTGCGCTTGTTTCAGCGTCTGCCGCTTTGTTCTTTAAACGGAAAGAGAAATGGATTGCGATCTAATATCATTTAGCTAGTAAAAACTCATTTTTTGCCGCAGATTCGCAGATAATTCTTCATCTGCGAATCTGCGGCTCATTAATCCTTAACCGGCTTAGCTAATCGGCATTGGATTGTGATATTATTCTCTTCTTCAAATGCATCACCCATTTCTGAATCTGATATCAGCGCATCAATTCCTTTGGGAGCTGCAAACCAAAGCGTGAAATGTTGATTGATGAAAGCCGCCATCATCATCTCATCCGCAGCCTGCATCAATACTGCATTCTGCAATATTGATTTTGCCATATTCATGGTTATAAAAGTGTGCATCATGTCTTCGTCTGCTACTTCCACATTACTGGCTATAGGATGGAGAGTGCTCAGTATAAAATTGTGGGTCATTTCCCAATCGGCCGCAGCGCTCTTTTTTTCAAAGTTGGCTGTGCCGATGGTAGCATTCCAACCTGCAACAAAAGGTGCGAACATTTCCCTGTCTGCCATAAGTACGGTTTTTGTGCCTGGCAGTGCAACATGTATAACCTTGCGGTATTTTCTGCGTTCAACCGGCAGGCTTTTTCTCGCGTTTTTTGCAATGATCGCGTTGGTGTCAATGCCGCTTTTTATAGGACTACCGTAAGTAAACGACATAGCGCCCGTGGCTATAAGAATCATCAGCAACAGTAAGACAGATTTGCTGATAATATTTTTCAGTGTCAGTATGCTCGTTCCTGCCTCCGAGTCCACTCTGCTCATCTTTTTCATTTTGTTTTGTGTTTATTGCGCCGCAAAATTGAAAAATATTTATTTGCCCGAAAGCAGAGAGTGAGCAGATTGTGACAAATTGTTATTGAAATGTAGAAATTGAATGACGAATGGAATAAAGGAAGATTATGCGTAACGCAACGGTTTTCTAAATGTTTTATAGAGTATTATTATTGCCGTTATTAAAAGCGCAATGCCAACAAACCAATTAAGGAGGTATTGCTTGTCTTTCAACAAGGTGATCACCAAACTGCCTGCCAAAGCATATACAACAAAAGCAGCCGAAGTGCCCATGCCAATGGCTACCACGTAAATGTTGTAAGCTTTTGGCTCCGGTACCAATATTTTCCTGGACCGCAATACGGCAGTCCAGCCTATCCAGAAAGGCAGATGCAGCGGATTGAGTATGCTGAGAATAAAACCGGAAAGCAGCGGACCACGCTCCGTGAGTGGTAAAGCTGCTTCAAAATTTTCCATTCGTATGGCCGCTTTTAAACTAATAGCTGCAAGCGTTAAAAGTATAGCGCAGGTAATAACGCTGAACAGTTTGAACAGTTTTTTCTGTTTCTCCAGCTTGTGGATGGTTACAACGGCTATGCGCACCATTATTATCTCCACCAGCACCGCTGCGGCTGCAAACTGAATGGCTTCGTTCACCCCTTTGTTCACTACCAGATTGGTAACCGTTACATTCAGGGTTCCCAACGGCAGCGATCCCAAAAAGCTAATGCCAAAGGCCCAGTAAAATATTCTTAAATATACCCGCATGCTGTAGTTACTGCTCAAGCTGTTTTACATGTGCCTTGTTGCCTCTTAGCATCGCCAAACCTTCCTTATTCGTCATATAGGGTATTCCTTTTATTTTGTGATTTAAGCTGCTGATTGTATACAACAGCTTCCAGTGTTTTATAATTTCTTTCCATGCAAAAAATATAGATTGCGACGGATCGTACATATGCGTAGGCTCACTCCCCGCTCCGTTTAATTCTATAATGGAAAAATTTTTTCCTTCGCATAAATCTTCCCAGCTACCGTATTTAATATCCAGCCTGCCAAAATAAAACTCGGGCACGGTACTGCATATGCGATGAATGGTAGTTGTGAGCTTTTCGGTTGCCAGGTGGGTGAGGTTGATAAATTTGGCGCCCCTTGCGTGGTTGCCGTACGGAACCAACACTTTTTGCTCACCCGCCGGCAATACCTGCTGCAGCAAACCGGGCTGCGATTTTTTTAAGGCTTCTATTTGCAGCAAATGCCTGTCATTCTTCATCAGCAGGGTTTCTATCGTAGCATATCCATCACCCGTAACCGTTAAAAATTCTTTACCAACAATTCCTGAAATATTGCCCTTGTTTTCGCCGGGCATCCTGTAATAAAATATACCCACCTCGTTAGGATAATCTGCAAATGCCTGCAACAAAAAATCTACTTTGCTGTTTGCTGCATATTGTTCAACCTCTGTTGCGTTGTGCAGTTTTTTTACTTTCAATCCGCGCATGCCAATGTCGGGCTTGGCAATTACGGGAAACGATAGTCCCTTTGCCTGCAGTGCCTGCAACGCCTGGTCGCCTGTTGTGTTAGCTGCACAGAAAACCGTAAGCGGATAATACTCCTTCGGCATCAGGTCGTAAATTTCTTTTTTGCTTTCCAGCAAAAATCCGCCGTTCTTAATCAGCGGATTACTTGCATTGAAAAAGAAAAATGATCTTGCTTTCATGCATAACCATAACCAGTAACCGATAATAGGTCCGTATACCACATTAAAAGGCCAGTATTCCCAGTTGAACAGTCTGATGAAAAAACTTTTAAAGGCTGTGCTTTTTTTTACCGGTGTTACAGTTTTTTGCTCCTGCTGCAGATCGATCTTTTGCTGGAGCTCCGCATTGCCTGCAATATCTACATACTGCATCACGGCGTCTTTTCCATTAATAGCAACAGAGGTAATGCTTACGGTAGAGAGTTTTCCATTGCGGTTCATTACCAGGTTATTCGCCGGATCGTCTCCGCCCGCAAAACGATGGAAGCGTACAATGCTCTCCTGCGAAACCATTTGTTCCTGCCGGAGAAAATCTTCAAACCATTGCTTTCTTTCGCGGGTAATATGCTCGTTGTACAAAGTAACCGACGACCAGATATGTGGTTTCGAAGCGTCTAATTCTTTTTGGTGCTTTTCGTTTCCGTCCCAGCGACATTCATACAACTGTTTATTTTCGAACAGGATAACCGTAAAAGGTTCAATGCCGTTCAATGCTATATTGTTGAACCTGCCGAACGGGCTGGCTGCTTTTGCCAGTTCCAGGAAAATCAGTCCCCTGCTTAAACGGTAAGGAGGAGCCGGAATGTGTTTAACAAAGGCACCGTTCAGCAAAACCGCCGCATCTCCATTTGCTTTTACCGTAATCCACGATCCCTTGGCTGTGCCATCCTGCGGATATAACATTTCTGTTCCCTCGTTATGATAACGCGCAGGGGCACGCGCAGGCTTACGCGTGTTGTGCTCGTCTCTATTGGACGTAATAAAAAAATGATCACCGTTCGGTATAAACGTTACTGTGCACATGCCTGCCTGAATTTGAGCGTGGATGCTGCTATGCCAAAATCTTCAGAAAGGTACAGGCTGGATACTTCTTTTATGCCTACACGTATCAACGCCATGTGGTGTACGGTATGCTCCAGGTTGTAAATAAGTTCGCGCATGTAATTGGATTCAACTTCTGCAAAATCGCTGGTAGCAGGATCGTAAGCCGCCTTCAACAGCAGTTTTTTATCAGGCCTGCCAATGGCTGAAGACAAAGCATCCAGTTGCTGCATGGCAAAGAAGCGGTCGGTTTCTATACGCCGGTCTCTTTTCCGGTTGTCGTAGTTTACCACTCCTGTTTTATAACCAGTATCCAGTTCCAAAAACAATTCAATAATATGCCGGATGTGTTGGCCAATGGTTGCACCCGTTAAAAAGCTGGAGGGAGCGCAGTATTGTTCGTCAGATAACGAATGAACGGTTGTTTGAAGCTGCCTGAACAGCCGTTGAATGGGAGTTATTAAGTGCATAGTTTTTAGTGTGCTTTTATAAAGCTAGTTCTTTCTATCATTTATAGTGCCATAATTAAAGAAACGAAGGAGCTGATGCCTGTAATTAATAAAAACAATAATGCAGCTCACCATTACTATAATGGCATAAATAAATAATTGCCCGCCGTCATTTTGTACTTCAATTCCCAGGGTGGTAAGATGGAAAAAAATGGCACCGCCCATCAACCCTATACCCAGTGCGGCTCCAAACGCTGTAAAGCGGCGTGTAAGCAGCAAAATTGAAGCAATCAGCTCTCCCACACCCGTGCCAATTCTGCCCCAGGGCTCCATGCCAAGGGTCGAAAAAATATACACAGGTTCGTCGGCAGCAGAGAATTTGTAAAATAATGTTTGAAGCATGATCAGTGCTGCTAATATGCGCAGCACCCATAAAATTTTATGTTTAACAGAGGTGCTCATAGTATTGTTTTTATGATTTATGTAACAAGTATTTTCTATCCGTCTTTCTGGTTCTCCATTGCATCTATAATCCGCTCTTTTTCTTCCGGGGTAAGATGATGCTCTAGTTCATCGTTGTTTTTTGACAATGCTGTAGTAATTGTTTTGTTCTGCTTTTCAAACAGCCTGCACAGGCTGCAGATAGCAAGATGCCGCATTAACTGCAACCGCTGCAGCACAGAAAGTTTTTTCTCTTCCTTTTTCGAAATATAATCAACAGCTTCTTTACAGGTAATGTGTAATTTCATATGGCTACATTTATGGTTTGAACCAATTCATTTCAAGGCATGCCCTTAGCTGCACTTTGGCGCGGTGCATGATTACCCAATAGTTTGCCTCCGACAGATTTAAAGCTTTGCAGATTTCAATGCTTTTCAATCCATCCATGTATTTCATAAAAAAAACTGCCCGTTGCACTTCCTTCAGTTTACTTCTGCACTTGTTCAATACACTATAAAACTCTTTTGCTTCAGTTGCATTGCTATCCGTTGTTTTCCATTCCGAAGGGTAATGCTCTTTCGACCAATGATCTTCTGCGTCGAAAAAAGAATCGCCTGTTGCTGAATTTAATTCATCGGTAAACCGGGTAGCTGCTTTCCTGTAATGATCGGCTATTTTATTTTTAAGAATTACGAACAGCCAGTTTTTAACCGAGGCTTCTCCTTTATACGATTCATAGTTTTTCCAGGCAGCTAAAAATGTTTCCTGTACCAGGTCCTTGGCAATGTGTATATTGCTGGTACGTTGTATTGCGAATGCATATAAAATGTCCGAGTAATCATTTACCCATTTACTGGCCTCGGCATGTTTTTGTACGTTTACCTCCATCCTTTAATTTACGAAGTTTATAGTGCGCGGCCTGCAATTGCATCTATTTTTTCATGGCATCCGGCCAATTTTTATCCGCCTTCTCTATCAGCGAATCCCTGTTTTTGTTCCAGGTAACCTGCACCTCCTTGTTATAATTGAAGTACAGTCGTCCATCTTGCAAAAACCAGGTGTCGGCCTGCGTGGGCGCTTTGTATCCTTTCGACATTCCGTAAGCACAGTATCCCCCATAAGCCGGCATGTATTGTTCGGGAGCTTTTTTAAAGCTGTCAAGATGCGCTCTCGACGAAAACTTCCAGGTCACTTTATTCCATTCGGTCGTTAATGAATCCTGCCCCTTTACCGGGTCATCGCCGTTAAAAAACGATACCACATCATACCCCTTCAATGCTATATTATCCGGCGCAAAAACAACCGGTTGCTGTGCGTGCAGCGTTTTGCCGGTAAATACAACTAACGCAAATAATAATACTAAAGATTTCATAGCGGTGCGATTTTAAAGTTTAATGAAATAATTTGGTCCAGTTAACGTCCGCTTTATTCTGAAGGGCTGTTTCATCTTTATTCCACGAATCCAGCGTGTTGGTAAAAAAACGGTTGTAAAACAAATACAGTTTCCCGTCTTTAATTTTAAACGTTTCCGGATCTACCGATACCTTTTCGCCAGTATTTCCCATTGCATACGCACACCATCCGCCATATTGCGGCTGGTATTTGCCCGGGTTGGCCTTGAACAACTCCTTATTGGCTGCCGACGAAAAGTAATACAGGATGCCATCGGTCACTACCGCCCATTGCTTTTTACCCTCTATAGCCTTGCCCGAAGTAAAATAAGCAACCGGGTCGTACCCTTCAATGGCCAGGCCGCTTTTACCAACGTTAAAACTTTTCTTTCGCAAGTCTGCCACCGTTTGCGATTGAACATTTGCAATTGCAAAGGTTGATAGCAGCAAAAAAATGATCATGTTTTTCATACTTCGATACTCTTTTTTGGGTAAAGACGGTTGAAGAAGTAAACCCTTACAAAAAAAATTAAATTTCTGATAGCTGACCGCCTCCATCCTAAACGATAAACCGCTCCTCCGCGGTTAATATTTCACCACTTCCAGCAAACTACAGAACATTTCTATGTCTCTAATCTATATACTTTTACCCGATGTTGATAGGATAGTGCTGTTTTTTACAGGAAGTTCTATAGTAAAGTTGTGGTTTTTATTATCAGGATTGGTTTTAGTTAAAGCTGGCATTCAGAAAAGAGCAGCACTATTTATCACATTTTGGTTCCGCTCCCGTATAACGATCAGTAAAAAAGGTGCAATTGTGTTGACCAGTAAAAAAAGTCATTTGGCATTAAGTGTTTCCTCCGGCTTCATTTCATTTCAACAGTACAAATCATCGTGCAAAAACAATCCGGCATCAAAAGCTTCCGTTCATTTTTTTACTGACAATCTTTTTTTGATTTAAAAACAGTTATGATGAAAGCGAAAAAACTGTGCGGTTTGCTGCTATTGGTTACTGTTATAACGGCGAACTATAAATGTACTGCACAACGCACCAATGGAAACAGTGAACTGAAATTTAAAAAGCATGTATTGTCCACCGAATACATTTCAGAAGGTGTTGCTGTGGCAGATGTAAACAAAGACGGCATGATGGATGTGCTGGCCGGCACTTTCTGGTTTGAAGCCCCTGGTTGGAAACGTCATGAAATTGCTACACCCTATATTCATCCGTCCATTGGTGGCTATGGCAACTCTTTTCTCAACTTTACAATGGACGTGAACCAGGACGGATGGACAGACCTGGTGAAAGTTGGTTTCCCCAGCAAAGAAGCATATTGGTACGAAAATCCGCAAAACAAGGGCGGACATTGGAAGGAAAGACTGGTATATCCTTCCGTGGGGAATGAATCGCCGGCAATGGTGGATGTGGATGGCGACGGACGACTGGATTTGCTGTGCAACGATCCCGCCAGGAAAAAAGTAATATGGGTGAAATCGCCTTCTGCAAAAGGCGACACAACATGGACAATCTACACCATCAGCAACGATACCGTAAGAGGAACCAACTTGTTTACCCACGGGTTAGGTTGGGGCGATATTAATTTGGATGGAAGAAAAGACGTGCTGATAAGAGAAGGTTGGTGGGAAGCGCCGGCAGATCCCAGGCAACCCGACTGGACTTTTCATGCAGCCAACTGGGGTGCTGAATGTGCGCAGATGTATACGCTGGATTTAGATGGTGATGGCGACCAGGATGTGATCACATCTTCTGCACATAACTATGGCATCTGGTGGCACGAACAGGTGAAAGACGCCAACGGAAATATTACATGGAAGCAGCACGACATCTTTAAAGCATTTTCACAATCGCACGGAATGGCAATGGTTGATATGAACAAAGATGGTAATCCCGACCTGCTGACCGGAAAACGCTTTTGGGCGCACAACGGCAACGACCCGGGTGAAAAAGAGCCTGCCGTATTGTACTGGTTTGAATACAAACCCGGCAAACAACCTCAATGGATACCCCATTTAATTGACAATGATTCAGGAGTGGGTTTGCATATTGTGCCCACCCACATGAATAAAGACAAATTGATCGACATTGTGATAGCTAACAAGAAAGGCATTTTTGTTTTTGAGCAGGTGAAAAAATAGCGTTGGTTGAAATTCCGGCGCCGTTTATTTAGAACCTGATGAAAAACAATTGACACTTTCCATCAGACCGCCTTAGGGCGGGCCGTTGGAAAGCCCGGTCGGCCCGCCCCAAAGGGCGGTCTGACCGATAAAATTGGATTGAAATCCATGCTTTCAATACGTTGCTGAGTCCACAGCTCCTGCTCTTTGTAATAAGAGCAGAGCCGTAGGCTCGGTGAAATATTGTTACCTGGGATTTTAATCCCAGGTTGTAAAAACCCCAAATACTTTCTTTTTATGATAAGGCATTTTATTAAAACGGTTGCTGTTGTTGTTTTGTTTTTTACGTTGATCGTGCAAGGATGCAAAGGCGATGGGGGCAAAACCGAAACCGCCGCACAGGATACAGCAAATGCAAAAATTAACAAGCTCAAGCTGCCCGAAGGATTTCATGCCGAACATTTATACAGTCCCTCCGAAAATAAAAACGGCTCGTGGGTTTCCATGACGTTTGACGATAAGGGCCGGATGATTGCTTCTGACCAATACGGTGCCATGTATCGGTTGGAGTTGCCGGGTATTGGAGAAAAAGACCTTCATGCAAAAGTAAAAGTAGAACGGCTGCATTTTGACCTGAACAAAGCCGAAGGTGCCGATACCAGCAAAGCGAAGATTGAAATGGGGTATGCGCAAGGGTTAGTATGGGCTTTCAACAGCCTGTATGTGATGGTGAACCATAAAGGCGACAGCCTGTTTGAAAAAAAGAGCGGCTTTTACAGGTTGCAGGACACGAATAACGACGATCAGTTCGACAAGATCACCCTGTTAAAATCATTTACCGGTTACGAAGAACATGGCCCGCACAGTGTAATACTCGCTCCCGATAAAAAATCACTCTATGTAATAGCCGGCAACAATACCGGTTTCTCTAAAATGGACGCATACCGCCTGCCGCCGGTATGGCAGAGAGACAACCTCATCCCCGATTCGGCGCACCTCGACAGTGGAACAGACCCAGCCGCAGGCTTTGTGGCCAAAGTAGATTCATCGGGAAAACATTGGGAACTGTTTGCCGCAGGTTTACGCAATCCTTTCGACATTACTTTTAACGAAGCCGGCGACCTGTTTACCTATGATTCAGACATGGAGTGGGACATAGGCATGGCGTGGTATCGCCCTACCCGCATTTGCCATATACCCAGTGGGGGCGAGTTTGGCTGGCGCCCCGACAACGCCAAATGGTCGCCCGAATTTTTAGACAACCTTCCGCCCCTCATCAACATCGGGCAAGGTTCACCAACAAATATCATCTCCGGTCACAATGCAAATTTTCCTGAAAAATACAGGAAAGCATTGCTGGCGTTCGACTGGAGTTTTGGAATCATATATGCAGTGCATCTGCAACCCAACGGTTCGTCGTACAACGCAAAGGCAGAGGAATTTATTTCAGGAGCGCCTCTGCCTTTAACCGATGGGGTGATTGGTCCCGATGGCGCATTGTACTTTCTTACAGGAGGCCGGCGCATACAGTCTGACCTGTACAGGGTATATTACGCCGATAACAGCAAGCAGCCCGACCTGGCGGCTCCTGTAATCAGTGAAGCAACAAAGCTGCGTCGGCAGTTAGAGCAATTTCATGGTGCGCCCAATGCTGCTGCACTCGAACAGGCATGGCCCCAGCTTAAAAACGAAGACAGGTTCATCCGCTATGCGGCCCGCATTGCAGTAGAGCATCAGCCGGTAGCACAATGGCAGCAAAAAGCCCTCAGTGAAAGCGATCCCGTTATTCGCATCAATGCATTGGTAGCCCTGGCACGCCATGGCAGCCAAACCTTAAAGAACGATATTTTAAAATCGCTTACCGATATACGTTATAATGAGCTTTCTCCATCGCAGCAATTGGATTTGCTAAGGGTTTTTGAAGTTGCCTTATACCGCATGGGCAAACCAGATGCAGCGCAGCGGCAAATGTTGATCAGTTATCTCGATCCGCTGTACCCCGCCGGCACCAATATTGCCAACCGGCAGTTGGTAAAGCTGCTGGTATATATAGATGCGCCACAGGTAGTACAAAAAACAATTCCACTGTTAGAAACAGCCAAGGATGATACAACCGAACAGTCCACTGTTTCGCAATCTGCCGATCTGATATTCAGGAATCCTCAATATGGAATGGACCTGGCAGATGTGCTCACCAATACGCCGCCCGCCCAACAGGTATATTATGCACTGGTGCTGAGCGAAGCCAAAAACGGATGGACGCCGGAGCTGCGCGAAAAATATTTTCGCTGGTACTACGGAGCCTATAAATACAAAGGTGGCCGGCAGTTTCTTAGTTACCTCGATAAAGCCAGGCAGATAGCTTTAAAGTATGTGCCCAAAGATCAGTCCAAACATTACGATACTATTTCACTCAACACCGCATCATTAAATGCTGCTACCGACTGGGTGAAAATTATGGCCGATGGCGGTCCCGGAAGAGTGTGGAAGGTAGACGAAGCACTTTCCTTTGTACAAGACAAATCAACCCCCAGGAATTTTGAAGAAGGAAAGATGCTGTTTGCGGCCAGCGCCTGCATCAACTGCCATAGCATGCGCGGAGAGGGAGGATCGTTGGGACCTGACCTCACGCAACTGGGTACCCGCTTTTCTGAAAAAGACATACTCGAATCCATCATACAACCTAACAAAGTCATTTCCGATCAATATGCAGCAACTGTATTTGTGCTGAAAGACGGTAATACCGTAATTGGCAGGCTGAGCAGGGAAGATGATACCAGATACTATGTTTCACAAAATCCATTTGCACCACAAACAACACGCGAGCTGCTGAAAAAAGACGTGGCTTCTACCAAATTATCAGAAGTATCGTTTATGCCGCCGGCGCTCATCAACAGCCTTAACCCCGAACGGTTAAAGAACCTGGTGGCGTACCTGGTAGCAGGAGGAAACAAAGAACATCCTGTATACAAGGCTCAGTAACAGTTCTGTTAATAAAACTGCACAGGTAAGCATGTTGAAATAATTGCAAAGCCTGCAACATTTTTTTTGCATAAAGCCAGCTACTTTTAAACACTTCTGAACCCAATGATATTACTTAAATAATGAATACTATAAGAAAATTTGCAGCAGCAACAGTGTCCCTGGTTCTTTCGGCTTCGGGTGCGTTTGCGCAGGATTACGGTTATCCATACCAGAAAGTGCCGCTTAAAAATGTATCGGTAAACGACGCATTCTGGCTGCCCCGATTAAAAACACATGTGCAGTCAACCATTCCTTCTGCTATTGTGCAGGTGCGCGATTCTACAGCGCGTATTGCCAACTTTGAAATAGCAGCAGGTGTAAAAAAAAGGAAAATACAATGGATTGGTGTGGGATGATTCGGATGTATACAAAGTGATGGAAGGCATTGCTTATTCATTAATTAACCATCCCGACCCTGAACTGGAAAAGCTGATGGATTACTGGATTGATGTAATGGCAAAAGCGCAGCAGCCCGACGGGTACCTGGTTACATTTTATATTCTTTCCAAAGAAGATGATGGATTAGGAAAAAACCTCGGACGTTGGTCCGACATTGGCAGGCATGAAATGTACTGCGGCGGACACATGATAGAAGCGGCGGTTGCTTATTACAAAGCCACCGGCAAAAGAAAGTTTTTGGATGTGGCGCAAAAATTTGCCGATCACTGGATTGCAACATTCGGCCCCGGCAAACGTCATTGGGCAGAAGGGCACCAGGAACCTGAACTGGCGTTGGTGAAATTGTACAACGTAACCAAAGAAAAAAAATACCTCGACTTTGCGCATTGGCTGCTCGAAGAGCGCGGACACGGTCATGAGTTTGGACCCATGTGGGAAATGAATCCAAGAGCAAACGTGGATATCCTGAGCGATATACCTGTAAAAAATATTACCGAAGCAAAAGGGCATGCAGTACGTGCTATGTATATGTATTCCGGCATGGCCGATGTGTTGGCCAATAGCGGCGACAGCACCTACATGAAAGCCCTGAATAGCGTGTGGGATGATGTGGTGGAAAGAAAAATGTACGTAACCGGTGGCGTAGGGTCTATGCACGATGGTGAGGCGTTCGGTCCCGCCTATTATCTTCCTAACAAGGAAGCCTACTGCGAAACCTGCGCATCCGTAGGCATGGTATTGTGGAACAGCCGCATGTGCCAGTTGAAAGGCGATGCCAAATACGCCAATGTGCTGGAACGTTCGCTGTACAATGCGGTGCTGGCTGGCCAAAACCTGGGAGGCGATAAATTTTTCTATACCAACCCCCTCGCGGCAGAAGGCAAAACACACCGTGGCGGCGCTTACGGTATTGCCTGCTGTCCTTCCAATATGGCGCGCTTTATTCCGCAGGTAGGCGAATATATTTATATGACTGGCAACAATGAATTGCTGGTGAACCTTTATATCGGAGACGAAACCCAAACATCGTTAGGCAATACGCCTGTTGCCATTACACAGCAAACACAATATCCCTGGGAAGGAAAAGTAACCATTACAATAGATCCCCAGCAGCAAGTAACGGGTAAGATTAAACTAAGAATTCCCGACTGGTGCAAATCGTACAGCGCAAAGCTGAATGGAAAAAAGATCAGTAAATCTGCTTTGGAGCATGGTTATCTTGCCGTCAATCGCGCCTGGAACAAAGGCGATGTGATTGAGCTTGATTTTAGCATGCCAGTGGAGTTGGTAGCTGCCGATCCGAAAGTAGAAGCCAACAGAGGCAAACGCGCCATCCGCAAAGGTCCCATCGTGTATTGCATGGAAGAGGTTGACAACCCCGGTATTGATTTTGAAAAGTTTACACTTAGCTCCAAAAATAAGTTTGCTGTAACAGAAGGCGACGGCATTTTGGCAGGCATCAAAAATCTTACAACAACGGCAAATGGTAAATCCGTAACATTTGTTCCCTACTTCGCCTGGGAAAACAGGCAGTCGGGTAAAATGAATGTATGGTTTAACTACAGCAGGTAATATATCCAGGTTAAGGCTTTGAGTAGCATTTCGGTTCTATCAAAAAATCAAGTTATTGCATGAAGCATTCGTTCAACCCTAAACCCTTTTTATTTACAGTTTGCGCAGCGGTACTGGCAGCCGGTATCCTGGTGTCGTGCGGATCAGATAACTCGCAGCAGGCAGTATCCACTACAGACAGTCTTACAGAAGAGCAGAAGCGATTGCCTGAGAATGCTTTAAGAGGGCTTACGGTAACAGAAGGACTGGAAGTAAAAATGATGGCAACAGAGCCCATGCTCAAAAATCCAACGAATATTGATGTAGACGAAAAAGGAAGAGTGTGGGTAACCGAAGCGTACAATTACCGTCCCGGTGCCGGTAAATCGGTAACACCGGCGGGCGACAGAATTGTAATTCTCGAAGATACCAACGGCGATGGCACCATGGACACCAGCAAAGTATTTTACCAGGGACCGGAGATCAACGCTCCACTCGGCGTATGTGTGCTTGGCAACCAGGTAATTGTTTCGCAAAGCCCTTATGTATGGCGGTTTTTCGACGATAACGGCGATGACAAAGCCGACCGCAAAGAAATCATGTTCCAGGGCATTGGTGGCGAACAGCACGATCATGGCATGCACACTTTTACATTCGGCCCCGATGGAAAGCTCTATTTTAATTTTGGCAACGAAGGAAAAACATTAAAAGACAAGAACGGTAAAGTGGTGCTCGACCAGGATGGCGAAGAAATTGGCCCCAACAAATACAAGCAGGGAATGGTGTTTCGCTGCAATCCCGATGGCTCGCAGGTGGAATGCCTCGGTCATAATTTCAGGAACAATTTTGAAGTAGCGGTAGACAGTTACGGAACGATGTGGCAGAGCGACAACGACGACGATGGCAATAAAGGCACCCGCATCAACTACGTAATGGAATACGGCAACTACGGGTTTACGGATGAAATGACCGGCGCCAATTGGCCCGCACCCCGAACCAACATGGAAGATTCTATACCTTTCCGCCACTGGCATTTGAATGATCCTGGCGTAATACCCAACCTGTTGCAAACTGGTTCCGGCTCACCCACAGGTATGGTTATTTATGAAGGCAACCTGTTGCCCGACAGTTTCCGCAACCAGATGATCCATTGCGAACCGGGGCACAACGTAGTGAGGTCCTACATTGTTAAAAACGATGGAGCCGGTTATTCGGCCGTTATTAAAAATATGCTCGAGGGCCAGAACGATCAATGGTTCCGCCCCGCTGATGTGTGTGTAGCGCCAGATGGATCGTTGATAGTGGCAGACTGGTATGATGCGGTAGTTGGCGGACACGATGCTAAAGACCAAGAGAAAGGAAGAATATACAGGCTTGCTCCCAAAGGCAAACCCTATAGCATTCCAACTTTCGATTATGCTTCACCGTCAGGTGCAGTGCAGGCTTTGCAAAATCCCAATCTTTCTGTAAGGAGGAAAGCATGGACAAGCTTGTTGGCTATGGAGGAGAAAGCCATTCCTGAGTTGGAAAAATTATGGAAGTCCGACGCAGATCCACGCATGCGGGCAAGAGCATTGTGGTTACTGTCGAAAATGAATGGCGGTGAAAAATACATTGAATCAGCTTTAACTGATGATCAGGCCGACATAAGAATTACAGGTTTACGTGCTGCGCAGCAGTTGCATCCCGCCGATCTGGCGCCCGTTGCTAAACTGGTAAATGATAAAGATCCGCAGGTAAGAAGGGCCTGTGCCATTGCGCTCAGGCATAACAAAGCGCCTGAGGCTGCAACTTTGTGGGCGCAACTGGCAACCCAATACAAGAATGGCGACAGGTGGTACCTTGAAGCGTTAGGCATTGGCGCCGACAGGCAATGGGACCGCTTTTTCGACGCATATCTTCAACTGGTAAAAGAGCCCGCTTCAAGCGCTGAAGGAAGAGACATTATCTGGAGAGCGCGTACCAGCAAGGCATTGCCGTTGCTGGCGGCACTGGCTGTTGACTCTGGTACAAGCTGGCAGCAACGGCAGCGCTATTTCCGTGCATTCGATTTTCATTCAGAAGCTGCCAAAACCCCCGTATTATTAGGACTGATTGCAGCCAACGCAAAAAATGATGTATCCTTAAATGCTTTGTTGCTGCATCATCTGTCTATGAAAGCTGTTAAACAATCTGCTGTTGCAAAAAAAGCATTGCAGCAGGTGTTGCAGGCAGAATATGGAAAAGACACTTATATTGAACTGGTGCGGCAATATGAATTGAAAAGCGAACAACCCAGGCTGCTTGAGCTGGCGCTTTCGAAGCCGGCAGAACCTGTGGCAGCCGAAGCAGTGAAATTATACCTGGCATATGGCGGAGAAAACAATCTTAAAAAAATTGTTGCAGGTAAAGACACTGCACAAACAATACAATTGCTCACAGCGTTTGGGGATGTGGGTTATGAGCAAACATTGAATATGACAGAACAAGTGCTGCTCTCTAAATCCTATCCTCAAAATGTGAGAAGAGCCGCTGCATTGTCGCTCGGCAGAACTTACGGTGGCGAGCACCGCGTGTACGACCTTGTTAAAGGGAAAAAAATAGCAAAAGAGTGGATTGCACCTTTGATGAGCGGAATGGAACATGGACCACGCAGAAGCATGTACCTCACGGTAGAAGCATTACTGGCAGATTCTACGGGATCAGATAAACCGCCGTTCGACAAAGATGCCGTGTTAGCATTGAAAGGCGATATAACCAATGGTAAAAAAGTGTTTGCCGATAATTGTGCAGTTTGTCATCAGGTAAGAGATATCGGAAACGATTTTGGTCCGAAGCTCTCCGAAATAGGAAGCAAGTTGCCCAAAGAAGGACTGCTGGAAGCCATTGTGAATCCATCAGGAGGCATCAGCTTTGGATTTGAAAGCTGGGAACTGAATATGAAGAATGGATCTACGCTTATGGGCATCATCTCCAGCAAAACCGATGACGTGGTGGTGCTAAAATATCCCGGTGGAAAATCCGAAACAGTGAATACGACAGATATCAAGTCTATGAAAAAAGGAGCAGAGTCGATTATGCCGGCATTGCACGAAACCATGTCTGCGCAGCAATTGGCGGATCTGTTAGGGTACCTGTCATCGTTAGGGAAGTAATTCGGAAAGCCGGTCGGCCCGCAGGAACGGATACTGAGCGCGGTTGCGGTCTGACCGGCAAAAGGAAAATTATAGGCGCTGGTCTTGTAGCCAGGAAGAGCAGCTTAGCCAGACCAGTGCTTACACGTTACTTGTTTTACAACAAGTAATGGCTCTGGCACAGGTCTGGCCACCGCACGATGCCAAGCTACCAGACCAGCGCCAGGAAGAAAACGTCCGCGCATATCTGCGGGAAAATTCTATAACATCCCGCATAAAAGAAAAATATATGATGCTTAAGAATATACGATTGCTATTATTCGCCTGCATACTGTTTGCAGGAAATGTTTTTGCTGACAATGATAAAGGAACGCCACCGGTTGCCGCCAAAAAGAAGATCGTGCTTATTCCCGGAAATGATAGTCACGGACTTGGCGAACATGAGCACCTCGGAGGCTGCACTTTGCTGGCGAAATTATTGAATGAGCATGTGCCCGGCGTAAGAGCGATTGTAACCGAGCAAGGTTGGCCAAAAGATACAACCGTGCTGGATGATGCAGACGCCATTGTGATGTACAGCGACGGAGGTGGCGGACACATGGCAATTCCGCATTTGCAACACCTCGACAGGCTGATGAAAAAAGGCGTTGGTCTCATTAATATACATTATGCTGTGGAAGTACCTGCAGGAGAGCCCGGCGATTATTTCCTGAAATGGATTGGAGGTTATTTTGAAATTCATTGGTCCGTCAACCCTTTCTGGAATGCAACATTTGAAGCCCTGCCAAAACACCCCGTTACAAATGGCGTTCCCCCTTTTGAAGCGAAAGATGAATGGTATTATCACATGCGTTTTACAAAAGATACCAAACATCTCACTCCCATATTGAAGCTGCTTCCTCCTGCGTCTACCCTTAATCGTGGTGATGGAACACATGAAGGCAATCCACATGTAAGAGCGGCCATTGCAAAAGGAGAACCGCAGGTAATGGCATGGGCTTACGAACGCCCCGGCGGCGGAAGAGGATTTGGCTTTACCGGGGCCCACATGCACAACAATTGGGGCGTAGATGGCTTTCGTAAAATAATCATCAATGCCATTGCCTGGGGCGCGAAAATTAAAATACCCCAAGCAGGTTTCGACACGCCAACCCCCACCCGGCAGGAGTTGGATGCGCTGCGGAAAAGGCAGTAGTAAGTGGTATGTGGTACGTGATAAGTAATAGGAAGCAGCAATAGGTACATTCTGACCTGTGTTTAGTTGCCCTTACTACTTACCACATGTCACTTACTACTCTTAATGTCCATACATATCTACTTTCATATTCATTTGAAATTCAGTTTCAAACAGAATTTTAACGGGATAAGTTTATGATAATTCTGGTTAACACCAGAACATTTTGCCTTCTCCATTCTCTATATTTTTATAATCATCAACAGGTGCAATGCTTCGGTGTTACGCCCAAGGGGATACTGCATCGTTACTTGAATGCAGCATTTGCGTTATCCCTCTTTTTTCACAAGTAGTAAATAGATCGTTTAGCACTCAAAGCGTTGCTGAACAAAACGTTTGCCGGCGTATAGGAACAGTGAACAAAAATCCATGTTGCCGGGGATTTTCTGATATTAAAACAGATGGATTAATGCAAAGGGTTTTACGCAGTCAGCAATGGTTTGGAAGAAATGGAAAAGACGGATTTATATACAGAGCCTGGATGAAAAACCAGGGTATTCCCTCCTATGAATTTGAAGGCAAGCCAGTAATTGGCATTTGCAATACCTGGTCGGAGCTAACACCCTGCAATGCTCATTTGCGCGAGCTGGCAGAATCGGTAAAACGCGGTGTGCTGCAGGCAGGCGGATTCCCGGTTGAATTTCCCGTAATGTCGCTGGGCGAAACTTTGATGAAACCTACAGCCATGCTGTACCGCAACCAGGTGAGTATGGATGTGGAAGAGTCCATCAGGGCCAATCCCGTTGATGGCGTGGTGCTGTTATGCGGTTGCGATAAAACAACGCCGGCGCTGGTAATGGGCGCCTGCAGCGTCAACATACCGTCCATCGTAGTGTCGGGCGGGCCCATGCTAACGGGGAAGTATGAGGGCAGAAATATAGGCACAAGCGATCTCTGGAGATTTACCGCCGATTATAAGTCCGGCAAGATGACGCAGGAAGAATTTGCCGCAACCGAATCCGCCATGTGTCGCAGTCGCGGGCACTGCGCCGTAATGGGCACCGCTTCGTCTATGGCTTGCATGGTAGAATCGCTTGGATTGTCGCTGCCGCAAAATGCCGCCATACCTGCAGCAGACGCCAGGAGAAAAGTGCTGGCGCAGCTATCGGGCAGGCGCATTGTGGAAATGGTGAACGAGGATATAAAACTATCAGACATCCTTACCCGAAAATCATTCGAAAATGCAATTATGGTGAATGCCGCCATTGGCGGATCAACCAATTTTATCATACACCTGCTTGCCATTGCCGGCAGAATAGGTATTCCATTGTCCATTGAAGACTTTGACTCCGTATCGGCTCCCATACCGCTGATTGCCAACCTGCAGCCCGCGGGCGCTTTTTTTATGGAAGATCTGTATTATGCCGGCGGACTGCCGGTAATATTAAAAGAGCTCGATGCTTTTTTGCATGGCGACTGCGTAACCGCAAATGGCCTATCCCTTCGTGAAAATTATAAAACGGCGGTTTGCTACAACCGGGAGGTGATTGCAGAAATTAATGAGCCTTTCAGCCGTCATACCGCCTTAGCGGTATTGCGTGGGAATATGTGCGAGCATGGCGCCGTTATCAAACCGTCGGCCGCAACAGAAAGTCTGCTGCAACATACAGGCGTAGCCGTAGTATTTGAAAGTATTGAAGATTATAAGAGCAGGATAGACGACCCCGATCTTCCTGTGGATGAAAATAGTATATTGGTGCTGAAGAATGTGGGACCGAAGGGTTATCCCGGTATGCCCGAAGTGGGCAATATGACACTGCCCAAAAAACTGCTTGCCAAAGGTGTAAAAGATATTGTAAGAATTTCTGACGGGCGAATGAGCGGTACCGGTTTTGGAACAGTGGTGCTGCACGTTTCTCCCGAAGCGGTGCTGGGTGGAAATTTTAGCGTGATACAAACAGGCGATACCATTACGCTGGATGTTCCGGCGCGCACGCTGAACGTAAACCTTACGGATGAAGAATTAACCAGGCGCAGGCAACAGCAGGTAGCCCCGGCTGTTATTGCCGAACGAGGATATGTAAACCTCTACATTAATAACGTGGAGCAGGCGCATTTAGGTGCAGATTTCGGATTTTTGAAAGGCAGCTCCGGCAGCGAAGTATTAAGAGATTCCCATTGATCCCATAAACGTATGAAAAAAAATATTTTATTCCTGGCATTGGTTGTAGCATTATCCTCCTCATATGCCAATGTAAAACTACCAGTTGTATTTGGTGATTCTATGGTGCTGCAGCGCGATCAACCGGTAATGGTTTGGGGTTGGGCCAATGCAGGCGAAAAAGTTACGGTTAAGTTTCACGCACAAAATAAATCCACTACTGCCGATGCCTCCGGAAAGTGGAAGCTGCAACTCTATCCCGAAAAAGCAGGCGGACCTTATACGCTCACCGTAGCAGGAGCTAATACAATTACATTGAAAGACATCCTGGTGGGAGAAGTATGGGTATGTTCCGGGCAGTCCAATATGGAAATGGCGGTAAAACATTGTGACAGCGCCGAGCTGGAAATTAAGAGCGCCAACTTTCCGCAGATCCGGCATTTGGCTGTTCAGAAGGATATGTCGGGAACACCGAAAGACGACCTTGCTTTCAATGCCCGTTGGCAAGCTGCTACTCCAGGCAACGTAGCCGACTTTACAGCCGTTGGATATTTCTTCGCCCGTGAAATGCATCGGCGGTTAGGCGTTCCGGTTGGGTTGATCCATTCTTCGTGGGGAGGCACCGTGGTAGAAACATGGACCAGTAAAGAAGGTTTTGGCAGCGATGATTATTTTAACGGGATTGCCAGTTTACCAAGGCTGGGCATAGACTCTGCGGTGAATGCAAAGAAAGCTGTATTTGCCAGTATGGTACAAAAGCTCCAGGGCAGCCTGCCCCAGGTATCTGCCGTTGCAGCATGGAAAAACGAAACGTATAACGACAATAGCTGGCCGAAAATGCAATTGCCCGCCGCATGGGAAACACAGCAATTGAAAAATTTTGATGGAGCAGTCTGGTTCCGCAGATCGGTGAATATACCCGCTGCGGATGCTGGCAAGCCCGCTATGCTGGGGCTGGGATTTTTGGATGACTCAGATTCTACGTACGTCAATGGGAAATTAGTAGGCACCGCCCGCAACCAGGCACAAACAAAACGTTTATACAATATACCTGCCGGTGTGTTAAAAGCTGGCATCAACAACATCGCTATAAAGGTGGAAGATTATTGGGGATCGGGTGGCGTTACCGGTGAGAAAAACGATCTGTACCTCCAGGTGCAAAACGGAGGCAAACTGGCTTTGGCTGGCGATTGGAATTTCCAGGTAGAATCTGTTGCAGAAAACTCGGTTGCGGTTAGTCCCAACAACTATCCCTCCCTGTTATTCAATGCCATGATCAATCCCATCATTCCATTTACGATGCGTGGTGTATTGTGGTACCAGGGCGAAAGCAATGCAGACCGTGCATATGAATACCGGAGAAGTTTTCCGTTAATGATCAACGACTGGCGCCGCCATTGGAACCAGGGCGATTTTCCATTTTACTTCGTGCAGTTATCCAGCTTTAACTGGGCCAACGGAAACGACAGCAATACAGGTAGCCGTTGGGGTGAGTTGAGAGAGGCTCAGTCTATGACATTGTCGCTGCCCAATACCGGTATGGCAGTTACTACCGATATTGGTAACAGAACCGATATTCACCCGCATAACAAACAGGATGTAGGTAAGCGTTTGGCGGCGGTGGCATTGCACAATACTTACCAGTTGCCGGTGGTATACGCCGGACCCACTTATGAAACAATGGAAGTGGAAGGAAATAAAATAACAATCCTCTTTTCGCAAACCCATACCGGGTTAATGACCAAAGGAGACAAATACGGTTATATAAAAGGTTTTGAAATTGCAGGAGCAGACAAAAAGTTTTATTTCGCACGGGCGGTGATGGAGGGGCACAGGGTGGTAGTATCTGCCGACAGCGTAAAGCAACCTGTAGCTGTGCGCTATGCCTGGGCCGACGATGCCGGTGAAGCCAACCTTTACAACAAAGAAGGTTTTCCCGCGGTTCCGTTCCGCACAGACCAATGGAAAGGGACAACCGAAGAAAAGAAATACCAGCCATCAAAGTAACGATCTGGCTTTTTACCGCATAATAGGGTATATTTAGGAATACTGTGCAGCAACAGTAATGCTGTTTTAAACAGTGGTAAAATTAAAAACCTCAACTGCATTTTATGCGTCGCGTATTCTTTGCCGTTATAATTCTTATCGGTAGCAGCTTCCCCCTGGTATCGCCGGCTCAGCATGCTGCAGCCCTGCCTGTAGTGAAGGGCGTAGAGGCTCAGCCATTGCTTGCCCAGGCTTTAAGACTGAAGGAGGCATTGAGTTTCTTAGGAAGTTCACTTTCGCCTGACGCAGCGCAGCAACTGGAAAATTTACAGAAGGTACCACTCACCAGTACCGTTGGCGAAAAGGTTCAGGAAATATTAGATCCATATTGCCTTGCCTATGTGTCTATCAATCCGGAAGGACGGGTAAAAGTAGAACGTGGCAACGCATTGCCCCGCCTGGTACAGGGAGGATGGACAAGCTTTTTAGTGAAGGTACACAACGAAGCAGGCGCCACTGCACAGTTGAAGGCAGAAAGCCCCCATGCATTTCCTCCCCAGCATCGTTCGTCGTTTACCGATCGGGTTAAGAAAGAAGACATTATTACACAGGGAGAGTCGGCAAACCGGTTTATGGATATCCAGATGTATCACAACCGGCCTTTGCTCGATCATCTTTCAGGATTGAAGCTCGAATATGCGGTGGTGCAACTATACAGCAAAGACGCAGGCAAACGCGAAGTGGAAATTGGTTTTAATACCGGTCAGGGTTCGCAGGATATCGGGTTCAGGAACACAGTAGCTATTTTGTTCGACATACAACCTTCTGTAAAAGTAGTGTTGCAGGTAAAAGACGATGATGGATCGCCCACCATGGCTTCTTTCGAAATTACCGACAGCATTGAACGTTTTCCCGGAAAACTGTCGGGCGTATATCCATTGCCGTCAAGACGGGTAGCGGCGTTTGACGAATATCCCGACTTCTTTTTTCAACGACAGATATACCGGAAGGACGGAGAACATGTATTGCTGCCTCCCGGGAAATATACGGTCACGTTCACACGCGGACCCGAATACGTTCCGCAAACAAGGCAGATCGTCATTCCGGCAGATCAAACAACCGTCAACGTATCCTTCCAGCTAAAAAGGTGGATCAATATGTCAAAGCTCGGCTGGTATAGTGCCGATCATCATGTGCATGCTGCCGGTTGCAGCCATTACGATAGCCCCGAGGAAGGTGTGCCGCCAATGGATATGTGGCGGCAATCGCTGGGCGAAGACCTGAACGTGGCGGCAGTGCTTACCTGGGGACCAAGCTGGTATCACCAGAAAACACATTTTACCGGCAAGGACGATCCCCTGTCTACTTCGGGTAATATTATGCGTTATGATGTGGAAGTATCCGGCTTTCCTTCGTCCCATGCAGGTCACCTCGTTCTGTTAAGATTGAAAGAAGATGATTACCCCGGCACTACTACTATTGAAGAATGGCCTACCTGGACATTGCCTGTGCTGCAATGGGCAAAAAAACAAGGCGGTGCAGTTGGATATGCACATTCGGGATGGGGACTGATGCCAACGCAGCCAACCAGCGACCTGCCCAACTATGTGGTGCCGCACATGGATTATATTGGCGCTAACGAATACGTGGTAACAGTAGCGCACAACGCAGTGGACTTTTACAGCGCAGGTGACACGCCTGTGCCGTGGGAACTGAATATGTGGTACCATACATTGAACTGCGGGTTTAAAGTGAGGTTAAGCGGCGAAACAGATTTCCCCTGCATAACCGACGACAGGGTAGGACAGGCGCGCAGTTATTTTAAAATGAAATCGAAATCGCCTGTTAACTACAACGATTATGTAGAGGCGTTAAAAAAAGGAAGGAGTTATGTATCGGACGGTGGTTCGCACATTATGAACTTTGCTGTAAATGGTGTGGAAGCGGGAACTGGCGAAAGCGAACTGGCAGTAAAAGGAAAGCAGCCATTAAAAATTACGGCCGACCTGGCAGCGTGGCTACCCGAAGAGCAGCCGGCACATTTAGCAGGCATGGCTCAAAAGCCGCTTACAGAAGGACCCTATTGGCATATAGAACGTGCCCGTGTTGGCAAATCGCGCAATGTAAGAGTGGAGCTGATCGTGAATGGTATTGCTGTTGATACCACAGAAATAATAGCTGACGGCAAGATCAACAAAGTTGCTTTCAATTACAATGTAACCCATTCGTCGTGGATAGCACTCAGGGTGCTGGCAAGTGCGCATTCAAATCCTGTTTTTGTGAAGGTAGATGGCAAACCCATTCACGAAAAAAAGAGCGCAGAATGGTGCATCCAGGCTTTGGATCAATGCTGGAAAAAAAAGGAACCCAATATTCGCGAAGAAGAAAAAGTTGCGGCGAAAAAAGCTTACGATCAGGCCCGCGCCATTTACCAGCAAATAGCCGGCAATGCAAACTAATACAGAACTATGAAGGAAGTTACAATAGCAATGGTGCAGATGTTAGTGAAAGGAAACGACGTGGCTGCTAATCTCGCAAACGCCGAGCGCTGTTTGCAGGAGGCGGCAGAAAATGGAGCCGATATAGCCATATTGCCTGAATGCATGGATATAGGGTGGACGCACCCGGGCAGCCAGCAAAATGCGGGGACCATACCTGGCGGAGAAGTGTTTGATCGCCTTAGTGCCGCAGCCGCTAAATGGAAAATGTTTGTGTGTTCGGGCTTAACAGAGCGGGAGAACGATAAAGTATATAATACGGCGGTGTTGATCAACAGGAACGGAGACCTGTTGTTGAAGCATCGTAAGATCAATGAGCTCGACATAGGTAAGCCGTATTATGCTACCGGCGATAGGATTAATATTGCCGATACGGAATTCGGCCGCCTGGGGGTAATGATCTGTGCCGATGCCATTGTAGAAGACAGGTCGATCACTACTGCACTGGCAAGAATGGAGCCTGCCATCATTTTATCGCCTTGTGCCTGGGCAGTGCCGCCGGGCTACGATAACAGCATACAACCTTATGGCGATTTGTGGAGAGATGCTTATATGCCCATTGCAAAGCAGTTTGCAACCTATATTATTGGTGTAAGCAACACCGGTCACATGGAGGCCGGCCCCTGGAAAGATTGGGATTGCATTGGCGCTTCTATTGCCGTAGACAATAAAGGAAACCAGATTACACAGTTGCCATTTGGTGTAACTGCTCAAACAATTGAGTATGTGACTTGTGTGGTGTAGCTAGCGGTTAGCTATCAGACATCAGCCTTTTGGTCATTTCGACGCAGGAGAAATTCCCTTGAATTTTTGGAAGTTGTTCTTGTCTCTTGTTGTATGCAGGCTTACAACCGGCTGGTGATGCCTCCGCTCGCAGCGCTGCGGTCGGCATGACGATGACAGCGGCGGGCGACCAGCTTTCAGCGGTCAGCAATGAGTGTAGGAAATCAGAAGTTTTTTCTTGGATCTTGCTTCTTGGATCTTGGATCTTGTAATTTGCTTCTTGGTTCTTGCTTTTTCTTTCCTGATATTTGTTTCAAACAAACTCTCTTGTTAATGAGCATAACAATACGCAGAGCGGTAAAAGAAGATTGCCCGCGCCTGATGGAACTGGTGCATGAACTGGCTGTTTATGAAAAAGCGCCCGAAGAAGTAACTGTTACTCTCGAACATTTTGAAGAAAGCGGGTTTGGAAAGAACCCGGTATGGTGGGCGTTTGTAGCCGAAGCGCCTGCCGCGGGCGGAGACAAGCAAATAGTAGCGCTTGCGCTATACTATATCCGCTATTCAACCTGGAAGGGACAGCGGATGTATCTCGAAGACATTATTGTTACGCAGGAGTGGAGAGGAAAGGGAATTGGCAAGCTGCTGTTTGATACCCTGATAGGCGAGGTAAGCGACAGGAAATTAAATGGCATGATGTGGCAGGTGCTGGACTGGAATGAACCTGCCATCAATTTCTATAAAAAATACAATGCTCATTTCGACGCCGGATGGATCAATTGCAGCCTCAACCCGGGATGAGTTAACCTCCGTTAAAAATTAATAAGATTATGTTAACATGCGTATCCCGGCTCAACCCTTGAGGCGGCTGCTGCGTACTTTTGCACGGGTAATAGAATGTTACCCAATAATTTCATTTATTTACAGTTTATAAAGCTAACCACTCACGGTAATTTGTATTATATGCAAATCAAAAATCTTGTGTTCGCTGCTGTTGTGATCGCTATGGGCGCAATAAGCTGCAAGAAAGACAAATCGGATCCCAACCCCAATGCCGCCGTTAACAACGAAGCATGGGACTATGCGAAAGCCCTTTATCTATGGAATAAAAATTTACCATCGAGCTTCGATGCAACCAGTTACAGCGATCCCAATGCTGTGATGGAAGCCATCAGGAAATACAGCATTGAACCCGGCTTTACAAACCCGGTAGACCGTTGGAGCTTCGGCATAAAAAAATCGGAGTGGGATGACCTGAGTTCCGGCATCAGTGGCGATTTTGGGCTGAACATTTTCTTCAGGTCTGAAAACGATTTGCGTGTATCATATGTTGAACCCGCCTCTCCCGCCGGTGCTGCAGGTATAAAAAGAAGCTGGCGCATTGTATCTATCAACAACAATTCAAATATTGCTGCCGATGACGCGAGTATTGAACGCATCAGCAATGCCATTTACAATGCATCGTCGGCTACGCTTGTATTCAGTCGCACCGGCAAGGCCGATACCACTATCACGCTTACTGCCGCTACTTACCAGGAGCAGCCGGTATATCTTGATACTGTTTACACCGTGGGAGCAAAAAAAGTAGGATACCTGGTGTACAATTCTTTCCTCGGAAGTATCAACAATGTGAAAGGCATTTTCAATACCATATTTACCGATTTTAATAGCCAGGGCATCAGCGACCTGGTGGTTGATTTGCGTTATAACGGCGGCGGATACGTGGAGCTGCAGAACGAACTGGCAAACTACCTGGTACCGCCGACAGGTAACAATGGCATCATGCTCAAGGAGGAATTCAACGATAATTATTCGGCCGACTTTGATACTACTATTAACTATAGCAAGAAAGGAAGTCTGGACGTTGAAAGAATATTTTTTATCACCACTAAAAATACTGCGTCTGCCAGCGAACTGCTCATCAACAGCCTGAAGCCTTATATGAATGTGCTGCTGGTAGGACGTGCCACACACGGAAAAGCAGTAGGGTATTTTGAAATCCCGGTAGGCGATTGGTATGTATTCCCCGTTTCGTTCCGCACTGTTAATAAAAATGGAGAAGGAAACTATTTCAACGGGCTGCAGCCGGATGCTGCGGTTAACGATGGGCTGGACAAAGACTGGGGAGATGTGAATGAAGACTGCCTGGCCAGTGCGCTGCATTACATCAGCGATGGCAGCTTTTCGCGCGTATCGGCCCGTAAGCAGCAAGACATTCAAACCGAAAGCAATAATATTATTTTAGACAAACGCCGCTTTAAAGGAGCTGTTGAGAAAACCCGGAGCAACCCAAGAGATTTCTGATTTGAAATTTAAGATTTGAAATTGATCGCTGAAAGCTGATGGCTGATGGCTCACAGCTCACAACCTCACATAAGTGGCAAGCTGCAAAATGTGATTGTTCGTAAATGCCTTGTTGCGCCCTGAAATGTATTGGTTCATATAGCCCAGTTCTGCATCGAACTTTTTGTTGAACCGGTACCCTATAGCACCGTAAGCGCGGTTCTGATCAAAGGTTTTACCATTTACATTGGCGGTGTTACCAATGTTCAGGAATATTTCATTCTGAACGGCACCGAACATTCCTTTCGAAAAATCTTTGTCCCCATTGAAAGGAACAATGCCCCGTAAAAAATAACGGGTCCTGTTCGCATAGGCATGACCGTCTTTTTGTACTTCGTTGTCTTCCACTACCGGTTTGCCCATAAAGCGCTGCTCCAGTCTGAAGCGGTGCGATACGGGAATGAACCGGGCTACCTTATGCGAGATCAGCAGTTGCTGCCAGATGCGATGTTCTGATACATAACCGGTTTGCCCCGAAAGCACGCGGTAATTGTCGATGTATGCATATCCCGCCGTTACCATTACATTTTTGGAAGTATTGTAGTTAAGCCCTGCGCGCAGCAAAACCGTTTGCATTTTTTGAAGCTGATCGCTGCTGCGCCATTGAAAATCGGTGTGAATGCTAAAGTTGTTTTTTAGCTTGATCGTATTAAACGTAGCCAGCCAGCCATTGAACTGTGTCTGCGAATAGCTTTGTACAAATGGAGCGATGGAGAAAAGTGCGAAAATAAAAAACTTCATGTAGCCCTTGCCGTTTTAGTGTTCGCATAGTTATCGAATTTTTCGCAAACTTGTTACGGCGCAATGCCACTCTTCGTGTACTCACGCAGTAAAAATCGCAACTGTTTCTTTACATTAAGATATTGTTAACAGGTGAGATGTAAGGTTGCCAACCTTATTCGACGCAGGTGTCTCGACATTTTAGAGAGCTCGCGCCGGATTTTTTTACATCAGGATATTATTAACCGGCTGAAGTGCCGGCGGCAAATTTGTTTCATCCAGCATTTCGCGTAAATCTATTTCAATGGTTCTTGACATAGCGGTGATAGGAACATCGTTGGCATTGCCTTCAAACGGATTTTCGGTGCTTTCGCCTACTTTTTCCATCGCCATAAAAATCCAGGCTACAATTGTACTGAAAGGAATGGTTAACCAAACCATCCAATCGCCCAGTTTTTGAAATTCATTCAGCATGCCAAACGGTATCAGCGATGCAAAACATCGGATGAACATCTGGTTAATGGTGGCAAACTGCCGTGGGTAAGGGAAGTTTTTGATGCGTTCACATTTTCCTTGCTGATCGTATAAATTTATCAGCAGGTTTTCCATCTCAACACAATTCAGCGGGTCTATCAGCCCCTTTTCTCTTAACGCTTTTAACTGCGCCGATTGTAGGGTTATAATGTGTGTAGCGCGATTTTTTTTCGACAATACATATTGCAATTCTTCCGGCGATAAAAACGGAGCCAATGCATCTTCCAGTTTGGTGTTCCATTCATCCACCCTGTATAAACGAAGATATTCTTCATTTGAAGGTTTGCCCTTTACGTTTTCCCATGTACGCGATTCTCTTAACTGAAACCTCAATGCCGTAAGCCAGGCAATATGCCGGTAAATAAGTTCTTTGTGATAGTCGTGCAATTTACCGTTTTCATTTTTTACAAAGTCCTTCGCCATCATGCCCCACGACCGGCTGCTGTTAACGATCGCTCCCCATATTTGCCGCGCTTCCCACAGGCGATTATAAGTTTGCGTATTCCTGAAGCCCACAATAAAAGCTGCCGCTGTGCCCACCAATGCAATGGGCACCCAGGGCAACGCCAGCCATTTCCAATCAAAGAATTGAAAAAGTATGGTAGGAATGGCTGAGAAGATTACGAGGATATAAATGTCCCGCCTTGTCCAGTATAAAAACTCTTTCAATGTATACCTGCGTCCTGCATGCATAATTTGGTATTTTTTCGTTTACGACCTACGGTTAATTGTTAGCCCGGTTAATATATTGTGCTACGGTAAAATCAGAGACGAATATAAGTTGCTGTGCCCATACAGCGATGGACGTTCCCCCAGTTTTTGAATATTAGTATAACCTGCTTTTTTGAAAAGCGCTTCGAGTTTCGCGTAGCTGATCGGATAAGGCACTCATCTCGCCACAGGGGTATCAGTATCATATTCCACTACCAGGAAAAAAGCATCCGGCTTCATCAGCTTTTTTAATTTGCTGATGAAAGCAGGTTTATCTTTTACATAATGGAGCGCATTGGCCATCAGTATGCCATCGAGATTGCTTAGCGGTAAAACATCTTTTTCAAAATCTGCCCTTATTGTTTTTATCAATACTTGATTGCTGGTGGTGCTGTTTTCCAGCGAAGTTGTTTTGTCAACGCCATACACGCTGCTTCCAGTGCACAGCAGGGAGGCAAGGGCATGGGTAACAATCCGCTACCGCAACCCATATCTGCGCATACTAGCGGTTTGTCCGAAACAATATTGGGTGAGCTGATGAGTGCTATGGCTTGATTTAATTCCATGTGAAAGGTATGCGATAAAAGGTGTGAGGTGTAAGGTATAAGGTGTAGGGCGTGCGGTCTGAGCTTAGGATATACGTCCCCGTTTCAAAATCAATGTCGTTTAGTTAGTACTTATTCAAGAGCACTGCCATCCATCAGACCGCCCTTCGGGCGGGCCGATGGGAAAGCCGGTCGGCCCGCCCTGAGCGATCAGTCTTGTGTACAGGCGGCGGTCTGACCAATGAACCGTGAACACTATTTATTGATAAAGATTCAATGATTTGCCTGGTTTTAAAAGTTTGATTCCGATACCTTAACTAAACGGCATTGGTTTCAAAACCCATATCAACTGCAAGATATAATTTTCGATTTGCTTATACCCCATGCCCTACACCTCATACCCTACACCCTATACCCTATACCTTATTCCTTACGCCTTATCCCTTTCCCTGCTTGCCCTTCCACCAAATTAGAGCTATCTTAGTAAATAATGAACCGGAAAGATTTTGTAAGATCCGCTATTGCTTTAACGTGTCTCAAGCCTTGGGAAAGCCTGTCGTTTATACAAGCCCGTGGAAAAACAAGATATTATCACGTATGCATGGCGCCGGATATATTGCTTGCCAATCCCGCCTATGTGCGCGCTTTTGCAAATGCTGGTATTGATAAAGTGTGGCTTACCGGTTTTATGTATGGATACTGGTACAGCAAAGCGCCGGTTTTGCGTAAAGCCAGGCGATTGTTGAACGATGCGGGCATTGACGCCGGCATTGTAAATGTTCCTTTGGGACATCCGGGCGATTCGCTGGGTAGCTCCACCGGCGATGTGCCGCTAACGCCTCCGCCGCATTGGCAAATGAAAACAACCAGCAACGGGAAACAGGTAAGTGGCACACATATCTTCCCGTTGGCAATCCGCGAAAACCTGGATGCATTGAAACAGTTGCGCGATGATGACTTCAGGGACTTTTTTTTAGATGACGATTTTCGCCTGGCAGTTGCTCCCGGTGAGATAGGCGGCGACTTTAGTGAAGAAGCAAAAAGACAGTTCCTCGACAGTCACCAATACAACGAACGCGACTGGCAAACCATACTTTCCGGCATCCGCAACAGGAAGCTTGATCTGAAACTAAAAGCATTTATCGACTACCAGTGCAACCTGCTGTCTGATGGGTTTAAGCGGATCAGTAAAATTTCGCATAACCGTACAGGTAATATGATCATGTACCTGGGATCGGAAAAAGCAGGAATACGTCTTTCCGATTACAGTGGTGTGCCTTTCAGGGTGGGAGAGAGCGCTTTTAACGATCAAAGTTTTCGTTCCGTTCAATCTAAAACCAATGAGCTTTTCAGCGTGTTGTTTCACAAACAATTTACAAGCGCCGAACTGGCTTACAGCGAAACCACTGCCTTTCCACACAATCAGCTAAGCGCTGAGAATCTTTGCGCCAAGCTTTGCATTTCAACATTGGCCGATGTAAGGAACACGATGTTTATGAGCGGGCTTACGCCTTTCCCCTTGCAATATTGGGATATACTAAAACCTGCTATGCAGGAGCAGGCGCGCCTGCACAAGCTGGTGGCGGGTATGCCAGCGAAAGGAGTGCTGAAAGGCTTTTTTGGAGAATACTCAAGGTATGTGGGAAAAGATCAGCCCTATAGCCTTTTTTTTGCAACCGGTATTCCATTTGACATGAGCAACACTGCTACGCTCGAAGAAGATATTGTATTTATGGGCGATGAAGATGCGCAAGCCTTTGCTGAAGGGTTGATTCCGGGGCTGAAAAGCAACCAGGTTATTCACCGGTTAAAAGATGTACATCATAAAGGCATGTACGTTGAAGAAAAGCTGGAGTCGTTATTCCTTTGGAAGAAGCAGCATCTTCATTTATTAAAAAATGTGCCTTATGTAGTGGAAGATGCGCCGGTAGTTTGCAGGTGGTACCCTGGCGCCAACCTGGCACTGTTATGGAACCTGGCTGCAACCACAAAAACGATTACGCTCAGCTATCTGGAGAACAAGTATACCGTTACCATTGAAAAGTTGAAACTGATGGAGGTGAGGTTGTAGCGGTGAGCTATCAGCCATCAGCTATCAGCGGTCACCAAGGAGCAATCAGATTCAGTGCATAACCTGCTTTTCAAAAATCTTTTAAATATCAAGTTCTATACAATAGAAAAAGCCACTTGCCGCTGTTTAAATCTCAAATCTCAAATCAAAAATCATTAGTGTCCGACTAACTAAGTTAAGCGGTTGAAGCTCAGTGTATCGCCTCACCCCAACCCTCTCCTCGCGGAGAGGGAGCAAAGCCCGCTACAGCAAAGGGCTTCAGCGATTTTTTAAAATTTTA
>JBQCGX010000141.1:0-129551 GCA_051955255.1 Agriterribacter sp. | reverse complement strand
CTCAAAAGTAGCCCTTCCGGCAGCGAGAATGATACCGTGGAAGGAGGCAACCAAGCCCATGAGCCCGATGGTGATGAGGAGATGATAGAGCCAGCCGCTGTTGCCGGTAATTTTTGCCAGGGCAAGCGGCAGGGGCGAATCGGAAGGATCTGCACCGGGAGCGGGATATACAATGGCTTCCCAACCCGCAACGCCTACTGACGACAAAAAAGTAAGCACGCACAATACGATAAGCGTAAACAATGCCGAACCAAAACCGATCATTACATTTCGCTGTGGGTTAACTGCTTCTTCTGCCACGTTGGCCACTCCTTCTATCCCCAAAAAAAACCAGATGGCAAATGGAATGGCAGCCCAAACACCCATCCATCCATTGGGAAAAGCGTTTAAGGCAATATTGCTGGCTTCAAAATGGGGCAGAGTGGCGCCGGCAAAAATCAATAATTCAACTACTGCAAGAATGGTAATGACCAACTCAAAAGTGGCTGCGGCTTTTACTCCAGAAATATTCAATGCCGTAAACACAATGTAAGCTGCAATGGCTATGGTGGTAACTGGTATTTGCGGAAAAAAAATATGAAAATAGGCACCTATGGCTGCGGCTATGGCAGGCGGAGCAAAAACAAATTCAATTATTTGAGCCATGCCGGCTAAAAAACCCATTTCTTTTCCCAATGCCAGGGTTGCATAATCAAACACACCTCCTGCCCTGGGAATAGCACAGGCAAGCTCCGTATACGAAAAAGTAAAAGTGATGTATAAAATAATGATCAGCAGTGTAGCCAGTGCCAAACCATAAGTTCCTCCTTCTGCCAGCCCGAGGTTCCAGCCAAAATACATACCTGAAATAACGTAACCAACGCCCAGCCCCCACAACATTAATGGACCAAGAGTACGCGACAGATTTCCCTGAGAAGACAAATGATCTGAACCTGAAGACATGCAGTTAAGTTAGGTGGATGAAGATAGGGAATTATGGGCAGCAATCAGCGGTCAGCGATCAGCTTTCAACGATCAGCGATCAGTTGCCAGCAGCGTTAGCTTAAAAACTACAAACGAAAAACCATAAACTCCCTAACTTGTACACATGAAAAACATCCTGCTAACACTCGCCCTGTTTGCCTACAGTCTGTATTCGCCTGCGCAAATAAAACGATATGATGTGGTAATTAATGAGATCATGTCAACGCCTTCTCCCTCGGCTGGCTTGCCTGAAGTAAAATATATTGAGTTGCTGAATGTTTCATCTACATCTGTTGATCTGAAAGGCTGGACCGTGAGCGACGGCTCCTCGACGGCAACTATAAAAACGGATTTTGCACTTGAGCCGGATAGCTTTGTCATCATTAGTTCAACCAGCAATGCCAATACCCTTGCCACATACGGTAAAACAATAGGCGTAAGCAATTTTCCTACGCTGAGGGTAAATGGAGATATGCTGATACTTCGTTCTGCCAATAATATTGTAATGCATGCTGTGCAATACGACAGGAACTGGCATGAAAATGCCGTAAAAAACAACGGAGGCTGGTCGCTGGAAATGGTAGATCCTAAAAATCCATGCAATGGGAGCACTAACTGGATGTCCAGCATGGACAGTAAGGGCGGAACACCCGGAACACAAAACTCCGTGGCACGCGAAAATAAAGATGAGGATGCACCTCAGTTGCTTCACGCTTATGCAGAAAGCAACAACCATATCGTAATGCAGTTCAATGAACCATTGGACAGCAATGCGGCTTCACAACTTTCTAATTATACTTTTACCGGGAATGCTGCTATCATTGAAAAAGCAGAACCGCTGCCGCCCTTTTTTAACCAGGTGCGCATTACCGTAAGTATGGCTCTGGAGAAAAATAAAGTGTACGAGGTTACCGCTAAAGCGGCAATAGATTGCGCTGGTAACAGAACGAACAGTTCTGCTACGGTAAAAACAGGATGGGCAGACGATGCGCAAACGCAGGACATTATTTTCAACGAAATATTATTCAATCCAAAAGAAAATGGAGTGGATTATATTGAACTGTACAACCGAAGCCAACGCATCATCAATGCCAAAGAACTCTGGATCAGCACCAGGAACGCTTCGGGCAATATTGGCGCTCTTAAACAATTGAGTGAGCGGGACCGGCTAATCTTTCCCGGAGATTTTGTGGTGCTTACAGAAAGTAAGATCATAGTATTGCAACAGTTCATCTCCCAAAACCCGGATGCATTTATTGAACTGGCTTCGATGCCGTCATTACCTAACGACAAGGGAGATGTGGTTCTGCTGAACAAAACCGGGTTAATTGTTGATGAACTTCCATACAATGAAGATTGGCATTTTGCATTGATTACAAACTACGAAGGAGTGGCACTGGAAAGAATTGACCCTGAACAACCCGGCTCCGAAAAAAAGAATTGGTTCTCGGCTGCATCCAGCGTTGGCTATGGCACACCGGGCTATCAAAACTCTCAATTCAGGAGCGACCTGCAACTACAGGGTACTGTTACCCTTACGCCATCCATATTTTCGCCTGATAACGACGGCTTTGATGATTATCTCCTGGTCAATTATACATTTCCCGAAGCCGGTTATTTTTGCAACATCACTGCTTTTGATGCTTCGGGACGAATGGTAAAACAGGTGGTTCGTAACGGAATCTGTGGTGTAAATGGATATTACCGATGGGACGGGCTGGACGAAAAGAACCAACGCTTGCCCATTGGCATTTATATTATTCTTACCGAAGCATATAATCTGCAAGGCAAAACGAAAAAATTTAAAAATGCGGTGACATTGGCAAGACGAATTAATTAGTGAGGCGTTTTCCGACCACCTGCCACCTGTTCATTACTTATCACTATCGGACAAGTAACAGCTAGGCACGGGTCAGTCGGCACACTTTCACAGCGCCGCAGACCCGCGGCAGAATTATGCCGACTGTGAGCCGGTCGGCACGCCCCGGCTGAGCCATGCGGGCAGAATACCGGGGCGGTCTGACCGATTTACTCACCAGGTATAACTATCTGCGGCTAGCCTTCTTAAACAACAAACACTTAATTTGTGGCGGAATAAGTGCAGTTTTCATGAATCAACGGGAACTTTTTTTACAACATGTAGCGCAAACTTCACCGGCACCACTGGCCTTGGAAATTACAAAAGCTGAGGGAAGCCTGATGTGGGATGCCAAGGGAAAAGAATATATAGACCTGATAGCGGGCATCAGCGTTTGTAATGTGGGGCATCGCCATCCCGATGTAGTAGCGGCCATTAAACAGCAGGCCGATCAGTACCTGCACCTGCTGGTATATGGCGAGTTTGTTGAAACGCCGCAGGTAGCCTATGCACAATATCTAACGCAACATTTACCATCCACCCTCAACTCAGTATATTTTACCAACTCAGGTGCGGAAGCAGTTGAAGGTGCCATGAAACTGGCCAAACGATATACGGGGCGCACGGAGATCGTAGCATTCCATCAAAGCTATCACGGGTCTACCCAGGGGGCTTTAAGCATTATAGGCGATGAATACTGGCGGAACGCTTATCGCCCATTGTTGCCGGGTATCGTTCATGCCGATCACAACAGCTTTGAAAGCCTGGAATGGATTACCGATAAAACAGCCTGTGTTATTGCAGAAACGGTGCAGGCAGAAAGAGGAATTTTCATACCCACAAAGGAATGGATGCAGGCACTAAGGAAAAAATGTACCGAAACGGGTACATTGCTGGTACTGGACGAGATACAGGCGGGCTTTGGAAGAACGGGTACCTTGTGGGGATTTGAACAATACGATATAACGCCCGATATATTGCTGCTGGGCAAAGCATTGGGCGGCGGCATGCCGCTCGGCGCTTTTATTGCCGACAAAAATATAATGTGGAGCATTACCAGCAACCCTGTGCTGGGTCATATTACTACCTTCGGTGGTCACCCGGTAAGTTGTGCTGCAGGATTGGCGGCTATGAAAGTACTGGTAGAAGAAAACCTGGCGGATGCTGTAAAACAAAAAGAGCAAATGCTGCTTCAAAAGCTCCGTCACCCTTCTATTAAAGCAGTGCGTTCGTCGGGATTATTGATAGCGGTGGAGTTTGAAGATTTTGAAACGAATAAAAGCATTATTGATCGCTGCATAGAAAATGGTGTGTTGACTGATTGGTTTTTGTTTGCGCCACAGTGCATGCGCATTGCGCCACCACTTACCATAAGCTATGATAAAATACGCAAGGCGTGCGAGATTATTTTAACAGCAATAAACCGTCAATAACTTCAAAAAACATTTGTATGGATAACAAAGCCGTCATAGCACAGTTTTACGCTGCGTTTCAAAAACTGGATGCTGCGGGTATGAATGCCTGTTATAGTGATGATATTGTTTTTAGCGACCCGGTGTTTTTGATATTGAGGGGTGATGAAGTAAGGTGTATGTGGGAAATGCTGTGCAAAAACGCAAAAGATTTTTCATTAACTTTTTCGGACATAGAGCTGCTGGACGAAGAATATGCCACCTGCAAATGGCAGGCAACCTATACTTTTTCCGCAACGGGCAGAAAAGTTGTTAACCATGTAAAAGCCTATATGAAGTTGAAAGATGGAAAGATCATTGAGCACAGCGATGCCTTTCGCCTTAGCACATGGATAGGACAGGCCTTGGGCTGGAAGGGTGTGCTGTTTGGCTGGACAGGTTTTATGAAAAAGGGAGTACAGAATAAAGCAAGGAAAAATTTGTTGAAATATATGGAGGGAAGAATTTGAAAATGTGGGAATTTGAAAATGTAAATAGATGACTTACGTTGCACCCGCATTTCCCGTCCAATACCTTGTCCCCTACGCCTTACACCCTATACCTTTCACCTTTGACCTTTCACTTTTCTTCACCTCATTTCCACCACTTCGTTCCTGCCAATAATATGATACAGCTTGATGGTAAGCGCGTGAAACAAAATTTTTGCGTTGGCATTCCGTTCAATGTAATAAGCAGCTCTATCCAGTTCCTCAATAATGGCCTGGTGTTGGGGCAATGAAGCTATTTTATTTAAGCGCAATGCAAAATCTCTTTCAGCCTCCGGCATTATGTCTCCCGCAGCGGGCATTACCTGCAGGCGTATGCTTTGCTCAAGCAAATGGTTGAAGTAACGAAGAAACTGTTTTTGCCGTTCGCGCCCCTGGCGGCTGATCTCTTCAATCCATTTTACCTGCGCAGCCGGCCCGGTTTTTAAAATAGCGTTCAGCCATTCCCGTAGTAGTCCCTGCCAGTCGTCGCCCGAATGTTGCAGTAGCTGTAGCGCTTCCCGGTAATTGCCTTCGCATACCGATGCTATTTGCCTTGCCTGTGTTGCATCCGTTTTTGCCCGGTCCATTAATGCGTTGGTGATGTCTTTTATATCGGGCGCCGGAACTTTTACCAATTGTGTTCGCGAAAGAATGGTGGGCAGTATCAGGCTTTCATTTTCCGCCACCAGTAAAAACAGGGTATTTGCCGGCGGTTCTTCTATCAATTTCAATAGCTTGTTGCCTTCGTTGCCCAGGTATTCGGGCAACCACATCAATAAGATCTTATACGGACTTTCAAAACTTTTCAGGTTCAGCTTGCGGATAATATCATTACACTCATACGCGGTAATGTTACCCTGTTTGTTTTCTGCACCAATAAACTGCAGCCAGTCGTAAGCATTGCCATAAGGATATTGCTGAATAAACGTTCTCCACTCCGTAATATAGTCTGTGCTCAACGGTTTGTCGCCGCTTTTTTTAGGTACTACCGGGTAAGAGTAGTGGATGTCCGGATGGATCATCGCGGCTGTTTTTACATAGGCAGACTGTTTTTGTGTCCAGGCATCCGCCTCCTGCGCTGTTGCATGAACGAGCGCATCCGCATCGGCTGCGGGCTCATCGCCAAAAAGCGATGCAGTTGCAGCAGCAGCCTGGTTGTTTGCCGAAGAATACAGTGTTACATATTCTGCAAAAGCCAGCGCAAGCGGCAATGTGCCCGAACCTTCTTTCCCTAAAAAAAGCAATGCATGACTTAACCGGTTGTGCTGCACCAGTTGCAGCAGATGATGCTTTACCTCATCCTGTCCTATAATTTGAGAGAATAACATGGGGCGCTAAAATACGCTATTCCTGCAGCACGGAATGGCACTATCAGGAAATAGTTTTGACTCCTTTGTGCGGTATTTTTTTCGATGCCTCTGCTTTGGAAGCTTTTCTTATTGCTTCTCCGTATTTGTCTACCACAAGCGCGGCGCTGCCGGTAAGTTCGGCTTCGTAGCCGGAGGTAGACATAATAATTTCTGTATTAACCGCCAATTGCGGAATGCAATGTTCATTGAGCGCCTGCTGTATGGGGGCCTGCCATATCTTTCCTGCCGTGGCACCGCGGCCGCTCAACACCACCGTGCCGGGATTGAGCAAATGAATTAAAATGGCAATGCCTCGACCAATATTGTATCCGGCTTCGGACAGGAGCTCAATAGCAAATCGGTCGCCCCTGCCTGCCGAGTTGATGATGGTTTCTGCATCTTTTTCAAGATCTTCTTCCTTACCCGACAAAACCTGTCTCAGTGCGGATACACGTCCCGAGTTTAATCCTTCTTTCGCCTTTTCAATAATTACAAACAACGAGGTTTCGGTTTCCAGGCAACCGCTTTTGCCGCAACTGCATAATTTTCCATTATTAAACAAGGGTATATGACTGAACTCTCCCGCAAACCCGTTATCGCCACGGAAAAGCTCGGCATTCAGGATCATTCCCAAACCCACGCCCCAGCCTATATTGATGACCATTGCATTTTTCCTGTTTCGTGCAGAGCCAAACCGCAGTTCTGCCAAGGCAACAATACTCGAGTCGTTTTCAATGTAAGTGGAGATGCCTGTTTTACGTTGAATCAACTCTACCAGGCTTTCGCCTTTGCCTGTTGGTAAAAAGGTATAGTTGGCGCCTTTGTTCGGATCAACAAATCCCGGCATCCCTATTCCAATACCCAGTATTTTACTTTTTGCTATCCCGCTGTTTTCTATTACCTCGTTTATTTTATCTGCCAGCACCTGCGCTGCCTGCGGATTGTCGGGCAACTTCAGCTCAAACTTTTCTATTGCTTTTACATGATTGTTCTGCATGTCCATGATGGAAATGCGGGTAAAGAACTGATCCATCGCAACTGCAACAGTGTAGAGTATATCGGGCTTTAATGAATAGGTTAGCGGACGCCGTCCTCCGCTCGAAGGAGCATACCCCGTTTCTACCACGGTGCCTTCTTTTATCAGTTCATTCAGCATTTTGGTAGTAAGCGAAAGGCTTTTCTCAATTTTCTGACTGAGTTCGGCGCACGACAGCAGGCCGGCAAAATACAATTGCTTAACGATCTTCCTTTTATACAACAAGCTTTTACCGGCCATCACTAAAAATTTTGAAGAAATGGTTTGCTCTTTGGTAAGTTAATACAAGTTTTCGGAAAAATAAGAGTTGCTTTCATTTTAGCCGCTTCCTGTCAGGCTTCGGCGCCCATCCAGACAGCGCCGCCTATACTGCCGCGTGAGGCGCCCGTTACAGAAGCGATGCTGTTGTTTTCTTCGCGCCAGCGCAACACGCCTATCAATGCCATAATCAATGCTTCTTTGTATTGCACTATTTTTTCGTCGGGCACCACCAGTTCTATATTCAGTTTTTCCATATGCACACGCAATTTTTCAATAAGGTAAGTATTGAAAGCACCACCTCCCGTTACCAGCATTTTACCAGGCGCCTGCAAATGACCATTACCTGCTTTTTGTTGAATAGCGTGTATTGAATTTTTTATTTGTTCTGCTATATGCATTGTATAGGTGTGCAATGCGTTGGCCACACTAAAAGCTGGTATCTCCTTAATAATAGGATAAATGATATCATTCCCGAAACTGTTGGGTAATGATTTAGGAAAGTCTTCCCGGTAGTAATCAAGACTATTGAGTAATTGCAGCAGCGAGCTATTTAAAACACCCGACCGGGCCATGTTTCCATCTTCATCAAATTCATATCCTGCCTCGTTGGCCAATAAATTCAGCACCCGGTTGGCGGGGCATACATCAAACGAAACATACGCTTCTCCGCTATGATGTGATATATTGGCAATACCACCCACGTTGAGGCAAAAATCGTAATCGCCAAACAACAACTTGTCCCCTATAGGTACAATGGGCGCACCTTGTCCGCCCAACGCAACATCCATGGCTCTAAGGTCGGTAATTACCGGCAAGCCCGTTTGCGCCGCAATAGCGGCACCGTTGCCCAATTGCGCAGTGAGTTTTTGTTTGGGGAGGTGAAAAGTAGTATGCCCGTGAGAGGCGATCAACTGTACCTGGTACTGCAATTGATATTTGTTAATAAATCCATTTGCATGTTCGCCGATAAAATGTCCGTAATCAGCGTCCAACAACTGGTATTTCAATGCATTAAGCTGTACGGATGATTCTAATTTGTGTTTCCACTCCTCAGTATATTTATAACAGTCGGCAGCTATTATATCAAAGGTCCATTTTCCGGCGTTTTCTTCAAACAGGACGTATGCAATATCAAGCCCGTCCAACGAACTGCCTCTAATAAGGCCAATAGCTCTATAAATCATTAAAGAAATTTTAGATTACAGTTTGCAGCGTTTAGATTTGTGCGTAAAACTATTGATTTACACCGAACTATTGGAAACCAAACCTGGGGCGATATGGTTATAAACTTTAACGGGCAGCATTCGCTGGTAAGCAATTGGGTGGCTGAGCTGAGAGATGTTGAAGTTCAGGCGGACAGGATGCGTTTCAGGCGCAACCTGGAGCGGATTGGTGAAGTAATTGCTTACGAAATCAGTAAAGATCTTGACTGGGTCGATAAAGAGGTGCATACCCCGCTGGGAATATCTGCATGCAAAATTTTGAAAGATCAGCCAGTGCTTGCAACGATCCTGCGAGCAGGATTGCCATTACACCAGGGACTGCTGAACTATTTTGATAAAGCAGACAATGCATTTATTTCTGCTTACAGGAAACATCACCGGGACGGATCGTTTGAAATTAACATTGAGTACGTTTCGTGCCCCGACCTGGAAAACAGGGTGCTGATTATTTCAGACCCGATGCTGGCAACGGGAGCGTCGCTGGTAAAAGCCATACAGTTTTTAAAGGCAGAGGGCAAACCGCGCGAAATACATGTGGTGGCTGCTGTTGCCTGCACGGTGGGAATTGAGTTTTTGCGCAGAGAAGAGCCAGGCGTAAAAGTGTGGTGCGCCGCAGTTGACGATGAACTGACTGCAAAGGGATATATTGTTCCGGGTTTGGGCGATGCCGGAGACCTGGCGTTTGGTGCAAAAGTTCAATCTTAGTCCAATAATTTGTAACTTGAAAAACAATTGAACAGGATGAAAAAGATCCTTCCTTTATTGATGATGTTGACTGTGTGTGTGTTTGCCTATGCACAAGACCCGCATTTTTCGCAATTCTTTTCGTCTCCGCTTACGCTTAACCCCGCTTATACGGGTAAATTCGATGGAACGTTTCGCGTGGCAGGTAACTATCGCAATCAATGGCCCACTATTAACAACGCCTATACTACTGCCACCGCGTCGGTAGATTTCAACATACTACAAAACAGGATCCCGGAATTCGACACATGGGGCTTTGGCGTGATGGGGATGAACGACCAAAGTGGTAATAAGATCCTCAATAATAATTTCATATCGCTTTCTACTGCCTATCATAAGGCTTTAGATGAAAACGGGTATCATACCATCACCGTTGGCTTCCAGGGCACTTATGCTGCCAAGCGCCTCGATATTTCAAAGGCAGATTTTGAAGACGAATTAACCTCGCTTGGATTTACCGGAGTTACGCAGGAAGTATTTAACAACAACAACAATGTTGCTATCAATTATTTTGATGTGAATGCGGGCTTGTTATACTCGGGCAGCACGAATGGCTACAATAATTTTTACCTCGGTGTTTCGTCTTACCACGTTAACCGCCCTAAAGAGTCGTTTATGGGTGGAAATTTTGTTCTTAACCCAAGAGTTACTGTTCACGGTGGCGGCTATGCGCCCATTGGCAGGATCACCACTTTTCATGGAAGCTTTATTCACCAGCGGCAGGCGGGCGCTACCGAAACGGTATTGGGCGGCGCTTTGGATTTTGCTTTAAATGAAGACGGGGATTATCCCGCAAACCTGTATGCCGGCATGTGGTACCGCTTTGGCGACGCTTTTATTCCTTATGTTGGAATTGAGTTTGCAGGGCTGAGAATTGGTTACAGCTACGATGTGAATAACTCTTCGCTCAACACGGCTTCCAACAGTCGCGGTGGCAATGAAATCTCCCTGATATTCATCAAAAAACCTTCTGACCCCAACCGGAAAAAGCTGGGATGCCCGAAATTCTAAGAAAGTTTGAAGTTTTTGGTTTGTCGTTTATGATGGATGCCGACTCATTGCTGATAGCTGACAGCTTTTAATCCATCAACGCATACACCACAAAACTTGCCAGCCAGTGCTCTCCGCCGTAATTGCCGCTTACCACATGCGGCAGGGCTTCTGATAAATGCTTTACGGAAGATCGCAGCAACAACTTACGCGCAGGATGTGTGGCGGGTAATGCATTTGCCAGTCCCTTCATGCACCAGCTCCTGCTAAAACACAAACCATCCAGGTGTACGATCTGGTAATCGGTACGGTCGGATACCACTGGCAAACGGGTGAGGTGCTGAAGCCCTGCAGGACTAATAAACGCTTTAAACCACGCAAGAAATTCCTGCTTAGGCAATATACGTCGCATCAGGTCGGCTTCTTCCAACGCCGGCGAAAGAAAATCGGCTCCGTCCGGCTCCCACGATGCCGGCACATTTTTATCATTAAAATACAATCGCCTTGCGTGTGCTGTAATGGATTGTTCAAAAGCAGCGTTCTTTGCCGCTCTTGCATAATCGAGCGCAAATACCAACCCGAATGCAGTATTAGGATGCACGCCGGTACGATTGGGATAAGTTTGTTTGGGTATAAAGTCCATCCAGCGTTTTACCACCAGTTCGGTAAGCGGCTGTAGTGCAGCATGCCAGCGTTTACCATCCTCATCGTTCCAGTCAAGCAATTCCGCATCAAGCTTTAACAGCCATGCCCAGCCATAGGTTCTTTCCCAGGCTTTGGCCAATGGCGCTTCAAAATATTTTACTTCCGTTGCAATATTGGCCGCCGTTATGGTTTGATTGATTGCATGGCGAATGCGGGCACTTTCTGCCAGTTGTGGAAACTTTTTCAGCAGCCTGATCATCATCCAATGCCCGTGCACACAACTATGCCAGTCGAAGCACCCGAAAAAAGCAGGGTGCTGCTGCCTCGGTGTCATTACATGATCGCTGTCGCTGGCCGACGTATGGCTGGTTTTATTAGGGTATTCCTGGTCGATGCATTTGAGCGGCAACGAAGCCAGCAGTGATGCTCCTTTTTCTGTAAGCTCAAAGCCGGTGCTATCCTTCTTCACAGAAAACAGTTCATTTACCTGTGAGAACGATTGAATGGTCAGCATCAAAAAAACACAAAGAAAAGATGATTTCATATCAGTTATATTAAGTGGTCATGCAGCAAGCGCTTTTAAGTGTCGCCGGTCATACAAATATGACTATTTTTTACTTTCTTAAAGGTTCCAGCAGCGCCATCAGCCCATTGGTCCTGATTTCGTACATCGTTCCCAGCAGCATGCCCAGCTTTCCTTTTGGAAAGCCTTTTTTATGGAACCATTCGAGATAAGAAACGGGCAGATCGCATATATAATAGTCCTTGTATTTTCCGAACGGCATTTTTAAACCAGTTGGCGGAACCAGTTGTTGCAAAAGATCGGGATTGAGTGTGGGAAATTCGGCTTCAACCATGCGTGTAAATTGCAAAAAATAACCAGGAATTAGCAGCCGCGCTTTTAAAAATAGTATAGAAACACGCTTATTTCTGATAATATTCTTCTTACAACCACGTTACAAGGTTTTTTTTAATATAAGCAAATAATTAAGTTTTTGAAAACCATTGCACTGCCAGGGTTTTGCAGTACCTTTGCACGCTTAAAATTGGGCCTGGTGCTCATTATCAACAATTAGCATTGCTGCCGCCATTAAAATTGAAGTTAAAGAAATAACAATGCAGATTAGAAACATCGCCATTATTGCCCACGTTGACCACGGCAAAACAACATTGGTTGACAAGATCTTACATCAAACCAATGTATTCCGCGCAAACCAGGAAAGCGGGGAGCTGATCATGGACAGCAACGACCTGGAGCGTGAAAGAGGCATCACCATCTTTAGCAAAAATGCCTCCGTGGTATACAAAGGTGTAAAGATTAATGTGATAGACACCCCCGGTCACGCCGACTTTGGCGGTGAGGTGGAAAGGGTATTGAAAATGGCAGACGGCGTACTCCTGTTGGTGGATGCGTTTGAAGGCCCCATGCCTCAAACCCGCTTTGTGTTGCAAAAGGCGTTGCAGCTCAATCTTAAACCCATTGTTATTATTAATAAGGTTGATAAGCCGAACTGTCGCCCCGATGAGGTGCATGATGCGGTTTTTGAACTGTTCTTTAACCTCGATGCAACAGAAGAGCAGCTTGACTTCCCCACTTTCTATGGCTCGGGCAAGAACGGCTGGTTCAATGATTCGCTCACTCCCAGCGAAGACATTACCCCATTGCTGGACGGCATTATTAAATACGTGCCGGAGCCTAAGGTAAATGAAGGACCATTGCAAATGCAGATCACTTCACTGGATTATTCTTCCTTCCTGGGCCGGATTGCGGTAGGTAAGGTTACCCGCGGCGCTATTAAGGAAAATCAGCCAATAGCATTGTTGCAGGCAGATGGTACCATTAAAAAATCGAGGGTAAAAGAACTATATATATTTGAAGCGCTTGGTAAGAAGAAAGTAACAGAAGTGGTAGCAGGCGATATATGCGCGGTAGTAGGGCTGGAAGATTTTAATATTGGAGATACGATTGCAGATGCGGAAGTTCCCGAAGCGCTGCCCGTTATCAGCGTAGACGAGCCTACCATGAACATGCTTTTCAGCATCAACAACTCTCCGTTTTATGGTAAAGACGGAAAGTTTGTTACCAGCCGTCACCTGCGCGACCGCCTGATGAAAGAAACAGAAAAAAATCTTGCACTGCGTGTATTCGATACCGATAGCGGAGACAGCTTTATGGTATATGGCCGTGGCATACTTCACCTGGGCATATTGATTGAAACCATGCGCCGCGAAGGATACGAATTAACGGTAGGTCAGCCTCAGGTAATTGTTAAAACCATCGACGGCAAAAAATGTGAGCCTTACGAAACCCTGGTGGTGGATGTTCCTGAAGAGTTTGCCAGCAAGGTGATTGACCTGGTATCGCGCCGCAAAGGTGAAATGCTGGTGATGGAAACCAAAGGAACCATGCAGCACCTGGAATTCGAAATTCCATCGCGGGGTTTGATCGGGCTGCGTACACAGATGCTGACTGCTACTACTGGCGAGGCAGTAATGGCGCACCGCTTTAACGAATACAAGCCCTGGAAAGGTCCCATTCCGGGAAGAAACAACGGGGTATTGCTTTCGAAGAACCAGGAAAAAACTACTGGTTATTCAATAGATAAATTGCAGGATCGCGGAACCTTTTTTGTTGACCCGGGAGAGGATGTGTATGCAGGACAGATTATTGCCGAGCACATTAAACCGGGCGACCTTGTGGTAAACGCAACCGAAGGAAAGAAGTTAACCAACCACCGCGCCAGCGGCAGCGATGATGCTACCCGCATTGCGCCTAAAACTTTGATGACGCTTGAAGAGTGTATGGAATACATACAGCACGACGAATGCATTGAAGTAACACCTAACTTTATCCGCATGCGTAAGCTGATATTGAACGAAGAAGAGCGTAAAAAACAATCTAAGCAAATGAGCGCGCAGGAAGCATAAACTCATTACCAATATTGTAAAAGGCTGGTTCCTATGAACCAGCCTTTTTTTGTAACCAACCTCCTGCGAAAAAAGTTTTGCAATCATTAAAAAGGCACAAAGCCTGACAACATTTGCATGACGCTTAACTAAGTGTTGATGCCTTATTGGCTTTAAGCTATCTACTTCTTTAATAATTTGACCGTTTTTATTATTTCATCCTTCTGCAAAATGTATATCAGGTAAATGCCTGCGGGAAGATTTCCCATATCTATTTGCTGTACAGGTCCGGAATTGCGAACTGTTTGATGCGTTTTTCCGTTCATATCCAGAAGCTTAATTACGGAAAGCGCCTGCAATCCCCTGATGGTAAAAACATTATTGGTTACGGGGTTGGGGGCAACGCTCAAAGCAGGTGCATTACATGCATTCTTTACCTTTAAAACATCACTATATTCATATGTACCGTCCAGGTCAACCATCCGTAAACGGTAGTAAGTATCTACATTCGCTCCGTTGGTTATAAGCTGGTACACTGAACTTTTATGACTGCTTTTCGATTGAACGGTTTGAACATAGCTGAAGTTTTTACCATCGACACTGCTTTCCACTTCAAAATGCGAGAACTTTTCCTGCGTAATGGTGACCCAATCCAGTTGTACAGTACAATTACGCGCAACTGCAGTAAACGAAGCCAGTTGCACAGGCAGCACCAGGGAACTGCGCGTAAGTGCAGTACCAACATCGTTGCTTTCCAGGTTTGATGTTGATGAACTGGGCGGAGTAATAGTAAGCCGTGCACCTATTGAATCATCGCTCAACTTCGCCACTTTGCAGTCAATTTTCAATTCATACGACGTAGGTGGCGTAAGAGACATAGAGGTTTGCATTTGTACACCAGACTTTTGCACAGCGGTATACTGCGTATCGGCAGCATTGTAAGTAAAATCAAAAAGGTCCAAAGCATTGCCAGAAAGCGCATCCAATGCAGTATTAGGTGCCGTAAAATCGGGAACACATTTGTAAAGTTTAATCACCAGGTTCGCTTTGTTTGCTGCATCTGCGCCTGAAATATTATCAAACCCCGAATTACTCAGGTTAAAAGTAATAACGGACGAAGAACCTACATCACTTACAGGGCTCGGCGACACGGAGGCATCATCTACCGAAGGGTCAGTATCCATTTGCGCCGACAGCTTATTTAAGCTGAATAACAGGAAGCATATAAAAAGTAGTTTTTTCATAACAAGAAGATTTGGTGTTACGGTTAGAACTCAAAAAAGTAAATTGGCGCAGCGGCTATATTATTAGAAGAATTTTCCTCCCCTCCGCTGAACCGGCTAATGCTGCATGTAGTATTAACTCTTCCACTAAGCGCTCCGGGTGTGAATGTACCTGTTAACCCAAGGGTATGTTTACCACCGGCGCTGATGCTTTGCGTGGTTTTAAAAATATAATAGTTGGCATTCGAAGTTGTGTCTACCGTCCACCATGAATTTTGCACCGCTGTACCATTTACCTCCGATGCAGATGAGTTAAACTGCAATGGCATCAGCTTATTTTTTACAAGGTATACCGTTATAAGCCCCTCGGTTGGCACTGTATTTATTTCTTTTATTTCAATCATAACCGCAACATTGGTAGTACCATGTATTTCGGGCGGATCAACTGCAATGGTTGGTTTTAAATCGGGCACGAATGCTTTTACCATTATATGGATAGAGCCACCCGCCGTGGCAACAGGCGAACCATCGTCGTATACAGAATAAGGTATTACCACAGAGCCCTTAAACCCTGCCTCCGGGATAAAACTAAAGCTGCCGTCTGTCGCTAATTGCAGTTTTCCCTTCCCCGCGATGGTGGTGTCCTGCGGCACCACGCTAAGGCTATCGCTTTCAGGATCGCTGTCATTAGCCAACAGCCCTTGCGCCTTATTTACAGTTAATACACCAGCTCCAAAAGTTGCCTTGTAATAATCGTCTGCAGCAGTTACGCTGTTGCCGGCTGTTGCACTCAACACCTTTACAATAATATAGGCACTGGCACACTGGGGCACAGAGCCATTATCGCATACGGTATATTGTATTGTGTCAACACCTTCAAAACCGGCAGGCGGCGTATAGGTTATACTGCCTGTAGTTATATCTATCACAGCCGTCCCTCCGCGGAATGTATTGCCGGAAGCGCTACTGCCATTGAGGTCGGCAATGGTAATGGTAGAAGGAACCAGTTGCAACGCCGGAGAGCCTGCATTATCGTTAGCCAAAGCATTCATAACAGCAGGAGTATTATAAGCCGTTGCAACAATGTCTGTATTGACAACAGGCGGATTCTTTGCGCTCTTTGGCACATTGTCAACTACTGTAATGGTAAAAGGTTCGCTAACGCAACTGCTGTCGGAACCCCAGCAAACAGACACCTGGAATTGGTAAACGCCTGCTGTATTGGCTACAAAACTGTAAGATCCATCTTCCTGTATTACAGGCATCGCCGCGGAGGGGTTAGTATACCCTTCGCGCACGGTAGCGACGGAATCATATACTACAGAATCCATCTGGATTTTATCGTTGTATGCAACACTACCGGTTACGGGCAAATGTACCTGGGTAACTGCCATATCAGCATTGGTTATAATGCAGCCAAGGCTCAGCGCAGCGGCATATCCTTTGGTATCAATATATGCACCAAAAACATCAACATACTGATCTAAAGCAGTAGCCAGCGACCCGGTGGTAATTTTAATTTCATCGAAAGGTTTAGTAGCATAAAATCCTGGTATGAATATGTCGGTAGAGCCATTACCTGCAAGCTGCGACAACGCGCGTAAATCAATCAGGGAATTACTGCTTTTTGTTTCCTGCAAAATACCATTGTTATAAGTAGTAATGGTTAAGTACTGAAACAGACTTGCAGCCACCACGAAATTATTTTTCCGGACGCTGAACCCGGCAAAAGTACCCGGAGGAAATGTATATGCCGGCACAGCTACGGCTAAAGAATTCTCAATTAAGGCAGTACCGGTATTGTATAACCGAGCATAATCAGTTGTGCTTTCAGACACTGCATCCCAAGGGCCGCTAACGCTGCATGCAACACATACGCCGCCTTTTACTCCGGTTTGAGCCGCATCAATAACAGCGCCGTTGCTGGTATTGTTAACGATGCTACTGAAGTTACAGAGAGGAGAGCTGGTGCAGGGCTTTTGAACATAGGCCATATAAATTTGAATAGTACCCAAATTCACTCCTGCAACATTCTTAATTTTTAATTGCACTTCGTTGAAAGCAACGCGACTGATGATTCCAACAATCTGGCGGTTAGCTGCTGTATTTACAAGAGAAGTTTGCGCCCCCGCAAGCAATGCATCGCCCGTACCGGATTGTACCTCTGTGCCTTTGTTGTAAAGAGATATACTCACATTGGCCAAAAGGCTGGCCGACAACAATGTGGAAGACTGGATCTCGAATCCGGCAAATGACGCTGCGGGATAGGGTTCTGCTGCATTTGCCACTGCAACGGAGGCGGTGGCTCCAACAGTACCTGTCATTGTAAGTGTTGCATATCCAGTATCGCTTACAATATTCTGAGTATTGACGAGAGAGCAGTTTATACAAGCTACAGCATCAACGCCGGTACGTTGCTGATTCACATATACAGGATATTCCGGCATTTTGAGCGCTGTAAGAGTATTGCAGCTAAGATCGTTTTCACAAAATTTTCTTACTACCGCGCTATATACCCTTATAGCATTGGTAGAGCCTGCTGCCAGGGCATTCGATACAGTAAGTCTTATTTCATCAAAATCTTTGGTAGCTTTTAGCCCGGTAATTATTTTACCGTTAGAAGCAAACGCAGTTCCTCCTATCAGCCCGTTGCTGGTTACAACACTATCCTGTTTAGCACCATTCAAATAGGTAATAATAGTATGAGTAACGCTGAGCGCAGTGCCGGGCGCACGCATGTCGTTTATTTCGAAGCCTGCAAAAGTGCCCGCATTGTAAATGGTTTTTGCATTCTTTACCGAAAGCGATCCTTTGGAACCTAAAGATCCGGGTATATATATTTCAGCATAGTTGCTGGAATCGGCATCAATTGCATTGCCCGCATTCCTTATTTCGCAACCTGTGCACACTACCGTAGTAGAGATACCGGTATTTGCAGGATTAATATATACAGGAAAGCGTGGGTTGTTCCAGTATTCATTAACGTTACAACTGTCGGCTGATGTTTGGACACAAAACTTTTCAATTACAGGATTATAAATTTCTGTGGCTGCTACCGTTCCAAGACTCGCGGTTTGCCTTTGCTCAAGCATCAGCCGGTTAAAAGGCTTGCCGGTAACGAAACCCAGAAGGCTTTTGCCGCCGGAGTTAACCAAACTTACAGTAAGAAGGCCGGAACCTGCCCCTATGGATTCCTGTAAGGTATTGCCGAGATAAGTCTTGATGGCAAAAGTGCCCAGCAGGTTTACATTAAGGATGGCCGTATTCCTGATAATGAACCCGGCGAAATAGCCGGCCGGAATTTGGCCCGTAGTACTTTGAACAGTAACCCGTGTGCCACCCGATACCGATAGCAGGTAATTGAAACTACCGAAGTTAGTGGTATTTGCATCAATGATGTTGGCAGTACCGGCTACGCTGGCAGTATTAATTCCGAAGTTTCCGGTCCACTGTTGAGGATTGGTGAGAGGAGAATGATCCGGCATGGTGCCGGTTACAATTGATACAGGCGGGCCGCTACCGTCTACCCAGTTAGTAGGAGTGTTGCAGGTTAGCAGGTTTTCATTGATCGTTTGTGCATAAACAGATTGAGTTAGCAACGACAGTACAAAGAACAAAGATGTACAACACAAATTAGCAAAATAACCATTCACAGGTGTTGTTTTCAAAGCAGCTTGCCTTATGAATGATTGGCCTAAAGTGTTTAACGGTTCGCTTTGGCTCAAGTTCGCATGCAACAAACAATCGTTTTTTTTTGGTTTCATACTAAACGATTGTTTATGTTGTTAATCTCTCTATGAGCTTGGTAGAACTTGGGCCAGATCTAATTTGTATGCAACCTACATTGTTTTAACGATTTATAAAATAGAAGAAAGCACTAAAAGTTATTATACAGTAACCATTACACCAAAAGTGCGCGTTTTTACAGATAAGACAGAAAAAATACTATAACGGCCGGGCATACGTAGAAAATATTTTAAAAGCTGCTCCTGATAAAACGACTTCATTTCTAAAGTTTTTCGATGCCACACAAAGTGGTTCTATTAAAAAGATACAATACCATACACGTTGTAATTTGACTGGTAACACGCCGGGTGAATGTTTTTCTTTTTAGACAAAAAACAATCCGTTGTCTTTAAAAACTTACGTGCACGCATACCACCCGATGCGGAGCCAATGTACTGTTAACAGCAGCGCAGGCTGGTTAACTATAAATGCATGCCCCTTTATAACGAATGTATGCAATAGACAACCACACCCCATACCGAAAAATCTGCGCAGGAAACATCTATATCAATAGGCGACAGGTGAGCGCATTCCGGTATCAACCTTGTTTTATTAAATGTCTTTTCCAGACGACGTATCAACATCTCTCCATTCAACGTTGCAATTACAATTTTGCCGCTTATAGCTTTCACGGATCGGTCTACAATTATAATATCACCCTCATGGATACCCGCATCCTGCATAGAGCTGCCACCCACCCGCATTAAAAAAGTAGCAGGTTTGTTGCGGATCAATTGTTCATTCAGATCAATACCCCTTTCCATATAATCGTCGGCTGCTGCGCCAAAGCCAGTAGCCTCAGCATGGTCAACATCCCATTGGTTGAATTGCTTTGAACCGCGGTAAGTGGGTTTATAAAAAACTTCTCCTTCCATATAATTTGTTTTTTGTTTTGCTAATTTATTTAGTAAATTTATACTAAAATATTTGGACATCAAAAGTTTTAGGGATAAAGTTTGTGAACATGGATTATTTAACTACAGGCTCACGGTCATCGCTATTCGAATATTTGCTGATCGCGTCTCCGGGCAGGGAAATTTACGAGCGGGTAATGGAAATTAAGCGGGCCTTTGCAGGGAAATACAATCAACCGCTGGCAGCCAAAACAAAACCTCATATTACCGTATCCAATTTTGTAGCAATGGATCGGATGGAGGATACGCTTATCCGTTGGATGCAGCGTGCCGTTGCCGAACAGGAATGCTTTGTTGTGCAGCTCAACAACTACAGCGGCTTTCCGGGGCGGGCTATTTTCCTGAGGGTACAAAACCCTGACCCCTTCCGTGAGCTTGCTCAGCGGCTGAAGGCAATCGCTTCCTATATAAAGGAATACCATTGCCCGCCGCCGAAGTTTGTTAACCATCCGCATATGACGATTGCCAAAAACCTTTCGCCCGAACTTTTTGAAAAAGCCATTTGGGAATTTTCACAAAAAGAATTTGCAGCAACATTCGGCGTAAAAGAATTGCTGCTGCTCCGAAAACAGTACGGTCATTATTATGAAAAATACAAGGAGGTGGCAGTGTTGAATTTAAGTGAAAGCCTGGCCGGATGACTTCAGTCGGATGGGTTGAAAAGTGAAACAATAATCAATAAAAAAAACAAATATGAAAACAGATATCAGGAATACTTTGCCGGGATATAACATCAACGAATACCTGCTGGTACTAAGTCCACCCGAAGAGTTGTGGCATAAAATTATGAAGGTGAAGGAAGCATTTTCTGCTACTTACCAGTCCGATCACGCGCGTTGGGGCAAGCCTCATATTACGCTGGTAAATTTTGTGCAGTATGAATTGATGGAGGCGAGGATCATCAACAGGCTGAAAGTGGTTGCCATGGGTGCCCCCGCGTTCAAGCTTGAACTCAAAGACTATGGCAGCTTTCCTTCACATACCATTTATATAAACGTGCTGTCAAAAATACCGGTGCAAAACCTGGTGAAAGAAATACGCAGCGAAACACAGCGGTTGATGAAGCTGGACGATGATAACAAACCGCATTTTATTACCGAACCGCATCTCACCATTGCCCGTAAGCTGCTGCCCTGGCAATACGAAAAAGGTTGGCTCGAATACAGCAACAGGCATTTCACCGGGCGCTTTATTGCAGACAGCATGCTGCTGCTGAAACGACGTGTGGGCGAAAAAGCATACCAGATTGCTCAGCGGTTCGAGTTCCAGAATTTACCGGTGATGACGAAGCAGGGGGAGTTGTTTTGAATACGGAACCACCAAGGCACAGAGACACAAAGGGGCACAATGCTCTTATTTCACGTTCAAAAAATAAACCATGTCAAACACATTTCTACCACTATCAAGCAAAGAAGAACTTATTGGAAAACAACTCGTAAATATTGCTTTCACTATTCACAAAACATTAGGACCCGGGCTGCTGGAAAGTGTATATGAAAAGTGTTTTTGCCATGAACTACGGAAGAGAAACATAAAGTTTGTCAAACAAAAATTGGTCGAAATAATTTATGATGGAATAAAAATAGATGAAGGATTGAGAATCGACATTCTGGTTGATGACGAAATAGTAGTGGAGCTGAAAGCGCAAGAGAACCATCATCCTGTATGGGAAGCTCAATTATTAAGTTATTTAAAACTTACAGCAAATCGTCTCGGCTTCATTTTCAACTTCCACGTACCCTTGATGAAAGACGGAATAAAACGAATGATTTTATAAAATACCTGCCAGACACCTGAATAAAGTATCCTAAGTGAAACTTTGTGCCTTCGTGTCCTGGTGGTTCAAAAGAAAACTTATGCCCAGCAAACTACAACAAGATCACTATAAAGTATCTGCTACTAAAAAAGACGAAGAGAGCCAATACCTTCAGGGACGTGGCGCACAGATCAATACAAAAAACCGGTTTTTAAAAGACGAGATCACACGCGAGCATGTGGAAGGGATAGATGACTGGAGTGAGATCAACAGTCCCACTCAATATTTAGAACAGCAGTCTAAAACAATTGTAAACAAGGTTGACAGCCCCGACGTAGGAATGGCATACAGCATGAATGCTTACGCGGGCTGCGAACATGGCTGCATCTATTGTTATGCCCGCAATGTGCATGAATACTGGGGCTATAGCGCCGGGCTTGACTTTGAACGAAAGATCATTGTAAAAATGAATGCGCCGCAATTGTTGCGCAAGCAATTCATGCATCCCAAATGGGAGGTAATGCCTATTATGGTAAGTGGCAATACCGACTGTTATCAACCGGCAGAACAAAAATACCGCTTAACCAGAGGGCTGTTGCAGGTATGCAATGAATTCAATCACCCGGTAGGCATACTCACTAAAAACGCCTGGATCATAAAAGACAAAGATGTGTTGCAGCAACTGGCGCAGAAAAGATTGGTTACAGCCATGGTATCCATTACCTCTTTTAATGAAGAACTGCGCCGCGTAATGGAGCCCCGGACCGCCACTGCTACACAACGGTTAAGGGTAATTGAAGAACTGAGCAATGCCGGTATTAAAATGGGCATTATGATGGGACCCATGATACCAGGATTGAACGATCATGAAATGCAACGCATCATGAAATCGGCTGCCGACGCCGGCGCTACTTTTACTGCTTACACTTTTATTCGATTGAACGGAGCCATTAAACTATTGTTTCACGACTGGTTGTATAAAAACTTTCCCGACAGGGCAGACAAAGTATGGCATTTGATTGAGCAAAGTCACGACGGAAAAGTAAACGACACCCGATGGGGGTTGCGGATGCGGGGTGAAGGGCCCGTAGCCCAGATTATTGCGCAGCAGTACAAAAAATATGGCAAGCTATACCACATGAATGAAGATCGCTATGAACTGGATACCACTATTTTCAGGAGACCGGGCGAACAGGGGAAGTTGTTTTGAAAATATCGGGAAGTCAAACTTCTATTCTCAGGAAGGAAAAATTATATGCTTTTGCATATAAAAATTATGTAACGATCAAGTTATATGCAAATGCATATACTAAAATAAAAGAATGAGTGATGAGTGACCGTATTCTTGAAAAACTTTCTATCCTTGCAGATGCTGCCAAATACGATGTAAGCTGCGCCAGCAGTGGCAGCGACCGGAAAAAATCATAACAAAGGACTTGGCAATGCAAGCAACGGCATTTGCCACGCCTACACCGAAGATGGACGCTGTGTGTCTTTATTAAAAATTTTGCTGACCAATCATTGTATCTATGATTGTGCTTACTGTGTAAGCAGGAAAAGCAACGATACCAAACGCGCGGCTTTTACTGTTCAGGAGGTAATAGATCTTACCATCAACTTTTATCGCCGCAATTATATAGAAGGCTTGTTCCTCAGCTCCGGCATTTTCACCAATGCCGACTACACAATGGAGCGATTGGTACTGGTAGCAAAAAAGCTGAGAACGGAACACCGGTTCAATGGTTATATCCATTTAAAAACCATTCCCGGCGCCAGCGACGAACTCATGCGCGAGGCCGGTTTGTATGCAGATCGGTTAAGTGTGAACGTGGAAATGCCTACGGAACAAAGTCTTGCATTGCTGGCTCCGGATAAGAAAAGACAGGACATGATTCAACCGATGCGCTATATAAAAAACGAGATCATTAAGCACAACGACGAAAAGAAAAAACTGAAACATGTACCAATGTTTGCGCCTGCAGGTCAAAGCACGCAAATGGTAGTTAGCGCAACACCTGAAAATGATTTACAGATATTGTGGATGGCCGATCAGTTTTACAAGAAGATGCAATTGCGCAGAGTATATTATTCCGGTTATGTACCTGTTAGCAACGATAATCGTTTGCCTGCTATTGGCACCCCCGTTCCTATGATCAGGGAAAACCGTCTTTACCAGGCAGATTGGCTGATGCGGTTTTATAACTTCAGTGTGGACGAAATAGTTACAACGCACGATCCTTTGCTCGATATGGAAATAGATCCCAAACTCAACTGGGCGCTTCGCAATATGCATCTTTTTCCTTTAGATATAAACAAAGCAGACTATAACCTAATCCTACGCGTGCCCGGTATTGGAATACAGTCTGCACAAAAAATTTGCGCAGCACGTAAGTTCAGCTTTTTGCGCTGGGAACATTTAAAAAAAATAGGAGTGGCAGTAAGTCGCGCAAAATATTTTATTACCTGTACAGGCGGTTTTGAGCGCAAAAACTGGCTGCCGCAGCAAATCAAACAATTTATACTTTCTGCAAACAACAGCAAGTACCAACCCAATTTCAGTCCCCAGTTAACTTTATTTTGATGATCCCAATGGTATATGATGGCAGTTTTGAAGGTTTGCTTACTGCCATTTTTGAAGTGTATGAATATAAATTAAAGGATCCTTCTATTGTAAAAGAAGGATCGGCAGCAAGCTTGTTTGGTAAAACACATATAGTACATACCTCAGCAGAAAAAGCGGAAAGAGTATGGACAAGGCTGCAGGAAAAATTATCGCGCCAGGCTATCGGGCAGGTATACTGCTCATTTCTATCCGAGATCGCAGGCATTGAGGATTATATTTTACGATATGCTCAATACGCTTTAAAAAATAAAAGCGCTATCGAAAACGATTACAGCAACAAGGATGTTTTGATGCTGCAGCAAACCAGTAAAAAAGTGCATCGTGAAAAGCACCGCATGGAAGCCTTTGTGCGGTTTCAGCTAACCAAAGACGGACTATACTACGCAATGATCCAGCCCGACTTTAACGTACTGCCACTGGTTGTTAAACATTTCAGGGAACGCTATGCGGATCAGCGCTGGCTGATTTATGACACCCGGCGGAAATACGGGATGTATTATGACCTTACTGAAGTTGGAGCAATTGAAATGGATTTCAGTGAAGCGACTACAGACAATTCACAACTATTTTCTATTCACGATGAAAAAGAAGAATTGTATCAAACACTGTGGCAGCAATACTTTGCGAGCGTCAATATTGCCGCCCGCAAAAATCTGAAACTTCATATCAAACATATGCCAAAGCGTTATTGGAAAAACCTGGCTGAAAAGAAAGGCAAGTCTCATTGATATTTAACTATAAAATTTTATTTGTACCTCAGGCATATCGTTACATATATTCCTTAACTTCAAAACATATTAAAACTAACCTATGGCAGACAATTATTCTCACCTCAGCGAAGAAGAGCGTTTAAAAGCCGAAAACGATTTTCTGAAAATGAAACTCATGCTGGAGAACGGCGCCAGGTTTTCGGAAAACAGCAATCAATCACTGCCGCCGCAAATGGAAAATGAATTTCTGAACCGCATTATAGCTTTCGAAGAACAGTCGAAAAATCCAAAGTATATTAAGGTGTTTGATAAAATAGGCCGCCCTGCATTTTTTAAGCCGGTTGCCGAAATACCCGAAAGCGAACTGGACGCCAGGTGGGAAGAGCTGCAGGAACACCTATGCCGATATCATATCACGCTTGATGTTTGCAGCCCTAACATCACCGTTCGGGAATTATACAGGTTTACAATTGAAGAGCTATTTGACTATGAGATGGACGACATGCATATTCCCGGCATGACGACCAATTTTATCTATGATGAATTTCATCCCGACCCTGTATACGATAACGGCAGGATGGCTACCAATGAATGCATCAAGCAAATACTTTGCAAAGACGGGATGGAATGGACCCATTATTTTTGCAAAGAAAATTTACGATTGAATGATCATCACCCTCTTTCTATAGATGCATTCAAACAACATGTAAACGATTTTAAAGCACGTTACACAGAGCTGGAATGGACGGATGTTACCTGCACTTCTTGCACTGTGCAGGGCAGCGACAGCATGGCCACCGGAAGTTATAATGCAGAAGCATCATCAAAAACCGGTGCTCTTTTATTGTCGGGCAATTGGGTAGTGAACATGAAACGGAATGGTGAAACAGGTTACTGGTATATTACAGGAGTTAATGTTGACGGAATAGAATTTTAAAACACTTCACAAATATTTTCTAAAAATTTTCGACAAAAAATTTGCATTGTAAAAAAAATCGTTCAACCTTTGCACTCGCAAAACAGCAAATATGCAACGCACACGGTTTATACATATCAAATCATTAAACTGCTTAAGTCCTGAGGTGGGCTATACAGTTTGCGGGGCATATAATGCTGTTGATTAGTTTAAAAACGAACTCACTGAATATAAAAGCCCCGCCTGAACCGCGGGGTTTTTTATTTCCCCTCTCCTTTGGAGAGGGGCAGGGGTGAGGCTAAGAATTTAATATGCTGAAGCAGTTACGACATAAACGATTTAGTAAAACGATGTTGACTAAAACATCATCATTACTCATATGCAAATGGTATGTGCAGGAGCGGAGGAATATTGTGTCCATAGGTAATGATGATGAGTGTAAACATATACGACCGGAATGTATTAATACATGATCTGTGCGCAGCAGGTTATGCAAAAGCCCGGTCGAAAAAAACGACCGGGCTTTTTATTACAACAAAATTGTAAAAATGATACTCTCTGAAAAGCTGGCCTTGTGCCAGGATGGTCTCCCTCCTTGGAGGAGATTGAGAGGGGCTACTTTATTAGGTGCAGAAAAGGGAGGGAAACAGCATTCCCAGTTTGTTCCGATGCAAGCGGAATGAGATGCACAACGGGGATGCTTTTCCAAATGGTCTGTTCGTCTAATGGTTGAGGACGCAAGATTTTCATTCTTGTAATATGAGTTCGACTCTCATACAGACTACGTACGGTTCGTTTGCAGCTTTACCAGCTAGCAGGTAAGCTGCAAGGGGTTAACAATCCACCGAACCGCAAACTACCGGATAGTGCAATGGCAGCATTCCAGCATTTGACGTTGGAGATGTTGGTTCGAATCCAGCTCTGGTAACAAAATGTTGGCTTTACCTGCCTGCCGGCAGGCAGGGCTTAGCTGGTAAAGCGCCACACTGTGAACGTGGAGAATAGGATTCGAACCCCAAAGTCAACCAATGACCTATAGTTCAACGGATCAGAACACTGCGCTACGAACGCAGAGATACAAGTTCGAATCTTGTTAGGCCAACAATAAGATTGACCTGTAGCTCAACTGGTGAGAGCAATAACCTTATACGTTAAAGGTTGCCGGTTCGAGTCCGGCCGGGTCAACATAAAATGCGGTTTAGAGTAATGGCAATTCAGAAGTCTCATAAGCTTCAGATATAAGTTCGAATCTTATAGCCGCAACCAATGATGGCTTAGCATCGCCACAGCACATTGCAAATGCAATAGCGCTGTTTGACTGAGACTGTTAGCTGTCACAACCATGCGACTTTATCCAATGAGAAAAGATGTTACATGGTAGCAGTTGTTAGTTCCCCCGCACTTTGTAGCGGGGGCGACCAACTGCCATAACAAAAATTGGTTCGTAACTCAATAGGTTTCAGAGTACCGGTCTTTTACACCGGGAGTTCAGGGTTCGAGTCCCTGCGGGCCAACAAATGCGATTTGCAACTGCATCAGGCGCAGCAAAATGGATGAATAGCTCAATGGCAGAGCGGTTGCTTGTTAAGCAACGAGATGGAAGTTCGAGCCTTTCTTCATCCGCAAAAAAAGATCGGAAACAAACGGACAAATAGCTCCAATGGTAGAGCATCCCGCTGAAGCCGGGACAGTGCAGGTTCGAGTCCTGCTTTGTCCACCATATGAGTTGCTTGTAGCTCATGCAAAAAATAAAAGAATGAAAAAGAATCTACGGTCCATAATAGTAAAAGAAAATGTGCAATGGCACAACAGTTTTCGAACGAACAAAAAATTTTCGTTATGGACACAAAACTCATTAAAACATTTGGGGAAGAAATTCTTTCCTACAGGTTGCGTTCTGCAAGGCAGAAGAAGCGAATGCAATATGAAGACTTTGACAAACAGCTAATACAAATTCATAAAAGAGAAGCAGAGTTATGTTACTTAAAACGGAACCTAGGTTGGGAGCCACTCACTCCTCCCGTACAAAAAGGATGGAAGCGATTTTTTGTATTAAAAGACGATGTGGCCAGAGGCAAACAAGCTGAGTTTTTCCAAGGCATTCTTGATAAAATCAATACATACGACTGGAGCTACCGGAAAGATTTTATGGTAAAGCGTAGAAGATTTGGGCGAAAAAAGTATGTAGTAAAAGGTCAATGCCTGTTAGAGCCTGACGAACAACATTTCAAAAAGTTAGGGTTTACTGAGTTTGAACAACAATTATTTCGTGTTGAATACAGAACGGAAAAATGGAGTATGCAACCTGTTAAGCGATTTGTTTTTGCTGAACCATGGCGTTTTGTATTAAGGGTGAGACCAAATATCATTGATAAGATAAGAAAAAAAGATGCGGAGCTTGAATCGCAAATTATGCAATTAAGAAATCACATTGACCGGAAGGATTTACGCAAAAGAATGATCAAAGCGCTTGGTAGTCCGTACAACCACAGGTGGTGGAAACAAAAAGAAACAGAAAAGCATACCGAAGTGAATGTATATGAAAACAAATCGCTCCGGCAAATACTGGATATAATTAAACAAGAGTAACTATTTAAACCTAAACCAATGGAACAGGCACAGCAATGGAGGAAATTGAATGGCGAAAGAATTCGCATTCCTATTGCAGAGGAAGTAACAAATGTATTGATGCGCGAACGTGAAGCAGGGCATGACCTGAAGGTATGCATTGGTACAGACAGCCAGGTAAAGAGCAAAGAAACTGAGTTTGCAACCGTGATTGTTTTCATCCGCAAAGGCAAGGGCGGTTTCATGTATATACACAATGAAGTTACCCAACAGAAAATGAGCATTAAGCAAAGAATGCTGGTAGAAGTAGGAAAGAGTATTGAGATCGCCTATGCGTTGTGCAATATTTTTTCAAGGTTTAGTGTAGACATGGAAGTGCATGCGGACATTAATACAAACCCGAACTTCAAAAGCAACGATGCCTTGAAAGAAGCAATGGGCTACATTATGGGAATAGGCTTCGCTTTTAAAGCAAAACCGGAGGCTTTTGCCAGCTCAAGCTGTGCTAATAAAGTGGTGCAGTAAGACTGGGAGGATGGGGCATGAAGATGATGGGGGCGATGGAGACGACGGAATTCAACAACCTGTATTTCTATATGCGATGAATGCCTCACCGATGACTGAAGGCTGATCGCTGAAGGCTGACAGCTTATTAACTAATTGAACTTAAAAAGTATTTTATGAACGGAATAGTGATATTACTGACAATTGCCTTTGTAGTAATTTTTAATAATACGCGACTGAAGGCAAGAATGCAAAGCTTTTTTGCAATGCTGTTTAATAAAAGAACGACTTCAATATTTGATCAATATTACTTAGAGCTGAAGGCATTTTACCTGCACAGGTTTAACAAAATACCTTGCGCTACTATTGTAGAGGATATAAACATAACAAACGCCTATGCTTATATTGATACAAATTTGAAGAACAGCATTGTGGACGTATACCAGAGTTGCTTTTACAACCACAGTGAAGGTTTGCAGCAATTTTACAAAACAATATTTGTGTTGGACAATAGGGTAATGATAGAACTGTCGGCGCACTATGCCAAAATATTGTTTCCGAACAGGCGATACCATTTTTCAGATAATCTTGTAAAAGAACTGAGCCAGTTCAGGCTGCCTGAAAAAAAGCAGGACTTTGAGATCAATATCATTTCTTATAACAACAGTTACCTGGAATTGAAATCTCTGCCTATACAACCAACGGTACTTGACCTGAATTTGTATTACAACGATGATTTTATTGCTGTAGACAAACTGATACGGGAGCAGTTGAATAAACCAAACAACAAGGGTATTGTGTTGTTGCATGGTATGCCGGGAACAGGCAAAACAACTTATTTGCGGCACCTGGTTGGCTCGCTGCAAAAGAAGGTTTTGTTTTTGAGCCCTTCGGTTACGGGTAACCTCATGAATCCTGAGTTTATTGACCTGTTGCTCGATAATCCTAATGCTGTGCTGGTAATAGAAGATGCAGAAAATATTATGATGGACAGGAAGTTAAACAATGGCTCTTCGGTTTCGAACCTGCTGAACCTGAGCGATGGTTTGTTGAGCGATTGCTTGAATGTTCAGATCATCTGCACTTTTAACAGCCATTTGAGTATGATTGATCATGCGTTGATGAGAAAAGGCAGGATGATAGCCCGGTATGAGTTTGGGAAACTCAGTGCCCCCAAAGCGCAGCGGCTATCCGATCACCTGGGGTTTGACACAGTACTGCATGCGCCTATGACAATAGCGGACATCGTTAATCAGCATGTGGTGAACGAAACCAGCCTCGCTATTCCCTCAATAGGGTTCAGGCAGCAATTGTTATCATAATAAGCGCAGATTTGGCCTAACAAGAGTCCGTATCGTATTTTGATATGGACTCTTTTTGTATTTTAGGTATTCCATAACCAACCCCTGCTTGTATATGACAACTTCCGGATATAGCTGCCGCAATCTCATTCTGATAATATTTTTTATCTGTTCCTGCATCACGCTTAGAGCAGCCGACACACTTACAGTAAACTCACCTTCCGGAAATATCGTAGTAAAAATATGGGCAGGAAGTCAATTGCAGTATAGCGTATACCACAAACAGCAAGCGCTGTTATCCAATGCAGTCATTGATATGCTCCTCTTGAACGGTCCCGCGCTGTCGGATGACCTCCGGGTAAAGTCTGTAAAAAAAACCAAAGTAGCGGACCAGCTCCTTTCACCCGTACCCGAAAAAAGAAAAGTTATTCCAGACATCTACCAGCAATTGAGCATTCAGTTCAAAAAATCCTTCGCAGTAATCTTCAGGGTATACGACGATGGTGTGGCTTATAGGATTCAAACGGACTTTAAAGACTCCATCATTGTAAAAGATGAAGTAGCGCTTTTTAACTTTGCCGGCAATCCCTCCGCCTGGTACCCCGATCTCGACAGGAAAAAAGACATGTTCAATTCCAGCTTTGAACACAATTACAAATTTTCGAAGATTGCCGACTTCCCGGATAGTTCCATTGCATACTCGCCCATTTTAGTAGTGCCCGGGCAGCAACCCAAAATCGCCATTACTGAATCAGACCTGGAAGATTACCCGGGGCTGTTTGTTAAAGGCACCGGCAAGGCAGCGTTGCGAAGCACATTTGCTGCATATCCGCTGGAAGAAAAAAGCATTGAAGGCCTATACTCTTTTGTGAGTGTTTCAAAAAAAGCGGACTATATAGCCCGCACCAAAGGACGTCGTTCCTTCCCCTGGCGTATTATGATGATTGCCGAAGAAGACCGGCGATTGCCTTCTAACGATATCGTATACCGCCTGGGCGCACCATCGCGCGTCGCGGAAACAAGCTGGATACAACCTGGAAATATAACCGACGAATGGATCATTGATGTAAACCTGTTCAATGTTCCGTTTAAGGCCGGCAGAAACACCGCGTCTTACAAGTATTATATTGATTTTGCAAAGCAGTTCGGCATTAAATACATTATGATGGATGCCGGGTGGAGCGACAACAACAACCTGTTTAAAGTAGTGCCGGAAATTAATATGGACACACTTGTTGCCTATGCAAAACAGCAAGGTGTAAAAATTGCGATGTGGACATTGGGCAGAACGCTTAACCAGCAACTGGACAGCGCGCTTACGCAGTTTAATAAATGGGGAGTAGATTTTATCATGACCGATTTTATAGATCGCGACGACCAGAAGGCTGTAAACTTTCATTACCGCATTGCGCAGGCTTGCGCCGATCATAAAATTATGATCATGTTCCATGGCTCCTATCCACCCAAAGGATTTAACCGCACCTATCCCAACGCCGTTGCGCGCGAAGCAGTGCTGGGTTCTGAATTTAATATCTGGTCTGAACGTGTAACACCCGATCACGATCTGCTCATACCTTTCATCAGGATGCTGGCAGGCTCATTGGATTATGAGCCGGGCATTTTAAACAATGCCACTAAAAAAACATTCAGAGCAGCAGGAGATATGGTAATGAGCTATGGAACGCGCATGCATCAACTGGCAATGTACACGGTGTTCGACAGCCCAATACAATTCTTTGCTGGTAATCCTTCGCAGGGAATGATGGAGCCGGCGTTTATGAAAGTGCTCGGCAGCATACCTGTTATGTGGGATGAAACAAAAGTGCTTGACGCCAGCGTTGGCAACTATATTGTTACCGCCCGGCAAAAAGGGGCACAATGGCATATAGGGGCTATGACCAACTGGCAAGCAAGAAAAGTAAATATTGGTTTCGACTTTTTAGACGACGGCGTTGAATATACAGCCACCATCTGCAAAGACGGCATCAATGCTGAAAAGTATCCGGCGGATTATGTGATAGAAACTACAAAAATTAAAAAGGGCGATAGCTATGAAATAAACATGGCACCCGGCGGCGGTTTTTATATGAAATTGGAAAAATAATTTTATGGAACACCGGTAAATCTCGAAAGAACGCCAAGACTACAGAATGTTTCTGAAACATTGATGTTGGGGGCATCGGTCAGACCGCACGCCCCGGTTGAGCCCTGTGTGCGGAATACCGAGGCGGTCTGACCGACAGGCGGTGAATGAAATAAAAAGGTTGGGCGTAGTAATCTTAAACTAACCGACTTTGCAATCAACACAATACCACCTATAATTTATTCATCCTCACTATAGGTATTAAACATTCTCTCAGTACGCCTTTTTAATTTTTTCACCAGCGAAGCCGGCGCTACAACTTTTACGCCTTCTCCAAAACCCAGCAACTCCCGCTCAAGCTCAAGGTTTGGAATTACTTTGATGCTGAATAAAAACCCGTCCTTTTCAGATTCAACCAGTTGCTGCGAAAGGTGCAGCGGTTTGGTTTTTATATAAGGCGCCTGGTGATGATCGGCCCAGAACAATACAGTAACAGGTTGCTGGTTGTTGCGCGATATGCCAATGATGTCTTTAAAATAATCAGCCGCGTTAAAATCCAGCTGTTCTCTGTATCGTTCCTGCGGCAGCGGTTCAACTTTTTGTATACGGTCGAGCGCCAGCGTGAGTAGCTGCTTATCTTTTTTATGCATACCAAGCAGGAACCACCTGTTGCGATATTCTTTTAACAGGTAGGGGTAGATGATCAATTCACCCGGCTCCCTCGCCTTAAACGACTGATAGGTAACTGCAATGGTTGTTTGCTCTATGATGAATTTGTACAATTGATCGAGCCATTCAAGCCCGGTAAGCAATTCATTTTTTTCAAAGTCAATCACCGGCGACTGATGGTGCTGTTCACTGTAAATCTTATCCTCCAGCTTGCTGATCATTTCACTCACTTCATTAAAGTGGTTAAACCCTTTGAACTGGCGCAACAGGTTCGACACTTCCTGCAATATATTCAGGTCCTGCGTTGTTAACGGAATATTGGTAATAGAGTAGGTAGGATCTTCGTAAGTATAGTATTTTTTATCAACCACAATAATAGGAGCATTGTAACCCAACTGTTCGCTCCGCATTGCATTCAGGTCGAGCCGTATAGTGCGCATGCTGATGGGTTTATCAATTCCTTCATATTCGTACAGTGCATCGGAACAAGCTTCGATCAGATCATCAATTGTCCATTTTCGCCTGCGGTTTTGAAGACATTTATCTATAGTGCGATACCGGATCAATGCATTCCTGTTAACGGGCATTTTATGGGAAAGGTAAAAAATATTATTCAGCCACAGATTCGCAGATTGATTGTTTTAATCTGCGAATCTGCGGCTGAACCAATTGAACTATTTTCGCATTGCATGAAATAGATTTGATTGCTTGTTGTGTAATTACTCATGGTATACATCGATATTCATACACATTTTTATAAACCCGATGCAGCAGTATCCGCTATAGAAAATATTTCCGGCAACTTCCTCAAAATGCCCAATGATCGTCTCGTAAGTGCAGGGCTGCATCCCTGGTGGCTGAACGATGCTGAAAACAAAATGGCCCAACTCCGCAGTATAGGCAATGGTAAAAACCTGGCAGCGATAGGGGAATGTGGTTTGGATAAACTCACCAAAACCGAATGGAGCATCCAGTTACAATTTTTTGAGGCGCAGTTGCAATTGGCTGCCGACCTGCACAAACCGGTGATTATACATTGCGTGAAGGCCTTTACAGAAGTTCTTGCAATGCTGAAGGGAATTAAAGTGCCTGTAATTTTTCATGGAGTCAATAACAAGTTGCCGATTATACAACCCGTAATTGAAAGAGATCACTATCTCTCGTTTGGAAAATCTTTATTAACCCCTAACGAAACCATCCGTCACTCGCTGAAGGCTGTTCCGCTCTCCCGGTTATTTCTTGAAACAGACGATTCAAAGGTTCACATAAAAGACATCTATAGATCTGCCGCCGAAATGAGGAATATTTCAGAAAATGAAATTGCTTTGCAGCTTCAAAAAAATTATTATACCGTTTTTAATGATGCAGGATATTAACTGGCTGTCGCGAACATCGCTTTTAATAGGAAAAGAAAACTTGCTGAAACTTACCAAAGCCCATGTATTGATTATAGGGCTGGGTGGCGTTGGCTCTTTTGCAGCAGAATTTATTTGCAGAAGCGGTATTGGAACAATGACGATTGTAGATGGCGATGTGGTTGACCCTACCAATGTTAAGATGCCACATCGTATACAAACTATCCGTATTTTTATAATCATAAATTGAGATTATGCGGGGACTATTTGTAATGCTTATACTATTTTGTTCGTTGGGAATAAAGGCTCAAACCTACCTCCCATTCAACGCTATGAATGGTTTGCCGCAAAACAGGTTCTTCAACAACCCCAATTTTTCAAACGAAAATATTGCTAACAAAAAATGGTTTCTCAGCAGGTATAGTGCTGTTTCTGCCGGATATAGTTTTTTCAGAGGCGGCAGCTTTAATTTCATATCAGCGCCTGTTGGCATTCAGCTAAACCGAAAGCTGAACAATAACCTGTATGCTTTTGCAGGAGTTTCTGTTGCACCAACTTATATTAACTTCAATCAGCCTGTACCTCTTTCCGGAATGAACAAAGGCTTTTACGGCAGCAGCATGTATGGCATCAATAACTTTGGCGTGTACCCCAAAGCCGAGTTAGGGTTGATGTATGTAAACGATGAAAAAACATTTTCTATTTCCGGCAGCATCAGCGTTCAACAAGGCGGATATTATATGCCTTACAGGGCACCTGCAAATCCTGGCGCTAAACCAGTGAACTAAGGCCTAAGCTGTCAGCCGTCAGCTTTCGGCGGTCAAGGATTGGAGGCTGAAAGCTGATACCTGATCGCTGACAGCTCACAAATCTCTCCTTAGTGATGATTTAATGCTTTTTGCTTAATTTCATTGCCTACATTTTTCGAAACTTCTTGCCATGACTACCCGCCGATCGTTTATACAACAAGCCGGACTTTTATCGCTTGCCGCACTTACTGACCCGTCTTCCCTTTTAAAAGTAAGTAACAAAGTGGGTGTGCAATTGTATACGCTGCGCAGCGATATAGCAAAAGATGCCAAAGACACCATCAGCAAGGTAGCAGCCCTTGGTTATAAAGAAGTGGAGTCTTTTGGATATAAGGATGGGAAATATTTTGGAATGAGCGCCACCGAATTTGCAACATTTCTTAAAAGCAAAGGATTATCGCACCCAAGTGGCCATTATTCATTAAGCGGAGTGGAAGAGAATACTCAAAGCGTAATTGACGATGCAAAAACCGCGGGACAACAATATATAGTAGTGGCTTCCATTCCTGGTGATCTCCGCAAAACCGTCGACGACTATAAAAAGATCGCTGCAAGATTCAACGCCGTTGGAGCATTGTGCAAAAAAAGCGGTATCCGCTTCGGTTATCACAATCACGATTTTGAGTTCAAAGACATTGATGGGCAAACAGGGTATGAAATACTGTTGAAAGAAACCGACCCCTCGCTGGTTACTTTTGAACTGGATATTTACTGGGCAAGTTTTGCCGGCAAAGATCCTGTTGAAATGTTCAACCAAAACGCCGGCAGGTTTGAACTGTGGCACGTAAAAGACCTTGCTACCCAACCTAAAAAAACTTTCACCGAGGTAGGCAGCGGTGTGATCGACTTTAAAAAAATATTTACCGCGGCAAAACAGTCGGACATGAAACACTATTTTGTAGAGCAGGATGTTTGTCCCGGTTCGCCGTTGGATAGTGTAGAAAAAAGCCTGAAATACATCCGGGAAAATCTCATTTAATAGCTTCTTCATCCAAACTACTCTTTATATGTCAAGCAGAAGGAAATTTTTAACCGACAGTTCACGCGTTGCTGCCGGCGGTTTGCTTTTATCGGGCATTGCACCCCAGGTATTCGCCATCCATAAAAAAACGATTGCCTCGGCCGATCAGATTAACATAGGCGCCATTGGCATTAAAGGAATGGGTTGGGCCGACACTACATCTGCTCTGAAAATGCCTGGCGTAAACCTGGTAGGCTTGTGCGATGTGGACAAAAATGTGCTTGACGGCCGCATGAAAGAATTATCGAAATTGAACATCGATGCGTCGAAAGTAAAAACCTATGGCGACTACCGGAAAATGCTGGAGAATAAAGATATTGATGCCATTGTAATAGGCACCCCCGATCACTGGCATTGCCTCCAGATGGTGGAAGCATGTCAGGCTGGCAAACATGTATATGTTGAAAAGCCCATTGGCAACTCTATAGCCGAATGCCGCGCAATGGTTGCCGCACAAAAGCGATACAACAAAGCAGTGCAGGTGGGGCAGTGGCAACGCAGCCAGCAGCATTTCAGAGATGCGATTCAATTTGTGCACTCGGGCCAGTTGGGCAATATACGCACCGCCAAAGTGTGGTGTTATCAGGGTTGGATGAAACCCGACATTGTTCAGCCCGACAGCGCGCCACCCCCCGGAGTAGATTATGCAGGATGGTTAGGTCCCGCTCCTAAAAAGCCATTCAATGCCAGTCGCTTTCATTTTAATTTCCGCTGGTTTTGGGATTATGCAGGCGGTTTAATGACCGACTGGGGCGTGCATTTATTAGATTATGCCCTGTTTGGCATGCAGGCGGATGTGCCTAAAACAGTGGTGGCCTTGGGCGGAAAATTTGCGTATCCCGAGCTTGCCCAGGAAACGCCGGATACATTAACCACGCTGTATGAATTTGACAAATTCAACCTCGTGTGGGATCATGCCATGGGAATAGACAACGGGCAGTATGGCAGGGATCATGGAATTGCTTTTGTAGGCAATAACGGCACCCTGGTACTTGATCGCGGAGGCTGGGAAGTGATTGAAGAAAAGAATTCAAAATCGAAAGTGAGTAAGCCCCATGTAAAACCTTCGGACAACGGACTCGATAAACACACAGAGAACTGGATGTCGGTTATACGGTCGGGTAAGATGGATGACCTGACCGCTCCTATACAGGTAGGCGCCGACGTGGCCATTGTAGCACAAATGGGCAATATCGCATACAGGAGTAATAAACGAGTTGTTTGGAACAAGGCCACCGGCAGGTTTACCGATGATGCCGTGAACAAAGAATACCTGGCAAAGCCGTATCATAATGGGTACAAGATACCCGTGGTGTGAGGGGAAGGTGTAAGGTAGAAGGTGGAAGGTGTAGGGTATGAGGTAAGAAAAGCTCGAAGCTGATCGCTCACAGCAAACAAAAAGAGAACAATATTGTACAAATGTATAATACCTGTTCTCTTTTCTTTAATACAATATTGCCGGAGCAATAATGATGTTAGCTTTTTTAGTAGCGGCTGCCACGGCTGCTGCCAGCAAAAGAGCGCCTGTTGCCACCGCCGTTATTGCTGCGTTCTTCGCGAGGTTTAGCTTCGGTAACAGTAATTGCTCTGCCTTCTACTACTCCTTTGTCTAATTCTGCGATGGCCTTTTTAGCGGCTTCATCATCAGGCATTTCAACAAAGCCAAATCCACGGCTGCGGCCGGTGAATTTGTCGGTAATAACGCGGGCAGAAGATACTTCACCGTATTCTTCAAAAAAAGCTTTTAAGTCTTCATCAACAACGTTGAAGCTTAAATTAGAAACATAAATGTTCATACTAACTGGTTAAATTAAAAAATGAAAATCTGAGAAAACAGGGAAGTAAAGAAGACTGAACTATTAGCAGAAGATGCGTAGCAGATTGAATCATTTCACTTGCCGGGACTGTAGAAACTCAAATTTGACGCCGCAAAGATATGACATAACAGTGGATTGTGAACAACGATAACAAAAGATTATTATTAGCTGGGAGCTATCAGCAATCAACAGTCAGCTTTCATTAACATTTGAAGTATACAATCATACAGCCTTGTGAAACCTTGTGTCTTCGTGACTTTGTGGTTCCAAACTGGAAACTCCAAACAATAAACCCCAAACGTAAACGCCAAACGCCCCGTACCTTTAGCCCATGGAAAAGCCGATTGTTATTTATTGTTACGATGCGTATTGCGGTTGGTGCTACGGTTTTAGCAGTGTTATTAAAAAGCTCGAATTTGAATATCGCGGAAAGCTCGATTTTGAAGTTTTATCGGGTGGAATGATCCTGCCGGCTACTCCCAGGCATATCAGTGCAACCGCGTCTTATATACAAAAATGGTATCCGCAGGTGGAAGAACTAACCGGGGCGAAATTTGGTGAAGATTATTTGTGGCATATCCGCAATCCGGATTTGAGCGACTGGTTTCCAAATTCTGAGAAACCAGCTGTTGCCCTTTGTGTATTTAAAGATTATTACCCGGACTTAGCTGTACAGTTCGCTGCCGATCTGCAATACTCCCTTCATTTTGAAGGAAGAGACCTGTGCGACAATGAAGCATACCGTCATCTGCTGGAAAAATACAATATACCGGCGGAAGCCTTTTACGAAAAGCTGAAAAGTAATGAGTATAAAGAAAGGGCTTACCACGAATTTGATCTTTGCAGGCAATTGAAAGTACAAGGATTTCCCGCGCTTTTCCTTCAAACAAACGAAAACAAAATTTATGCCCTGGCAAACGGATATACCGAATATGCGGTCATACAACAAAGGTTGGAGTCGATACTGCAAGCTCCTGGTTCCTGATAGTATGCATGCAACGGACTGCAGGAAGCGACTGTCATTTATCAGTTAAAAACTGCATATAATGAAAAAGCTGTTTGTTTTTGTATTGGGAATTTGCCTGTTTAGCTGTTCAAAGGAAGACAAGCCGGCTGGTAACAATCAACCAGACCTGGAAAAGCTGACCTGGGTAAAAGCCGGGGCAAACGGCGAAGTTGTGCAGAATGAGAATATTTACCAGGCAAATGGGCAAATTAAAACACGGTTGGGCTATAAAAATTATTCGCTCGGGCTCATCAGCTCAAAAGCAGAGCTTACCTATAGCAATGGCAGGCTGGTGCAAACAGAAACCCAGATGGATATGTCGTCTAGCACTACAGCGGTACTATACAGTTACGGGCGCGCCAGTTTTGAGTACAACAATGATGGACTCGTTACCCAACGCAACAATTATTTAAAAGTAGATGGAACGTATAAACTATCATCATTTTCTGTGTTTATTTACAATAATCAGCAGTTACCTTCACGCGAAAACCATTTTATGCCCGACGGAAGCCTGTATGGTTACTCAACCTATGGATACGATGCTTCGGGCAATATAATATTGCTGGAAGCTTACAGCCTGGAACAACCAGGTGGGAATGCGGTGTTAAAAATGAAAAAGAGCTTTAAATACGATGCTAAAAATAATCCCTATAAAAGTGTTTATCATCTTACAGAAAACATCCCCTTTTCTGTAAATAGCAACAACATTGTTGAAACAACTGTTATTGACTATACCATCAACCCACAGGGTATTTCATCTGCCAGTAATACTTCTTACCCTTCTTACAACAGCAAAGCTTATCCTGTTACAATGAATGAAGGAGGTAATACTTTCATTCTTGAATACCAATAAACTCAATCAGGGTATTTCAACATATTGCCTGCCGCACAACGGGTATTTAATCAAATATTTGATATAGGTTTGCCGCGCAATCGGGATAAATTCAGTTTGTTCCCACGCAAGGCAGTTATGAACGAATAAAAGACAGGGAGATGGAGGGAGCATCATCGCAGGCTTCTGCTACAAAAGTAATTGTAGCTTTTGCAGTTGTATACATTGTTTGGGGTTCTACTTACTTTTTCATCCATTTGGCAATAGAAACCATGCCGGTAACCATTATGGGTGCGCTTCGGTTCCTCATTGCCGGTGTGCTGATGCTGGGCTGGTGCGCTTTGCAGCGCGAGCCATTATTCAGGAGGAAAGATATTTTGCCAGCCTTTTTTACCGGCTTGTTGCTGCTGTTCGTTGGCAACGGCGCTGTTGCGTGGTCGGAGCAATTTCTTGCCAGCTCGCTGGTAGCCGTTTTTATAGCATCGTCGCCCATGTGGTTTGTTTTGCTTGATTATTCGCAATGGAAAAACAACTTTTCGAGCAGAAATACACTCATCGGCATCATAATGGGCTTTGTGGGTATTGTGCTGCTTTTTAGCAATAACCTGTCCAATGCATTTTCTTCGTCAGGCGTTAATAAATGGGAGGTGCTGTCATTTGGAGTGTTGACCATTGGCGCCATTTCGTGGGCTGCCGGCTCGTTGTATAGTAAATATCGCCCAACCGGATTTTCGGGTGCTTTAAACTCAGGCTGGCAAATGATGGGGGCAGGGCTTGCGTTTGCCATCACCGCCTTGATTCGTGGCGACTGGAACGATTTTCATCCTCAGCAGGTGTCAGTCAGCGGCTGGCTTTCCATTGTTTACCTTGTTACAATGGGATCGTTGGTAGGATATAGTTCTTTTGTGTGGTTGTTGAAAGTAAGGCCGGCTGCACAGGTAAGCACGCATGCTTATGTAAATCCGGTAGTAGCAGTATTATTGGGGGTTTTATTTGCCAACGAAACCATTACATCGTTTCAGATAGCCGGTTTAGCAGTAATATTGAGCGGCGTGCTGCTGGTGAATTTAGCAAAGTACAGGAAGGCTTGAGATTTCTGATTTTTTGATTTCTGATTTGGGGATTTGGTTCTTGAGATTTGCTTTTTGTGATTTCTAGCATTATGGCGAGAAAAAGGAATACAATTTTTGGATGGAGGGCATTGCTGATAATGACAGCAATGATGCTGGCAGGAGCTGCTGCCATTTACGCTTATATGAAATGGACGGAGTACCGTGTGAGTTTTGTGCGCTACAATGCATTTGGAATAGAAATTCCCGTTAACTATAATATTCACGGCATCGACGTTTCGCACCACCAGGATGTAATTGACTGGGGCGAAGTAAAGAAGATGAATATTGAAAACATGCAGCTTGATTTTGCCTTTATAAAGGCAACCGAGGGCATTTCAAATGTTGACAAGTTGTTTAAACGGAACTGGTATAAGGCGAGAGAAGAAGGAATGGTACGGGGCGCTTATCACTTTTTTATAGCCACTAAAAGCGGCAAAAAACAGGCAGACAATTTTATTGCACATGTTACGCTGGAACCTGGCGATTTACCGCCGGTGCTGGATGTGGAGCAGTTATATAGCGCGAAACCAAAAGACCTTAAGTTAAGAGTAAAGGAATGGTTGCAGGCTATTGAAGCTTATTATAAAGTAAAGCCGATTATCTATACCAATGTAGATTTTTACGAACATTACCTGGGAGAAGAATTCGACCGTTATCCCTTATGGGTGGCGCACTATCTGCAGCCTCATAAACCAAGGATTGAAAGACCGTGGATGTTTTGGCAACACAGCGAAACAGGCAGGGTGAATGGTATTGTTAATAAAGTAGACTTTAATGTGTTTAATGGCGACTCACTCTCTTTCAGGAAATTGTTGATTGATTAGGAAGGAAATTAGAGGGTAGTTTTTATAAAAAAGCAGACCTGATGATTGCGGTAAATTTCAAATCTAAAACCTCAAATTCTTGATTTCTCTCAATGCTGCAGGCAAAAATACCTGCGAGGGCATAGCTCGCAGTATCTTCAGGTCTTCCCCAAAGGACGTTTCGTTATCAAGAAATTTAAAGACCAGCGAGGCTGGTACGCGTTGAAACAAGCGCATGAAAACCTCGCTGCCTTTCATCTTTTTATTGGCAAGTACGCTCAGCAAAATACTGTCGTACAAATGAAACCTGAATGATCTGCGGTTGCGCGTCCCTATTTTTCCACTATTTATTATTGTAGTGGCCAAATGCGCTGCCTGCTTTTGTATAAACTGGAAGGTGTAGCCTGTTGAAGCTTTTGTTTGCCCTCCGGCTGTACCTATATTAACAATGCCATTTTTGTATACCGGGAAACGATGATTGGTCATTGGAATCACACCAAATTCAGAATGTTCAATAGAGTATTCCGACAAGCCCAACGCGTGCTCAATATAATTCTTCAATTCCTCGTCATACACTTCAGGACTTAATATAGCATTTGAAAAAACAGTGTATTCTACCAATGCTTTTGTGGCAGATAAAGGCAATACATACATAAAAGCAGCAGGATCGTTTTTTTGATCAACGCTGAAATCCATTAACAATGCCTGGTGCGGGTTAAAGGAATGAGTTGCTGTGTTGATCACCCATCCTTTAAAATGTTGCAGCAGGTAGTGCCCACGGTTAGAGGGGAATGGTTTTTGAAAAATGGAATTAAATACGAAGTCTGCTTTATACTCCAGCGTTGCAGAGGAGGTGGTAATAATTACGGTGCCCTTGTTACTAATAACCTCATTCACTTCTTCATTGCGGTGCTCTATGTTGTTGCACGAAGCTATGCGCCTGAAGCAATGCTCGTAAAAATCTACTCCCCTGATCATTTTATACAAATAATCATCAACAATGAGTGACTGCGCTATTGAGTCGTTTTTTACAACCAGCTCTCTCCATGTTTTGTATACGATGCTTTCAAAGTAACCGCTTCCTTTTTCCCAATAACACCAGGTGCGATCGTTGTTCTCTTTTTTGTCTTTATCAATAATAAGAACGCTTTTTTGGGAGAATGAATGGTCATCCATCAGGCGCATTAGTAAGCTTAAGCCTGCACAACCAGCACCAATAAAAATATAGTCGTAGTTTTTCACAACGGCAAAAGTGTTCGTAAAATAAGAAAGAACAGCAATTGGATCATCAGCAGGTGAACAGCAAAAACATTTGCTTTATTAAAACGCAGCAGCGAAAAAACAATCAATAACAATACGCTTACCACAAACCACGAAACATAATTCAGCATTGGTATGCTGTTTCCATCCCATTGCCAGAAGTTCAATGCAACAGCAACAGGTTCCATTACCCAATCGAAAAAAACGGCCAGCAAAGCACCATCTATTACAATAGAAGCCCGGCCCCACCAGGTATAGCTGTGCTTGTCTTCGGGCAAAAGCCTGTTCCTGATTTTTTGCTGCAGCAGGTGCATGGCAGTTCCGCAACAGTATATTATTATAAACCAGTTGATGCCTATCAGCAAAGGAACCTCGCTTAACCGGTATCCTAATGTTTGCCCGTAAGAATAGCTGCCAAAGAGATAGCCGGTGTGTGTGCCAATAACTTCGGCAACAAAACCTGTAGTGTAACAAATGCATGCAAAGAGAAAAAATGCCGCATTTTTTTGAGGAGCCGTCCACCAAATGAGACCAAACATTACAAGCATGTTCATGGGTGTGAGCGATGCAAACATTGAACGGTCAATGAAAAGCATGCCCACCAAACCTGTGCTATGAAACAGGATGGCAATGAACACCGCTATTCGTTTACGCTGATCGTATTTCAGATTGTTGCTGGCCATGAACAAATAAATTCAAAACAAAGGATAGCAGCGAAACTTTGCAAAGACATTTATTTTTTTGTAAGGATTACAAAGTTCCCGGTTATAAAGTAGCACGATTTTTTTGTTTTTGTTATTGTTGAATGCTGATAAAGATTATTTTCGCTCTTCTAATTATCTCTACCAATCAGGCTGCTATGACAAAACACACCTATTACCTGCTTTCGCTGCTTTTTATTACCTCCACTGTTACGGCCCGGCAACAGCAAGATTCTTTAAAAGTTGTAACGCTCAACGAGGTCACAATTGGAAACAAGTATTATAAAAAGTACAATCTTAGTAAAATATCTTCAGACCTGCGGCTGCAATCGCCATTGATCGAAACACCGCAGAACATTCAAACCATTAGCGCTGAGGTGTTAAAAGACCAGGTTGTTTATAACATCATCGAAAGCGTTACCCGCAATGTTAGCGGTACCATGCGCGAAGAATTGCACAATGGTATTTCTCCCGATATCTATTCGCGAGGAGGTTATATCAACGCTCAAAGAAATGGAGTGGATTTGCGACCCATTTTAAAAGGCCCTTTGGGCGACGATGCAGCCATTATTGAGTCGATTGAATTCATTAAAGGCCCTTCGGGCTTTATGAACGCCATGAGCGATCCCGCCGGTTCATACAATATCATTACCAAAAAACCTACAGGCAGTAAAAGCAATACATTTAAAATGATGTATGGCAGCTATAATCTTTTTAGGGCCGAAGCCGACCTGGATGGCATGCTGGACGACAAAGGAAAGCTGCTATACAGGTTTAACCTGATGGGCATGAGCAGGAATGGATTTATGAAGTTTGATAACAACGAACGCATACTGATAGCGCCTGCCTTAAAATACAAAGTAAGCAACAACACTTTGGTTACGCTGGAATACATCTACCAGAAATTGAATTATACCATGCTGAGCGAAGCCCAGATATCACCGTATGGCTACGGAACTCTGCCCCGGGACTTTACATTATCTGACCCCAACATAAAACCCTACCGGGCAAACGATCACAATATTTTTTTTACAATAGAGCACAGGTTTAACGACCATTGGAGTGTAACCGGCAGGGTAAGCAATATCAACAACAATTACAACGGGAATATTTTTTGGGTATATAACAAGAATACAACCGACCCAGATGTGTTGGAGCGGTATTATGTGTACGACGCCATGAGATACAATGTATTTTCAACGCAGGCCTATGTTCAGGGGAAATTTAAAACCGGTTCCGTAAAACATGCTATATTGGGCGGCATCGACTTTAATCATAAAAAAAACAATACGGTAGATACCTGGGCAACAGCTACTACCATTTATCCCCTCAGCATATCCAATCCGCAGTATAGCAATACTGTCAACAACAATGGCATGGGTGGCAGCTTTGAATCAGAAAACTTTATAGCGGGAGAAGACAATCTTACAAGGAGCATTGTGTATTATACTTCCGCGCATTTAATGGATGAAATAGCTGTTACCGAGAAACTGAAAATAAATGCCGGATTCAGGTTAACGCAGTCCGATGCAAAGTTTAACCAGTACGGAACCAAAACCCGGGCCAACGATTGGGTGCTTACTCCGCGTGTGGGCGTGAATTACATGATCACTCCATCGGCAGCCCTGTATGCTCTGTTCGATAACGCTTATTTGCCACAAGCCGGCGTTGCCTATGACCGGTCGGCGTTGAAACCATTGACAGGGAGAAGCTACGAAGCAGGTGTAAAGAAAGACTGGAACGGCGGCGCATGGAACAGTACATTATCGATATACAGCATTTACCGGAACAGAACGCTTGTAACCGATCCGGCTTCTGGTGCCGTATATCAAACAGGAGAAAACAGATCGCAGGGCGTGGAATTTGATGTGCGGGGAAGAATAGCAAAAGGGCTGAACATTATTGTAAACTATGCCTATACCGACTCGAAGATCACCAAAGACGACAAGAACCCCGACATGGTGGGTAAGGCCACGCCTAACCGTACCCGACACATTCAAAATACCTGGATTAATTATACACTGCCCATAGCCAAAATAAGCGGCATCGCATTGTCTGCCGGTTATCAATACATGGCAGGCAGAAGGGAAAGGTTTACCTCCATTGACCCGGAACCGTTAAAAGACATTTTCAGGCTGGATGCAGGCATTGCATTCACCAGGAAAAAATACGGCATCAACCTCATTGTAAACAATCTTTTAGATAGTCATTTGTATTCAACCGCATGGAAAAGGAACGGACTGTATTACTGGGTACAATTGCCGCCCCGCAATTTCAGATGTGTATTAACGCTCAACTTATAACACCGCTATGCAAAAAATATTTTCGTTTGTTATACTCATACTACTGTTGTCGTGCAACAACACTACGGATGAAAAAAGGAACGGCAACCTACGTGTGACCGATGTACAGGGAAATGTGGTTGTTTTGAATAAACCGGCAGAAAAAATAGTGTGCCTGTTCGACCCTATGGTAGATGCTATTTATATGCTGCAGCAGCAACACAAATTGATAGGCGTGCCTGCCGAAATGTATGCCGATGCCGAGCTGTATGCACCCTATAGCCTGATTGATGACAGGATAAAACAAAAAAGCATTGCCATACCCGGCAGCAACGAAACGGCCAATATAGAAAGCATCATAGGGTTAAAGCCCAACCTGGTGGTGGCGCAGCATATGAGTACAGGCAATATTCAAACCCTTCAGCAAATGGGCATTGCCGTATACCTCGCATCGTCGGAGAAGTACGAACAGGTAATGAAGGAAATTGAAGACATCGGCATATTAACAGGCGCTGCCGACCGGTCGAAAGCACTATTGGAATATGCCCGTTCGCAGTTCAGCCAAATGCAACGCGCTGCAACCACAGCAGCAGCCAAGAAAAAAGTGTACTTCACCTGGGCCAACGGCAAAATATTTTCCACCACGGGCAGGAGCAGCATGATGAACAACGTGCTTGAATTTGCCGGCGTTGAAAACGTGTGTACCGCCCCGCTTGATCAGCCTAACATCAATGCAGAAACGCTGATCAATTGGAACCCGGATATGATCGTGATGTGGAACGACCCTGCCGACATATTTTACAACAAGCCAGAGCTGGCAGGCATAAAGGCCATACAACAAAAAGCCATTTACAACCTCATGCCAATGTTCTTTTACAATCCCCACACCTTAAAATCTTTGTGCGCATCGATGCAGATAAATGGCTGGGCGCAACAAAAAGACAGTGCTGTTGTTAAAGCGAACATACGCAATGTTATAATGGAATTGTACGGACCAGCTCTCGGAAACAAATTAAATGCTATACTATGATGCAGGAAATAGCCCGTTACTGGGATAAGCAAAGTGCCATTTGGGCTGAGGAAAAAAACGATGCGTGGTTTTTGCCCGTTACTCGCCATTGGATGGATTATTTTAAAACCTTATTGCCCCTGCTTACCGGGAGTAAAGCGCTGGAAGTAGGAACCGCATCAGGCTATTTCGCCAATATCTTGTCGGTAGCTGGCTATGCTGTAACCGCAGTTGATATTTCGCCCGATATGATTGCAGCGGCCCGGAAAGTTTCTGCCAATATGAACACAACAGTTGATTACCATGTAATGGATGCCCGGCAATTGTCTTTTCGCGAAAACGGGTTTGACCTGATCTTTACCAGGCTCATGACCTGGACCATTCCAGATGTACCGGGTTTTTATAAAGAATGTTTCCGCGTGTTGAAACCCGGCGGAATGCTGCTGAACTTCGATGGCGATTTTGGTAATTACACGTTTACGCAGGAAGGTCATGAAAAGTATCCGGCCGATATTATGGAACAGGCAAATATCATTAAAAGCAAGCTGGATATTTCTAAGCATAAGCGCCCTCAAAAAGACCTGGAAATATTAAAAGAAATCGGATTCGTGAATGTGCAGGCTGCTGCAAATGCAGAAGCCGCCATTTTAAAAGATCCCGGAGTATCAGGATTGTTTAAGATACAAGCCTGTAAACCCACTCCATAATTTCGTTTACTTGAAAAAGAAGCTTGCCTATATTATTTGCTATGCCCTGCCGCTGCCGGTAATTTTCATTTCCCTGTTCATAGGGTCCACCAGCCAGGCCGAATTTAGCGACGCCCTGCAACTGCTGTATAAAAAACTCACTGCACAAACATTCACTGCAAACGAAGCCAGCAGTTGGGAGTTGCTTGCAAACATCATTTACAACATCCGGCTTCCAAGGGTACTGCTTACTTTTTTGGTAGGGGCCGCTTTATCTGTATCCGGCTCCGTGTTGCAGGCAATATTCCGCAATCCGCTGGTCGATTCTTATGTACTCGGCATCTCGTCCGGAGCAGCCCTGGGTGCCGCCCTGTCTATTACGTATGCTATGCTGCCGGTAAACATAGCCGCATTTGCAGGTGGTATTATTGCGGTATTGATCACATACATTATTGCCGGATCGCGATTGAACAGGAGCATTGTTACGGTTGTTCTGTCTGGTATGGTTGTATCGGGTATGTTTGCAGCAGGGCTTGCTACCATACAATACATCAGCAATCCCTATAAGTTGCAGGCCATTGTTCAATGGGCAATGGGCAACCTGCATGCCGCTTCGTGGCTTGAAGTAAAGCAGACCTATATCCCTGTTTTGTTAGGTTTGATGGTTGCTTTTATTTACAAGTGGAGGCTTAATGTGCTTTCGCTGGGCGATGATGCAGCCAGGGCCGCCGGTGTAAATCCTACGTTTGACAAATGGATACTCGTTGGTTGTGCAACCCTGCTAACGGCCAGCACAGTGGCTGCTGTGGGCATTATAAGTTTTTACGGACTTTTTTTACCGCATATTGTGCGGATGATGCTAGGGGCAGACAACAGGAAGGCCATCCCCGCCAGTATTTTTTTAGGTGGCACATTTTTGCTGATCATCGACAATTTTTCCCGGTCGCTTTTTGCATTCGAAATACCTGCGGGCATTTTCACCATGCTGCTGGGCGGCTCATTTTTTATTTACCTCATGCGCAAAAACAAATTAAACTGGAACTGATGCAACCAGCCGTTGAAATAAAGAATATGAGCTTTTCGTATGGAGATCATTCCATACTGGAAAATGTAAATGCAGCATTCCCCAGGCATCAATTTTCGGTATTACTGGGCACCAATGGAAGCGGAAAGTCTACCCTGTTCAGGTTTATCGCAGGCATTTCGCAGGGTTACAACGGGCAGGTATATATCAACGGCACGCCTGCAGAAAGCCTCAAACGAAAGCAGAAAGCAGCCATTGTTGGCTTTTTGCCACAGTTTTATCAAACTGTTTTTCCCTTTACCGTAAAAGATATACTGCTCACCGGCCGGGCCGCCTTTTCGGGGTTTTCTCCTTCCAGGAAAGACATACAACAGGCATCGCAGGTTTTAGGCGAGCTTGAAATTAAACACCTTCAAAACAAATTGTTTACCGAACTATCCGGGGGAGAACAGCAAATGGTAATGATCGGCAGACTGCTGATGCAAAACCCTGAAATTATTGTGCTGGATGAACCCACTAACCACCTGGATGTATATTATCAACAATTTTTAATGGAAAAGCTGAAAGTGTTTGCTGAAAACGGGCGCACGGTAATAACGATTATGCATAACCCTACATTGGCTTATTTATTTGCGAACCGTTTTTATTTCCTGCATCAAAAAAAAATAATTTCCTCCAACGATCTTCCCGACATGGGGATTGCCATGCTGCGCTCGGTTTACAACAGTAATTTTTTGACGCTTCAGCATAACAATTTAAAAATAGTGTTACCCGTTAGTAATAGATAGAGCCTTCAAACCCTTTGCCGCAGCGGTTTTCAAAGAAAAGATCGGTTACCGTGCAAAAAGTTTCCGGGTGTTTTATTCGGAACATACAACATGGAATAATATAAACGACCTGTTTTTTGGATAACAGCCAATTATTTTAGATTTTTGACAATTATGAAGTTGGTACAATGATTTTTGCAGACCTGAGAATAACACGCGCTGCAAGTCATTAACTTATTAAATCACCAAAAAACTGTTACTTATGCATCTCACCCCACGCGAAATTGAAAAGCTACTACTACACCAGGCAGGCGAACTGGCTGCAAAGCGCTTGAAGCGGGGCGTAAAACTCAATTACCCCGAAAGCATTGCATATATTTCCAGTGAGATCATGGAGCAGGCACGAGACGGAAAAAAGTCTGTGGCCGAATTAATGGAATGGGGCACCAAACTCTTAACCAGGAGCCAGGTAATGGAAGGCATCCCCGAAATGATCCATGATGTACAAATAGAAGCGTTGTTCCCCGACGGAAATAAGCTTGTAACTGTGCACGATCCCATCAGATAATTATTGCTAACCTTTCAAAAACATTCTATATGATCCCTGGTGAACTGATCCTTAAAAAGGAAGATGTTATTTGTAATGCTCAAAAGAGAACCGTTACACTCGAAGTAAAAAATACCGGCGACCGGCCCGTACAGATCGGTTCGCATTTTCATTTTTTTGAAGTAAATAAAGCACTTGATTTTGACAGGAACAAAGCTGTTGGAATGCGTTTGAATATTCCTTCCAGCACAGCCGTGCGTTTTGAGCCCGGAGAAAAAAAGCAGGTAATACTGGTGGAGTTTGGTGGCAAAAGACTGATCAGAGGATTTAACAACCTTACCGAAGGAAACCCCGATTCGGGAGCTGTAAAAGCCGCCTCCATAGCAAAGGCCAAAAGAAATGGCTTTAAAGGTGCAAAATAACAGTGTACTCCAATATTTACTCCTAACTTATTAAACAATACAGCATGGCTGCTAACAAAAAAAATACCGGTCCGCAAAAAAAAGCATCTCCCAAAGCGAACGCAAAAAAATGGAACAGAAGAGAGTGGATTAAAATAGTAGGTGTTACCACTGCGGGATTAACGGTAATGGGATTGAACAAATCCTATGCGCAAAACAACAACGAAGTAAGATTTGAAAACGGCAATCTTTATGTGAAGCGCGAAAAATACGCATCGCTCTTTGGCCCCACCACAGGCGATAAAGTGCGCTTAGCCGATACCGAGTTGTTCATTGAAATAGAAAAAGATTATCAAACCTATGGCGAAGAGAATAAATTTGGTGGTGGCAAAACCGTGCGCGATGGCATGGGACAATCTACCTCCGCTTTGGAAAAAGATTCGCTGGATATGTGCATTCTCGGTGCTACCATTATTGACCACTGGGGCATTGTGAAAGCCGACATAGGCATTAAAAACGGTAAGATCAAAGCCATTGGCAAAGCCGGAAATCCAGATGTGCAGGATGGCGTTACACCGGGGATGATCATTGGACCCAGCACCGAAGTGCATGGCGGCTGGAACTATATTGTAACTCCCGGAGGCATTGATACCCACATTCACTTTATTTGTCCCGAAATTGTTGATACTGCTTTGTACAGTGGCTTAACTACGCTTATTGGAGGCGGCACCGGTCCCAACGACGGCACCAATGCCACCACCATTACCCCAGGAAAATTTTTTATAGAAAGAATGCTGCAGGCATCAGAAGAACTGCCGGTAAACCTGGGCTATTTTGGTAAGGGAAATGTTTCGAACGAAGCCGCGCAGGTGGAGATGATCAAGGCTGGTGCGCTGGGGGTTAAAATACATGAAGACTGGGGTTCTACTCCTTCCACCATCGACATGGCGCTGAAGGTGGCCGATAAATACGATACACAGGTTACCATCCATACCGATACGCTTAACGAAGCAGGTTACCTGGAAGATACCGTTAAAGCCATTAACGGGCGGGTTATCCATACCTTCCATACAGAAGGCGCCGGCGGCGGGCATGCACCGGACATTATCAAAATTGCAATGTATCCTAATATCCTGCCTTCTTCTACCAATCCCACAAAACCCTATACCGTTAATACCGTTGCAGAGCATGTGGATATGCTGATGGTATGCCATCACCTGAGTCTAAAAATTAAAGAAGATGTGGCCTTCGCCGACTCGCGCATCCGGCCTTCTACTATTGCAGCGGAAGATGTTTTGCACGACGAAGGGGTGATCAGCATGATGAGCTCCGACTCGCAGGCAATGGGAAGGGTAGGCGAAGTAATAACCCGCACCTGGCAAACCGCGCATAAAATGAAAGTACAACGGGGAGCATTACCCGAAGATGCAAAAGGCGGTAACGACAACTTCCGCGTGAAGCGATATGTAGCCAAATACACCATCAATCCCGCAAAATCGCATGGCATCGACTCCTATATAGGATCGATTGAGCCGGGAAAGATAGCAGACCTGGTAGTGTGGAAACCCGAATTCTTTGGCGTAAAACCCGAGATCATATACAAGTCGGGAATGATCATTGCTTCTAAAATGGGCGATCCCAACGCATCTATTCCCACGCCGCAGCCCGTTACTTACCGGAAAATGTTTGGCGGGTATGGAAAGGCGCTTACAGAATCCTGCTTCAATTTCGTATCCAAAGCTTCTATCGACTCAGGCAATATTGCCAAACTGGGACTGAAACGGAAATCGCTTCCCGTAAAAGGTTGCCGTACCGTGCAAAAAAAGGACATGGTACACAACAATGCCACCCCCAAGCTGGAGGTAGATCCCGAAACATACGAAGTAAAAATAGACGGGAAAGTAGCCACTTGTGAACCGTTAAAGGAATTGCCAATGGCTCAGCGTTATCTTTTATTCTAAAGTCAAAGATCAAAAGTGAAAGGTGAAAATTTTTTGACTTTTCATCTTTCACTTTCAAATGCGCGCAATGATCATTGTAGAGGAAATATTGACAAATCCCTCCATTGAAAATAAAACAAAGGATGTTTTTGAAATTGAATGGTACGAATGCACCAAAACAATTATCAGGAGGGCTACGAAATGCGGCGTTGAAGTGGCCATCAAAAAGAATAACAAAACCCCGTTGCAGGACGGAGACGTCTTGTGGATGGACGATGCCCGCTATATAGCAATCGCCATTCGCCCCTGTGAATGTATAGTGGTTACCCCGGCAGCTTTAAAAGAAATGGGAATCATTTGCTTTGAAATAGGAAACAGGCATATTCCCATTTATATAGATGACGACAACAATATAAGCGTGGCATATGAAGCGCCGCTGTATACCTGGCTGCGCGGAGCAGGCTACAAACCGCGCATTGAAATGAAAAAGCTGTTAAAAACGCACCAGTTAAGGATGCACGGCAAATAAATGTTGAATATGCAAAAGCTCCTCACACTCTTACAAATAAATGATTCCATGTTTCCTATTGGGAGCTTTACGCAGTCGTACGGATTGGAATCGTATGTAAGCAGCAATATTGTAAAAGACAATGCCACCGCTGCCGAATATGCAAAGGCAATGCTGGAGCACAACGTTTTTTACAACGATGCTGCCTTTTTGTATCGAACGCTTATGTTGCCCACCGGGAAAAAAATGCAGACACGTTTAACCGAACTGGATGAGTTGTTAACGGCATTGAAAGCGCCTTTTGAAATACGGGATGCCAGCAAAAAACTGGCCATTCGTTTCTTAAAACTAGCCAATGAACTGAAAGTCTACCCTATTTGCAGCAAATATGCGGAGCACATTCAAACAGGAACTTTGCATGGACATTATGCCATTGCCTTTGGTTTATATGCCAGGGCTGCAGGCATTGCCACAGACGATGCATTGGCTGCCTTTTATTACAATACACTGAACGGCATTGTAACCAACTGCGCTAAAACGGTGCCCATTAGTCAAATGGTGGCCCAAAAAATATTGTTCGATCTGCAACCCCTGATCACAAAGCTGGTAAAAAAGCAAAAAGACATGGACGAATCGCTGCTGGGGCTTTGTTGCATTGGGCAGGAAATTAAATGCATGCAGCACGAAAAATTGTATACAAGAATATATATATCGTGATTATTGAAAATAAAAATGGATGATTGAATGGCTAACTATGTAAAAATCGGCGTAGCCGGCCCGGTAGGTTCCGGCAAAACAGCATTGATAGAAGCACTTACAAGAGTAATGAGCAGCGACTATAGTATATGCGTTGTAACCAACGACATCTATACGAAAGAGGATGCAGAGTTTATGATTAAAAACTCTAAGCTGCCTGCCAACAGGATACGTGGAGTGGAAACCGGTGGCTGCCCGCACACTGCCATTCGGGAAGATGCTTCTATGAACCTGGAAGCAGTGGAGGAACTGGTAAAACTTCACCCCGACACTCAAATTGTTTTTATTGAAAGCGGGGGAGACAATCTTGCTGCCACCTTCAGTCCCGACCTTGCCGACGTAACCATTTTTGTGATAGACGTAGCAGAGGGAGAAAAAATACCCCGCAAAGGCGGGCCCGGCATTACGCGGTCTGATCTGCTTTTGATCAACAAGATTGACCTGGCGCCACATGTGGGCGCCAGCCTGGAAGTAATGGAAAAAGACAGTAAAAAAATGCGCGGCGACCGCCCCTTCCTGAAAACCAACCTGAAAAAACGGGAAGGATTGCAGGACGTAGTAAACTGGATTAAAAAGTACGCCTTACTGGAAAAGCAATGATCAACAGAGACAATTCCATTGCCAGCCGCATAGAGATCAGTTGCAAACGACAGGGCCCTAAAACCTATCTCGTAAACAGCCTCTTTGACATACCGTACAAAATAGTGCATTACGGCTCCAAATTGTTGCGCGATCACCTGGAAGTAATGATGATGTGTTATTCGCCCGGGGTAATGGATGGAGATACGCTGGAAATAGAAGTAGAATGCCCCGAAAGATCGGAGATGAAATTGTTTACCCAGTCGTTTAACAAACTGCATCCTATGAAAAAGGGAGCAAAGCAATTCGCAACCTTTACAATAGGAGATGATGCCATCTTTCAATATTTGCCGCAACCGATGATCCCGTTCAGGAATGCGATTTTCGAAACGGAAAATATCATCCAGCTGTCGGCAAGTGCCCATTTGATATGGGGCGATATTATCAGCGGCGGGCGCATTCATTCAGGTGAGCGATTTGAATTTACAAAGGTTCACAGCAGAACAAAAATATTCCGGAACAGTAAGCTCGTCTTTTTCGACAACCAGTTAATAGCGCCCCAGCAACAGCCAGTAGAGCGAACCTTGTTTTTTGAAGGGCATACGCACCAGGGAACGCTCATCATCGTTTCGCCCTACGCCAACTTGTTTAAAGCGGAATTGGACGAACTGCTGTTGGAGCAGTTTGTAGATTTGAGTTATGGTTTTTCGCAGTGCGGAGAAAACGCGCTTATTATAAGAGCATTGGGCGAAAGTGGCGAAGCCATGCACGACTGGTTAAACAATATCGGCAATATGTGCTGGAGTTTTATCAGGCATCACCTGGAGGAAGACAAACCCTACACCGTTGACAAAAACCCGGTAAAGAAAACAAGCAAAAACAAAAAGCGGAAGATAAACAGCGAGAAGCCTGTAGCAAAAAAAGCTGCTACCCGCAAAAAGAAAAATGCTGTGGCGGTGAAAAAGCGACCTGCAGTTACTACCAAACAGTTGGCTTATGCATGAGGTGCCGATAGTGCGGGATATATTTAATACGCTGCAACAGCATTATGCAGACAGGTTTGATGACATTACAAAAGTGCAGGTGGAAGCTGGTTTGCTGTGCAATGTGCAACCCATTCTTATTCAAAATGCTTTTGAAGCACTGATACCGGAGGAACCGCACCTGGCACAGATTGACCTGGAAGTGGTATTGCTGCCTATACTTGCCCGTTGCCAGCATTGTAATAAAACCTTTGAGGTGATCAGGCACAGGTTTGTATGTGACTGCGGCACGCCTTCGCGCGAAATTTTGCAGGGCGAAGAATTGAGAATAAGTAAAGTAGAATTTTTAACCGACAAAAACCGACAATGATGATAGATGCGAAACCTAAGAGTAACCGGATGCCTGCCGGCTCTGTGCAATGCGATAACACTACGCTCAACCTGCTAAAGGCCAATGACTTTGTAGCAAAAGCCATCAGAGACAAGGCTCCCGATGTACTGATCGTGAACATTTGCTCTTCGCCCGGTAGCGGCAAAACCACCTTGCTGCAGGAAACCGGGAAACGCCTGAAAGACAAAATGAATATTGCTGTGCTGGTAGGCGACCCTGAAACGGAACGCGATGCCATACGGTTGAGAGACGCGGGCATCAATGCATTGCAGATTGTTACAGGCGGCATGTGCCATATTGAAGCACAAATGATTTACCAGGCGCTCGATCATATCGATCTTGCCAATACCGACCTGCTCATTATTGAAAACGTGGGAAACCTTGTTTGCCCCGCAGCCTTCGACCTGGGAGAAGACTACCGGGTTACGTTGCTGGCTTCTACCGAGGGCGACGACAAACCTAAAAAATATCCCCGCATGTTTTTAACCAGTGAGCTGATGCTGGTATCTAAGGCCGACCTGCTGCCTTATGTGCCATTTTCTGTAGAAGCGGCAACGAAAGATGCGCGTGAAGTAAACCCCGATCTCTCAGTTATACAGCTAAGCACCATCAATGGAGAAGGGATAGAAGAATGGTGCAATTGGCTGCAGGAAAAGTTGGCAATTAAGAAGAAGAAAAAAGATGTTTAAGCCAACGATTGTTATTGAAAACTTTTTAAAACACCCATTATGCAAAGAATATTATTGCTGGCCTTTGTGTTGCTGACTGCGCGATATCCGGCTTTTGCTCAAACCTCTGAAAAACCAGTATTCAACCAGGATACTACACATATAAACCACGAAGAAAGTTCGCCACTGTTCAAAAACAAACCGGATATTCTCAAGAATGTGAACATGAACTTCCTGTTGCGAAGCTCTCTCGAAATGCCGGATGGAGAAACGCAGGCCGGCATCCGGATGAATGAAGCCCGCATTGAAGTGCTGGGCACTATCGTTCCCGATCTTGATTTCAGGGTACGCTGGCGGCTCAATCGCTCCCAGGGCCAGAGAAGTCTTGACAATGCTCCCTCGGCGCTCGACATTGCATCGGTAAACTACCGCTTTGGCAGGAATAAAAAGTGGTCTGTTAACGTGGGAAAACAAGCCGCTTTTGTAGGCAGTTGGGAGTTTGAAACCAATCCTACATATGAATATCAATACTCCGAGTTTGTCAATTATCAAACCAATCTTTTTATGTTGGGCATGAAGCTGGCATACCAGGCAAACGACAACCATTCGTTTCAACTGCAGTTGCACAACACGTTAAACGAAACCTTTGATGTATTGCATGCCAGTGCAGGTTATAGCTACAATCAACTGAAAGGTTCAAAGAATCCCATGGGTGTGTATGCCATCTGGCAGGGGAAAATGTTTGATGAAAAATTTCAAACGTTCTGGAGCTATGATATTTCGCAATATGCATCCGGCAAAACAAACCATTCCATTGCGCTGGGAAACAAAGTGGTGTTTAAAAAGTTCAAAGCTTATCTCGATCTTCAAAATGCAAACCTCGCTGTAGATTATCCCAATATTGCCTCACCATCTGTCAACAACTACCGGCAATATCTGAGCCCATTTTCCGACCGCATTTTTATGAGAGACGTTAACTACAAAAGCGCCATTTTAAGAATGGACTATGAATTTGTGCCCGGCTGGTTTGCTACGGCCAAAGGATACTACGAGTCTGCCAGTCAAAGAAAAAACAGCAGCGCTGCCGGAAAAAATTTCAGGGAAAATATTGGATGGCTATTAGGACTGGAATACAAGCCTATTGCCAGCCAGAACATGAAATTTTTTGGATACTACTATAACAATCGCGTGAACTATAACAATGCTGTTGCCCTGGCAAATGCCGACAGCAAACTCAATCTTTTTGCTATAGGCGTATTGTATCTTGTAAATGCATTTTAATGATCATGAGCCTTCAGTTATTTTTTTAACAGAAATGAGGGCTCAAAAAAATAATCTATGAAAGTTGTAAGATTCGGCGTTTCTATTGAGAAAGATGTGCTTCAGCTATTAGATAATTATATTGAAGATAACCAGTTCCCGAATCGCTCCCAGGCCATCCGTCAGTTAATTCAAAGAATAGAAGTTGAAAAACAATGGAAGTCGGATGTGGTGGTAGGAGGCTCCATTACCTTGCTGTTCGACCATCATAAAAGAGAGCTGCTGGATAAGATCACCGATATACAGCACGATTTTCACCATGTTATCCTTTGCTCGCAACATGTACATCTCGACCATGATAATTGCCTTGAAATTATCGCGGTAAAGGGAAAAGCTACTGTGTTGAAAGACCTGGCAAATCGTTTGACCACAATAAAAGGTATTATACATAGCCAGTTATCGATGACGAAAGTGAGTTAAATGAAACAGGTTTTATAAATGCCGGAGGATTATCCATCAGACCGCCCTTTAGCGGACCGACCCGACGATAGCAGCTATTAAGGTTGTCACCCAGTTGCTAATGCTCGTTATTACTTACCAGTTCACCCACAATCTTGGCGCTCTTTAAACACAATGGTATCCCGCCTCCGGGATGTACCGTTCCGCCACAAAAGTATAGTCCGTGAAATTCGTTACTGAAGTTGGGCGGACGAAAAAAAGCATTTGATTTTGTATTAGCGCTCCATCCGTAAATGGCCCCACCTGCTGCACCGGTATTGGTTTCAATTGAAGAAGGATCCAAGACTAATTCTGTTTCGATGTGCGGCTCAATATCTTCTTTCAACATGCCACGCAGTTTTTTTAAAACCTGCTGCCGTGCGTATGCCACAAATTCTGGCCAATTACTTTTGTTGCCGGAAGGGGCATTGATCATTACAAACCAATTTTCCTTTCCTACAGGCGCATGTCCTTCTTCCATTTTGGAAGTGATGTTGACGTAAACAGTAGGATCCTTATAAATAGTTTTTGCAGCAAACAAACTTTCAAACTCAGTCTTATAGTCACTACTAAAAAAAATATTGTGCAATTCCAGTTGGGGGTATGCTTTGTTGATACCCCAGTAAAAAACAATAGCGCTGCTGCTTTTTTCGACTTTTGCAATTTTCATCGCCGTTCGTTCATCATCCAGCAGTTGCTTATAAGTGTAGTATACATCGGCGTTGCTTACTACCAGGCTTGCAAAAATGTTTTTATTATTGACGACGATGCCTTTTGCCTGGTTGTCGGTACAAATAATCCTGTCTGCAGCAGCATTGAAAATGAACTGAACACCTTTTTTAATAGCCAGTTGATGCAATGCATGTGCAATACTGATCATTCCGCCTTTAGGGTAATATACACCGCCATTTAATTCGGTATAGGGAATAACGCTCAGCATTGCCGGAGCCTTATACGGGCTGGAGCCATTGTAAGTAGCAAAACGATTGAATAGCTGTATCGCTTCGCCGGTTTTAAACATAGCCTGGTGGTATTCATTCAATGTATCAAACAGCATATAGGGACGCACAGCCCCCAGCGCTTTTAGGAAAGAACCCTTTAGCCAGGTTTTTCTTATTTGAAAAGGATTGTTTAAAAAAACCGAGCCGATGGAGTGATGCAGCTTTTCTGCTTTGTTAAGATAGGTGGCAACATTTTGCTTTGGTTCGCCTAAACTTTCTGCAAATTCTTCCAGCAACCGCTCCCGGTCCGTCCAGCTATGAAATATTTTTCCATTGGCGAAAAAGTATTTGCAGCCACATGCTACTTTGCTATAGGAAATATAATCCTGTATGCTCTCCCCAGCATAGGTAAATAAAGCTTCTAGTTCGTGGGGATCGGTAAAAAGCGAGGGACCGGCATCAAACCGGTATCCGTTTTTTTCCAGCAATGAAAGTTTGCCCCCGGCATGGCTGTTCTTTTCGTACACGGTTACTGAATATCCCTGCACTGCAAGCCTGATGGCCGCAGCCATTCCTGCAACACCGCTTCCTATAATGATTGCCGTAGGAGAATTCATAGAAATAAGTTGAACAGCCAATATTGAAAATAAGGCTTTTGAGCTTTACTCAATAAAAAAAGTCATTCCGGTTTAATGGAATGACCTTTTTTATATGCTTTCAAAATCAATTAAGCGATTTCTACTTCAGCACCAGCTTCTTTCAGCTTAGCTGCAATTTCATCAGCTTCTGCTTTTGCAACGCCTTCTTTAACTGGTTTAGGTGCACCGTCAACCAGATCTTTAGCTTCTTTCAAACCAAGACCAGTAAGATCTTTTACGATTTTTACTACGCCCAGTTTGTTAGCGCCAGCAGCTTTCAATACTACGTTGAAAGATGTTTTTTCTTCAGCAGCAGGAGCGCCACCACCAGCAGCAGGGCCTGCTACAGCTACAGCAGCAGCTGCAGGCTCAATGCCGTACTCATCTTTCAGAATAGTTGCTAACTCGTTTACTTCTTTTACAGTAAGATTTACTAATTGTTCTGCAAATGCTTTTAAATCTGCCATTGTTTCAAATTTTTACCGCCTTCATTGCCTGTGCTCCGGCGGAGTTATTAAAAAAATTTGTCTGTATGTTATCTCTCAGGCTGAGATAATTAATTTGAAAATGTGCTAATTTGAAAATTTGAAAATGAATGGATTCTTGCCGATAATCATTTTCAAATTATCTAATTTTCAATGCCACATTATTTTGCTCTTTCTTCCAAAGCTTTAACCAGTGCTGCGAGTTTGTTGCCAGCGTTAAGAGCGCTGATAACATTCTTAGCAGGAGACTGTAATAAGCCAATGATCTCACCAATAAGATCGTTTTTGCTCTTAAGTGTTGTAAGAGCTGTCAACTGGTTGTCGCCTTCAAACACATCGCCATCAATAAAAGCTGCTTTCAAAACAGGCTTTTCGTTGTTGTTTTCTTTACGGAAAGAGCTCAATATTAAAGCTGGCTCTTTAGGGTTTTCTGAAAACAATAAAGCGGTTACATTGTTCAAAGAGTTGTATACACCGGTATAGCGGGCACTGTCAATAGATTCGAGCGCTTTTTTGATCAGTGTATTTTTAGCCACTTTCATTTCAACATTTTTGCTGAAACATGCGCGGCGTAATTTGCCTACCTGCTCTACAGTGAGTGATTCTGTATCGGTAATGTAAAAGTTATTGTATTGTGAGAACTTGCCTTTCAGCAACTCAATCACTTCGTTTTTTTCCTGTTTGGTCATACAAAAAGATTTTTATGCTGTGAGAGCATTAGTTCATTAATGATTTGGTGTCGATTGCAATACCAGGGCTCATAGAGCTTGCCATGAACGCGCTTTTAAGGTAGGTTCCTTTAGCGGTAGAAGGCTTCGCTTTAATGATAGCGTTGATAAATTCCTGGCTGTTTTCGGCAATCTTGTCGGGTGTAAAGCTTACACGACCTACAGATGCGTGAATGATACCAGCTTTATCAACTTTAAATGCAATTTTACCACCTTTCACTTCATTTACTGCTGCTGCCACATCGTTGGTAACGGTGCCTGTTTTAGGGTTGGGCATCAGGTTGCGGGGACCTAAAATTTTACCCAGCTTGCCTATTTTAGGCATTACAGAAGGAGTAGCCACAATTACGTCGATATCAACCCAGCCACCTTCAATTTTTGTTACAAACTCGTCGAGGCCTACATAGTCGGCACCTGCCGCTCTTGCAGCTTCTTCTTTATCGGGCGTGCAAAGTACCAACACCCTTTTTGTTTTACCGGTGCCATGAGGCAGGGTAACTGTACCGCGAATGGCCTGGTCGGCTTTTTTAGGGTCAACGCCTAAGCGCAGGTGTATATCAACAGAACTGTCGAATTTCGTTGTATTCACTTCCTTTACCAGGGAAGATGCTTCCTTTAAGGAATACACCTTAGTTTTATCGATTTTAGCCAGAACGGCTTTTCTTTTTTTGCTGATTGCCATTTTCATTCAGTTTTTGGAAAGTGAAGATTTTTATTTTTCCCAGGGGGCTTGTCCGTCAACGGTAAGTCCCATGCTGCGTGCCGTGCCGGCAACCATACGCATAGCGCTCTCAAGTGTAAAGCAGTTGAGGTCGGGCATTTTGTCTTTCGCAATTGCTTCAACCTGGTCCCACTTCACTTTGCCTACCTTGCTACGGTTAGGCTCTTTTGAACCACTCTGAACTTTTGCAGCTTCCAATAACTGAACAGCGGCGGGCGGAGTTTTGATGACAAACTCGAACGATTTGTCGGAATAAACTGTAATTAAAACAGGAAGTACTTTACCCATTTTGTCCTGGGTACGCGCGTTGAACTGTTTGCAGAATTCCATGATGTTTACACCCTTGGAACCCAACGCTGGACCAACCGGAGGTGCAGGATTTGCCTGACCGCCTTTTACCTGTAGCTTTACAAAGCCACTGATTTCTTTTGCCATTTTTTTACGTTTTTGGTGTTAACGTCACACTCACGGCGTGACTCCCAAATTCAAAAAAGAACTTTTTGGGGCGGCAAAGGTAGTAAATAATGCTAAACATGAAAATAATTTCGGGAAGAATTTCTGATGTTGGGATTTCTGATTTATTGAATCCCAATCCTCTCAAATCAGCAATCAAAAAATCAGCAATCCTCAATTTCCCAACACTTCTTCCAGCTTCGTGTGCAATTCCGGTCCCCTCAGGTTTTTGTCGATGACTTTGCCAGACGGATCTAGCAGCAGGTTTTGCGGAATGAGTTGAATACCATAGCGTTTGGCTAAGCTAGCATTCAAACCGTCATTGTTACACGATTAAAGAAACTTATTTACATTTGGATAATGAAAATTGAGCTTCAATACCTAAATGACAAAAATGGCAAAACCCAGGCAGTGCAGCTTTCTTTGACCGAATGGGAAAAAGTGCTTGGCAAGTTAAAGAAATTTGAACAAGCGCTGCAACTCAAGTCTGACCTCGAAGAAGCGCTTAGCCAGGTGGCAGTTCTTAAACAGCAAAAAACACACAAACAAACACTAAAAGAATTTTTGAATGAACTTTAGTGTTATTCCGACTGATAAATTCAAATTCAAAAAAGAAGCAAAGCGCCTCGTTAAAAAATACCGTTCACTTAAGCAAGAACTTGCAACATTAAACTCTTTACTGGAGATTGAGCCTACCAAAGGCACCCCACTCGGCAATAATACCTACAAAATTCGTCTATCTATGAAAAAGCAAAGGGAAAGGGAAAAGTGCAGGGTCGAGAGTTATAACTTACGTTGTAACAAGTAACAGGGAGGTATACCTGCTAACCATTTATGATAAGTCGGAATTAGAAAATCTTGACGACAAAATTATTAAAGCTATAATTAAGGGGTTGGTGTCCTGATAAAATAAAAACGGGAACAATCACTTCGCAAGATGAGCTAATACCTGAGCAACTAATTTTGTCTTCGCAGTTTATCGGAATCAAGTAAAACTGCCATTTCATTGGTTAGCATACGCATGAAAATCATCGATTCTTCCAGGGAAAGGATTAATACATAATGAGAATTGCCGGGAGCTTCTGAATAAGTCAAAACTGCAACCATACCTTTCGCAAAATCATTAATAACATTCTTACCATCGAGTTTGCTGGCAATTTCTTTAAACTTTAAATGATTGTTTCCGTAGATAGGTTGGCAATCCGCACTCAGGTACCACATATCAGATACAATATTCGTCAGGGTATAGACCGGTTCGTCCTGCCAACTCACTACGTCGCAGTTATTCATAAGGATTCATTTATTATTTGTTTCCCAACACTTCTTCCAGCTTCGTGTGCAATTCCGGCCCCCGCAGGTTTTTGCCTATGATTTTACCGGATGGATCAAGGAGCAGGTTCTGCGGAATGGATTGAATGCCATACAATTTGGCGGCAGCGTTGTTCCAGAACTGCAGATCGCTCACATGAGTCCAGGTGAGGTTATCATCTTGAATCGCTTTTATCCAGGCGTCTTTTGCGCCTGGTCTGTCGAGCGATACTCCCAGCACCGAAAAGCCCTTGTCTTTAAACTTGTTGTAAGCAAGCACTACATTGGGATTTTCCTGCCGGCATGGACCGCACCAGCTTGCCCAAAAGTCTACCAATAGGTATTTTCCACGCAAAGAAGAAAGTTTTACAGGGTTGCCCAACGTATCGTTCTGGGTAAAATCGGCAGCAATCTGCCCTAAAGCCGTGCGTTTGGTAATATCAATACGCTCCTTTAATGCTATGGCCGAGGGATATTTTTTTACCTCGGGCGACAACGCATTGAAAAGCGGTTCTACCTTGTCGATATCAATATCGTATCCCCCATATTGATGCAATGCCATCAATGCCACCGGCGAGGAGCCATTATTTTTTATGAAGGGAAGAAGGACGGTTTCCTTAATGGCTTTCTCCAGCGACTCAGCTTTTGATTCAATCGATTTCATGGTAGCTACATCACCACTCTCTCTCGCTTTGCCATATTGCTGATAGTAAAGCTGCATGGTATCGCTGAACGGGCGGGTAAGCTGTTCAAACTTCTTATAGGTGGCATGCGCCGGCGCTCCTTTTATGGTGATATTGGAGAACGAGTCAACGTTGGTAACAGTAATTTTCCCGGGTTGCAGGAAGATGGTTGCAAAATCCCGCGGGGCAACTCCCGGGGCATCTGCTCCCTTGTACCGGGCCCTTATCCTCGAAACCGTGGGCTCGTCAATCTCTCCCTTAAAAATATATTGGCCTTTCTGCACTTTCACGCTATCGGTAACCCGGTTATTATCAGCTATATAATAAAGGTAAACCCAGTCTACCGTATCTTTCATTTGCTTAAAACTGCCTGTTATTGAAAATGCTGTTGATTTACCGGTTTGAGCCAGGCAAAAAAACGGCAGGCTAACAACAAAAGCAACCATCCCTTTCTTCATGCAAAAATTTTAGAGCTGCAATTTACTGAAAAATGCGGCTATGCCTTTGCAACCCATGCAGCCAAAAGCGCTGCGGCCGGCAAATTCATGATTAAGCAATCTGCTTGTTTTGTATCTTCGCCCATTACAACTTACTATGATTGCAAGGAACATAGGAAGGAAAAACATAAAAGAACAGTTTAAATCAAAATTTCATGGAACTGAATGTCTTGTCCATTATAATACCGGTTGCGGCGCTGATTATAGGAATTGTGGCGGGTAAATTCATATTTGCGGCCAACACAAAAAAACAAATAGATGAGGCCAATGCACAGGCTCAAAAGATTGTTTCAGACGCTCAAACATCGGCAGAAACTCTGAAAAAAGAGAAGATGCTGGAGGCTAAAGAAAAGTTTGTACAGTTAAAGGCGGAGCACGACAAGGAAGTATTGGAAAAAAACAAAAAGATCAACGAGTCGGAAACCCGGGCGCGCCAGAAAGAACAAAGCCTTACCCAAAAGCTGGAAAACCTGGAGAAACAGTCGAAGGAAAATGATGCTATTAAAGACAATTTGAACCGCCAGATTGAAGTAGTTAATCAAAAGAGAACCGAGCTGGAAAAGCACCAGGAAGAGCATATACGCCGCCTGGAAAAAATTGCCGCTTTAACGGCAGAGGAAGCAAAAGCGCAGTTGCTGGAAAGTTTGAAGCACGAAGCGCAAACCCAGGCGCTTACCATGCAGCAGGAAATTATTGAAGATGCCAAGCTGAAAGCTAACAAAGAAGCCAGAAAGCTGGTAATACAAACCATTCAGCGCACGGCTGCCGAACAAACTATTGAGAACACGGTTACGGTTTTTAACCTGGAAACAGATGAAATAAAAGGTCAGATCATTGGAAGGGAGGGAAGGAATATCCGTGCAATTGAAGCCGCTACCGGCGTTGACCTTATAGTGGACGATACGCCTGAGGCTATAGTCCTTTCTTCTTTCGATCCGCTGCGCAGGGAAGTTGCCCGCCTGGCTTTGCAAAGGCTGGTAACAGACGGACGTATTCACCCCGCCCGTATTGAAGAAGTGGTTGAAAAAACCCGCAAACAGCTGGAAGAACAGGTTTTGGAAATAGGCGAAAGAACAGTGATTGAGCTGGGTATTCATGGCTTGCATAAGGAACTGGTGAGAATGGTGGGGCGTATGCGTTTCCGTTCTTCTTACGGACAGAACCTGCTGATGCACAGCCGCGAAACGGCTAATTTGTGTGCTACCATGGCGGCAGAACTGGGCTTAAACCCCAAGCTGGCAAAAAGAGCTGGATTATTGCACGATATAGGAAAAGTTCCTGATGAAGAAAGCGAGTTGAGCCATGCCCTGCTGGGAGCCAAACTGGCTGAAAAATATGGCGAAAACCCGGCGGTGGTAAACGCTATTGGAGCACACCACGACGAAATGGAGATGCAGTATGTTATTTCGCCCATTGTGCAGGCTTGCGATGCTATTAGCGGTGCCCGCCCCGGCGCCCGCCGTGAAATTATGCAACAGTACCTGCAACGCATTAAAGAGCTGGAAAACCTGGCATTGGCTTATCCTGGTGTGGAAAAAGCATATGCTATACAAGCTGGACGTGAATTGAGGGTAATTGCCGAAGCGGATAAAATAAGCGATGCCGACAGCGAAAAACTGAGCTTTGAGATAGCACAGAAGATACAGACCGAAATGACCTACCCCGGTCAGATAAAAGTAACCGTAATCAGGGAAAAGAGAGCGGTGAATGTAGCAAGGTAATTTGTGATTGCTGATTTTTTGATTGCTGATTTGAGAGGATTGGAATTCAATAAATCAGAAATCTCTACATCAGAAATCAGAAATTCAGGAAACATTTTGGTATTTAGGCATTCGCTTGTTACCTTTGCGTCCCTTAAAATTTGTAGTCATGAACGCAGCAGTACAATTTGTTCACGAACAATTGACCCCTGGTAAATCTTTCCCCAGCTTTAAAGCGGGCGATAACGTTACCGTTAATTATAAAGTTGTGGAAGGAAACAAAACCCGTATCCAGGGTTTTAAAGGTGATGTGATCAAACGTCAGGGTTCTGGTCATACTGCAACTTTTACCGTTCGTAAAATATCCGACGGTGTGGGTGTTGAAAGGACTTTTCCTTTGTTTTCGCCTAATATCGACTCAGTTACACTGAATAAAGTAGGTAAGGTTCGCAGGGCTAAACTGTACTTCTTGCGCAGCCGTAGCGGTAAAAGCGCAAGGATTAAAGAAAAAAGAGCAAGCATTTAAGCTTTCTTATAAAAGTTATTCACAAACGGAAACCAAAATATACAGGTTTCCGTTTGTTGTTAAACGAGGGTTAAGTATGCCGGGTAATTTATAAATTGGCTGATAAAACAATTAAAACTGTACCTTTGTTTACTCATCTTTAAATTTTTGTACGATGTTGTCAAATTACAATTCTCTGTTGATATCAATGCCTGGTGGTACTGAGTGGGTTTTGATCATTCTTGCTGTACTCATTCTTTTTGGAGGAAGGAAAATCCCCGAATTTATGCGTGGATTAGGAAAAGGCATCCGTGAATTTAACGATGCTAAAAGCAATGTGAAGAAAGAGATTGAAGAAGGCATGAACGAAAAAGATACCAAGCAGCCTCAGCAACAGGCTTAACCGCTTTTTGGTATAACACAAAAATATTTCTGCCGGCAGGTATGAAGAGTGAATCTTTATGCTGCCGGCAGTTTTGCTTGTGGTTTGAAGTTTGGTGTGCGGTATTTGTTGATGAAACTTTTTGAAGTAAGTCTAACAGTTTCGAGCACATACAAATGCTGTATATTTAAAGAAATAAGCTAACATGGCAGAAAGCAGCCTTATTATATACCAAACAGAAGACGGAAAAACCAAAATTGAAACCAGGCTGGAAGACGAGACGGTTTGGTTAACTCAAGGGCAATTATGTGAACTGTTTCAAAAGTCCAAATCCACAGTTAGTGAACATATAAAAAACATTTTTGAAGAAGGGGAGCTTGATGAGGTTTCAGTTGTTCGGAATTTCCGAACAACTGCTGCCGACGGAAAACATTACACCACCAATTTTTACAATCTCGATGTAATTATTTCTGTAGGCTATAGGGTGAAAAGCCTGCAGGGCACCAAATTTCGCCAGTGGGCTACGGCTCGTTTAAAGGAGTATATCATCAAGGGCTTTACCATGAATGATGAACTGCTTAAACAGGGAGGGGGAGGTAATTACTTTGACGAATTACTCGCGCGCATACGAGACATTCGTAGCAGTGAAAAAGTATTTTGGCGGAAGGTGTTGGATATTTATGCTACCAGTATTGATTATGATCCAAAACATGACTTGTCTGTATTATTTTTTCAAACAGTACAAAATAAAATGCATTGGGCGGCACATGGACACACGGCGGCGGAAATCATTTACAAGCGTATAGATGCCAGCAAGCCACATCTGGGTTTAACCCACTTTAAGGGCAGCAAACCCACCCGTCAAGAAACCGAAATAGCTAAAAATTATCTTAACGAGGAGGAGTTAAACGTTTTAAACCGGATGGTAACAGCCTATTTGGAACTGGCGGAGCTTCAGGCCCTTAACCGCAAACCTATGTACATGAAGAACTGGATTGAACGGTTAGACGATTTTTTGCGGATGACAGGTAATGAAATACTTGACCATGCCGGCAAAATAAGTCATCAGCAAATGCTGAAAAAGGCACATGACGAGTACGAAAAGTATAAAGCAATTACTGCAAATGAGTTAAGCGAGGTCGAAAAACATTTTGTGGCTCAATTGGAAAAGGATGCCCAAAAGCTTCCTAAGCCTCCCAAAAAACAGGGATAAAAATTGAAAATTATCGTAGCTTATACCACCCATTTCCTGAACACCGGGAAATGTTCCATCGCTTCCAGTATGCCTTGCGTTCCTTCATTTTTTGCCTGGTAAATATAGTCCTTGCCGGCTGTGGCATCCAGCAAACCTTCTTCGGCATTACCTACCACAACCCCTTTGTATCCCGAATCAAAAAGCGATAAATCATTGAAAGTATCTCCTGCCGTTAGTACCTCCTCATCTGAGTAACCGAGATAGTTTACCAACGCGTTTAAGCTCGAGCCTTTATTAACGCCTTTGGGCAAAACATCTGCAAATTTCCCGGCAGAAATAATCAATTCGCAGTTAAGGCTGCTAATTACCTGTTTCAGTTTTTCAATATCCGTATTCTCATTAAAAAAGAAGGAGCAGCGCCTTTGCTGAGGTACCTGCTGGGCTTCCAGCCCTTCCATACCCGCCACTGCTTTCAATACAGCATCCCTGCCAATCCACGCAATGTCAATGCGCGATTGCAGTTCCTCCACTGGTTGCAGTGTATCTCCTTTCAAAATGGTGGCTCCCACATCGCATATAATAAAATCGGGACGGGGCACAGGCAATTCGTGTTCAAACAGGGGGAGTATGCTTTCAATACCCCTTCCGGTTACAAAAACCAACTGTATAGAAGGTTGTTGATGTATGATGGAATAGAGCTTTTGCCTGTGATTTAAATCTCCCGCCAAAAAAGTGCCATCCAGGTCTGTAGCCAGTAACATACAATAGAATGATTGGTTATGTATACAGGTATGGAACCTGCTTTAAAAAATAAAGATACACAGGTACAATAAATATGCCGGTAGCTTTTGGATGTTATATATACCAAAAATCACATTGAATCGTTTTGATAACGGTATAATAATCTCAACCCGAACAAAAGCGAAGGTATAATACTATGAAAAAATGGATACTTTATGCAGCATGTAGCTTCGTGTTCATGTCGTATATATACGGATGCTCTCCCAAATACGGTTGCCCGGCCGATGGAAGAAGCGTGGGTGCAGAACGCATTCTCAGTGGAGAGAAAGCACCCAAAGCCAGGTCGTTTAAGAATTAGTTTAACCGTTAAATTGTACCTATATGAACCTTACCCTTCGTAATGATTATGGGCGCGTAGAAGCCGTAATTGATGAAAGCTGTGGTTTTGATAAATTTTATGGTGTGGCTGGTTTGCTGTCGGCCAAACTGCAGGTAAACTTCACTAATAAGATCGACGATCTCAATACCTCCTACTGGGATTTTAATTTTAAAGGACATAAGCTTACACTGCATTATAATATTTACGACGGTGTTTCCATTTTTTCGGTAAGCAATAAAGATGCTGCTTTAAAACACAATGATGCGGTAAAAGAGCTTGCAGCAATGCTTCAGAATCTTCAGTAAAAAGAAGGAGTTGATTAACTTTTTCGTCGGAAGTTGCAAATCCGCGGCAACAAATTTTCAATAGCTTTTCTCCTCTATCGATTCGAGTATATTGTAATAGCTTACATAACGGTCTTCGTATATCTCCCCGTTAGCTACTGCTTCTTTTACAGCACAACCCGGTTCGTTGGTATGTAAACAATTGTTGAACTGGCATTGTGATAACAGTGCTCTCATTTCAGGAAAATAGTGCGACAACTCCTGTTTTGAAATGTCTACGAGCCCAAATTCCCTGATGCCTGGCGTATCTATAATCCTTCCTCCACCGGGCAGGTCGTGCATTTCGGCAAAGGTGGTAGTATGCAGCCCCTTGCCGCTCCAGCCACTCACCTCTTGCGTTTTAAGCGAAAAAGAAGGGATCAGTTTGTTGATAAAGGAAGATTTTCCTACACCGGAGTGCCCGCTGATAAGAGAAGTTTTATTACTGATAAGTTCGGCAACGCCCTCTATATTTTCATTATTGACAATGCTCATCAGTAATACTTTATAACCAATAGCCTCGTACATTTCTTTCCATTGCTCATACTTGTCCATTTCTTTTTTCCGATACAGATCAGATTTATTGAACAACAAAACTGCGGGTATATGATATGCCTCGGCCGTAATTAAAAAGCGGTCTATAAAACCTTGCGATGTTCGGGGCTCCTTCAATGTGCACAGCAGCAATATCTGGTCGATGTTGGCCGCGATGATATGATGCAGATGTTTGTGCGAAGGAGATTGCCGGTTAATGTAATTGCTTCGTTCGTGAATTTCAGTGATGATAGCCGTATTGGCGGAGTCTGCTTCGGGTTCAAAGGAAATAATATCGCCTACCGTTACCGGATTGGTAGAAGTAATATCAGTGTCTATCTTAAACTTGCCTTTTACGCGCGCATTGTATATTTCGCCAGCGGCTGTTTTTACAACATACCAGCTTCCCGTAGATTTATACACCAATCCTTCCATAGCAATCAAGGTGTTAGTCAGCCATCAGCCATCGGCTTTCAGCTATCATTGAAGCATTCAAATTATGATAAAATAACCTGTTTGCTTTTGTTTTTTGGTTCTTGTTATTTATTTCTACTTTAAAAGCATGTTGGTTTCGCCGGCATTATAATCGTCAATCCAGCTGGCAAGTGTGTTTACCCATGCAGTATTTGTGTTGATGCATGGAATAAATGTATACGATTCACCACCGGCTTCCAGAAAAGTCTCCTTTCCGCGCATAGCAATTTCTTCCAGTGTTTCCAGGCAATCGCTTACAAAGGCCGGGCATAAAATCAAAAGCTTTTTAATGCCTTCCTTTGGCATTTGTTCCAGACGAATATCTGTAAAAGGCTCCAGCCATCCTTTGCCCAGCCGCGATTGAAAAGAGATGCTATACTTGCTGGGAGGAATGACGAGTTTTTCTGTAACCAGTCTTGTTGTTTCAAAACACTGATGGCGATAGCAGAATGCATGTGCAGGAGATGCTGCCTGGCAACAGTCTGCCGAACGCAGGCAATGAGTACCCGTAATGTCCGATTTCTGAATATGTCTTGCAGGCACACCGTGGTAACTGAATAAAATATGATCGTACTCCTGTTCCAGATAGGGCTTCATGCCATCAGCCAGTGCATTTATATATCCCGGGTCATTAAAAAAGGGCTTCACAAATTTCAGCTTAAAGGAGTATGTACCTTTTCGATGCACCTCTTTTGCGTGCTCAACTGCTGTTTCAAACGACGACATTGCATAGTGCGGATACAAGGGTACAGCCAACACTTCTTCCAATCCACTCACCTTTTTCATCAAGCTATCGAACGCATGTTTAACCGTGGGGTTTCCGTAACGCATGGCAATTTCCACGGGATCGCTTACCTGCTGCTGCACGGCATTTTGCAATTGCTTTGTAAGCACCACCAAAGGCGAACCCTCTTTGGTCCATATTTCTTTATAGGCCTCTGCCGATTTAGGCGCGCGGAATGGAACAATAATGCCACCAACCAGCGGCAGGCGAAGCAGGTAAGGTTTATCAATCACTCTTTTATCCATCAGGAATTGCATCAGGTACTTCCTTACATCCGTCACTTCGGTTGAGTCTGGAGAACCCAGGTTCATTAAAATTACTCCACGTTTTGCCGGCTTCATTGTCATAATACGATGCTTCTTTTTAAATAGTAAAAGGTCACTTATGGTGACCTTTACTGATATGATGGATCAAAAACGGGACGCAGCCTCTATGGTACGATCCAGGTCTTGATAGGAAATGGCGTTACTGATAAACCATGTTTCAAATGCTGATGGCGGCAAATATACACCGGAATTTAACATATGATGGAAGAATTTGTTGAACAACGCTATATCGGCCGCCGCGGCTGTTGCAAAATCCTTTACCGGGTGGCTGCTGAAATGCACGCTGATCATGCTGCCGATCCTGTTAATAACATAAGGATAGGGCTTGCTTTTGAACGCTTCCCTCAAACCGTTTTCGAGGTATATTCCCTTGTCTTCCAGTTCGCTGTAAACCTCGCGATTGTTTTTCAGTATCTCCAGCAAGGTATAACCCGCCACCATAGCCAGGGGGTTGCCACTTAAAGTGCCTGCCTGGTACACACTGCCCAACGGGGCAATATGCTGCATAATTTCTTTGCGGGCTGCAAATGCCCCAACCGGCATACCCGCCCCAATTATTTTGCCGTAGGTTACAATATCGGCGTCAATATTCAGCCTTTCCTGGGCACCGCCCGGCGCCAGCCTGAAACCCGTCATTACTTCATCAAAAATCAGCAGCATGTTTTCGCGGGTGCATATTTTCCTTAACCCCTCCAGGTATTGTTTCTCAGGCAAAATACAGCCCATATTACCAGCTATGGGTTCAATTATAATGGCTGCAATTTCATTTTTATGGGCGGCTACCAGTTGCTCAACGGCAGCTAAATCGTTATAAGCACAGGTAAGCGTATCGCTTGCAACGCCGGAAGTTACCCCCGGCACAGTTTGAATATTAAAAGTGGCTACACCGCTTCCTGCTTTTACAAGAAAACAATCGGCATGACCGTGATAGCATCCTTCAAATTTGATGAATTTATTTTTACCGGTATATCCTCTAGCCAGCCTTATAGCGCTCATGCAAGCTTCGGTACCGCTGTTTACCATGCGAATGAGATCTACATTCGGCACCATTTCCTTGATCAGCTCCGCTATTTCAATTTCCAGTTGAGTGGGTGCGCCAAACGATGTGGAAAGTGCTGCTTTTTCCTGTATGGCTTTTACGACCGGTTCATAGGCATGTCCCAAAATCATTGGCCCCCACGAATTAATGAAGTCGATGTACTCGTTGCCATCCGCATCATAGAGGTATGCTCCCCTGGCTCTTGAAATAAACAAAGGGTTACCTCCTACGCTTTTAAAAGCTCTTACAGGACTGTTAACACCACCAGGAATGGATTGCTGTGCCCTGGCAAATAATGATTGACTTGTTTCTGTATTCATACTAAATCGTTACAGCAGACAACTATGATGGCTACCTGCTATTTTTTTGAAGATGCAAAGCTACGCACGAACGTGGTGGCAAATGTCGGCAAATAGTAAAATTTAAACCGCCCGATTTTTGCCATGCTTTCGTATCTTTTACAGATGAAAATAACGCTTTGTTGTTTTGCCTTCTTATGTATACATTCCATTATGAACGGACAGGTAAAAACAGATAACTGGCTGCAGCGCCTGGTTCAAACAAATGCATCTCCACAATTGAAAGCAATACTCAACGAGCCAGACATTTTTCGGTACCAGTTGATTTATACGCGCATTGATCGTGATAAAAATAACAGTCCCTCCTTCCGGCACTATTATCTTAATGTAAACAACGACCTGTATTTTAATCCCGCCTCCACCGTAAAAATGCCCTTGGCCTTTCTGGCGCTTGAAAAATTAAACCGGCTCAACAAGCAGGGTGTAAATAAATATACTTCCATGCTTACCGATAGCGCTTTCAGCTCGCAAACAACTGTACACACCGACAGCAGCGCTGAAAATGGAATGCCCTCAGTAGCGCACTATATCAAAAAGATTTTTTTGGTGAGCGACAATGATGCGTATAACAGGCTGTATGAGTTTATCGGCCAGCAAACGATCAACGAACGGCTGTGGCAAATGGGGTATAAAAATTTTCGCATTACGCGGCGTTTTGTAAGGGCCACCGAAGAAGAAAACAAGCATACCAATCCAATAAGATTTGTAGACCCGGATGGAAAGGTATTGCACGCTCAACCCGCTGCCACCAGCACTCTGCAATTTGATTTCAGTAAAAAAATTTTGATTGGTAACGCGCACTATAACCGCGACGACAGCCTCATACAATCGCCCATGGATTTTACAACGCACAACAATGCGCCGTTGGAAGATCTCCAACAAATACTGCAATCGGTATTATTCCCGGAACAAACACCTGCACAAAAAAGGTTTGATTTGTCGCCAGATGATTACAGGTTTCTTTACCAGTATATGAGTGAGCTGCCACGCGAAAGCAAATATCCCGCATACGATACTGCTGAATTTTTTGACAGCTACACGAAGTTTTTCCTTTTCAGGTCCGGCAAAACCAAATTGCCTGAATATATGAGGGTGTTTAATAAAACAGGCTGGAGCTACGGATTTCTTACAGACATAGCCTATATTGTTGATTTTAAAAATAAGGTAGAGTTTATGTTGAGCGGCACCATATACGTAAACAAAGACGGAATGTTGAACGACGATAAGTATGAGTATGAAGAAACGGGTTATCCATTTTTTAAGGAGGTTGGAAATATTATTTACGAATATGAGCTAAACCGTAAACGAAAACACCAGCCCGATTTGAAACACCTGGAGATGCGGTATGAGTGAATTTCTGATTTTTGATTGATGATGTGTGATTGATGGAATGCGGTCTTTAAAATAGAACTATTAAGTGTATGAAAGGATCAAGAAAAATTACATTAGTTATATGGATGCTGCTTCTTTTAAAGTTTTCTTACGCCCAGCAAAGCTGGATAAGAATCAACCAATTGGGTTATAAACCAGGCGGCATTAAGGTTGCTGTATGGTGCGGTAAATTACCTGATGTGCCGGCATCGTGGAAATTGGTTGATGCTGTTACAAAAAAGGAAGTTGCCTCGGGTAAGATAGGAAAAGCCTTTGGCGCATACGGCCCTTTTAAGCAAACAGCACGCATACAGTTTTCAAAATATAGCGTACCGGGAAAATATTACCTGCAGGCAGGCGCTGCCGTGTCGCCCGAATTTGAAATTGGGGAAGATGTATATAAGGGAAGCGCTGATTTTTGTCTGCGTTATATGCGGCAGCAACGCAGCAAATACAATCCCGTTTTAAAAGATAGCTGTCATACCAGCGATGGCTACACGCTATATGGTCCCATGCCCGATAGTACGTTTATTGATGTAAGCGGCGGTTGGCACGATGCTACCGATTACCTGCAATATAGTTCCACTTCTGCCAATGCTGTGTTCCAGCTATTGGCCGCGTACCGAGATTTTCCCGAGGTGTTTGGCGACGAATACCAGTCCAATGGATTGCAGGGCGCTAACAAGTCGCCCGATGTGCTCGACGAAGCGCGCTGGGGTTTAGAGTGGCTATTGAAAATGCACCCCAGAGACGACTGGATGTTTAACCAGGTAGGAGACGACAGGGATCACATGGGTTTTAGGTTGCCACAGCATGAACAAGCTTACGGACGTGGGTTTGAGCGTCCCGTATATTTTGTGAGCGGCGAACCGCAGATCAGGGGAAAATATATGAACACTACCAAAGGAACATCTTCTATTGCAGGCAAGTTCAGCAGTGCTTTTTCTTTAGGTGCCGAAGTATACCAGAAAAAAGATGCAACATTTGCTCAGTTGCTCTCGCAAAAAGCTTTGTCGGCCTTTGCCTATGGCCTAAAAAAAGTGGGCTACACACAAACTGCTTCTGTAAAAGCGCCCTATATATACGGCGAAGAAAACTGGATGGACGATATGGAGCTGGCCGCTGCCGTGCTGAAGGGAAATGATAAATTGAATTATGCTTTTGACCTGGCCCAAAGGGAGCCGGTAACACAATGGTTTATCGACGATACGGCAGCGCACTACCAATGGTATCCATTCATCAACGCAGGACATTATGAGTTGTCGAAAAAGCTGGATGGCAATAAAAGGCAAACAGTTGTCAACTATTACAAACAAGGCATTGAAACGATCTGGAGCAGGGCGCAACGCAATGCTTTTTACCGCGGCGTTCCCTTCATCTGGTGTAGCAATAATTTCACTACCGCTTTTGCCATACAATGCTACTGGTACCGGCAACTCAGTGGGGATGAAACATACGGAGAACTTGAACAGGCAAACTTCGACTGGCTTTTTGGATGCAACCCCTGGGGCACCAGCATGGTATACGGCTTACCATCGTGGGGAGATACACCGGCGGACCCGCATGCTTCTTTTTTAAAAATCGGCAATTACCCTATCGACGGTGGGCTGGTGGATGGCCCGGTAAAAGGAGCTATTTTCAACAACCTGCTGGGGATTACTTTGTATAACGCAGATGTGTATGCGCCTTTTCAAAGCGATTTGGCCGTGTATCATGATGACGCCGGAGATTTCAGCACCAACGAACCTACTATGGATGGCACAGCTACCCTGATCTATTTATTAGCTGCGAAAGAAGAAAGAGCACACCTTCAATTAAAAAAAAACGATAGCCGGTAGTAACAATCAACACAGCCGCGATCATTTTGTTTATGATAACGGTGGAATAATTAGGGGTGATACGCTTTCAAAAAGAATATCCATTGTTTTTACCGGAGATGAGTTTGCCGATGGCGGAAGATTTATTACTAAAACACTGGCATCAAAAAACATAAAAGCATCGTTTTTCTTTACCGGAAATTTTTATCGTAATCCTGCTTTTAAAGCACTCATCACTTCTCTTAAAAAAGATGGACATTATCTCGGCGCACATTCCAACAAGCACCTGCTTTACTGCGATTGGCAAAAGCGCGACAGTTTGCTAGTAACAAAAGATTCGCTTTTGAATGATATAACCGCTAATTATCGCGAAATGCAGAAATTCGGAATATCGAAAAGTCAGGCTCAGTATTTTATGCCTCCCTATGAGTGGTACAACGACAGTGTGAGTGCCTGGATACGCGAGGCTGGATTGCAGGTCATTAATTTTACACCGGGAACCCTGAGCAATGCAGACTACACAACACCCGACATGAAAAATTACCGCTCTTCAGACAGCATAATGAAATCCATCAAAGTCTTCGAAAAGCAAAAACCCAATGGTTTGAACGGTTTTATATTACTGGTGCATATAGGAACAGATAAAAAACGAACAGATAAGTTTTATAAGCAGCTGCCAGAATTACTGGAATACCTTCAACAGAAAGGATATAAGGCAGTTCGGATTGATGAATTGCTAAAATAGTTTATGGCCCAGAATGTTGAATTGAGTATTAGCCGCAAATTTGCTTTCTTATATCTGCGAATCTGCGTCGGGAAATAGTGAGTTATTTTTTCCAAATATCAAATATTGTCTGGCAGGTATCACGTCTGTTAAGATCCAATTCATATTTCTTTTTAGTCTCGATTCCTTTCTTTACCTGTATTTTATCGGTTGACAACCCTTCAAAAACAACATTACCATCCATATCGTATAGTCCGGTAAATTCAGGACATCCTGTTCCGTTACAAAAATCGGCACCGTACACATAATAAAATTTCTCTCCACTTTCTCCTGTTATTAAGCATACATCAAAAACAGGCAAAGCAACTACTTCAATTTTTTTTGTACTCCTTGTAACTTTCGTAACCAGAGCCATAGGAAATGAATGTTGTTTAAGCTCAATCCCATCTTTATAAAAAGTCAGCTTTTGTTCTTTAATGACGGGAGTTCCGTATAAATCATCCTCCCATTGGCCTCCTAATGTGTCTTGTCTTATTTCTGACTTGAGCTCCAATTTAAAAATTCCATTCTGTATTGCAATGCTTTTACAATTTTGCTGTTTTACAATTTCAGATTTTGCTTCCAGGTTAGCTACAGTGTTAATACATCCACTTATGATCAATATTAATATTGAAAATAATAAAAGGATGTATGTACGAGTTCTATTAGTCATTGAGTTTCAAATTAACGTTCCTATCTGTTATACGGATATTCATTGATCCAGTTAAAACCCCGGTTCATGAGGGGAAAATCTTTCAGATCTTTCCGCTTCATCGATATAAATACCGAATCACCTCCTATAAGTCCAGAGAAGCGAAGCTTTGAAGAATCTTCTAATTCGTAGTGTAAATAATGCATGGGCATCGCATTAGTTGGAGTCAGATCAATATTGTTCTTTGTTGTATCAAGTTTTACACTAAAATAGCCGCTGCTGCCATCCATATATTGCACACCTGCATAACCCGTTGTTTGTACAATAAAGTGTTTCCATCTTATGCTGTCAGAAGTAAGAGGAGGCAGTGTATCGCCTGTAAAAACAAATGATTCAACAGTATACAGTCCATAAAATTTGGGTTTCGGTGCCTTCTCACCATATTGTTTTTCGTAGAACAGTGTTTGGCTCAAACCCATAATAATTACCAATCCTATGATCAACAGCTTAACAGTCAACTTTGATATGCGCAGCCATTTTTTTTCCGATGCCGGAGCCTGAATCTTCGGCAGACTTACTTTTTCTCCTTTAAAAAAGAAGCGGATAAGCGTTCCTGAATCTTTCAGTAACAAAAACAAGGTCATAACCGTAAGCATGGTAGAAACGATCTTAACCGGTACATCGTAAAAATAATTGATGGCCATTACGCTTGTAGTGATCATCAAAGTAATGATGGCACCAACGGTCATTGTTCTGCGAAACAGCAATAGTGCTGCCGCTATCTCCGCTACGCCCATAAATACATTGTAACCCTTAGAAAACCCAAGAAAGGTCCATGCCAGCCCCATAGGAGAAGAGTCTCCGTAGGTTTCTGTTAACCGGAAAAATCGGGATACGGAAACTGGAGTTTGATAACTTTCACCATTCCGTAGTTGATCAGCATAAGCGCCACGTAAAACCTGATGGCAGCCGTAAGCCAGTAATACAATGTGCTGTAGTTTGGTCTGCGCCGATCGAGAAAACTCCAAATAGTTGTTCCTGCAATAGCTACAATAAAAATTGTAAGTAATACCAGGTAATCATAGGTGGTATCTCCGCTTCCGTTGGTAAAAGTGGTTATTTCATAGGAAACACGATACACATTTTTTGCCAGCCAGGGAATAAGGGAGTGCAGCATTTCTTGCGGATACTTCATTAATACTATCCATAACGGATAAGCACCGTTGTTCTCTATTATTATAAACAGCAGGAAAAAAATAAAACAAAAACGAAAGGAAATCTTCTTAATAAAATTCCATTTTATGGGGGATGTAGATAAGGCTTCCATTGGCATTTCGCAAGCTGTTTAGGAATAGGTATAACTAATTTACGTCTTTTAATGGTAAACACAACGTGTGGGTATTATTTGTATTCTGACTATTGATCAATCTGCAGGCGAACGCCGGAAATTCGCCGTAAATTTCTATATATTTAACAGGTAGAATGCCTAACCAATGTCGAGACCAAAGCAATTCCACTAATGCCCAATTGTTACCAGTTAAATGCATCGTTATGCAAATTCCTAAAATCAGTATCATTCTTGTTTTCTTATTTTCCCAATTCTTGCACGCGCAGGAAAAATACAAGCTGGTTTGGAGCGACGAGTTTGATAAAGATGGCAGACCTGATTCAACCAAATGGAATTACGAAAAGGGGTTTGTGCGGAACGAAGAGTTTCAGTGGTATCAACCCGAAAACGCACGTTGCGAAAAGGGCATGCTGATCATTGAAGCGAAGAAGTAACAGAAACCGAACCCATTGTATAAAGCCGGTAGCAATGAGTGGCGCACCAACCGGGAAAATATTGAGTACACTTCTTCGTGCCTTATTACAAAAGGAAAACATCAGTGGAAGTACGGCCGGTTTGAAATGCGTGCCCGCATTGATATTGATCCTGGCATTTGGCCGGCCTGGTGGACACTGGGCGTTGAAAAACAATGGCCGGAAAATGGCGAGATAGACATTATGGAATACTACCGGGATACATTACTGGCCAATATTCTTTGCCTCGGTAAAAATCAATCTAAAGAATGGCATTCTACTTATACCGGTATTCAGAAACTGGGCGGGGCCGCCTGGGCTTCCAGATTTCATACCTGGCGTATGGATTGGGACGAAGAGCAGGTTGCTTTGTATGTTGATGATTCGCTATTAAATAAAATGGCCGTTGCAGACCTGGTTAATAAAGATGGCAGCGGCTTCAATCCTTTTAAACAGCCGCATTACATGTTGCTGAATGTTGCAATAGGCGGACAGAACGGCGGCGATCCTTCCAAAACAGCATTTCCGCGACGAATGGAAGTAGATTATGTAAGGGTGTGGCAGAAAGAGTAGTCCGGTACCATCTTCTATTCACGTATAAAATTTTTCATTACCTTTGGACTGCTCTATAGCTCACGAACGCCCGGGTTCCACCCAGGAAATTTATGTAGTGGGAATGGAGCTTTTTTTATTTGAATGATGTCTTATCTATCTCGAATTCAGTAGGCTTAAAACTCCAGTGTCTGTATGGATGTTGCCAATAATCTGCTTTATCGCTAATGCCGGTGCTAATGCCAATATTAAAGTTTGGACGAATTTCACGAATCTTACTGTTGATGTATTTGTAGAGTTTCTCCTTTGCAATCGTCCTTTTCCCCCGCCTTTTTTTTCCTTCCGGCATTTCTTTGTGCTTCTCATTTAAACGAAAGCAGATGCTTCCAAGAACAACGTCTATCATTTGTAGCAGCAGGTGACGCTTTGAATCCACTTCAGCTATATCCTGTTTTCTGATCTTTATTCCTGCAAGCTGAAATTCTCTGTTGGTTTGTAAACCACGGATATACTCTTTGAACGCCTGTCTTCTTGCAACAGTATCTGGTAAATAGTCAAAATACACCCGAACAAAGGTGTCCTCCTCGTTTTTTGAATGAGCAAGTCCGAATGCTTGCTTTATGAATTGGTAATACAAAATAAAAAATTCTTCATCTCTGTGCGTTTGTGAAAGCTGGGTTGCTACAAAGGCATTTTGCCTGAACATTATCCTTACTTTTATCTTATCTTCTTTTTAACAGGTTAAAGAAAACATCCATAAGAGATTGATACTTTCCGACATAATGGGAAGAAACTTTATGCCATTTGATCTCGTCTTTCAGATGAAGTTTGTTACAGATCTTGAGTAATCTGCCATGCACTTCTTTCAGGTGAATGCTGCTAACAAGGACTCCGCCATAAAAGTTTGAATAATATTTTCCTTTTGAATCACTTTCATCACACCACAGAAAATATTCTTTTGATGTTTTTTTAGGTCTTGCAATACTCCTTCTGATATGCTTTTTAATGCCGCTCATTTGTAAAAAGCCGGTGTTTAACGAGTTATTATTAGTCTCCCTCGGAACGGTAAGTATATAAAAATGAATTTTTGCTCCGGATCTTTTATTGTTTCAGGTTTTTTCAGTTATGGATAAGGCAGATTACTTTGTTATGAAGATAACAAGATATTGATACAGTAACCCTGCCAGAATCGCCAAAGCAAAACTCAGCAGCGTGCCTACCAGGATATACTCGGTGAGCTTGCGGTCTTTAGCCCTCGATAGATCGCTGAAGCGGAAAATAGATTTGGCTGCAATTAAAAATCCGATTGCCTGCCACTGGTTTAATACAATAAAGCCAAACACAAATAACCGTTCCAGCATGCCAATGTATTTGCCGGCGTTTATTAACGATTCCTCTTTGGTTTGTTCTTCAAAATGCCAGCTATTCAGCAATTGCTTTACGATTACAGCGGCAACAAATGTTACGGATAAAATACAGAGCAGCAGCAATAAAACTTTTGGCGCATACAACCAGTTTAGCGACAACTTAAACGGTTCGTACAGGTAAACCGCCCATAGTATAATAGCTGCATGAGCCAATTGGTCCAGCAGGAATAGTAGCTTGCTGTTTACCCTTTTTTCAAGCATAAGCTTAATCAGGTCAATTACCAGGTGACTGCCGGTGATGAGTGCAATCGCTTTCCAGTAGGTAAAATTAAATCGCAGTAAAATCAGCAATACTGCAAAATGAACCAATAGGTGCAGGTATAAATATGGTGATCGATAGAGTTTTTGTTTTTTGTCAGCCACCCATGAGTCAGGCTGGAATACAAAATCACCCAAAATATGGGCCAGCAGTAATAATAACAGGAGCGTTGTCATAATTGCTTTACTTGTTTTCTGTAAAAAAGTTCCATTTGTTTCACTTCCTCGTAGCCACCCCTTTTTAAAGCTTCGCTGATGCTGCTTTGCGATTTGTTCATTTTAGCGGCAAGTGCTGTTTGCGACATTTCAGCATTTTCCATGCTGGTTGTAATTGCCAATGCTACTGTAGCGCTCCAGTTGTTGGTCGTTAGTAACGACAGGGAAAGCATCAGGTTTATTACTTCGTCAAATGGTTCATTGCCGCTGGCTACTGCTATGTTTTGTTTTTTCAGCATGTCAAAGCATTCGCCCGATCGTATAAAAGCGCTGCCGGCAGAGGTTGTTATTTTTTTGTCTTTAAATTCCTCCTCACCTATTCCAATAGCCGTTCTTGCATCTAGCTGCGGCAATTGTTTTATTCCTGCTTTAATATGAATGGCTGCCCATAGCGCTTGTTCGGGAGCAACCCTTAACTGGAAACTGTCTCCTCGGTACAATTCCCAATCAACCGGTTCTTTGCCATATTGCTTTAATATTTTTTTCAGCAACGGCTGCCATTCTGAGGCGTTTACAGACCGGGAATTTACCACGTCGCCAGTTATAATTGCAATCATACGTGTTGTTTTTGTGTATCGGCTATATACCCGATATATTCAAATATCGGCCAAAACTCCGATAATTTGAAATTTCGGCTCGGAAGCCGATATGCCCGTATTTACTGGAAAAACAAATGTTATCCTGTCCACCCTATGATTCTTAAAATCCAAGTCAGACTTTCCTCAATCTTTCCACCGCTTTTTCCAGTGTCTCTTCTTTTTTGCAAAAACAGAAGCGCAATACTTTATTATCAACGGGTGTATTGTAAAAGGCCGAAACCGGTATGGACGCTACACCATATTCTTTCGTAATGCGGATAGCGAGATCCTGCTCCGACTCATTGCTAAAATGCTCATAGCTGCCCAGGATAAAATAGCTGCCCGATGACTGATGCATTTTAAATTTGGTTTCTTTCATCAGCTCTACGAAATAATCGCGCTTGCGCTGCACAAACGCGCCGAGCTGCTCATACTGATCTTTTTGTTTTAAAAAACTGCTGAGCGCTACCTGTTTGGGGCTATCTACCGAAAAGCAATTAAACTGGTGCACTTTCCTGAATTCTACCATGGCAGCGGCAGGCGCTACACAATAGCCAATTTTCCAACCAGTGCAATGATATATCTTGCCAAAAGAAAAGCAAACAAAACTTCTTTCCCGCAGGTCGAGGTAACGCAGCATGCTTTGATGCGGTTGCCCGTCAAAAATAACATGCTCGTATACTTCATCGCTCAGTATAAAAATGTTTGTTCCTTTTACAAGCTGCCGCAGCTCATTAAGGTCTTCTTCACGCAAAATGGCGCCGGTAGGATTGTGGGGTGAGTTGAGCATGATCATCCGCGTGCGCGGCGTTATAGCCCTGCGTACCGCCTGCCAGTTGATGGTATAATTGGGAAATTGCAACGGAATCAATACGGGCGTAGCCCCGTTAATGATCACATTGGGAATATAGCTGTCGTACCCGGGTTGAAAAACAATTACTTCATCGCCCGGCCGCAGCACGCTTGTAAGCGCGGTATAAATGGCATAAGTGCCACCGGGAGTAACCGTAATTTCAGTATCCGGATGCACATTTGCTCCATACAGCGATGCTATTTTTTCAGCAAGTGTTTCTCTCAGCGGCAGGTAACCATTCATATGCACATACTGGTTAAATCCCTTTTGCATAGCTTCGTTTACCCGCGCTATCAGTTCTTCATTCATTTGAAAGTCGGGAAAGCCCTGCCCCAGGTTCACTGCATTGTGTTGAGCGGCAAGCGAACTCATTACAGTAAAAATGGTGGTGCCTGTGTCTGGCAGCTTCGATATAATATCCGGCATGAAACTGGTTTGGTTTTTGGAAAAGTAAAATTAATTGGTTCGGTTATTACGGTTTGAAAACTTTTCGGAACTTTAAAACCCTATTTTGTGACATTAAATTGATGCATGAAACAGCCAATTGGCATTCAGCGCAAAAACTGAAACCAGTTAGCCATTTCAGGTAGCAAAAACAAAAATTAAAAATCTACACATGAAACGTTCAGCAATCGCCGTATGGAACGGCTCCGGCAAAGAAGGTAAAGGCATTTTGAGCACCCAAAGCGGTGTGTTAGAAAATACGCAATATTCTTTCAGCTCAAGGTTCGAGAGCGGAATTGGTACCAATCCCGAGGAGTTGGTAGCGGCTGCGCATGCAGGCTGTTTCAGCATGAAACTCAGTTTTGTGTTGCAGGAGGCAGGCTTTACAGCAGAGGAGATCTATACCAATTGCGTGATCACTTTCGAAAACGGCGCCATTGTTTCTTCTCACCTGGAACTAAAAGCAACCATTCCCGGTATTTCAAAAGAAAAATTTGACGAAGCGGCAGCGGATGCCAAGGCCAACTGCCCTATCAGCAAATTGCTGAACACCAATATTTCACTCGACGCTACACTGGCATAGCTTCAATATGGTTCTGCAGCATGGAGCAATTGTTGCCTTTTTTCCGCAGCAGTTGTTCCATGCCCGCAAACCTAACGGACTTATATAGTTGCTTTATAGGGCTTTGTTTATATGAACCTATCGTTGGAGATATCGCTTTTCCGCGGCATCGTATTTGATGCTTTACGATAAATACTCATGCTTATGAGAAAAGCGATCTTGCTTTGCCGGAAAAGGTTCTCCCTGCCCATTCTTATCTGCTTTCTCAATCTTGTATTACAAGCCCAGCCAACAGTTGTTTACGATCCTGTTATTACCGAGGGGCTTAACGGTCCTATGGAGGTTAAGTCGGCACCTGGCGATGCCACAGGCAGATTGTTCATTGTTGAAAAAGGGGGAACAGTAAAAATATGGAACGGAACCGCACTCCTTGCTACGCCTTTTATCGACATTGGCTCGTTGGTAAGAAATAGTGGAGAGCAAGGCATGTTGAGCATGGCCTTCCATCCCGAATATGCAACAAATGGCTATTTCTTTCTGTACTATAATAACATTGATGGAGACATCACCGTTTCGCGCTTCAAGGTTTCGGATAATAATGAAAATGTAGCTGATCCGGATACTGTTGGAATGCCGTTGGTTCAAATAGACAAACCATTTACCAACCACAATGGCGGCCATTTGCAGTTTAAAGTAGAGAACAATACTAACTATCTGTATTTTGGCTCAGGTGATGGCGGCAGCAGCAACGATCCAAATAACAATGCACAGAACCCTGCTTCTTTGCTTGGCAAAATGATAAGGGTGAATGTAGATGAACCAGACCCCGTTACACCCCAAGTATGGAGCATTGGTTTGCGAAACCCTTTTAGGTGGAGTTTTGACAGAGCTAATGGAGACATGTGGATAGGTGATGTAGGGCAGAACAGGTTAGAAGAAGTTGATTACCTGGAAGGTGGAGCGGAGGGTGCAAACTTTGGATGGCGTTGTTTTGAAGGGACTCAGCAAAATATAGATGTAGATCCTCTGTGTGATCCGCCGGGCAAAATACCACCTGTTCTGGAATACGATAATCCTGACGAGGGAAAATCGGTTGTTGGGGGATATGTGTACCGGGGAAGTATAGCCGAATTGCAGGGCTATTATCTTGCTACAGATTTTTATATGAGAACGCTGTGGCTGATACAAAAGGATGGAAGCAATTTCAATATTACCACGCAGGCAAACATGGCCCAATATGTAACCAGCATCAGCGAAACCGAAAATGGCGACCTGTATATTACAAAATCTCCCGCTCTGTCCGGAGTGCCAAACACGGGCGATGATAGTATATTTATCGTTACAACAAATACAGTTACTCCGCTACGACTCACTCATTTTGCAGCAAAAGCAAATACCAGTTTCAATGACCTGGCATGGACAACGGCTATGGAACAGGACATTAGCCGGTTTGTGGTTGAATACAGTTATAACGGTTCCGATTATACGCAGGCAGGCGTTGTGCAGGCAATGAATCATTCCACAGGGGCTTCGTATTCCTACCGGCATACGATCAATACGCCTGATAAAATTTTTTACCGGCTCCGGATAGAAGAATTTAGCGGGCGTGCGGAATACTCCGCGGTTATTACGGTTGGCAGCAGTTCAACCGCCGATGTGAAAGTATATCCCACCATTATTAATAACAATCTTTTGCAGCTAAATTCAGCAGGGCATATCAGCAATCTGCGTTTATACAGCATTGGGGGAAAAGAAGTTTTTTCTAAAAATTTCAGCAATACCAGCGGGTATTTTACGGTGCCGCTTCCCAACCTTCAAAAAGGCATGTATGTAGTACGATTGACTATGAACGGAGTAATAAAGAACCAACGAATAATTGTGGAATAAGGCCGAAGGTATAAGGAGGAAGGTATAGGGAAAACAGAAAACCAAAGGCAAGAATCAAGAAACAAAAAAGCGCCCTTTGCCTTATGCCCTCTACCCTACACCTTTTACCCTTTAATGCACATCCACCGGTATTACCGCTTTTTTCTTAAATTTTTGAAGATATACCAGCGGAATACAACACAATACAAACACGCCTACTAATAGATAAATATTATCGTAAGTTACCAGCATGGTTTGTTTGGTAATGATGCCTTCCATAGCGCGGTTCGCCATTTGTTCGGCATCCATAGCGCTAAAACCTTTGCTTTGAAATCCCTGCATGTAAGCTTGCTTCTTTTCAATGAAAGCGTTGTTATACGGGTTGATGCTTTCCAGCAATACATTTCTTGTTGACCCACTTTGCACATGGATCAATGTTGTAAGAATGGCAATACCAAATGAACCTCCCAATTGCCGCATCATATTGTTCAAGCCTGTTCCCTGCCCTATGTCTTTGCCGTGAAGGTCTTGTATACCTAAGGTAGTAAGCGGCACAAACAGCACGCTCATTCCTATGCCGCGAATAATGAGTGGCCAAAAAAAGTTGTTGGTGCCCGATTCGAGTGTGGAGTTAGATAGCATCCAGCTAAAAACAAAAAACAACAAAAAACCAAGCGTGGCCAGTATTTGCGCCGGTACGCCCCGCTTCAGCATCATGCCCACAAAAGGCATCATACAAATAGTTGCCAGCCCCCCTGGAAAAAGGAGTTCACCGGTTTGTTGTGCAGAAAAGCCTAACAGGTTCTGGCAAAATACCGGGAAAATAAACATGGAGCCATACAGGGCAAATCCCAACGCAAACGATGTGAAAATGCCAATTGAAAAGCTTCGGTGCTTCAATATGCGAAAATTTACTACCGGGTGATCGGTACTCAATTCGCGCCAGATAAATGCAACGGCTGCTAAAATGGTGGTTACGGTAAGCACAGAAATATAGGGTGTAGAAAACCAGTCTTCAGTTTCGCCTTTTTCGAGCACTACCTGCAAGCTGCCTACACCAACTGCCAGCAGTAGTATACCCCACCAGTCAACCGGCTGCCCTTTTGCATAGCGCGGCGATTCTTTTACAAATGTGGTTACCAAAAAAGCTGCTAGTGCGCCCACAGGTATGTTTACATAAAATATCCAGGGCCAACTAAAGTTATCTGTTATATACCCGCCAATTGTTGGTCCAACGGTAGGACCTACCACTGCGCCTAACCCGAATAATGCAGTAGCCATTCCCACTTCTTCTCTTGTCCAGGTTTCCATTAAAATGGCTTGTGCTGTTGAAAGCAATCCGCCACCGGCCAGTCCCTGCAAAATTCTGAACACCACCAGCTCCACCAACCCCGTTGCATTGCCGCATAAAATAGATGCAATGGTGAACAGGATAATGGAGGCCATGAAATAGTTTTTTCTTCCAAACCTGTCGCCCAACCAACCCGACATGGGAAGGATGATCACGTTGGCAACAGCATAACCTGTAACCAGCCAGCCTGCATCTTCCAAAGTAGCGCCAAGGTTACCCATTATCTGCGGCAGCGCTACGTTTACAATAGTTGTATCTATCAACTCCAGCAGCGAAGCCATGATCACCGTTATTGTGATGATCCACTTTCTTAAACCATGCTCTGCCATAGCCTGTATTTGATTTATGAATTAATCAGGGTAGGTGTAAGCGATAGGGCGTAGGGAAATAAAGTCAAAAACTTATCACTTACTATTTTCTGGTATTCCTTACACCTTTCTCCTTTTACCTTTCCCCTTATGCCTTCTACCTTATTTCGTGTGCACCACCACTTTCACGCTCATACCAGGGCGCAGCAGGTTCAAAAATTCCTGGGCGGCTTCCAGCCTAATGCGTACGGGTACACGTTGCACTACTTTCACAAAATTGCCGGTAGCATTATCAGGCGGCAGCAATGAAAACTTTGCGCCGGTTGCACCTGAAAAAGATTCAACACTGCCTTGCACCGGCTTATCAGGGTAAGCATCTACAGTAACGTCTACCTTTTCCCCCGGCTTCAGATGTTCCATCTGGGTTTCTTTGAAGTTAGCGGTGATGTAGAGACCTTTATCATTTACAACAGATACCAAAGATTGTCCCGCCTGCACGAGTTGGCCCAACTGCACATTTCTTTTAGACACGATGCCGTCTGCCGGAGCAGTAATAACGGTATACGATAGCTGCAGTTTTGCATATTCTATGTCCGATTCTTTAGGAGCCAGGTTACTTGAAGCGGCATCCACCTGTTGCTGGTTGGTGCTTATTCTTTTATTGATGACCGGCATTTGTGTTTGAGCCACCAGTAAGGCTGCTTCGGCTGATTCTTTTTCTGCTTTGGCAGCATCAAACTGCGCCTTGGTAATGGCATGATCGTCGTACAGGTTTTTATAACGGTTGAAATCTTCTGTAGTTTTCCATACTTTAACCTTTGCAGCTTCTACGTTTGCTTTTGCTGTGGCGATGTTCGATTTAGATTCAAGCACTGCATATTCCGATACGTTTACTAAAGTTCTGGTAGCTGCTAATGCTGCTTCGGCCTGCTGCACTTTGATCTTGAAATCCCTGTCGTCGAGTATCACCAGCGTGTCGCCGGCTTTTACAAGCTGGTTGTCTTTAAACCGGATTTCTTTTACGTAGCCTGCCACGCGGCTTATTACGGGGCTAATGTCGGCATCTACCTGGGCGTTATCGGTCACTTCGTGACTCTGGAAATAAAAATATTCCTTCAGGGTAAAGATCACCGCTATTACCAGTACTGCCGCCAGTATGATGGGGAAGATTATTTTTTTCCCTTTTGATTTGTTTTTATTGGCACTCATATAATGCTTTTTATATTTTTTAGTGATGTGTGTTTATGGTTGAATATGTCCCGTAGCCTGCAGCAATCCATAATATGCTGTAGTAGCATCTGCTTTTGCAAGCTCAAGATTGATACGACTTTGATACAGCAATGTTTGTGCATCTATCCGCTCGGTAGTAGTAGCCAGGTTGTTTTTGAATTTTGATTCGGTAATTCTTTCATTTTCGGTTGCCTGTTTAATGGCATCCTGAAGGATGATGATTTTTTCGAGCGACTGCTTGTATTGCAGGTAGCGTTGATTCACTTCTGTTTTAATCTGGTCAACTATTACATCTCTTGTGTCTGCCACCTGTTGTTTTTCAATTTTTGCTTCGGTGAGTTTGTTTTTATTTTTATATAGGCTGGCAATGTCCCATCCAACATTTACCCCCACAATAAAAGGAGCCAGGTAAGCCCCGCTTTTGGGTGCAATGCTTTTGGTTGGATTAATAAAGTACAGGTTGCCACCAACGCCTACGGTTGGCAATTTTTCGTCGCGTATTTTCTTTACATTTATATCTGCCAGTTTATCCTGGTATTGGTTGGCGTTCAACTCCTTCCTGTCTTTTAAGGCCTGGCTCATATAATTTTCGAACGAGTCATTCAGGTCCAGCTTATAGGACACATCCTGCTCTTCTATCACCGTGTTTTCCGGCAAACCCAGCAATATATTGAGATTGTAATTCACTATTTTCCGGTTGTTATCCAGGTCCATTGCAAGCAGCTTCATGTCCGACTGTTGCAGCTCAAACCGCAGCACATCGTTTTTGGTTGCCAGTCCCTGGCTTTCAAATTTTTTAATCTCTTCCAGCTTGTTGCCAATGTCTTCCAGGTTCTGAGCCATTATCTTTTGATTCTGACGAAGCTTGTAATAATTGATATAAGCATTGATAATGTTCAACACTATCTGGTCTTTGTCTGTTTCAGCATTGAGCTTGCTTACTTCCAAAAGCATATCGGCAGATTGCCGCGCATACTTATACTGGTTACCTGCGAAGATGGGTTGACTGATACTCAACGTTGCCTGGTATAATGTATTGTCAAAAGGAAGTTTCAGGTTTTTGGGATCGCTTCCGTCAGAGGATGGAAGTGTAATATTTCTCGACAACATCAAGGCGTGGCTATAGCCGGCAGAAACTTTGGCAGAAGGCAACACTGCATCGTGTGCCTGGTTTACCTGCGAAACCGCCTGGTCTATTTTGTGCGCCGATAATTTTAATTGTTTGCTGTTTTGCAAGCCCAATGCTACCGCTTCCTGCAAGTTAAGGCTTCGGTTTTGGGCATAAGAAGTAATCATCGTCGTAAGCAGTATTACGACGCCTGCATATTTTTTCATGTTCGATTGTTATTGAATAATGCTATTCGTGGTTATTGATGTTTAAATGAGCCCGTAGCAATTGCTTGAGATGCGTTTTTAATTTGGGTATCAGTTTTTTATTATACAGCTCATCGTTATTTTTCTCGATATTGAACACTTTGTAATAAAGTGCTTTCGAAGAGGTAACCTGTGTAATAGTGCCCATTATAGAGGCCACCGTCAGTTCCATATCTACCTTACCAAATACTTTTTTCTTTTGTCCGTCGGTTATAATTTTTTTAATCTGCTCCAGGTTCCGCAACTTAATATCAGCCAGCATATCCTTTATCTCGTCCGACTGCATAGTGAGCAAGTGCGTAGTTACAATGCAATGGAATTTTGAATTAGTGAAAATCCTGTCTACATACAGATCAACCAGCTTGTCCATTTTATCAAAGGGCGTAAGCGTTTCATCTTGCGCCAGCTCTTCAATAATCCCCCGGGTATAGCCTGCCCGGTGTTCTACCAACGACACAAGCAATTTTTCCTTCGATCCAAAATAGTAAGATATCATTGCCAGGTTTACATTGGCATGACCGGCAATATCTCTTACCGACGTACCATCAAACCCCTTCTCTGCAAACAGCACTTCCGCCGAATCGAGTATATGTAACCGTTTATCTGTCATTTCAATCATTTGCGGGCACAAAGTTAAACAATTGTTTAATTTAAACAAACGTTTAATTCAGGTTTTGCGTTAATGATTTGTTATCCGGAAAGTGAATGGTACCGCAGATTGGTAGCTAAGGCCAGTCTGCGCATCTGTGGCTTAAACTAGCGTAATTCCTTTTCAAATCGGTTATCGTCCGGACCAATAATGAGGGTATTTCCTTTTTCCACAATCGGACGTTTTATAAGCGTGGTATTTTCTTGTATCAGTTTAACAGCTTCAGGTTGCGTGTTGGCTCGTGATTGCTCTTGGGGCGATAAACTGCGCCAGGTAGTGCTTTTTTTGTTCAGCACTTTATCCAGCTCTTCGCGGTTTATCCATTCATTTAGTTTTGCATCGCTAATGCCGGATACGCGGTAATCGTGAAATTGGTAGTCAACTTTCTTTTTCTTAAGCCATGCTATTGCCTTTTTGGTGGCATCGCAGGTTGATATTCCATAAATAGTTACCATACATTAATTTTACCATTTTTCTTCTTCGCTCACATCATTATTGCTTCTGAATTCGTTGCGGCTTTTTATTTTTTGCAACTGCCGATCTACAATTAACCGGCTAATAATATCAGCGGCATCTGTATCCTTGTTTGTTTCGAGCAGCAGCTTCAGCTTTTCTTCACTTACGTCAATGCGATACAACAAAGTAACGAGTGCATTAAAATCGGCTTGCAGCAATTCGCTTACTTTTTGCTTTACCGCCTGTTCTATTTCCGCCAATCCCGCTATGTCGGCTATACTTAAAAGCAGATCATTATTCAACGATTGTATCAGTTGCTGGTCGTACATACTTAAAATTTTTCTACTGCGCCTAAGGCAAACAGGGCAAAATCATATTTCACAGGATCTTCCGGGCAAAGCTGTTTTAATCTTGCCGTTAATTCCAGTGCCGTCAGCCAGTCTGTTTGCGTTCTCGACACCAAATTAAATCTTTTAGCAACTCTTGCTACATGTACATCAATAGGGCAAATGAGTTGCGCAGGATGGATGTTTTTCCAGATGCCGAAATCCACTCCGTTTTTATCGCTACGTACCATCCATCTCAAAAACATATTCAGTCTTTTGCAGGTAGATTTGCGGTCAGGCGTAGCGATGTGTTTCTGCGTTCGCTTAGGAGCGTCTTCCAGCGAAAAAAAATATTTGTAAAATCCGCGCAGCGCATTGCCTGTGTTTTCATCACCTTTTTGCATACCCCTGGTAAAAGCAGTTTCCAGCGAAGTTGAGTTTTGATAGTGATGGTGAAGGAATTCAACAAAGTACAGGATATCTGTTGCGTTAAATGTGCGGTGCTTAAATGTGGTTAAGCGCTGCAACCCGGCTGAAGATGGAGACAGGCAAAATTGATGCGGCGCATTGTCCATCATTTGCATCAGCTCCCTGCTTTTGTTGATAATGGTGGTGCGATTGCCCCATGCCAGTATTGCAGCAAAAAAACCCGCTATTTCAATATCCTGCTTTTTTGAAAAGCTATGCGGTATACAAACAGGATCGTCTTTAATGAATGCAGGGCGGTTGTATTCATTTGTTTTTTTATCCAGGAAATCTTTCAGGCGCTGTGTTTCACTCATACATTTTCAATCGCCTGTTTCAGGTCTGCCACCAGGTCATCCACATCTTCAATACCCACGCTTAATCGAATCAGTCCATCTACCAATCCATTTGCAACACGCTCTTCTCTTGGTATAGAGGCATGCGTCATACTGGCCGGGTGGCCAATCAATGATTCAACACCACCTAACGATTCGGCACATGCGAAGAGCTTTGTAGACGACAGTACTTTTTCCGCTGCCGCTACAGTGTCATTTTTCAGCTCAAAGCTTATCATCCCTCCAAACCCTTTCATTTGTGCTTTTGCAATGGTATGGTTGGGATGATCTTCAAAGCCACACCAATGTACTTTGGCTACCAAAGGATGTGCTCTTAAAAAATGTGCAATCTTTTCGCCGTTCTCGCAATGACGTTGCATACGTACATGCAGTGTTTTTAGTCCGCGCAGTAATAAAAAGCAATCCTGTGGCCCCGGAACTGCCCCACATGCATTTTGGAGAAAATAGAGTTGATCTGCTATTGCTTTATGATTTGTAATTAAACAACCATGCACCACATCGCTGTGCCCGCCAATATACTTGGTTGCAGAATGCATCACGATGTCTGCTCCCAGGTCGAGCGGGTTTTGCAGGTAGGGCGATGCAAAAGTGTTGTCTACGGCCAGCAATGCTCCGGCCTTTTTTGCAATAGCGGCACAGGCTTTAATATCAATGATCCGTATAAGCGGATTGGTGGGTGTTTCAACCCAGATCATTTTGGTGGAAGCAGTAACATATTTTTCAATGTTCTGCGCATTACTCATATCAACGAAGTGGAATTTCAAGCCGTATCCTTCCCATATCCTGCGCATGAGGCGATAAGTACCACCATAAAGATCATTCGTGCTGATAATTTCATCGCCTGGCTTAAATAGTTTGAGCAGCGTATCGGTAGCCGCCAGCCCACTGCCGAAGCTGATGCCATATGTTCCGTTTTCTGCAGCCGCCAATGCGTTCTGCAACTGGTCACGGGTAGGATTTTGCGTTCTTGCATATTCGTATCCCTTGTGCTTGCCCGGTCCTTCCTGCACGTAAGTAGACGTTTGGTAGATAGGCGTCATAATAGCGCCGGTTGACGGGTCGGGAAACACCCCGGCATGAATAAATTTGGTGGCTGGCTTCATAATTATAAAAGTGATTTGCAAAGATGGGAAAATGAAACGAGTTTGAACTTATCAAGTTTTTTTCCGAAGTTCCAGTTTAACAGAAGCTTAACCGGTGTTGTCGTAACATTCTGCAACATTGCTGAAATGCAATACCCGTAAGCGTTCTATTATCTTGTGCTTGCCGCCTGCCCGCGATTATACATAAGCACTGTGTTGTTATCTTATCATGATGCATCCGCCGGCGTAGTTTCATTTCCGCCCATGTAGCCAGTATTTATTTTTGATTTGTCGATGATGATTATTTATTCCTTAAAAAATCTGTTATGAAAAAAATATTTGTTGTAGGTGCTTTGGCCCTGATGAGTACAGGCGTATTTGCAGGCACACCGCCCGCAGTGAATGACAAGGTCTTAAAATCGTTTAAAGAAACATTTACCAATGCCGAACAGGTAAAATGGCATGAAAGCGATAACAGCTACTCGGTTCGTTTTTTCCAGGGCGAAGTACGGTATATTGTTTATTATGATCTGCGCGGAAACATTACCAGTTCCATGCGGTTTTACAAACCTGCGTTGTTGCCAGCCAATATCATAAACGCCTTGCAGAATGGTTATTCGAAGAAAACTGCATTTGGCGTTACTGAAATTACTTCCGGCGAAGATGTTGCGTATTTCGTTAAAATGGAAGATAGTAAACACTGGTATACTATTAAATTGAATGCAAACGGAGAAAGTGAAACATACGAAAAGTTAAGGAAGCAATAGTAAAAGCGTTTAGCCAGGTAGATATTGTGCTGCTACCAGGTACCGCCAATCCATGTTTTGAGCCGAGAAGGCAGTAACCGGGCGGATGGGAATATTTACTTTGCTCTTTTTAAGAATGCCTGCAGCCGAAAGTTTTTGGCGGGACTGATAAATAAGTTGTTGAAGTAATGGATTATTCATCCATTGCAATTGAGGAGGTTCGAAGCCGGTTTTATCTTTTCTCCACGCTACGGATGCAGGCAATTTTTCTTTCATGGTTTCTCTCAGTATCCATTTTGAATACCCATTCCGGATTTTAAAGTTTGCCGGCAGCGAAAAAACAAATTCCACCAGTTCGTGACTGAGAAACGGCAATCTTAACTCTCTTCCGAAAGCCATCGAATTGCGATCGGCAAATTTCAGTAATTCTTCCAATCCCGATTGCAGCGTGTTGAAGCGAAGCACATCGTTTAGGGCATACACGGGAGGTTTATAAAAAATGGCTTCGTCCAGATATTCATTTACAAAGTCGTCTTCCAGTTCGGCCGTTTTTTTTAGCTGGGCTATTTCTTTTCTGCGGAGGAATGCAGCCGTTTGCGCCGGTAACAGAGTCGCCAGGTAATTTTTGTAATTCCACTGCAGTCCGACGTTGTTGCTGGTCAGAGCTTTTTTTTCAGCGCTGAAGGTTTTCCATTTCGCTTCGCGAAGCAACTCTTGTAAGTACCAGTGGAAGTATTTTGTATATCCTGCCAAGGATTCATCTGCGCCTTGCCCATCGAGCAATACTTTTACATCGTGCTGTTTGGCCAGCCGGCTCAATGCATATTGAAGGTAAACACTTGCAGAATCGAAAGGAAGTTCCTGGTGATAGCAAAGGTTTTCGAAGTCGGTAATCAAATCTGCTGCTGACGGCGTAATGTTGAAGTTTTCTAGGTTAAACTTTTTGGTGACGTCGCTGATAAATGGTGATTCATCTTTATCAAATCCTGGAAAAACTACCGAAAAGCTTTTGTGGGAAAGTGTTCCGCCGGTCACTTCATTTACAGCCGCAATAACAGACGAGCTGTCCAGACCTCCGCTCAGGTTAGTACCTACAGGCACATCGCTTCGCAAACGTCGTTTAACCGAAAGCGAGAGTAAGTTGCCGAACTGTTCAACCGGATTGCTGCCTGTATAAGTGCCTTTGTCTTCAATGGTCCAATACTGCGTTGTTGTAACAGCAGCACTTGCCGGATTGTATAGTAAAAAATGAGCTGCCGGTAGGGAATATATTTCCTTATAAAAAGTTGGGGTTTTATTGATGGGCGATTGCACATTTCCCGATGCGAGATAATGCAGCAGCATGGCTTCATCCGCTGTTCGTTGTACTCCTGCTGCCCACAAAGCTTTCATCTCACTTCCGAAATACAATGCATTGTTGTGGTAATGATAAAAGAAAGGTTTTTCTCCAAACCGGTCGCGCGCTGCAAATAGTTGTTGTTCTTCCTCATCCCAAATGGCGAAGGCAAACATTCCGTCAAAATATTCAACACATTTTTCCTTGTAACAATCGTATGCAGCCAGTATAACCTCGGTATCTGATTTTGTGTTGAAGACATACCTTTTGTTCTGAAGGACTTTTCTCAGCTCAACATAGTTATATATTTCACCGTTGTATACAATGGTGTAACGTGCATCTGCCCGGGAGGGATAATGCATGGGTTGCGCCCCGCCGGGAGACAGATCGATAATTGCCAGTCTGCGATGAGAAAACCCGGCTACCCCCGATCTGTTTATCCATAAGCCTTCCCCATCCGGCCCGCGATGTGCCAGCGTATCCGACATTTGCTTCAATCGTTGCGGAACGATCGAACTTTTATCTGGAGATATGATACCGGCAATGCCGCACATGAGGGTAAATTATCAGGTATTCGTAAACGTTGTGTTCAAATGTTGCTGCTACTAACTCAAATACTTTCCCACAATAGGTATCCGTCTCCCCACTCCAAATGCTTTGGAGCTAACCCTTATAATAGGGCAGAACTGGTTGCGCTTATACTCGTTGGTATTTACCAGCTTTAAAATTCGGGTTACCAATGTCGGTTCTACGCCCATAGCCATAATTTCTTTAGGGCCTTGTCTTCTTTCAATATACTGGTATAAAACTTTATCCAGGATGTCATACTCCGGCAGACTATCACTGTCTTTTTGATTAGGGCGTAATTCTGCAGAAGGCGCTTTGGTAATGATGTGAGTTGGGATAATTTCTTTGTTTATGTTAATGTATCGCGCCAACGCATATACCTGCATTTTATAAACATCGCCCAGCACACTTAATCCGCCAGCCATATCGCCGTACAATGTGCCATATCCGGTTGCGAGCTCGCTTTTATTGGAAGTATTAAGCAATATGTATCCAAACTTGTTCGCAATCGCCATTAGCAAATTCCCTCGTGAGCGGCTTTGTATATTTTCTTCGGCCAGGCCGAACGGTGTGTCTTTAAAAACAGGTTTCAGTGTGTCCAAGAACGCTTCGTATATATTTTTTATGGGAATGATGTCGTAAGGATTGCCTAATGTTTTACTCAATTGAACTGCATCGTCTACCGAATGACCTGAAGAAAATTCAGAAGGCATCAGTATGGCGTGTACATTTTCGCGTCCCAATGCCTCACATGCCAATGCCAGGGTAACAGCGCTGTCTATGCCACCGCTGCTTCCCAATATAGCTTTGGTAAAGCCCATCTTGCTGAAATAATCTTTGATACCCAGCACCAGTGCCTCACGTATTTGCCTGATATTATTTTCAGCGGTCAAAAAATCAATGATCTTATCGGGATTACTGATTTTGGAAACACGCATTTCTTTATCGGTAACACCCGAAACAATAGCAGGCTGCTGCTTCATGTCTCTTATTCCTTTAGGGGCATTTGCAGGGACGACTTCTACTAAGCAGAAATCTTCTTCAAAATATTTCATTTCTTTCAGCAGGTTGCCATTGGCATCGTAGGCCAAGCTGCCGCCATCAAACACTATTTCCGTTTGCGATCCTACTCCATTGCAGTATACTAGCGGTAGCCCATACTTTAATACATTGGCACGTGCTACTTCCTTGCGATCTTCATCGTGATCGTAATCGAAAGGCGAAGCGGAAATATTGATCATCATATCAGGCTGCTGTTGCACCAATGCATCCATAGGGCATGTTCTGTATAAAGGATTGTCTCCCAGGTTCCAGATGTCCTCACAAACAGTAAGGGCTATGCGATGATTTTTAAAAGGAATAACATTCCATTCAAATGCAGGTTCAAAATAGCGGTATTCATCAAAAACATCGTAGGTGGGCAGCAGCGTTTTTTGAGCCACCCCCAGTATTTCGCCATTAAATAAAAACCACGCAGCATTAAACAGATCTTTACCTTGTTTATCGGGATTTCGTTGCGGGGCACCAATAATTACCCCGATATCCTGCGTATGCGCTTTGATTTTTTCGATGGACAAATAACATTGATTGATGAAGTCTTCAAATTCAAGAAAATCGCGGGGTGGATATCCGCAAATGCATAATTCTGAAAAAACAACCAGTTCTGCATTCAGAGACTTTGCCTTTTCTATGGCTTCTATAATTTTAGCAGTATTGCTTTCAAAATTGCCTATGTGATAGTTTTGTTGCGCCAGTGCTACTTTCATTGTGTAAAATTAAGGCTTAACAGATATAATATTTTTCAATACTGTTATTAGAGTTCTAAAGTCACCATCGTCTTTGTTATTCGTGTAACTTTGTGCCTCAATTTAAAGCCATGAAGCGGGCATTAGCAGTTTTAGTTTGTTTGGGAGTTTTGCTGGTATGCGCTACCAATGCATCTGCCCAGTGCTCTATTTGTACAAAAACCGCGCAACAAATGGGCGAAGGCCCCGCGAAAGCGCTCAATACAGGCATTGTATACCTTATGCTCACCCCCTTTGCTGTAATAGGATTTATAGCTTACCGCTGGTGGAGAAATCACAGGGGGTAATATCGCCTGCGCTTATTACATGGATTCAGCTCTAATGCTCCTGTTGGGACAATTTGCCATATAAAAGACACATCAATTTTATTTAGTTGAAAGTAACTGTATATTGCAGTAATTCCCCCGATCATGAACGGTATTGACCAATTGCAGTATGCTTTGCAACATTTTGCTGGTATAGATGAAAAAGCATTTGAGCTATCGCGCACCTTTTGGCAAGCCAGGAGTTATACAAAAGGCGAGTTTTACAACGAATATCGCAATGTGTGCAAACACCTGGGTTTTATCGTAAACGGGCTTTTCCGCTCGTACTACATTGATGAACAAAACGGCGATGAAAAGAATGTGTTCTTTTTCAGCAGCAACCAGGTCGTGGTATCCTATAAAAGCTTTATAGACCAGGCACCTTGTAATTATTATACGGCTGCGTTAATTGATTCGGATATTTTATACATTCACATTAAAGATCTGAATGAATTATACCGTCAGTCTCACCAATGGGAACATTTTGGACGGATGGTTGCCGAAACGGCTTTTAGAATTGCCATGAACCGCACCGAAGATTTTTTGTTTCAAACGCCCGAACAACGCTACCTCTCACTTATAGAACAACATCCAGATATTTTCAGTAACGTACCCTTGTATCATATTGCATCTTACCTCGGTATACAAGGTCCATCGCTTAGCCGTATACGAAAGAGAATGTTGGGGAAGTGATTTTAACCCGGGTTAAAATTATTGCGGAAACTGCTGTTGAACTTTGTGTTATCAAAACAATTAAAAAACAGTTACCCAGGCTGTTTATTATAACACTTAAAACAACACAGTTATGAAAGCAAAAGAAACCAAAACCGTAATATTTGTAACCGGTGCATTTGTAACCAATAAAGGATGGCGCGGATGGCAAAACTATTTTGAAAGCAAAGGTTATACTACCCTGGCTCCCGCTTGGCCTTTTAAAGAAGGCACCGTAAAGGAATTGCGCGATCGCCAACCCAACGATACCGACCTTGCTACACTTACTCTCGCCGAAGTAGTTGATCATTATGCAAACATTATTAAAAACCTGCCCGAAAAACCCATTATTATCGGGCATTCATTGGGAGGGCTGATTACCCAGATTTTAATTAACCGGGACCTCGGTGTGGCTGGTGTAGCCATTCACCCCGTGCCACCACAGGGCGTTTTTCCTTATGAATTTTCTTTCCTCAAGGCAGGCTGGAAGGCCTTGGGTTTGTTCAGCTCTCTCAAAAAAACATATCTTATGTCGTTTAAAGACTGGCAATACGCGTTTGTAAACAACATGCCGTTGGAAGAGCAGCGGAAGGCATATGAAGAAAATACCATTCCCGAATCAAAAACGGTAGCAAGGGGTGGTTTAACCAGTGCTGCCAGAGTTGATTTTGCCAAGGCTCATGCGCCGCTGTTAATTACCGCCGGCGAAATAGATAATATTATCCCCGCTCACCTGAACTACCGAAATTATAAGAGATATAAGCAGAATGGTTCTATATTAGATTATAAGGTGTTTAAGGGAAGGAACCACTATGTACTTGGACAGGATACCTGGAAAGAAGATGCAGATTATATACTGGACTGGCTGAACAACCACTAACATAAATGTCTATACGCAGGCAGCCGGTTTGTATCTCAGGCAAACCGGCTGCCTTTTTGTTGAATAACGGTAACCGCATTTTCCTTTTTACTCTTTTTCTTTCGCATAACTTTGGTTAAATGCAATTGTATGCCTATTGATTTTAATGATTTACTCACGGTAGTATTTACACTGTTTGCTGTGATAGACATTATTGGCTCCATTCCTATCCTGATCTCCATTCAGCAAAAATCGGGACCAATCAACGAAGGGCGCGCCACCATTATTTCAGGTGCCCTTATGATCGTTTTTTTGTATGTGGGTGAGGGTTTTTTAAGCATTCTTGGGCTGGATGTGCGGTCATTTGCCGTGGGTGGATCAATTGTAATTTTTATACTGGGGTTGGAAATGGTGCTTGGAATGGAATTTTTTAAAAGTGAAAAGGATGTAAAGGCAGCAACGCTGGTACCCATTGCCTTCCCGTTGATTGCGGGTTCAGGTACACTTACCACCATCATTTCATTAAAAGCAAACTATGGACAAACAACGCTGCTGGCGGCCATTGTTATTAACCTTATTATAATATTTATAGTGCTGAAGTCGCTGAAATTTATTGCCCGGCTGCTGGGTAATGCCGGTTTAATTGCCGTACGTAAATTTTTTGGCGTAATATTGCTCGCCATTGCGGTAAAGATATTTGCCACCAATGCACCGGGATTAATTTGAAAATTAATTTTCAAATCTTCAAATTGATTCATTTTCAAATTTGTTTGGCCTCGTAGTACAATGGATAGTATAAGAGTTTCCGAAGCTCCAGATACAGGTTCGATTCCTGTCGAGGCTACAAGTTTTTTCCTTTATGGCGCTCATTAAAGATGTTTATTCTGCCACGTTCTACGAACAATTCCTCAATGTTGCTGCAACCGTTATTCCTGCCATAGATAAAAAGACATTTCTTAAAAAGATTTTCGATAAAGATTTTAAGAATAAAGAATGGAAAGATCGCATGAAGCATACCACCAGGGTGCTGCATGAGTACATGCCCGCCGAATTTTCGAAAGCGGCAAAACTGGTTGATAAATTAATTGCCCGGCTTAAAAAAGAAAAGTTTGATGGCTACGGTATTGCATTCATGTTTTTACCCGACTATATTGAAACCTATGGATTGAACGACTTTACCAGTTCCGTAAAAGCAATGGAAACGGTTACACAGTTTATAAGTTGCGAATTTGCGGTTCGTCCGTTTATACTGAAATATAAACAAAGCATGATAGACCAGATGGTGGCCTGGTCTTTACACGAAAGTCACCATGTACGGCGATTTGCCAGCGAAGGTTCTCGCCCGCGCCTTCCCTGGGCAATGGCTATTCCGGATCTGAAAAAAGATCCATCTTCCATATTGCCGATCCTCGAAAACCTCAAAAACGATCCGTCGGAATGGGTAAGAAGAAGTGTTGCCAATAACCTGAATGATATCGCCAAAGATCACCCCGATATCGTGCTTGAAATTGCTGCCCGCTGGAAGGGCATCAGCAAAGAAACAGATGCCATTATTAAACACGGAGCGCGAACCTTGCTCAAGGCTGGGCATACTCATATTTTAAAGCACTATGGTTTAGACAGTAAAGAAGTATTTGTTACAGGCTTTAAAATTATAACGCCCGAAATACAGGTAGGCGAAGCTGTTAGCTTTTCCTTTATGCTGCAAAACAAAGCCTCCAAAGCACAAACGGTGCGATTGGAGTACGGTATATATTACAACAAAGCCAATGGACAGCTCGCTAAAAAAGTTTTTAAAATAAGTGAACGGGTGTATGCGCCTGGACAAAAGTCCAGCATTCAGAAAAGACAATCTTTCAAACCAATAACCACCCGGAAGTTTTATCCGGGGCTGCATAAAGTTTCCATTATTGCCAATGGTGAAGAAAAGGCGGTGAAGAAGTTTTGTCTAAGGGAGTAATAGCCTTATTATAAGTTGAGCGCGGATCGCATTATGATAACAGATATGTGATACGATAATATACGAAAACCAGCTATTCCGGATAAGAATGAAGAAATTGATGATTTCGAGGAAAACTGAATCTGCTATATTTTCTGCTCAAGGACATCCATTAATCGTTATATGGAATATCGTGTTGGTAAGCATTTAAATAGTTTTGAACGAGGGCGTTAAATGCTCTAATGATTAATACGAGGGCGAAATAGTGATTTTTTACCCTTAATGATATAATGTAGGCAAATCGTGCCCTTGATAACACTAAACTCTTTTTGATTGATCTGGAAGAAGACTATAATGTAAAAAGCCTTCAAAAAAATTTTTTTGAAGGCTTTTTGAACCTGTTTGAAGTCAATTCTGTGGTGTGGGGCGGGATCGAACCGCCGACACAAGGATTTTCAGTCCTTTGCTCTACCGACTGAGCTACCGCACCATCCTTCCGTAAATGCCAATTGGGTTGACTTTTAAACGGGCAGCAAAAATAGGGGTTTCCGGTTTAACGACGAAAAATAAGCCTTAAAAGTTCAGAAAGTTTCTCGCGGCTACCGCAGGGAGCGACGAATGCTTCTCCCTTTGGATCTTGATTTTTGAATTTTGAGACTTCCTGCCTTACATTCCGTATTCATTCAAAAACTTAATACGCATAATTTTCAGTTGCTCCCAGGTAAAATTGCCGTCGCTCAGTTCCTGCTGCGCCACCTGTAGGGAGGATGTTTCGCAGCTTTTAAAATAATCCAGTATGTCATCCTGGTCGTATTCATCCACCATTTCATCTATCGCATAGTCAAGATTGAGCTTGGTGCCGCTGGCGGCAATGGTTTCCATTTCTTCCAGCAAAGCATCCAGCCGCAGGTCTTTGTTTTTGGCAATTGACTCCAGCGGGATCTTTTTATCGGTTTGTTGGATGATATATACTTTGAGTCCGCTTTTGTTTACAACGCTCTTCATCACAAAATCGTCGGGGCGCTCAATATTGTTTTCCTCCACATACCTTGCCACCAGGTCAACAAAAGGTTTTCCATAGCGCATGGCTTTGCCCTTACTCACGCCCTGGCATTTTTCCAGTTCGGTAATGGTAGTGGGGTATAAGGTTGCCATATCCTGCAGAGAAGTTTCAAGGAAAATCACAAAAGGAGGCAGCCCTTTTTTCTTGGCTTCTTTCTGGCGCAAATCCTTCAGCATTTCAAACAACTTATCGTCGGTTCCGCCGCCTGTTGCCGCATCGGCACTAGCGCCCTCTTCATCATCTTCATTCGCGTCTTCAAAAAGATTATTCAATACAATTTTGAAAGAAGCAGGCTTTTTGAAGTACTTATCGCCTTTGGCGCTTATTTTAAGCACTCCGTATTCTTCAATGTCTTTTTCCAGCAACCCTTCCAGCAGCATCTGGCGTATCAATGAGTTCCAGTAATGATCGGGCTGGTCGTTGCCAATGGCAAACTCAGGCAAACCGCCGTGGCGATACATATTGATCTGGGGAGTTAGTCGCCCGATGATCATGTTCACCACATAATCTGTGGCAAAGCGTTCATCCAGCTTTTTAATCACTTTCATTACTTTCACAACATCTTCTTTCGCTTCTACCCTTTCTTTAGGATGCAGGCAGTTGTCGCATTGACCACAGTTTTCGGTAGTGTATTCTTCCCCGAAATAGCTCATCAATATCTTTCTTCTGCACACGCCGGCTTCGGCAAAAGCTACCGTTTCGCTGATCAACTGGGCGCCCACCTCGCGTTCGCTCAAAGGCTTGTCGCGCATCAGGTGTTCCAGCTTGGCAACATCTTTATGCGAATAATATAAAATACATTTTCCTTCCAGTCCGTCTCTGCCGGCTCTGCCGGTTTCCTGGTAATAATTTTCAATAGACTTGGGAATATTATAATGTATCACAAAGCGGATATCGGGCTTGTCAATGCCCATACCAAACGCAATGGTGGCTACTATTACCTGCACTTCTTCGCTTAAGAACAAATCCTGGCGCTCGGCTCTTAATTTACCATCAAATCCGGCGTGGTAAGGAACCGCTTTAATGCCATTAGCTACCAATATGTCGGCCAGCTCTTCGGTGGTTTTTCGGTTTAACGTATATATAATACCACTTTTCCCCTTCATGCCTACAATAAACTTCACAATGCTTTTGATTGTTTGGTCTTTTTTGATCTTAGGCTGAATTTCGTAGTAAAGGTTACCGCGATTAAACGACGATATAAATATTTTAGGATTGCGGAGGTCGAGGTTTTTAATGATATCGCTCTGTACTTTGGGGGTAGCCGTTGCTGTTAGCGCAATTACCGGAATATCCGGGTTAATCTCCGTCATCATTTCGCGCAGGCGGCGATATTCCGGGCGGAAGTCGTGCCCCCATTCCGAAATACAGTGCGCTTCGTCTACCGCGAAAAACGACAATTCAAGGTTCCTGAAAAAATCAAGATTTTCCTGCTTCGTCAAAGTTTCGGGCGCTACATATAACAGTTTGGTATAACCGGCGGTTAAATCATCCTGTACTTCTTTTATTTCTCTTTTGCTTAATGTGGAGTTTAAAAAATGAGCCACGTTATCATTGCTGCTATAGCCACGCACCAGGTCTACCTGGTTCTTCATTAAGGCAATGAGCGGTGAAACGATCACAGCACAGCCGGGACTGATGAGTGCGGGCAATTGGTAACACAGGCTTTTGCCGCCACCGGTAGGTTTTATTACAAAGGTATCGTTGCCTGCCAGCAGGCTTTCAATTACAGCCTCCTGGTTGCCTTTAAACTTATCAAATCCAAAATATTCCTGCAAGGTTGCATGCAGGTTATGTGTTTTTTTTGCTGATGTAGGTTTGGAACCGTTGCTTTTTGCTGGAGGGGCTGCTTTCGTTTTTGTAGCAGTTTTTTTTGTTGCTGTTGCCATGTCTGTCTGTTTTCCTTCACACTTTACATGAGCTCATGCGAGCGTTAAAAAAGTGACCGAAGGTACTACAATATGAGGGTTTTGAGAAGTTAATATCTCCTAAACAGAGTATGCTGCTGTTGTCTGTATATGATGTTATAAGGTATAAAAAATAGTTGATATAATAAAGAGTTTTTATACGGAGCTTTCATAAGCTCGCCTGTTTTTGGAGTTGCCAGGCACGTATTTTTCATTTAGGTTTGCGCCTTATTATGGCATCAATTGATATTCAAACAATTGCCAGAAGAACCATTTTGATGGAGGCAGAAGCTGTAAGTGAACTTGCAGCGTACATCGACCAGCAGTTTGAAGAAGTTGTGCATACAATAGCCAGGTGTAATGGCAAAGTGGTAATCAGCGGCATTGGAAAAAGCGCTTTGATTGCCCAGAAAATTGTTGCCACTTTTAATTCCACCGGCACCCCCGCTGCTTTTTTGCACGCGGCCGATGCCATTCATGGCGATCTTGGTTTAGTACAACCAGGCGATATTATATTACTGATCAGCAAAAGCGGCGAAAGCCAGGAGATAAAAGTGCTGATCCCCCTCCTTAAAAACTTTGGCAACCCGGTTATTGCAATGACGGGCAATACAGGTTCGTACCTGGCCACGAATGCTGATTATATATTAAACACAACGGTTGCCCAGGAGGCATGCCCCAATAACCTGGCGCCAACAACCAGCACAACGGCCCAACTGGTAATGGGCGATGCGCTGGCGGTTTGCCTGATAGAAAGCAAGGGTTTTACAAGCGACGATTTTGCCAAGTTCCACCCCGGAGGAATGTTGGGCAAACGGCTGTATTTAAAGGTGTATGATCTGTATATGAAGGAGGCAAAGCCCGAAGTATCGCTGCAAAGCAATTTAAAAGAAGTAATTGTGGCCATTACCCAAAACAGGATGGGTGCCACAGCGGTAATAAATGAAGGTAAAATTGTTGGTATTGTAACGGATGGGGATATTCGCAGAATGCTGCAGCAGCGCGAAAATTTGTCGGGCGTCACAGCAGGAGACATTATGAGCAGAAATCCAAAATGTATTGAATACGATCAGCTTGCAGTAAATGCATTGGATATGATGCGCAAGAACAGCGTAAGTCAATTGCTGGTAACAGAAAACGGATTGTACAAAGGTGTGCTGCATATGCACGACCTGGTGCGTGAGGGAATCATCTGATGATTGTGTTGCAATTCATACATGAATAATGTTGATTATAAAGCCTCTGTATTAGGCATTGCATTTTATATTACAACCTTTGGCTATTATTTAAATTTTGTTCCCTCATTTACGGTTTATCGCCCTTATTTTTGAACTCATCTTTACATGAAATATGAATAAAAATCATTACGTGGCGATTATGGCAGGTGGTATTGGTAGCCGCTTTTGGCCAATGAGCCGCACTTCTTATCCAAAGCAGTTTCTTGATATATTGAATACGGGCAAAACACTGATTCAGGAAACATTTGACAGGTTTGCAGATTTTATCCCAAAGGAAAATATTTTCATTGTTACTTCTGAAGAATATATTTCTATTGTAAAAAAGCAACTGCCGCAGGTTCCTGAAGCCAACATACTGGGAGAACCATCACGAAAGAACACAGCCCCCTGCGTTGCCTATATCTCTCATAAATTAAATAAAATTAACCCCGAGGGTTGTTTGATCTGCGCTCCAGCCGATCATTTAATAACAGAAAAAACGGCCTTCAAAAAAGTATGTATTGAAGCGCTTAGTTTTGTAAGAGACCACAATGCACTGGTTACACTGGGTATTAAACCTACACACCCTAATACGGGCTATGGCTATATACAGATTGAACAGCATGAAGTAAGCGACAATGTATATAAGGTAAAAACTTTTACCGAAAAGCCCAACCTCGAAATAGCAAAAACCTTTTTGGCGAGTGGCGACTTTTTGTGGAATGCGGGCATCTTTGTATGGAAAACAAAAAGCATTGTTCAGGCGTTTGAAAAATACCTGCCCGAAATAAATGAATTGTTTTTATCGGAAGAAGAAGCTCTAAACACGGGGCAGGAAAAAGAAGCCATTGAAAGAATATACCCGCAGTGTACCAATATTTCTATCGACTATGGAATAATGGAAAAAGCAGACAATGTATACCTTATTCCTTCCAGTTTTGGCTGGAGCGATTTAGGCACTTGGAACTCTGCTTACGACAATATGCAAAAAGATGCCGCTGAAAATGCTGTATCGGCTAATCACCTTTTGCTGATTGAGGCATCTAAAAACATCGTGCATGTGCAAAAAGATAAGCTGGTTGTATTGCAGGGGCTCGATAACCACATTGTCATCGATACAGGAGATGTGCTGTTGATTTGCGACCGGAGCAAAGAGCAGGAAATAAAAGAATATGTATCGCAGATTAAAATAACAAAAGGCGATAAATTTTTATAGTGCTTGCGGTGGTGGAAGTGATGTTATAAATTCTCCAGCATTTCCACCACTTTTTCGCTTTTAAGAATGAAATAACCCAGGCGGTCGTTGCTTACGCCGTCTTTTAGCTGGTAGCTGAATTCCAGTTTGTCGTTGTTTACACTGGTTTCAAAATATTTGAAAGAGATATTTTTCTTGTCCTTGATCTCATCGCTTATCTCGTAGAGGTGCGTAGAAAGCACAAACAGCGAACCTTTTATTTTTATCAGCCCGTTGATTACTGCTAACGAACAACGCATGGCATCCTGCACATTGGTACCTTTAAAAAGCTCGTCTATCAGTACCAGCCATTTTTTACCATTGTTGATGGTGAGGATGGTATTTTTAATGCGCTGTACCTCGTTAAAAAAATAGCTTTCGCCTTTTACGATATTATCGGCTACGTTAATATTACTCAGCACGCCATCAAACATTGTTAACTGCAATCGTTGGGCAGGTACTCCCATTCCGAGGTGTGCAAGGTATACCGCCACGCCCAGCGATTTAATGAAAGTACTCTTACCCGCCATATTTGCCCCGGTTAAAAACAGGAAATTGCTGCTGGGTGAAAGCACAATGTCGTACGCTACCGGTTTTGCTAAAAGTATATGATAGATCTTGTCCGCTTTAATAAATGGCTCTTCCGACTCAACAAATTCAGGAAACTGAAGTTTGTATTCTACCATGGCCCGCGCCATAGAATACCAGGCGTCCATCTGGTAATAAATATCCGCCAGTTCATCGTATTTAGACCTGAAGCCTGATTTAAAAAAGTTGCCGTAAGACAGGTTTTCTTTGATGGAAAATCTTTCGCCGGGCGTCTTGTTCAATAACTCCTGCAAACGCGGCTGCTGCAACAACGAACGGATACGCGAAGCAAACAATTGCAGCTTAGCCGGAGCATCGGCTTCGTTAATGAGGATAGACAACGCATGCATGCCAACAATAAAATCACGGAAATGCGTAACCGAATACCGCACCAGGCTGTAATCAACACTGTGAAACATTTTGTAAGTGCGGGTGCTTATAAAGTCGCCCGATGCAGGCATAGGGTCGATGGCAGTTTCGTAAAACCTTTCCATCACCATCATGGTGCCATTTGTAATGGTTTTGGGCCATCGCTCAATGGCGGCAATAATGATTTTCAGGATCTTTTGAGTATCCAGTATCTTTTTAAGGTCCGAGGCAGGCTCCGTCATCAGCCACCGCAACCATTCTTTGCCACCACCCGTGCGGGTAAAATTGATTTTATGAAAAACAGAAAACTCTTCTTCCGGGCTAAAAACAGCAAGGTCGTTGTATGTGGTTTTGTCTATCTGCATAGGCCGTAAGGTACGGTTGTGCTTAAATAATTATGCCAGCCTCTTAAACAGAAGGCGTTCGCCCCTGTTAGATTCATCCCATACTGTTTTTCCATAATTTTCATACACCAGGTTGCCATTAACAAAAGTATGAGTAACAGAAGCCGGCAGTTGGAAGCCTTCCAGTGGGCTCCAACCGCATTTGTATAATACACTATCGGGAGTTACCTGTTGTGGTTTGTTCAAATCTGCTATCACGAGGTCGGCATTGTAACCTTCACGTATATACCCTCTGTCCCGCAACTGAAAACAGTCCGCTACCGCATGGCTCATCTTCTGCACAATTTTTTCAAGGCTAATCTTTCCCTGCTTATGATAGTGCAGCATTAACAGCAACGGATGCTGCACCAATGGCAAGCCGGCATGCGCATGTTCGTACGAAATGCCGTTGTTTGCCTCTAGTTTTCCGTCGGCATTCCTGCTATATCCTTTTTCTGTTAAGGTATGAGGGGCATGGTCTGTAGCAATAACATCAATCCGGTCGTCGAGCAAAGCCTGCCACAACGCTTCCCGATTGTGTGGCGCCTTTATCGCCGGGTTGCATTTAATAAGATAGCCAAGCCGGCTGTAATCGTCTGCGGTAAAATGAAGGTGGTGCACACATACTTCGCATGTAATGCGCTTTTCCTTCAGCGGTAAAAGGTTGGTAAATAGCTGCAATTCCTTTGCCGTTGAAATATGCAGGATATGCAGGCGGCTGTTGTGCCTTTTAGCAAATTGTATGGCGGTGAACGACGATTCGAAGCAGGCGTCTTCATTCCGGATCAATGGGTGATCCGACGCATCCAGCAGTTCCTTTTGAGCCTTGATCTGCTCATAGTTTGTTTTAATGATCTTCTCATCTTCACAGTGCGTAGCAATCAATACTTCAGCTTCGCTGAAAATTTTATCTAGCGTCAGGTAATTGTCTACCAGCATATTGCCCGTGCTGGAGCCCATAAAAATCTTAATGCCACATATTTTTTCTTTCAGCTTATTCACTTTAAGCACTTCATCGGCATTGGTGTTGGAAGTACCCATAAAAAATGAATAGTTGGCCAGCGAACTGGCTGCGGCAATCGCATATTTTTGCTCCAGTAATTCAAGCGTTAACGCATTGGGAACAGTATTAGGCATTTCCATAAAAGAAGTCACACCTCCTGCCACTGCTGCTTTCGATTCTGTATAGATAGTTGCTTTATGAGTAAGCCCCGGTTCGCGAAAATGAACCTGGTCGTCGATTACACCCGGTAAAAGATATTTACCCTCGCCGTTAATTTCATGTAAAGGTCCGGTTGCGTTAATGCTGCCGGCTATTTTTTCTATTCTTCCCTTCTTTATCAAAACGTCTTTTACACTAATAGTGTTTTCATTTACAACATTGATATTCCTCAAAACATAGCCGTCCATAACAAAGTGAATTTATAATGCAAGGTATAATATGACGCAATTTAATTGAATACCTTTATTTTTACATACAACTACCTGTGTTTAATACTGTCTCTTGCCATTGAAGTGCTGTTACCTGATTTTTCACCAATCACTGCTACTGAATGAAGAAGCTGATTTTATTGCTTTGCATTGTTTGCTCCTTTTGTTCCGGTCTGGCTCAGCGCCAGGGAAAAATGAATCTTGATCTGGAAAAAATCTGGAGTGGTTATTTTGATGAACGCCGGTATATCGTGCATCTGATGAACCAATCGCCCCGCTTTGCATGGATACAAACAGATACAGGAGTGGGTCCGCAGGTTATTCTTACGCTCGATTTTAATACTACCCGAATTGTAGATACACTGTTCAGCAATCAGATAAAAAGAGACAATGATTCTATTCCTACTACATTCACCTACTTCCAGGATTTTCGTTTCTCGCCCGACGATAATAAAATTCTTATTCAGACCCAGATAGAGCCTTTGTTTTCGATCTCAGAAAAATCATTCAATTATATATGGGACATTCAGAAGAAAACACTGCGCATTGTTACCGCCAGCGGAAAACAAGCCTATCCTGCTTTTTCGCCCGATAGCAAATGGCTGTCCTATGTATTGGATGCCAACCTGTACCTGATGGATCTTGAAAAGAACGTTACGGTGCCTGTGAGTGTAGACGGGTTTGCCGGCCAGTTTTTATATGGAATGAATGACGCGTTGTATGAAAACGGTTTTGGGTTAACCAAAGGATACGAGTGGAGCCCCGACAGCAAGTATATCTCACTGGTACGGTTCAACGAAAACTCGGTTAAAAATTATCCTGTAACCAGTTACGAAAGGCCTTATGCCGAGGTTAAAAACCAACGATACCCACTGGCGGGAGAAATGGTTCCCGAAGTAAAAGTGTTTATTTACGATATAGCCAATAAGTTATTTGTTCCTGTTGATATTGGCGTAAATCCCGATCAGTACATTACCGGCACCAAGTGGAGCCCCGATGGGAAAACACTGCTGGTGCAACGGCTCAGCAGGGACCAAAAGCGCCTTGAAATTTTGAAAGCCGATGTCGTTACAGGCAAAACAACGGTAATATATACCGAAGAGAAGAGAGACAATTATGTTCGCATATATCCCGAAAATATCTGGTTCATCAACAACGGTAAATCGTTTTTGTGGATGAGTGAAAAAGACGGCTTCTCGCATTTGTACGAAATCAATCCCGACTCGGTTGCTGCGCGTGCTGTAACAACTGGCAGATGGGAAGTGATGAATGTAGAAGCCATTGACGATACCAGGGGCGAAATATTTTTCACTTCGAACGAAGTTGCATCGCACCAGAAACAGTTGTATAAAATAGCGTTTGATGGTACAGGCAAAACGCGCTTAACAAGCGGATACGGCCATCATAATGTATGGATAAGCAATGACAGGCGCTATTTCTTCGACGAACTTTCTTCGTTGAACAATCCTGCCGTTTACCAGGTTATTTCTACAACAGAAAAAGAACAACGCAAGCTGATTGAAAATAAAGAGCTCCGCGATAAGATGAAAGATTACAAAATTCCTGACGCGGATTTTTTTACAGTGAAGGCCAACGATTCAATGACGTTGCACGGCTGGCTGATACGGCCATATGCAACGCCGCGTGGCAAGTTGCCATTGATATTATATGTATACGGTGGCTCAACACACCAGGAAGTGCTGGATCGCTGGACCGATAAATTTACATTAACCATGCGCTGGCTGGCTAACCAGGGGTATGCCGTGGCTTGCATCGATCCACGAGGTACGCCCGGCAAAGGAGAGTCCTTCAGAAAGATCAACTATAAAAGCCCGGGGGATGTGGAAATGGAAGATCTGATAAAGGTAAAAGACTACCTGGCGCGTAACTATAGGATTGATTCGTCGAATGTTGCGGTTATGGGTTGGAGTTATGGTGGATACCTGGCTGCTCTGGCCCAAACCAAATATGCAAATGAATTTAAGGCTGCTGTAGCCATAGCACCTGTTACCAACTGGCGGTTTTACGAAAATGTATATGCCGAACGAATGCTTTCGCTGCCCAGCGAAAATGCGGAGGGATACAGGAATGCATCGCCGGTAAGTTTTGTAGACAAATACAGGAGCGGGCTATTTTTAGTCCATGGCACTGCCGACGATAACGTGCATTTGCAAAACAGCATGGAATTAAGCAAGCAGCTTACCAATGCTCGTAAAACAGATTTCGAACAGCATTTTTATCCTGATAAAACACACAACCTGAGCGATGGCACCCCCAATATTTTAAGAATGAGCCTGTATACCAGGATCAATGATTTTTTAAAACGACAGTTCAAATAATTTGCCCGTTATTAAACTGAAGAAAGCCAGGGTAAAATTTTTTTTCAGCGCACAATCCTTAAATTACACGCCTGTTGTTGTTTTTAAACAGAGGCTGTATATCCGTGAGTACCCTGCACGCAATAAAAATAAAACTTACCATCGCTGCTTTGTTTGCAGCTTCTATTTTGTTTTGCAGGAGCGCTACAGTAGCACAAACCAGCAACCCATACCATATTAATGGCAACGCCTCGCAGGAAAATTGTAATTGCTATACTGTAACCACCGATACGATCAACCAGTCTGGGTCGGTTTGGAATATTAACAAGATCAATCTTACGCAACCCTTCGATTATCATTTTAATGTATACCTGGGTTGTAAAGACATCGATGGGGCAGACGGAATAGCGTTTGTGCTGCAACCTATCAGTACCAGCATAGGCATTGCGGGCGAAGGGCTAGGCATACAAGGTGTATCTCCTTCGGTGGCGGTTGCAATAGATACTTACCAGAACCTGAACCTGGGCGATCCGGATTATGATCATCTTTCCATACACCTCAATGGCGATCTTTCGCATAACTCACCTAATATTATCGGGCCAACGGTAACTGCTTTAGAGGGCAGCAATAATATCGAAGACTGCGGCTGGCATGTTTTAAAAATTTCCTGGGATCCTGCTTTGCGCACACTCACGGTATATATGGACGGAAGTGAACGACTGAGCGTAGACACAGACCTGGTAAATAATGTTTTTAATGGCGACCCATTGGTGTACTGGGGATTCACGGGATCTACAGGCAGCCTGTCAAATCATCAGCGCTTTTGTACTTCGCTTAACGCCTCTTTCAATTTGAAGGAGAATGCTCTTACCTGCTTTCCCGCGCCGATACAATTGCAAGACAGCTCTACTTCGTTCGGCAGTATTGTGAAATGGTTCTGGAATTTTGGTGATGGAACTACCGATACGGTTAAAACGCCGCCACCACACCAGTATCCCCGGCCAGGAAACTATGATGTGACGTTAAATATACTGGGCAACAATGGCTGCTTGTCCGACACATTCCGGCAGCGCATAGTAGCCGGTTCAAAGCCTATTGCTGATTTCGATTTTAAAGACCCTCCATATTGCGACGACAAATTCATTCCGTTCAATGATCTGTCGTCGGTTGAATTTGGCACCATACAAAAATGGTTATGGTCAATTAACGGCAACAGCATTCCAACGGCGGAGCAAAATTTTTCTCAACAACTACCGTTGGGCAATCATACAGTAGCCTTAACTGTTATTACAAAAGAAGGATGTATAGCTGATCCTGTAACAAAAGACATTACCATTTCTGAACATCCGGAAATATCACTGAACGAGATTTTGAGCGTTTGTAAGAATGAACCGGTTTATTTTGAAGCGTACAATACAAAACCTGCTATACCAGTTCAGCAATGGTACTGGAACTTTGGCGATGGCTCCACCGGCAGTGCCGCATCAACACAACATGTGTATGAGCAAGGCGGGAACTACCAGGTACAGGTATACGCAAAGGCAGATAACGGTTGCCTGTCCGATACGCTTCGGCAATCTGTTACTATCTTTTCTACCAATGCATGGGCTGGCAACGATACTATTGTGGCAATGGGGCAGCCGCTGCAACTGAATGCTATGGGGGGTGATTATTATGAATGGCAACCGGCAAGCGGACTGACAAAACGAGATATTGCCAACCCGGTAGCAACATTACAGCAGGATGCATTTTATACAGTTACTGCTACATCTGATGTGGGATGCCCTACCACTGATACCATATTTATAAAAGTATACAAAGGTCCTGAGCTGTATGTTCCAACCGCATTTACACCTAACGGCGACAGGCTAAACGATGTATTCCGATTTACTGCGGTGGGGATGACGAATATTGATTACTTCAGGATTTACAACCGCTACGGGCAACTGTTGTACAGCAGCGCCGATATGCGGAAAGGCTGGGATGGCACCTTGAATGGAAAACCACAGGCAAGCGATACCTATGTTTGGATAATGAGCGCGAAAGACTACCTGGGCAATGCAGTGAATAGAAAAGGAATGGTGACGTTGATAAGGTGAGGGGGAAGAGAAAGGTGAAAAGCAAAAGGTGAAAGAAAGGTTCGGAACGTTGCAGGCCTGGTTGAAAATATATCAAAAGCTTGCAGATTTCCGAACCTTTTTAGTTTTACCTGGCATTTATTTTATCAATCGCAACGTTAAGGGATACTTGTACATCTTTCCCTCGCTCGCTTTAATAGTAGCAATTATAACCAATACCAAAGCCGCAATACCAACCACCCACAACAGTAAAAGCCCTACAATTGTGATAGCAAGTACGATACATGCCAATGTCACAGTGATCTGGAAGTTAAGCGACTCTTTTGCATGTTCGGCAACAAATTTCGATTCATCTTTCTTGATAAGGTATATAACCAACGGAGCAAAAAGCCACACTACAATAGTAAGTATGTGGGCAAGAATAGCCATTGTTTTTTCGTCGCTGGTGGGGGGTACTATGGGCTGGGCATCGGTGCCAAGTAGAGAATTTTGTTCCATAAATTGAATTTAGTATCCGAAATATAATTCAATTTTCCAGCATTTCATAACGGTGGAGAGGAAATCGGCGGAGGTTTATGCTACCTCCACATGCTCGTTTACATACTGGTGCAGCCTGAACAGGAACTTGTAAAGCTGCTCCATACCGGTAATATCTTCGTGTACCAGCAAAAAGTTTCGTCCGGTTTGTTTCAACCTGGCTTTATTAGTGAGCGTTTGCAGGTATTTGAGCATTTTATTGAATACCTCCGATTCGAAATAAGGCGAATCGGGATTGTTTACGAAATAACAGCGAAGCGTACCCTCTTTTAATACCATTTTTTCAAATCCCAGCTCCACCGCCATTTTCCGGCAACGTACCGTAGTAAACAGGTCTTCCACCTGGGGAGGTATTGGTCCAAAGCGGTCTGTCATTTCCGTATGGAATTGCTGGAGCTCTTCTTCGTTTTCGGCATTGTCCAGGCGGGTATATAGGGACAATCGTTCATTGATACTTTCTACATAAGAATCGGGGATCAGAATTTCCAGGTCTGTATCAATGGTGCAATCCTGCACATAATCTTCCTGTTGTTGAATCTCTTCCTTAAATACTTCCCTGAACGAAGTGCGTTTCAGTTCGCGGATGGCTTCATCCAGGATTTTCTGGTACATTTCAAAGCCAATTTCCGCCATAAAACCACTCTGTTCGCCACCCAGTAAATTTCCCGCGCCCCGTATATCCAGGTCGCGCATCGCAATCTGGAAGCCACTGCCCAGTTCACTGTGCTGTTCCAAAGTTTGCAACCGCTTACGCGAATCGTTCGGTAGTGTGCTGAGAGGTGGCGCCAGCAAATAACAGAATGCCTTTTTGTTGCTTCGCCCCACACGCCCGCGCAACTGATGCAGATCGCTCAAGCCAAACTGGTGCGCATTGTTTACAATAATGGTATTTACATTCGGAATATCAACCCCGCTCTCCACTATATTGGTGCAGATCAGCACATCGTATTTGCGATCAATAAAATCCAGGATCCTTTCTTCCAGCACATGCCCCTCCAGTTGCCCGTGCGCCACGCCAATGCTAAGGTCGGGGCATAAACCCTGAATAATGGCCGCCATTTCCGTTAAGCCCATTACGCGGTTGTGGATAAGGAACACCTGTCCCCCACGTTCTGTTTCAAAATAAATGGCGTCGCGTATAAAATCTTCATTAAACACCTGCACCTCTGTTTGTATAGGTTGCCTGTTAGGTGGCGGTGTGTTCATGATGCTTAAATCTCTTGCTCCCATCAAACTAAACTGCAATGTTCTTGGGATAGGCGTGGCAGTTAGTGTAAGACAGTCCACATTTGTTTTCAGTGTTTTGATCTTTTCCTTGTGCCCAACCCCAAATTTTTGTTCTTCGTCTATAATCAGCAAGCCCAGGTCTTTGAACTTTACTTCTTTTCCCACCAGGGCATGTGTGCCCACAATAATATCCACTTTGCCCTCCTGCAAACGTTGGAGCGTTTCTTTCTTTTCTTTAGATGATTTAAAGCGATTGATATAATCCACCGTTACAGGAAAATCTTTCAATCTTTCTTTAAATGTTTTATAGTGTTGAAACGCCAGGATGGTTGTTGGCACCAGGATGGCAGCCTGCTTATTATCGCAACAGGTTTTAAATGCTGCACGAACCGCTATTTCTGTTTTGCCAAAGCCCACGTCGCCACATACCAGGCGGTCCATAGGGCTAGGCGTTTGCATATCTTTTTTTACATCTGCCGAAGCCTTGCTCTGGTCGGGCGTATCTTCATAAATAAACGATGCTTCCAGCTCCGTTTGCATGTAATTGTCCGGGCTGTGTGCAAATCCCTCCTGCGCTTTTCGTTGCGCGTACAGCTTGATCAGATCAAAGGCAATTTCCTTAACCTTAGCCTTTGTTTTTTCCTTCAGCTTCTGCCATGCATCGCTGCCCAGTTTATTTACCTTGGGAACACTGCCTTCCTTGCCTGTGTATTTTGCAATTTTATGCAGCGAGTTGATGTTTACATACAGGATATCGGTATCCTTATAAATAATGCGCACTGCTTCCTGCAACTTGCCATTCACTTCAATTTTCTGCAAGCCGCTGTATATGCCTACGCCATGATCTATATGCGTAACATAATCGCCCGGCTGTAATTCGCGAAGCGACCTGAGTGTAAGCGCTTTGTTTTTATTGTATGCCTGCTTAACCTTGTACTTGTGGTACCGCTGAAAAACCTGGTGATCGGTATAGCAAACCATCTTCAGATCGTGTTCAATAAAACCGGCGTTGATGGATACCGGAATAGGAGTGAAAGGTATTTCGGCTTTCAGGTCGGTAAAAATGCTGTGCAGCCTTTCCAGTTGCCGCGGATTTTCGGCAAACAGGTAAATATTGTATTTCTTCATTTCCCAGCTCTTCAAATCCTTTATCAGCATATCAAACTGCCGGTTAAACGAAGGTTGCTCTTTGGTGTTGAAGGTTATTTCTACTCCTCCGAAATGAGGTGTGTACCCAAATTCTACTATATGGCGGTTGGCCAGTTGTTCTTCCAGTATGGCGATTTGTACAAAATCATCCGGACTTACATCCTTTTTTTCAAGATTGTCATCTTCCTCATCTTTGGGCAGCGGTTTTGCATTGGCCTGCACACGGAAAAATATTTCCAGGTCTTCTTCCTGCACATGCAGCTTTTCTTTTACCACGTCCCAATCCTGTGCCCATACCACCGTATTTTCAGGCAAAAATTCCAGCAACGATACTTTCTCGCCCGACTCAAACTGTGTTTCTACGTTTGGTATAATGGTTACCTGCAACAGTTTTCTTTCGCTCAACTGGGTTTCGGGGTCAAATATGCGGATGGAATCTACATCATTACCAAACAATTCAATGCGGTAAGGCTTTTCGTTGCCGAAAGAGTAAATGTCGAGTATGCCTCCGCGTAAGGCAAATTGCCCTGGTTCGTATACAAAGTCGGTGCGCTCAAACCCATAATCTACAAACTGCGATAAAACTTCGGTTACGTTGATGGTGTCGCCAGCTTTGATCCTTATCAGGTTGCCCGATAAGGTTTTGGGCAATACTACTTTTTCAAACAACGCTTCAGGATAAGTAATAAGTGCGCCGACGCGGTTACCCGTAGCCGTAGAAAAGCGGGTGAGCGTTTCCGTACGCAGCATTACATGCGAGGCATTGAGCTGGCGGTAGTTTTTCCTGTTTTTGAAGGAGGAGGGAAAATAAAATACATTCAATGCGCTGGTAAGATTTTCCAGCGAATTATGAAAATAAGCCGCGTCCTCAGCATCGTTTAAGATCACCACATGGTTTAGCTGCGATGCGAGGTCGTGTTTAAAAATGCCGGTGAAAACAAACTGGGCAGCGCTGCCGTGCAGGTCTTTAAGATAGATTCGTTGGGGTTTGGACAATACGAGCCTGTCCGCAATCTGGAAAATGCGGGGATCGTTCAGATACTCGTTCAGCAACACATTCAGGTTCATCTTATAACAAATCCGCTCAACAATACCTTTTCAGGTTATAAAGGCATTGGTTCAGCCTCGCAAAGATACGGGCTAAATTTAAGCGCTCGTTTCTTTAATTTTTCTTCCAATAAACTGGCAAACGTTTCAAAATATACAATTACATCTGCTCTTACATTCCGTTTCAACCACCTGAAGCCTCCCGGCAATTGCTGCAATACTTCTTTATCTTCCAGGTATTCAATATTGTGGATATCCGTAGGCGTGAGTCCAATGTCTTGTAGGTTCGAGATCATCAGGTCTACCGGGGCACCGGTAACTCCGCAATAATCAACCGCAAGCTCCGTCCATTCGCCTATTCCGGAATGCGCATACCGAAGAATATCTTCCCTGCTCAGTTTTGTAACTACCTGCAGCAGGTTGCCGCAGTTGCAGGCGCCATGATTTCCCCATGCATAAGGGGCGCCGCTTTTGAGTCTTTCGGCAGTTTGCCGCAAGGCTTCAATGAGTTTTGTATTAGGATAAGCCATGGATTTTACTTTTTAATTCAATATGCAAAATTAGGAAGCGATCTCAAATGGTGATGCAAGGGTTCAAACGTTTAGTACTCATTGTTAATGGAAGGGTATTGACAAAGAATTCGTTAAAACACGAGAATGGAAACAAAATAGCAAAATAATAGCAGGTGAATAACGTTACATCCAAAATCTGAGCTTTGAAGTATTTCCCGCAATTTATCTGCAGGTGCGTAGTTATCAGTTGTTTATGCTTTGTATATCAGTCTGTTTCTGCTCAAATGATTACCGGCGTTTGGCATGGAAAAATCAACCGCCAAAAGGTTGAAATTAAAATTGTGCAGAAGGGAGATAGTTTAACCGGTACCTCTTACTATTATCAGGCTGGTGGAAATTACCGGCGCTACAGCATTAAAGGATATTTTGATGACGTGAATAACGAAGCAGTGTGGTGGGATGATCAGTTGCTGGACGAAAAAACCGGCAGATTAGGCATTGGGTCGCCGGGAAAGGATGAGCTGCTGTCGCACGCAGCATTTAATTGCCCCGGTGGTGGAATAATGAAGCTGGATGGCAATACCACATTGCGCGATGATGAAGAAGTGGCCAAAGGAGAAGTACATCTCGACAAAACCAATCATCCGGCATTCAACGACGAATGGGATTTTGTAATTGAGAACTATACGGTAGGCGCCAACGATCCTTTTATTATAGACAGCATTGACCTCATTGCCCGTCATCCCGTACCGGTAATAGCCAGCCAACCTGCGCGTACACCTGCAAAAGCAACTAAGCCATTGCCGTCTGTTCCGGAGCCCATAAAGGATGAAGTAGTTGCCATTCCCCCCATGAAACCGTTGACCATTGAACAAAAGTTTACACAGCGCAAAAAAATAGCTGCGCTCGAAATTCCGATAAGTGGCGACTCGATAGAACTTAATTTTTACGACAACGCTGAGATAGACGGCGACTCGATTACTTTGTTTTTAAATGAAAGGCTCATCTTTCAACACATTTTTTTAACAGACAAACCCTTTGTTGTAAAAATTCCTGTAAGCGATTTGCAACAAGCGAACGAACTGGTAATGGTGGCAGAAAACCTGGGGTCTATTCCACCCAATACTTCGTTTATGGTAGCCCATGTGGGCGGACAGCGTTACGAAGCCAGGCTGGTGAGTACAGAGGGCAGTAGTGCGATGATACGATTCGTAAAGGGGGAGGTGACGGGTGCGGAACCGCCTAAAAAGTGAGGTGCGATTATCTTTTGGGCTGGCTTGAATCGGTTCTTTTTATAAGATTTGTAATTGGTTTCATTTTTTTTAAAATTGTAACTATTTTTCATGGACGATAATCAATTACAGGACAAAGACGAATGATAATCATCTTTCAAAACGCATAACTACTTTTCATGGCAGGATGACTCCCTAAGAAGGATACTTAATTGGATATGGTGCCTTAATCAATACATATGAATTGCAGGTTCCCCTCCCGGATACATGCTGTTAAGTTGCAACTACCGCTAACGGTCACACCACATTGTACCACTCATCGCCGCCTTCTTTTTTCTGTTGTGGTGGCGAAGGTATGGTTGCATCATTTTGATCCTGTTGGCGTGGTTGTATACTTTTTTGGGTAATCGTTTCAGCCTCTTTGGCTAACAGCGCCTGCCATTGCGGCGTTTGCTGAATGCTGTTGATCTCCTGCCAGAATTTTTGCGCTTTTGCCGGATTTACCATGTGTATAAAACTGGCATAACCCGCAATGGCATTAGACAATGGACCTCCGTTCCATCGGGCATTTTCATATCCGTTTTTTTTAAGTTGATGCAGCAATGCCCTGAACTTCCGCAATTTTTCCCGGCTTACAGAGAGTTGCTGATTTACTACAACACCTGTCACTTCCTGCCGCTCTGCTTTTTGCATTACTCTTATTTTATCGGGATGGATCAGCAATCCTTCTTCTGAAAGGATCTTTTTTACATGCCATATTATTTTCGTGGCATCATTATTTTGCAAGGTACCACTCAACGTTATATCATCGGCATAGCGCGTATAGCTGCAATTGAACTTTAAAGCAACACCGCTTAACCGTTTATCGAGCCTGAAGCAAAGTATATTGGTAATGGCAGGGCTTGTTGGTGCGCCTTGTGGCAACACGCGTTCGCCTTTTTGTACAAAATATTTTTTCCCGTCCAGCAATACTTCTTCGGTTGCCGGCTCTGTACATAGTAAGGAAAGAATGGTAGCAATTTTATTTGAATAGCCTAATTTTTCAAACAATCCCTTTACGCGTTTAAAAGAGACAGAGGGGAAAAAATCTTTCACATCTGTATTTACTACAACGGCTTTACCAATATGCGGGGTTGCATTGCTAACAATGCTTTTACCGGGCACAAACCCGTTAGCTTGCGGGTGAATAGCAACCTTATATAAAATATGCTGCAATATCCAGTATTGTACATTTTTCAGCCTGGGCATAGGCGCAGAGATCAGCCGTTTGCCGCCCGACTTTTTAGAAAGGTAAAATTTCCTGTAGTGCGATACGGCAGATACACGCCTTGAATAAGCCAGGAACGAAAATTCTTTCAACGTAACACCCACAGCGTTCGCCAACTGTACTTCGTTTTCAAAAACAGGTAAAGCTTTTTTCTGAAGTTCGTCCAGGTTATTGACGCCATAATGTAAGCCGACAGAAACATCGTCGCCCAAATAAAATATTTCTGTTTCTTTTTTTCTTCGCCATGCTTCCGCTTTTTCATAACGTTGCTGTTCTCTCTTTTTCTTGTTTTCTTCCCGTTTCAGCTTTGCTTCGGCCATGCGCTTCATACGCATTTCCTTCAGCAGGGCTTCCTTATTCTGGTGTTTTCTTTTTTCGGCCAGCAGGTTGTTCAGTTCTTTATTGAGTGCAGTTTCTTTTTTTATAAGCAGCTCCGGCACAGAAGGCTGTTGCTCATTTCTTTGCCAGAAACCAAGCCGCTTCATATCCTCCAGAATATATTCTTCTTTGGAGCTTTCCCTGATCCGGTCGTAAATCTGCTGGCGCGTTAGTTTGTTATCTGCCATTATTTATGCGGGAGAAATTGCTTTATGAAAACAGAGAGAGGCGAAACCTTCGTGCCTGCCCGGACCAGATTAATCAACGCAAGGCATACACGCTATGGTGTACTATTATGGCACACAGTGCCGGTACCGAGAATGGTACACCATAGCGTGTATGCCATAGTAAAGATTACATTTGGTGATGCATGTACTATTCATGCAGTATGAACGACGAATCATCGCTCTTTCCTTTCGGAAGCAAGGTGCGTCGCCATCTCTCTGTCAAAGAACATAAAACAGGGTTAAACAAAAATAATTTCCTGGTTTTTATTAATCAAATATTTATTGTCCTTCTTCACAACTTTCTCAGGCTTAAACCAACTCCTTCAAAACAACTCTTTTGTTGTTATAGGTTTGTCTTATAGCCAGCATATGCTCGCACGGTCCTTTGTATAATTTGTTTTCAACATAAAAGCTGCAATCGCAATGCGCAGACTGTATCTTTTCATCTCCATCAATTACCAGCTTTGTGTTATAAGTTCTTTTTTTAGCTTTAACGGTGCCGGTTAGTTGCAACAGGTTGCCTGGCAACTCAGCCGCGGCAAAATGTATTTCCTGTGTTCTTATTATTTCTGCCGCCTGCTCTTCGCGGGGGTTGTTAAACCGGAGCTTGCCAAGCGGTAAAGGCTCATTGCTCAGTTCCCTTACACGATATACATTTTTATCAAGATCGTATATCACTCTTCCGGCCTGGGTATAGGCACTCAATGCGCCGGCAACCTTAGCCGTTTCTATACCTAGCTTCTGCGCTATCTGTTGGGAGGTTCCAAACCAATCTTTTTTCAGCGTTTTAAACACCTGCTGCTTTATATCGTCTGTCACTTCCAGGCGAGGAGCCAGCAAATCAAAATTGCCTGCATGGCTCCAGTCACTGTTAGTCCAGCCACTTAAGCCAAGCGTAAAGTTCATGTCGAATAAATCGGCAACGTAAAATGCAGGAAGCCCTGTGCCCAGTAAATGAACTGTAAATTTCTTTGCAACAGGTATCAGTCTTTCCAGTATCAGCAATCTTCTTCTGCCCCAGGTGCGTACTTCCTGCCTGCTGCTGCCGCTGTATATACTACGGGCACAGGTTATTTCTTTGCCCCAGGGTTCCAGCACAATTTTTACCGGTTCGCCGGGCGTTAAAATATAGCGAAGTGAGCGCGGCCCCTTTTTTTCTTTAAACCGCCTCAACAGCAAACAAATGCTGTATATGTCCATAGGGTGCAGCTCAAAACGAATGGCGGGCATCGTCATTGCGCTGCTTACCTGCAAAAAGCCTCTCACCCAGCTATCGGGCAAATCAATTTTTACTTCTTTAAATGCTTCTTCGTTGGTGGTTTGTATGGCAAAGCCGGAGGGGTCCACTTTTAGCTCCGTTTCTTTATACTGTCTTATTTTTTGAAATTCTTCGTACAGCCCCGCCGAATAATCAATATTGGTGGTTCCGCATTTAAAATCATCCAGTTGGGTAAATACATTGTAATTGCAACCCAGCTTTCCATAAGTAGATTCATCTTCACTAAAACATTCAAAAAACAACTCATCAGGATGAATGGTAATAACGGGGTCGAGCACAATCCACGCCTCCCTGTTTTTATTATACAGGTAATCAAAATATTTTTTTCTTGCCTTATAAAAAGGAGAAAACACCTTATCCTTTTCAGCACGAATTTCTTCCAGCTCTTTTTTTATCTTATCTATTTTATCATTTGCTGCGTCGGCATTGTAACCATTCATGTATGCTGCAATAAACAATGCTTCATTTTGAGCTACCCATTCTTTGTAGGCTGTTTTGTCTTTAGGTTTAAATCTCAGGTCACTTACTACGACATCGTGCAATGCAGAAATGGCTTCACGAAAGGCAATCTTTTTGTTCAGTCTGCCTATAAACCAGGCACTTTCGCGCAGCGTGTCGGGTACAAAAGACAAACCTGTCATATGTGCCGTACTACTCACGGTAGAAGAACCTGCAAAGCGATAATTAAACAACATAATGATTCATTTATACCAATGGCTTGTATTTTGTCATCCCATCTTTTCTGCCACTGATAATATTTCAAGCGGCGTTTCAATATTATAGATGCTTTTAAGCGTCAGCAATATTTCAATGCAGCGCGCTTTGTCTTCTATAGCAGCGGTTGCCGATACATCCGATACAATGCCGCTCACCGCCTGCGCAGCGGCTTCGGATTTTTTTCCTTCGTTCAACAAAAAACTAAATACCCTGTTTTTGGCGATCCTGCCTTTATTAACCCGCGTAAGTACCGAGCGAAAATAAAATTCCAGCTCCTTTATTTTATTTACATCATTGGCGGCATACCTTTCGAGGTAATTGGTTACAAACAACTGCATTTTTTCGCGTGGGTGCTGACTGAGTTTTTGCAGGTATACTTCGCCGCTATGCGACTGGAAATACCGGGTAATCAATTCCCTTGCAAACGCTTCGGTATCGAGTTTGGTTGAATCGGCTAAAGCAATCAGCGTATCGCTGTCCCAATCCTTTTCCTGGAATTTTTCCCTGAAATAATTTTTGGCGAAACTCCGGGTGTCATCCCATTTGCTTTCAAGCAGGCGAACCGCCGATTCTTTTTCATATTTTACCCGGGCAATTTCTCTTTCATAAAATCGCCAGCACCATTCTCTCACATTCAAATTTTCGTGCGAACCTAATGCAATTACCTGCGGCATGGTAAGTTGCGAAGGATCGGTATGTTTTTCAAGAATGGTTACGCCTACATTTTGTGCTGCCGCATAATTTGAATACAGGAGGTTCAGTGCCGTTTCTTTGTTTGCATTTTGCAGGTAATGGCTTAGTTCGTTGCAAAGCAGTTTGCTTACATCCTCATGCAACCCTTCGCTTGTTTCTTTACGCAACAAAACCGGCATGAGTTCTGTAGCAGCCCTGCTGCCAAAAGAGCCATCGGTTTTCGCCAGCTTTTCAACTACGGGAGCTATCGACGTACGCACATCGCTGTATACAGAAACGCAACTATCCAGCACCAGCGCCGATCTTTTAGCCAGATCATCTGCAGGCATTGCGTTTAAAAAAGCAACGCCCTCTGTTCTTACAGGAGCATAGGTATGTTTGAGCAAAGACGCAGTAAATTCGTCGGGCAGTTGCCGGATATTGATTTTATTTCTTTGGAGGTGCAATATCCTCAACCCAAATAACAGCACTTCGGGTACGGGATGTTGCAAAAGGTCAGATAATACCGGTGCGCTTAAACTTTCAAGTTCATTGGCACATAATGCTGATAAAAGCGCACAGCCGTCTTTAATGGTGGATGATGGCGGAGCATCATCCTGAGTATAGCTTGTTAAAAGCGCGATTGCTTTTCCGGTAACCGTTTTTTGCAAGCCCTCGGGAAAAACTTTCCCTTCCAGCATATTGCTGCCCCATTGCCGTACTTCTTCATGCTTTGCAAACAGAAGGTTTACAATAAAAGTGCTGTCTTCTAAAAAATGGCTGGCGTCGGCTTCCACCCAACGTTTTGCCTTTTGTATTGCCGGTGCGTGAATGCTGTTAAGCATACTCACTGCCAACATTATATCCTTTGGTTGTTCGCCAAAATTTTTTTCAACAATGGTAAAGCCAAAGGCTGCGGGAGTTTTATAGGGTGAACTCAACAACCTGATGCACGCCGTTAAGTCAAGCTTTTCCAGGATGCTGTTATAAGAAGGATGTTTTTGAAGATAATTCAACGCGAACTGATGTATTTCATCCATTTGCGCATCCATCAGCAATTGTACATAGGCCTGCGGGAGCCTGTTCCACAAATGCAGGAATGGTGTGCCGGTTTCGTTTTCTGTAACGGGCTCTGCCGCCGGTTCAACGGACAACTGCTTTTCACTCTTTTTCTTGCCGAAAAGACCAGAAAGCATTTTTAAAAATCCGCCTCCTTTTGGTGAAGAAGTATTTTTATTCTGTTTAGCTGCTTCCTGTTCATTTACAATCTGCCACCGGCGACCGGCTACCAGTTTCAGCTTTTTATTATCTCCGCTCAGTACCTGGTGCAGGTATATTGCCTGCGCACTGGCAGGAAACCTTGTTTCAATCCGTTCGTACCGGTTGTTCCTCCACCTGGTGTTATACTCACTGTAAAATTCTTTTTCATCGGTTTTCCTGCTGTAGGCAATCAATAGCGAGGTAGACAGCTTTACATAGTCTGTATTGCCTGTGTTGCCAAGCATGCGCAGACGTTGCATGGTTCTGCGGTGCAAATACCAGCGCGTTTTATTGGAGTATGCAATACGACTGTTTGTTTTTGAAAATTCGGTAGAAAGCTTGAAATAGTCTTCTGCATCGGGCACATAGACTTCACTATATTGCCGCTGGCCGGGAGACAGGTAATGCAAGAAAAATTCCGGCTCCCGTTCCATCCTGCACGAAAGCAGCCCCAGTATTTCAAAATCGTCCAGCAACTCACTCCATTTATAAACGGTTCGGATATGCTTAAAATAGCCAGGCTTAAAAGGAATAGAAAATAACAATTGTTTGATAACTATGCGTAGCCATCTTTTTTCTGTTGAAATCAGGTAGAGATATTCCAACCATCCATACGATTGTTGTGTTTGAGCCAATCGTTCAACAGCCAGTTGCTTCAGTTCGTCCTTTTGCTCACTGTTTACAAGCGTTTTAAAATCTTCGGGCAAAGCGCTTATGTAATGAAGAAGATGTTGTTCTTTTTCCAGTCCATCAAGCAGGTTCAGTAAACCCACACCAGCCAAACGCGAAAGACGTTGTAAAGGATGCGATTGATATATGGCAGTCAGGGCAGGTATAGCGGCTTTATTCCCCAGTCTTGCCAGGGCCCAGCAACAGCTATACTGCCGCATGGCATCTGCATTGTTAAAAAGGTGAACAATGTAAGGCGTTGCCTCGGCTATTTTGTATTCGCCTGCTTTCCAAACAATGCGGGATAGTTTCCATTTAGCGCGCACCGAATCTTTTTGCCCCGTTGCAGCATTATGCAGTCTTTGCAGAATGGCTTTGTCCCGGCCGGGTGGAAGCGATAGCCAACCGGTAGACAGAGCCGGTATATTTTCCAGTATAAAAACTGCTTTTGCGGGGATGGAAGAAATACCATCCGTATTGGTAGTATAACCTTTCTGCAGCTTTTCAGTTTCAACGGCATCAAATATTTTCTGCGCCTCGGTCAAGGTAACAGGCACCGGCGTTTTTGAGCCTTCTTTTAACTGGCCTCCTCTTTTGCCGTAGCGAAAATTAACTACATACTTATCGCCCCCGGTATCGCACAAATCTATTTCATATGTTTTATCGGAGTTGCCTTCCTTAAAGAACAGAACCGTTTGTTTAACCAGCCACATTCGTTAATAGGGTTATTGAGGGAAGATATAGAAAATATATCAACCGTTGTGCACGGGAGATATTCTTTTTGTAAGGAAGTTGATTTTTTACAACCTCACAGGTATTGTGATTTAAAGAATCTCATCCTGAAATTGCCTGGAAGCCAATCCCTGGATTCAGGAACATTTCGATTCCTGAATACTTTGCTGTTGACTTTCATATAGTATGGGAAATAGCCAACAATGATTTACCTGTTTCAAACAACAATTCGGCGATATCTTAAATAGTCTGCACTGATTAAACTTGGCTCCAGTTTGCAATCAGTGCCTCAATATACTTCCTGCTTTTCTTCGATTTAATTTCTTTTTTCTCTTTTTAGTGCATCAAAGCGGGATGGCAATATTTCAAAGTATACCAATCGCAAGGGCCTTTTTGATGCCGTATACTTGCTAAACCCATTAAAGTGTTTTGACATGCGGTTGTCAAGATCTTCGCATTGGCCTATATAAAAAGAAAAATCCTTCAGGCTTTGAAGGATGTAAACAAAAAAATGTTGGTTCATGGCAGCAAATGAGTGGAAATGGCGAGATTTCCCGATATTTCGAGTCAATACAGTTAAAAGCGGAGACGGCGAGATTCGAACTCGCGATACAGTTTCCCGTATACACACTTTCCAGGCGTGCTCCTTCAACCACTCGGACACGTCTCCATTAAAGGACAGCAAAAATAGGATTATTAAGAATTGCCCGGAATTATTTTTCAGTGAGTTCTCCTTTTAAGGAGGTTTCCAGCAGTTTTTTTACTTCTGCCAGCGGCAGGTTTTGTCCCAGCAGGAACATAAGCTTGGTAACGGCGGCTTCGTAAGTTAAGTCGTTGCCATTAGTAACGCCTATTTGCTGCAGGTAAGCGCTCGTTTCATATCTGCCCAGTTCCACCGAGCCTCCGTCGCATTGGGTTCTGTCGAGTATAACAATTCCGTTTTGAATGGTGCGGTCCAGGCATTTTATAAACCATGGTGCGGTGGTAGTGTTGCCATTGCCAAACGTTTCCATAATAACAGCTTTAAGCCCCGGCGTATGTAAAACTGCATTTACAGTATTTTCAGATATGCCAGGGAACATTTTCAGTACTGCTATATCGGTACACAAGTTGGTATTAATGGAAAATGGCTGGCCCGGGGAAGGCAGAATAAATTTTTCATTGTATTTAATATCAATGCCCGCTTCTGCCAGCGGCGGGTAGTTAATAGAACGAAATGCTTCAAAAGTTTCTGTATTGAACTTTTTAGTACGGTTTCCACGAAACAAAAAATAATCGAAATAAATGCATACTTCCGGTACAAGCGCCAGTCCATTTTTGCGGGCGCCTGCAATTTCCATGGTAGTAATGATGTTCTCCTTTGCATCTGTTCTTATTTCGCCTATGGGTAGCTGTGAGCCTGTGAGTATTACCGGCTTGGCCAGGTTTTGAAACATAAAGCTCAATGCCGAGGCGGTAAAGGCCATGGTATCGGAGCCGTGCAGAATAATGAAGCCATCGTAGTGATGATACTTTTCATAAATCAATTGCGCCAGTTGTACCCATATCTCGGGCGACATGTTGGAGGAGTCGATGGGAGGTGTAAACGCAAACATGTCGAACTCATATCCCAGTTTTGCAATTTCAGGAATATGATACTTTATCTCCTTAAACCCCATCGGCACCAGCGAGCCGGTACTGTCGTTAAAAGCCATGCCAATGGTACCACCGGTATAAATGATGAAAAGCCTGGCAGGTGTTGGCTTCATGTTTAATCAGTTTTAGCAAAAATCAAATCCGCATTTGCTGTAGTGATGCGTGCCACTTCTTCAACACTGGTATTTTTTATTGCTGCCAGCGTTTCTATTATATATTTC
>JBQCGX010000140.1:0-31429 GCA_051955255.1 Agriterribacter sp. | reverse complement strand
AAAACGTATTAACCAAACAGCACTGATCTTAATCCAATCCATAACATTGCACAGCAATCTATGTTGATCCTCTCAAAATTTATGGTTTGTCGGTCAGACTGCCGGCCGCACCCAATGCCGGTTCGGGCGGGCCGACCGGTTGCCCCATCGGCCCGCCCAAAGGGCGGTCTGATGGGATGTTGTTGGACTTAAAAACATATTAACCAAACAGCACTGATTTTAATCTAATACATAACATCAACTACAATCTATGTTGATCCTCTCGAAATGATTGCCGGGATAAATCTCCCGCTTCTTCACGTAAACGTTTGCGTTATTTTTAAGCTGACCCGGGTTCGTGTTATTTTTTTTTTAAACTTGCATTCAATTAGTATGCGATTGCAATGTAACTGCTATGAGCCAGGGTGCTGAAAATATCAATACATCTATTGCCGGATGGTATAAAACATTCCAAAACGATTTGCTGGTGGTGGGCCAACGATTGGGCTATGGTGTAGAAGAGTTGAATGATCTGCTGCACCAGTTCTTCCTGGAGCTGATGGAAAAGAAGATTGATTATTCCGGCATTGTTAACCCCCGCGCTTACCTGCAAACTGCCTTCAAAAGAAGACTGATAGACCATTACCGGTCAGAAAAACGTTATCTCCGCCATCATTCCCTCTATATTGTACAAGAGGAGTACCAGCCCTCCGTGCAGGAGCTGCTTGAAAAAGTACAATCCAATGCCACGCTCATACAAAAGGTAAGGAGTATATGCGACAGGCTTCCTGCAAGCTGCCGCACCATTGTGCTGCTTAAATATGGAGAAGGGCTATCGAACGAAGAAATTGAACAAAGAACGGGGCTGTCGCGCAGAACCATTTACAATAACCTGTTCAAAGCAATTAAAATATTGCGTAAAGAGTTAAGCCCCACAGATATGGCTACCTATCTGTCTGTGCTTCCCCTGCTTATCCAGGCTCCGCTTTTCGGCATTCTTTTGGCCAGTCAATAAAAAAATCCCAAAACCGAGGTAAACTCTTTTCAATTGATCGTCTTTAGGAAAAACATGGCGATCCATGCCTCAAAACTTGACTGCAGACGAGCTTGTTATAGACGATTCGTTTATAAACTATTGTTTAGAAAAGAACGATCACGATAAACAGTATTGGGTATCTTACCTGAACGATCACCCGCAGCACCACGATATTATTGAAGAAGCAAGGCAATTGGTTTTTATACTCCACGGCTCTTTGAGCGGAATATCAGCCAATGCCGAATTTCAGGGGTCTGTTCCCCCCATTCACAAAATCAATTGGAAATATGTTGCCATTGCGGCATCGCTTGTTTTAATCATCACCCTGTCCGGCTTGTTCATCCATCGCTCTGGTGGTGCAGACAATGCCGCTGCCGCCGTTGCCAGCAGCAATCCGCTTGAATTCAATACCCAACTGGGAGCAAAAGAAACACTCACTTTGCCCGACGGCACCACTGTGTACCTGAATTCGGGCTCAACATTACGGCTGCACGACAACTTTGGAAAGAGCAACCGCCAGGTATACCTGGTAGGAGAGGCAGGGTTTGATGTTACGCATAACGAGCAGTTACCTTTTACCGTTAGTGTTGAAAAATATGAGGTGCATGTAAAAGGCACTTTTTTTAACGTGAAGGCCTACCCCGGCGATGCCACCACCGAAACGTCTTTGTTGAGGGGAAAGGTGGATATCTTTCTTAAAGACGGGCACAATACTTTTTTCAGGATGTCTCTCAAACCACAGCAAAAATTTGTGTTGAATACTGTTGGCGACTCAACAAACAGTGTGGGCTCCGTTGATAATGATGCAGCGCCTGAACAATCCAATGCGCCTCATGTAAAAATAGAATCGCTTGTATACAACCAGGACAGCCTGAATGTTGAAACGGCATGGATACAAAATACCCTGGTGATAGAAGATGAAACGTTTGAAATGCTGCGGGGAAAGCTGGAGAGATGGTACAATGTAACAATCAGTTTTAAAGACGAAAAGGTGAAGACTTACAAGTTTACTGCCTCTTTTAAAAGAGAAAATATTGCCCAGGTTTTAAAAGCCCTGCAAGCCTCTTATCATTTCAACTATACGATTAACGGAAAAGATATAACTATTTCAAAATAAAAGGAGAAATGGATTGCGGCCATTCCTCCAAGGTTCAAAAACCGGACAGGTAGTCTGTTGCAAGAATATGCCTGCCCGCATTAATTAATCTTCAAACCAAAACAAAAGTATGAAAAAATGGGTCTTCCTAAAACTGCCCTGGAGTCAGAAAATGTCCAGAACCATTCTGCTTATGAAATGTAGTATTTTCCTGGTTTTCGCCACTGTACTACAAGTTTCGGCGAAAGAAGTCAGTTCGCAGGAGATGCTGACGGTAAACTTCGACAACGTAAAGCTAACCAGCGCCTTAAAAGAAGTAGGACGCAAATCGAGTTACAGGTTTGTATTCAGTAGTCTTGTCATTGACAAAAACATTAGAGTAACGCTGAATGCCGAAAATATACGGGTCAGCGATCTGTTGCCCAAACTCTTATCGGGAACGAACCTGGTGTATAACCTTATGGAAGATCACCTGGTGGTGATCAAAGGTGCCGGTCCCGTTATGCTCGCTCCCATTAAAGGCAGGGTGATGAACACAAGGGGCGACGTTCTCTCCGGCGTTACTATAAAACACGATAATACCGTGGTTGTATCCGACGACCAGGGTAATTTTTCAATAGATGTACCCGATGGTGCCACACTCGAAATTTCTTATATCGGTTATGCGTCGCAGCAAGTAAAACTAAGCGGGCAAACCGCGCTCGAAATTGTAATGCAGCAGGTAGAAAACAACCTCAACGAAGTGGTGGTAGTGGGCTACGGACGGGATACCAAAAAGAAACTGGTTACTTCGGTGTCTACCATTAAAACCGATAAGATCGCCAGCCTGCCTTATTCCAATATGGCGGATGCGCTTGCAGGAAGAGCGCCCGGCGTGATTACCCTCAATTCAGGCGGCGAACCAGGATCGGTAGCCCGTGTGTCTATCCGCGGCGGTTCGGGGCCCGACGGAGGAGAACCCCTGTATGTGATCGATAACATCGTTTCTTCTAAATACGATTTCCAGAACCTGCAGCCACAGGATATCGAAAATATTTCGATCCTGAAAGATGGAGGCGCCACTGCTGTATATGGTTCACGGGCTTCTAACGGTATTATATCGGTTACAACAAGGCAGGGCAAGCTCGGTAAAGTAGCCATCAACTTTAATACCCTGTATGAACTGAGTTCGCCCACGGTGCTGCCGCAACGCATCAGCGGGTACGACTATGCGCTGGCGCAAAACCTGGCGGCAAAAGCCGACGGCAGAACTGAAATGCCTTACAGGGAATCGCTTTTAGATACCATCCGCAACCACAGCGATCCCTACAACTGGGCAAATACAGACTGGTATGATGTAGCGCTGCGTAAGCAAACCCCGCAGGTAAAGTATGGACTGGATATGAGCGGCGGCAGCGAAAGAACAAAATATTTTGTATCGCTTTCCTATTTTGACCAGGGCAGCAACTACAAAACGGATGTTACCAACTTTAAACGTTACACTGCCCGTACCAACATTACCCAAACTTTCGAAAAGCAGGGCATTACTGCAGGCATTAACCTGTATGGAACCTTTACGCAGGGGAGGTTTCCCAGTGCAAGCGCCTTTGCCATCTGGAGTCACCTGCAAAACAGTTCTCCGCTTAAAAATCCTTTCAACCCCGATGGAACTTATGCTGCTGGCGTAGACCATGCGCTGGTGGACATTGATGAAAGATCAGGGTACTTCAGAGACGAGACGCGCAACATCAACGGCAACATCAACATCGAGTGGGCGGTACCGTGGGTAGACGGACTGAAAGCTACCGTGTTAGGCTATTATAAAACGGAAGACCGTTTCAGGAAAGGATGGAACACACGAGCACCACAATACGATAACCTCGGTATAGAGCAGGTGCGCTCTTTACCAACACTGAGCCAAACGGCAGACCGTTACCAGAACTATACTTTGCAAACGAGGATCGATTACCAGAAAACATTTGGCGCTCATACGGTATCGTTACTGGCATTGTATGAAGAAACAGAGGAGAAATCGGAATTCACATCAGCCAATCGCGTTGACTATCCTTCTTCTGCCATCGACCAGTTGTTTGCAGGCAGCAACCAAAACATCGGTAACAGCGGCGGCGCAGGCGAAGGCGGGCGCAGAGGATATGTTGGCAGGTTGAAATACGATTATGCCTCTAAATACATTATTGAAGGCAGCTTCAGGCAGGATGGGTCTGACAGGTTTCCTAAAGGCCACAAATACGGTTTCTTTCCTTCTTTAGCAGCAGGATGGGTTGTGTCGGAAGAGAAATTTTTCGCTGGTGCCAAAGATTGGATCAACCAGTTGAAGATCCGTTACACGCTGGCAACAGTAGGCAACGATGCGGTAACCGATCCCTTTGGCAACGCCGTGCGTTTTCCTTATTTGTTAAACAGCTATTCGCTTAACCAGAACGTATATGTAATTGGTGGAAGTCCCGTGAGCGGTTTCAGCGAAGGCATACTGGTTGACCCTCTTTCGTTGAGCTGGTATAAAACACAGGATTATAACACCGGTGTTGACTTCTCGCTCATCAACAATCATCTTTACGGCAGCTTCGATTATTTCTACAAACGCACAACGGGATACATTATACCCCCGGCAGCGCGCTATACCACGCCACTCGGTACCAGTCTTCCTTACGTAAGATCGAACACAGCTTTCAGAAGGGCAGGGTATGAGTTGCAGTTAACTTATGCCGACCAGATCAACAAAGATTTTAATTTCAGCGTTGGCGGTAATGTTACACTTTACAACCAGTTGTATGAGCGCAACGATTCGGAAGACAGCGTGAGCCTCAAAAATCCTTTAACGCGCACCACGCATCAAACCGACTATTGGGGCAGGGGATACATCAATGGGGGATACTACCAGAGCGTAGCAGACATTATCAACAACCCGCGCAGGGTAGCAGCCAATCAACTGGTGCCTGGCGATTTAATGTATATGGATGTGAACGGAGATGGCAAGCTGGATGGCAGCGACCAGATAAGAATGGGCAACAGCTCTTTTCCCCGTGTAACATATGGTGTAAATATTTTTGTTGCCTACAAAACCCTGAGTCTTGAAATGCTGTGGCAGGGTACAGGTAACCGCAGCCGTTATTTGAGCGGAACCTTGCAGGCAAGCTATGCGGGCGCTATGGTATACGATTATCAAAAAGACTTCTGGACACCAGACAACACCGATGCTGCCTATCCACGGCAAACATTGGTATCGGGTGCCAACAGCAATAACAATTATTCCACCTCCGATTTTTGGCTGTACAATGCCAAATACCTCCGTTTAAAAAGCATACGGCTTGCTTTCGACGTAAAAAAGCAATTCCCCGGAACGCTTTCATTTTTGAACAGTTGTATTTTATCGCTCAACGGAACCAATATTCTTACCTTCTCGAAAGTGAAAAAATATTTTGATCCGGAAACCAGCGATGAATCTAATTACGGGTATCCTATGCAGAAAGTGTATTCTGTGGGTTTGAACGTAGGATTTTAAACATTGTTTAAGCACAAAAAAATTATTATGAAATGAGCCATAAATGTTTTGCATACCCGATAGAAATATTTACGGCGAATTCCATGTGGCTAAAATCAAATAAAAATAAACACATGAAAAGAAACATATTTTTATTCATCCTTCTCTTAAGCATAGGTGCAGCATCGTGCAGAAGGGATTTGTTAGACAAAGGATACCTGGACCGCTTCCAGGAAGATGCTGTGTGGAGCGATAAGAACCTTGCCAATGGTTTTATTGCCAGCACATACGAATCGGTTGTGGGAGGATCTTATTACAACCGCCAGACGGATGACTGGACAGACAATAGCTGCAATAATTATGCAGACAATGTGTCTACCGAAAACATAGACAATTCTTACAATGCCGGGTGGAATATATACGGCAGTGTGCGCAGGTGCAATCTCATTATTTCAAAAGTAACAGCATCTGCATCATTTACAGAAATGGATAAGAAGGTGATGATAGCCGAAGCAAAATTTTTGCGGGCAATGGCTTATTATTTTGCTGCGCAACGTTTTGGCGGGGTAATGCTGGTAAGTGAAGTATACGATCAGAACGAAGCCGATTTTCGTTTTCCACGCGCTACCATCGAAGCAACCTATGAGTTTATTATGGCCGACCTTGATGCTGCCGTTGCAGACTTGCCCGAAACTGCCGCTACAGGAAAAGCCACCAAAGGCGCGGCGTTGGCTTTAATAACACGAGTAGGCTTACAGGGTGCAGCTTATATTCCTTCCAAAAAAGATGCGTACCTGCAAAAAGTGATCAGCTCGGCAGAACAGGTATTTGCATTGGGATATGATATGGAAACAGATTACCAGGGTTTGTTCAACAGCTTTGATAAAGCCCAGGCATCTAAAGAGCTGATATTCGGCTATTTCAGAAGAGCCATTAATACCTCTTTCAGCAGTTCGCCCATGCAATCGCTCTGCGCCAATTCCGGTAACGAAAAATTATCGGTAGGGTATGGACCCGCTTTTGCAGAAAGCTTTGAGGGATGGCCCGACCGGTTTCCCTCTCAAAACCTGGTAGATGAATACCTGGTGATTGATGCTGATGGTGCGGCAAAAAAATGGAACCAGACTTCTTATTATACCAACTACCTGGCAAACGGCGGTTATGCGTCGCAGGTACTGTATAAGAACAGAGACAAACGTTTTGCAGCAAGCATTGTATACGATTCAACCAAATGGTTTAACAACGAAGTACTCACCCGCGACCTGGGCAATATGAACAGGCTGGGCAATAAATACGGCGACTGGGGCATGTCTGAATCCAATTACTACTGGCGCAAAACTTTGTACGAAGCAAAAAAAGTCTGGTATTCCGATCCTACAGATCACCATCAATGCATTATACGGCTAGGCGAAGTATACCTCAATTACACCGAAGCAATGCTGCTGAAAGGAGAAACGGGCACTGCCGTAACAACCGCCATTAATAAAACCCGTGAAGCACACGGTGGATTGCCTGCCCTGGGCACATTGTCGTTATCCGAAGCATGGGATGCTTATAAAAACGAAAGAAGGGTAGACCTGGCATTGTAAAACGACCGTTACTGGAGCTTGCTGCGTTGGGCAAAGTTCAACGACCAGACAGATATTCCCGAACTGCATCAAACCATTCGCCGCGTAGATATTTCTCCCGATGGCAAAACATTTTCTTTTGCAGATGTTACGCTCAACAACAACAATAACAGGACGTTTACTTCCAGGAGGTTTCTCTTTCCTGTTCCGTTAAGCGAAATACAGGCAAATGAAAATTTAAAACCCAACAACGAAGGCTGGTAAAAAAGTTTCCATTCAAAAAAAATACTCAAATGAAAAAAGGACTCCTTATATCAACCATACTGCTGTTTTTTGCAGCGTCTTTTACCTCGTGCCTCAAAAGAGGGTTAGATGAACTGCCCGCGTTTACCGATACCAATATTGATCGTTTCGATTTTGAATACCGGTGGGACGACAATGGTACTTTTCGCGTGGTGCGCTTTAATACAGATGCCCCGGTTGTGAATGGTAAAAGCATTACCGTTACTACTACCGTGCCCGCAGCGGGTGGCACTTTTACCGAAGAGGTGAGGAATGGCATTACTGCTGCTAACATTGTAGGCATGTGCAATATTTCTACTGCCGCCACCATTGTGCCGGGCAGCAATGCACCCGGGCTGGGCGTGCCGGGCAATTTTTCGCAGCCGGTTAATTATGAAGTGATCGCAGCCGATGGTATAACAAAAAGCAACTGGACGGTTACTGTTACATTGGTTAAATAAATTAAACCTTGTCTTTAATCAGGGGCCGCGTAAAAGCGGCCCTTTCTTTAACTATACAAGTCATTTATTTACGGCATGAAAAAAACATTCATTTTACTTTTACTGTTGGTTCAAATGCTTGCTGCCGCGGCCGCACCTCCTTACAGGATTGCCGCAGCTCCATGGCCGGAGAACCTAGGCAACCACAGGGCCGTTATAAAAATAAAACAGGCAGCAGATGCAGTGGAAGTTTTGCTGGAATGGCGGCGCCAGGATGATGAAGCAGCCAGCAAATGTTTGATAATTGAAGATGCTGAAGGCAACCGCGTAAAAAATATTTACAGGAGGGATGTGAACAGGGAGCTTGCATCGTTTGTATTTCAGCCGTTAAAAAATACAACGTCCTATTATGTGTATTATCTCCCGTGGCAAGGCAAGGCTGCTATAGGAAGTTTCCAGGGCAACTATCTTACGCGCGAAGGCAGTCCCGACAATGAATGGGTTACCCGCAACCGGCTGCATCAATGGAAGTCTTCACAAAAAAGCAGTTTGCCGCAGGCGTTTGTGGAATGTTTTGAAAGCAGAACCGCATTCGATAGCTTTTACCCTATGGAAGTAATTGCCCGGAAACAGGAGCTGTCGCAATTGCTAAAAAAATATCCATTACCTTATCTTGTTTTTCCCGAAAGCAGGAAGTTACCCATACGCATGCAGTGGGACCTGCCGCAATGCTGGTTGAACAAAGTTCCCTTTCATGCATGGCGCGATACTGTTTACCGCAATGAATATTATGTATTTCAGCTTGGACTTTTTGCTGCAACACAAAATATAGAAGCTGTAACGCTCAGCTACCACGACAACTCCTACAAGGTTACCTGCTTTAATACTGAAGGGATAGACCATGAGGGCATTCCTTTTAAAAAACAACTGAACGTTGCCAAAGGAAAAGTGCAGGCACTGTGGGTAGGCGTAGACATTCCCGAAAATGCTCCGGCAGGACTTTCCGGCTTTGATGTGATTGTATCTGCCAGAAATCTTCCGCCACAAACCATCAGGATAAACCTGCACATACTCGATAAAAAGATCATCAACCGCGGAGACAATGAGCTTTGGCGGCATTCAAGGCTCCGGTGGCTCAATTCTTCATTGGGCATCAGTAAGGATGCCATCGCGCCTTATGATCCCGTAAAAGTTAGCGGGCAACAGATAGCGCTTTCAACAGCCAACCTTCAAATGAATGCAAACGGGTTGCCGCAGCAAATCAGCATTGCAGGCAAGCCATTGCTCGCAGATGCAATCAGTTTTTCGATAGAAGGAGAGCAGCCCGGAATTTTGGACGGCATGCAATTGACGGATACGCATCCGGGTATGGTTGCATGGCGCAGCACACAGCATTCAGATCGTGTAACGATAAGCCAGGAGGGAAGAGTAGAATCGGATGGCTATTTACGTTACCGCTTTGTGGTAAAAGCCAAACAAACTGTTCATTTTAAAAACATATCCCTGAACATCCCCGTAAACAAATCAAAAGCAACTTATTTTATGGGAATGGGTGCTCCCGGTGCGGTATGCCCTGAAAGTTATGAATGGAAATGGAAGGGTCCACAGGACAGTTATTGGATAGGCGATATAGATGCAGGTATTTTTTGTGAACTGCGTGGCGCCAGCTATAGTGGTCCTTTGTTGAATTTGTACCATCCTGCGCCACCACCATCGTGGTATAATAACAATGCGGGAGGCTTCAGGCTTCAGTCCCAAAACAATACCACCACTGCCACTACGTATACGGGTGAGTACAATATAGCAAAAGGAGATTCGCTTGTTTTTGAATGTGCACTTTTAATTACCCCGGTAAAAAAACTCAACACGGCTCAGCAGTTTCTGAACAAGTATTATCACGATGGAAGCAGACCCGCTCCGCCTGGCGATGCCCTGAGTGCCGGGATAAAAATAGTCAATGTACACCATGCCAACCCCGTTAATCCATACATCAATTATCCCTTTATACGTGCAGACAGCGTAAAAGCATTTACAAAGCGCTGGCACGACAAAGGACTGAAGGTTAAACTGTATTATACCATCAGGGAGCTGAGCAACCAGGCAACGGAATTGTGGGCTTTTCGCAGTTTGGGAAATGAAATACTGGCAGATGGTAACGGCGGCGGCTACACCTGGTTAAGCGAACATTTGGTTGGCAACTACAATGCACAATGGTTCAATCCCATAAACGACGAAGCGGCAAGCGATGCTGCCCTGCTTACCAGTGGCGCTTCGCGCTGGTACAACTATTATGTGGAAGGCCTGAAATGGATGCTGGAAAATACAGGTATAGATGGGCTGTATCTTGACGATGTGGCTTTTGACAGGGAATTGCTGAAGCGGTTAAGGCGGGTAATGAATGCCATTAAACCCGGCTGTATGATAGACCTGCATTCCAACACTGGTTTTTCTAAAGGCCCTGCCACGCAGTACATGGAATTTTTTCCTTACATCGATAAGCTCTGGTTTGGTGAAAGTTTTCAGTACGACAGGATGCCGCCAGACAACTGGCTGGTAGAGGTATCGGGCATACCTTTTGGTTTGATGGGAGACATGCTGCATGCCGGGGGCAATGCCTGGCGCGGAATGCTCTATGGTATGACGGTGCGTTACCCCTGGTTTACCGAAGGCGTGCAATGCGACCCGCGGCAGATATGGAAGGTATGGGATGAATTTGGGATAGACAGTGCCGTTATGCAGGGTTATTGGGAAAGCCGCCCAATAGTATCCACCTCCAACAGCCATGTGCTGGCAACCACCTATGTAAAAAAAGATGCAATACTGGTTGCTGTTGCCAGTTGGGCAAAAAACATTGAACAGGTAAAGCTAATAATAGATACAGTACAACTGGGCTGGACACCGCAACCAACCATTACAGCACCTGCCATCGTCAACTTCCAGGAACAAACAAGCTTTAAAACAGACGAGACAATCCCCGTGCAACCTGTAAAGGGCTGGCTGCTGCTGCTAAAAAGGAAACAAGAATGAAAAATAATTTCATGAAAATAGTGCAGGTGTTAATCCTGCTCCTTATAGGTTATTACACGTCGCGGGCGCAGGTATGCGTGCTGGATGCAAGTCATATACGGGCGAAAACAATAAAGCCGATTGATATGCACGGTAAAGATCCTAAAGGCAATACATTGGCTGTAAACAATACCTGGTTTGAAAAGAACGGACAACCCTGGTTTCCGCTGATGGGCGAAATTCATTACACGCGTGTGCCCGAGCAGGAGTGGGAGAGCGGGATATTGAAAATGAAAAGCGCGGGATTATCCGTAATTGCTACCTATGTTTTCTGGAATGAGCATGAAACATCGCCGGGAATATGGAACTGGACAAAGAACCATAACCTGCGCAGGTTTATTGAGCTGTGCGCCGCTCATAATATGTATGTATGGCTGCGTATTGGGCCCTGGTGCCACGGCGAACAATTGCATGGCGGCTTTCCCAACTGGATTGAAACGATGAAGGGTAAACGAAGCAATGCGCCCGAATATCTTGCCGCAGCCACTCATCTCTTCCATCAGGTAGGCGAGCAAACAAAGGGAATGTTTTTTAATGATGGCGGCCCGGTAATAGGCGTGCAGCTCGAAAATGAATATGCAAGCGGGCAGGCAGCGCATATTTCAAGCCTTAAACAAATAGCATTGCAATCAGGCATCCGCCCGGTATACTGGTCTGTTACTGCCAACACTGTTTTCGACGATAAAAAAATGGAAGTAATTCCACTGCAGGGATCATACTGCTATCGTGGATGGGAAAGAGCGGGCGGCGGACCTACGGCAGATTTTTTATATGGAAACGACCAGTGGATCATGACAGATGCATTGGGCAAAGTATACTACGATCTTTCACTATTTCCACGAGGGCTTTGCGAACAGGGCGCGGGCAGCCAGATGACAAACGCCAACCGCTTTGTAGTAGAACCTCATGTAGAAGCAGCGCACATGCAAAACCAGTTGGGCAGGGGCATGAATATGATTGGTTACTACATGTTTTACGGGGGCACACAAACGCCCGGGTTAAAAGAGCCTGGTTACCCGGAGAGTTACGATTTTCAGGCGCCTGTTGGTGAATACGGATTGATCAGACCATCCTATCACCGCCTCAAGCAACTGCATCATTTCATCAACGATTTTGGAAGCGAGCTTGCCCAAATGCAATTTGTGGAACCGGCGAATGTGATAAAAGACCCGTTGAACACCAGCGGGGTAAGATATGCTGCAAGGGTGAAAGAGAACAGTGGTTTTTTATTTTTATGCAATACCCAGGTTCGTGTAGCCATGCCCGATAAGCAGGTAACCATGCAGGTAAAACTTGCCGGCGAAACCATTGTTTTCCCCTCTATTTTATTGAAGGGGCAAACAACGCTTATACTTCCGTTTAATATTACGGTAAACGATGTGCGCATTCAATATGCAACCGCACAGCCATTGGCAAAGATTGAGCATGAAGGCGCAACAACTTTGTTTTTGGTAAAACCCGATGGCGTTGATCCGGAAATAGCGGTGGATCTTTCAACCGTACGTAAAAAAGGTACAAAAGCCGGCCTGCAAAAAGTGACACTTAAAGAAAATAGCCCTCTGCAATTCGTTTCCACCACAGGGAAAAAGTTAAACGTGGTATTGCTTTCTGCCGAAGAAGCGCAGCATAGCTGGAGAGCCCGGATCGGCAACAAAAATGTATTGCTGATTTCTGATGCTGACCTTGTGATAAAAGAGGCTTCCCTACAAATGCAGCAAACAAAGCCGGAATATATGCTGAAGGTATATCCCGCAGGCGCAGTGTCGTTTGCCGGTGGTCATATCCGTTCCCGGGCAGGCGTTTTCGATCTCTTTAAATATAACCTTGCACCGTATACGCCGTTGGTTCGGCAACAAGCCGTTTCAACAAAACAAATGAACCTGGTACTGCCAACGCATCTACCCGAAAACGTAAGCGATGTATTGTTGCAGATAGATTACCTGGGCAGTTCCTGCAATATGCTTCAGGAGGGAAAGCTTGTTTCGGATCATTTATTCAACGGCATGCCCTGGACGATTGCAACCCGTCATTTTTTAAAAGCTGCACCGGTAACCTTTCAAATCAAAGAATGGCAGGAGCATATAACGGGCGTGGATACAGCGCTGGTAAACCAGATCAGGAACAGTGGCAGCATGTTTAAGCAGATCAAAGCTATTCCTCAATATTCGATAGAGTGGAGGTTTTAGAAGAAATGAATCGAAGATTTTAAAAATACTGATACTGTTACATCGACTAACGTAGTACGTTGGTCGCTATAACAGTATATTTTAGTATGATAAAAACAGCCGGCTGCCATCTTTATTTGCCGGGTTTATTCTTCGGCATATTTTTGATCCAGTCAATGATCAATTGCACGCCTTCTTTATGAACAATCGTTCTTGCCAGCTCAGGCATCGCTACATTAGGCTCTTTGCTGTTCATGCGGTATGCCAGGATGGAATGCCGGGCATCGCCGGGAATAATATCATAATTTAATCCGCCCGCCCCGGCACCTGCTGAAACAGGCTCTTTCATAATGCCGAGCGTATGAGGGTCTTTTTGTTCGTATTCCAGAAACAAACCTGTATTATAAGCATCGCCGCCTTTGGTATGGCAGTGGGCACAATTAATATCGAGGTAAGCTCTTGCCCGTTGCTCCAAACTAAAATGCGCACTGTCTTTCCAGTCCGGCATCTGTTCAACTGCTGAAAGATCGGGCATGCCCTGCAATATGCCTGCAGCCAACCATTGCGCAAGCTGGTTAACAGTTTGCGAAGCGGGTATAAAATTTATATTTCTTGCTTTGGGGCCGATGGGAATCAGCGCATCATTTTTAATATGGCATCGCTTGCAATCGTTGGTATTGGGCACCTGGTAAATGGTAGAAATGGCTTTGCCTCCATCATCTAACAACGTAACGGGCACCTTCGCTCCTGTAATGTGTTTTACAGCTTCTGTTTGCTCTGCATTCCACAGGTAATTCATCACTTTCCATTTTTTGTCGAAAGGGTCTTTTGCCAGTATTCTTGTTTCAATCATTATTTTCTCGTGTGACGAATTGGTATAGGCGAAGTTCTTTACAATGAAGGTAGAATCAGGGAAGTCGAGCGCGCCTGCAGCCGTATAGTTGATATGGCTGCCCCGGGGTAAAACAATAAACCGGTCTTTCACAGCATAGTCCGTAAACAACGGTGTAACCAGTTCGTAGGGTATTACGTTGGGTTGAGGATCTAAATTGCGAAGAGCTCCTTTAAAAAATTCATAGTCAGAAAGTTTTTCCCTGAATTCCAGCGGGGCAGCGCTATGCGGGGCTGCTGCTTTTTTATCGGTACCATTACCACAGCCTTGCATAACCGCTGTGTAAAAAACAACAGCAAACAACAACACTGTAAAAAAATATATCTTCTTCATGGCAGGATCAAGAATGTATCAGTATGAATAATGGCGTTATTTACAGGTAAAAGGTGTCATGTCTGTAGATGGATGCCACTTGTCCTGGTTTTGTATGTTCAGGAAATCGGCATTCACAAACAGGTTGTCGCCGGTTTGCGCAATACAAATACTATCAGGGTTGGCGGCTGTTCCTTTTGTAAGTATGTTAGACGAAATGCCATCGTACATGATCATCGGGATGCGTTTGTTTTTTCTTGTGGCATCCTGCGCATTTAGTTTTTGTTCAACAGCTACCAGCAGCTTGCCAATATGATGTTCATAGGCAGGTGCCGGAAAAGCATTGCCCATTTCAATGGTATTGTCGTGTATTTTAATGTCCTGGGCAATAGGCGCATAATTATCATTGATCTTTTCTGCTGCTTTGTCATCCACCGCAAATCCCGATGCAATTGTAATAGCGGAAGCGTTGTTGTTGATGATGCGGTTATTGTATAGTTCTATGTGCGAGGTAGCCAGTATAATTATGCCGCTACCCGGCGATGCATTGCCAACACCCCACGAGGTGCCGAAACTGCCGGCTTTGGCAAAATTCCTGTGGTTGTTATCGTGAAAATAATTATCGTAAGCCTTTACATGGCCGCCTCTTTGCGAAAGTCCCGGCAGATCGAAAATAAGAAAGCCGGCGGTATTATCATAAAACTCATTGTTGTATACAAGGGCGTTTGTGGTGTTTTCAATTTCGCAGCCGGCTACATTTTTAGCGGCTTTGCAATTCCTTACTACCGCACTATCACTCTGCCCAACGTATATACCCGCGTCTGACGAACCTTCGGCATAACAGTTTTCTATCAGTACATTTTTGCACATAACAGGGTATATCGCATAACCGCCACTGGTAGAGTCTGCTGTTTTCCATACAGCGTTAAGGTGGGTGATTACCACATCGCGGCTCTTGTTTATTTTCAGCAGGTCGCCTTTTGAATCGCGGATGGTCATATCCGTTATGGTAAACCCGTTTACATTTGTTATTCTTATCCCTTCCCCTCCCTGGCTTTGTGCCGAAAAATCAAGGATGGTCTTATCCTTCCCTTCTCCTTTAATTAAAATATGATTTACCTGCGCAATGCTGAGGTTGTCGAACGAATAGTTGCCGGCTTTCAGCAAAATGCTGCTGCTGTCTTTTAAAGAAAGAAATGCTTCGGCTATCTTGCTTTCCTCACCGGGGCCAAAGGTTAAAGTAGTAGTATACGATTGCTTTGGTTCTTCTGCATTTTTAGGGTTGTTGCATGAAAAAAGCAATGAGCAAGCTACCACTATGGATGAGAGATAAAAATGATTACGCATATTTTGTTGTTGTTTGATTCAATTAAAAAATATTGTAAGCATAGGTTACATAATATACCGCTCCTATATTGGGGTTGGCAATGCCGGTAGAATAATATTTGTTGGTGATATTGGTGCCGCCGATCCTTATGCCTGAACGGGCTTTGATCAGTTTATAGCTGATTTGCGCATCAATTACTGCCGACGATGGCACTCTTCCTTCTGCCAGTCCGCCCGATACCACGTAATAGTAACCGGGCTTGTAGCGCATGGTGGCATTAAACGACCATTGCTGTTTTTTACCGAAGCCGCTGTTGCCAAACTCCATATTGATATGGTAGTTGGGTGTATTGAAATTGTTGATCTGGCTGTTGTTCTTGTTTTTCAGGTAATCGGAAAAGTAGTTGACTTTAGCCAGGAAATTGTGCGAGAGGTCAACACTTACGCTTGCGGCGTAACCATAGGTGTTTACAGTTTGCCCACCGTTGAACGCAATGTTGTATTGCACATAAGTGCTATGATCTTTAAATGCTTCGGGGTCGTTAGTGCCGGGCGTGTTGGCTACATTGGCATACCCTATAAAGTTTTTCCAGGTAGAAAAATAGCCAAGCACATCTATCAGCACTCTTTTGCCTATCAGTGTTGCATACCCTAGTTCAAAAGCATTTACCGATTGAGGCTTGATGTCGTTGTATACAAATCTTTGCAGCACAGATGGATCGTCCGACTGCTGGTAAGCTTCCACGCTTTGCAGGGTATAGGGCGCATACTGATCAAAATGATAACGGCCATTCAATAAGAAAGAAGAACCGCCGGATGAATAACTGTTGTATCCGTTCAACGTGTGTTGCAGCGCCTGTATGTTGGAGGGAAAGCTGTAGGCATTCTGGTAAGAGAAACGGATATAGTTTTCTTTTGCAGCTTCGTATACCAGCGACGCTCTTGAGGTGACTTTTGGTGACTTGAATAAAGTGTTCTTATCGTACCTGAACGAAGCGCTTACGTTTAACCTGTTGTCAATCACTTTTTTTGAAAGCTGCACATAGGCGCTGTATTCGTTTACCTTAATGGGTTTGTTCTCATCGGGGAAGAGCGTGTTCTTGCTGTTCAAGCTGTACAAACGCCAGTTTACGCCTGCTATTACGCTGGCAAACTTTACAATGTCTGAAAAATTATACTGCGCTTCTGTGTTGAATAGCTTGCTTCTGTCTAAAAACAAAGTACCTCCTTCTGAAATAGGAGTTGAAGATATATTGTTTTTCAATTGCTCAAACTGCGGCGTTCCTGGCATAGCACGTCCCTGGTCCGCCACGCCTCTTGCCGTTAAATGCGCATCTGTAATGCTGGCTCCGCCTGCCAGTGCGGTAATCAGTCCTACGGTGTATTGCGGGTACCATCCATCGCCTGTATTCCCATCGTAGCTTGGTTTCCATCCTTCGTTAATATACTGGGCGGTTGGCCCGGCTATCAATGTTCTGCCCGAATTTTCGGAAGTCATATAACTGCGGATAAACCAGTGGCTGCTTTTTAATTCAAGCCTGTATTGCCCTACCTTAAATTTTTTGATCTGGTAACGGGTATCGTTTGTATACACCACATTACCGGTGCCAAAAGTGCCCGAAGCAATTGCCTGCAACTTTGGCGTGATATTATATCGCACTTCTGCATTTGTTTTCAGCAATCTTGCATTGTTATCCAGGTAACCATACTCTGCATAGCCGGTGCGGGCAACATAATTGGGTTTAACAAGCAAAGGAGTTATGATCGGCTCCAGCGATTCGTCCATAGCCAGCGCGCCTTCCAAAAAGGGATTGATGTCAACAGAGGTGGCGCTGCCATAATAGTTGGGACTATTGTAATTAGGGTCTGTATATTTTGATCCCGGTCCGTTTTTGTTGCTGGTATCTGTAGCCACCCAATCCTTGGCTCCTGTATATTGCACGTTGATTTTAAAAGCAAATTTTTCATTGATCTTTTTTGCCCAGCGCACTGTCCAGTCGTAATACGGAGAAGGTCCAACAGGGTCGTTGCTGTTGCGGCTTTTAATGTGGTTAACACCCTGTGTCACCAGCACGCTTAAACCCTGGTATTTAAAAGGGTCTTTGCCCGTCATTACCATGGTGCCATTTAAACCGCGTGAACCATATAGCGCAGACGACGCGCCGGAAAGCACTTCAATATTATCAACATCCAGTTGAGTAAGGCTGATGGCAGAACCCAAAGGAAAGTTTAAGCCGGGAGCCTGGTTATCCATGCCATCCACTATTTGTGTAAAGTTGGTATTGCCGCTCGTATTGAAACCTCTTGTGGTAATGCTGGTAAATCCGATACTCGACACCGTTACATCCACGCCTTTCAGTCCCTGTATCATATCCATGTAGTTGAGCTGCGGCGAATTGGTAACATCTTTATTGCTGATCTGCTCAATGGTTACGGGTGAAGTTAACTTGCGTTGCGTGGTGCGGCTTGCGGATACTACTATTTCTGCACCCAGCGACGAAGCCGGCGCAATGGCAACATCAATGCGTGATGCGTTGTTCAGTACTGCTACTTCTTTTGTTTCAAAACCAATGGAAGAAATAAGCAGTACCAATGGAAAGGGCGTTTTGGTGCTCAGTTGAAACCTTCCCCTGTCGTCGGTATAGGTTCCTCCTGATCCGTTTTTAATGGTTACAGATACGGCAGAAGCTGCTTCGCCGGTAACGGAATTTTTGACGGTGCCTTTGATGGTTTGCTGTGCGTGTAATAATGATGAAGCAAGCAGCAGCAGGGCAATCAGGGACAAGCGAATCGTTCTCATAATGTAGTGATTGGGGATGACAATTAGTGTTTACAATCGTTGTGTATTTTAGATGCTGGTTAATTGATAAATCGTTTAAACCATTTCAGCTTTCCTTTAAATGGCGGATATTTGATGGAAGGATCAAACCACACCGGCGTTTTCATCACTGCTTTTTCGTGTGTAAATGTTTTGAATGAGTATTTGCCGTGATAAGCGCCAATGCCGCTGTTGCCAACCCCGCCAAAGGGAAAACGATGGTTGGCGAAATGCCACACTGCATTATTTACACAGCCACCGCCAAAAGCTGTTTGCTCAATCCATGCTTTTTCTTTTGCTGCATCGGAGGTAAATACATAAAATGCCAGCGGGTTGGCGTGCTGTTTTACAATGGCCGCTGCTTCTTCCATGTTGTTGAATCGCAGTATGGGTAATACAGGACCGAATATCTCCTCGTTCATGATAGCCGAACCGGCTGTAATATTTTTCAGAATGGTGGGAGAGAAGTACAGCGAAGCGCGATCTGTTTTTCCTCCGTAAATGATCTCTCCTTCTGTTAAATACGCAGCCAGTTGATCGAATCTTTTGCCGTTAATTATTTTCCCGTAGTCGGAACTTTTGCCGGCATCTTCGCCAAAGAAAACCTGTATGGCATTGATCAGTGCAGCGGTAAATTGTTCAGCAATAGCTTCATGCACCAGCACATAATCCGGGGCTACGCAGGTTTGCCCCGCATTGGCAAATTTTCCCAATGCTATTCGCCTGGCGGTTACCGTTATGTCTGCATCTTTTTCTATAATAGCCGGGCTTTTGCCACCCAGTTCCAGCGTAACGGGCGTAAGCGTTTTAGCAGCCAGTTGATAAATGATCTTGCCCACGGGTATGCTGCCTGTATAAAAAACATGGTCGAACCTGAACTGCTGCATCATGGCCGGGATAACCGCGCTGCCTTCACCTTCTACCACTTTTACATACGCCGGTGGAAACGTTTCGCTGATTATTTTTTGTATGATGTTGGAAGTTGCCGGCGCCAGTTCGGAAGGTTTCAATACAACGCAATTGCCTGCGGCTATGGCGCCCACTAAAGGAATAAGGCATAGCTGCAAAGGATAGTTCCAGGGGGCAATGATCAATACAACACCCAGCGGATCGGCAAATATTTTGCCGGACGAAGGAAAGTTTACCAGGTTGGGTAAAATGTGCCTTGGTTTCATCCAACGGTGCAGCCTTTTCAACGCAAGGTTTATTTCAGCCAGCAGCAAGCCTGTTTCTGTGGCGTAAGTTTCTTCAGCACTTTTTTTAAGATCGGTGTAGAGCGCCAGGTTAATATCCTGTTCATATTTTAATACAGCATTTTTCAGCAGCAGCAATTGCTGTTTCCTGAAAGCGTAGGGCCTGGTTATACCACTTTCGTAATGGTTGCGCAGCTCCTGCAAATCATTGATGGCAGCAAAATCGTTCATACTATTTTTTAAGCCCGTTAAACATTAATGATATCAGGAATTTCATGTCCTGGAGGCTGTGAGAATAATCAATTTCATTTTCCATTTTTAAAATCGCCTGTTGCTCTACGCTATGCTTCAGCGCATCACTGATATTGATGAGCACCGACGCAATTTTATCCGTATTGGTTTTTATCAGTTCGCCATTGTCCACTGCTTTTTGAATGAGCAGTGAAAGGAATTGTTTTTCCCGTTTCATTAGGGCTTCATACAGCTCAAAAAAACGTGGCAGGATCTTATGGAGTGTTTCAACAGACACCTTGTTCATATTGAGCACGTTCTTGTAATAATTGAACCGCGACTGCATGTAAAAAGAAACCTGGTTCTGTACTCCTTTTTTCAGCAACACTTTTTGCTGCAGCGAATCGATATAATCTTCTCCTTCCTTCAGCGCTGCTTCTACAAAAATGTCTTCCTTGTTCTTATAATAATAATAGAGAGAGGCTTTATTAAGCCCCACGGATTGCGCGATGTCGTCAAGTGTCGTCTTGTCCAACCCGAACTTCATGAAACATTTCATGGCCGCTTTGCCTATTTTTTCCTTAACCAGCGTTTTTTTGCTCATTCGTGTAGTAAGTATGATCCCGGTAATGAAGATACTGTTTCGTTTTTTAATTTTCAAACAATTTATTAATATGTTTGAAAATTTAATTGCATCAATAAGGCAAAGCAACAATTAACTGCATACGAAAACTGCTTCGACGCCGTAAATTTCATTTAGCATAAAGCTGCTGCTGGTGTCTCGCAACGACGGTGCGAGAGGTGTGTTGGAACCCTTGGGAGGATAATTTCGATCTGAGTTGTGCCGTGAAGGCATCAACTAATAAAGGAATCATCTGCGAATCTGCAGCAAAAGATGAGTTTCTACTGACTAAAGGACATGTATTTCCTATTTCTTATTTAAACACGGTAGCAAACGGCATTGATGTTCATGCCTGCGCCTACAGAAGCAAAAACCACAATATCGCCGGCGGCTATTTCATGCCCTGCAATACTATTTTTCCGAACCATATGGTACAGCGTGGGTACCGTGGCAACCGAACTGTTGCCTAACCACTGAATGTTCATTGGCATTATTTCCAAAAGCGCGGGCAAGCCATACGATTCAAATAATCTTTTTACAATTTCTTCATCCATTTTTTCATTAGCCTGGTGTATAAATATTTTTTTCACCTGGCTGATATCTATATCGCATCCTTCTATGCAATTTCTTATTGCTGCCGGAACATGCATCAATGCATACTCATATACTTTTCTTCCTTTCATTTTCATAAATAACTCATTGCCGCTACCAGGGTTGTACGACCTGCCCATGTTGATATAGTTCAACTCGTCTAAACTATGCGTTTGCACACACGAACCCAGTATGCCAGAACCCTCTTTACCTGTGTCGAGGTACTCAAGCACACATGCACCTGCGCCGTCGGCAAAAATCATACTATCCCGGTCGGAGGGGTCAATAACACGCGACAAAGTTTCTGCTCCTATCAATAATGCTTTTTTAGCCATGCCTGCTTTAAAGTAAGCTTCTGACTGGATCAATGCCTGTATCCAGCCAGGGCAACCAAAAAGAATGTCATAGGCAATGCATTTGGGGTTGCGGATGGCGAGCCGGTGCTTTACCTTGCCGGCCAGCGATGGCACATTCTGGGATTGTATGCTCTGACTGGCAATATCTCCGAAGTTGTGCGCAACGATTACCTGGTCTAACGTTTCAGGATCAACACCACTGTCTTTTAGCGCCTGCATGCCGGCAAAAGCAGCAATATCAGATGTATTCAAAGATTCTGGTACATACCGTCTTTCGCGAATGCCTGTAATTTTTTGAAACTTTTCAACAATGAGAGCTGATGGATCTGCTATCGGTAACCCTTTGTCGCTGTAGAACGAATGATTTGTAAACTGCTCATTCGAACACAGTACCTCGGGAAGATACATGCCGGTGCCGGTAATAACTGATTTCATCATAATGGCAAATAATTTAGCGGTATAGCTACAAACTGCCACTACTAATGTTTTTAATGAATGCAGCGCAATAAGTAAAATCCGGGATTAGAATTTAGAATATTGCCAAAAGATACTATAATTTCTGGTATACTAAAAGCAAATGAAATAAAATAAATATATCGCAGAATCTTCAGCATATTCCGGCCGGGAAGCGGATTCCTTTGTTTCCGGCTGTCACATATTTTTTTGATATGCCGGCAACAGAAATCTGCAAATCGTATTTAGTACAAGATTTAATAGTATTAATGGTTGTCTTTATACCGTATTAAAGTGTAGGAGGGCCGATTGAAAGGCTTTAGAAGGGACGCTTCGTGAATTACAAATCCGCAATCTTTCAAAAACGGAATTTTTTCAAAAAAAGATACAGTTTTATCGCTGGCCGAATTCAGCTAAAAATTCCGTGGCTGAATACACAGGGAGTTGGGGAATAGCTGATTTTTTTAGTTTTTTATCGGCTGATATAAAAAAGTCAACGCCGTGACTGACAGCAGCGAAATATTGCAGTGCATCTTCAATATCATCTATTTTTGAATTGATGGCAATAACCGATGTTTCGTGATTGCAATCGATGACGAGTACGTCATTGAGTAAAGTTGAGATGACAATTTTGGCTTGTTTATTGTCGTATGCCTGGGCTGTATAGTATCCAACAATATGTAGCACAGAGGGGGTTGTGCATAGTTGAATAACGCCATCAAAGGATAATTGAATAATGTCACGCGCATCTTGGAAACCAGCTCGCTTTAAAGTAAAATCAAGTAACATATTGGCATCGGCAAACGCTTTAGAAGCCATACTTACTTTTTTTCGCCTTAAAATAATGTTCTTTCAGATTTTCTTTATTGTTTGTTACTCTGGATGAGGGCTTGGGTAAACTTTCGATCAGGTCTATTACATTTTTCTTATTTGTTGGCCGAATGAGATTCTTGAAATAGTTTTCAATTAATTTCGACAAAGACGTTTTATGCTTTTCGGCATAACGTTTTGCTTGCTCCATAAGTATTTCGTCAACAGTAATATTGAGCCTGCTTTTCATTTTCTGTTATTTTAATATGTAAAAATACGCATTATTTCAAAATATACGCATTCTGATATACTTGCCTCACGAAAATCCACGTGAATCTTAGGCATCAAGGGTTTGAAGGTTGCCGCTAAGCCTTGAGAAAAATATTCGAAAACAAATTTAATAATCTCTATTGCTGTTGCTCCAGTTTCTTTTCCTCATCGCTGGTATTGGAGGAAGGGCTAACGGTATAATTGAATTCAATTTTTCCCATCATTCTCTCGGCTTGGCTGTAAGCCTCTATCAGTTGTTTGATGTTGTAAATTTTACAATCATATTTCAGGAGCGCCACTTTTACAAACTTCCAGCATTGGTTGGCATTATTGGTATTTCCAACAAAATTAAAAGCAGTGAGTAAGGTTAGTGAAATTTGTAGAAACATAGGCAACAGCCTTCAATGTTTTAGGCTCGAAAAAGGTTGCGTCGGTGTATCCGGAGTATACCGAAACAAATATGGAGGACGCAATTGTGCTGGTGCCTAACAGCGCTATCCCGAAGTTGAACAGGATATGCATTCTTCTCCAAACGTTTGCTATGTGTTTGATGTGCCTGATGGCTGCTTCATTATCTACAAACTCATGAACAGATCCTCCGTTGTTGCTATTGCTATCAGCTTGTTGTGTTTCAGCAATCATAGAATTGATTTAAGGAGTTTGAACCAGTAAAACCGGAGTGCCGGAAAGGTTTTGTGAAGGAGGTGGATCGAAGCACTCTAAATGTAATGATATTTTTGAAGATGCAAAAGCGTTTGGAAATAATATTCCAGCTACGCATATGCGTTAGTCTGCCAAAGCAAATTTTCACTGGCGCGGGTGCAGACACCTTGTAGAGCAAAAGTTCGGAAATATGATTGTATGTTTTTTTCGCCGGGCAAGTTCTATTCCCTGGCGCAGTTTGGTAGCAAAACCTCTGCGAGACGCCAGACCTGTGCCTGTTTATTGCTTATATTAAATTACCACACAAGTAACACTAACGCACAGGTCAGTCAGCACACTATCACCTGCGCCAGAGCGCAAATAAATTCCTTTCGTACGAAATTTGATTTAATCTACTTCAGATTAATCCCTTCGCATTAGATTTGTCTTCCCTTAGGTTTGTTATTAAATTTAGCGGAACCATTTCTTGAATAGGAAAAAAGCCCATACCGATACTGCTCTTCTGGCGAAAATAGCTGCGGGAGATGAACAGGCATTTGCATCGTTGCTTGATCAATACAGGGGGCGCGTTTTTGCTCATGTGCTCACTTACGTTAAAATGCACGACGAGGCGGTGGAAATTGTGCAGGACATTTTTGTAAAGATCTGGATGCAGCGGGAACGATTGCTGGAAGTAAGGGATTTCCCTTCTTATTTATTTATCGTTAGCCGCAATTATGTTGTTTCGGCTATCCGTAAGCGTGTGTCTGAACGAACCTCCCTCCAGGATGAAGACATGCTGCATGAAATCATCCGCCCCGACAATGTGCTCGAAGCAAAGGAACTGCAAAAGCATATTGCTGCTGCCGTGGAACAGATGCCTCCGCAGCAGCGAATGGTTTTTACTTTAAGCAGGAACGGGCAATTGAGCCAGGAAGAAATAGCTGGTAAAATGAACATCACTAAAAGAACGGTGAAGCACCATATGGCAGCGGCTTTGAACTTCCTGCGCGTATTCCTGAAAAGTACCGACTACGGCGCTGTTCTTATATTTTTCTTTCCTCCATTTTTATAATCTTCAAAAAAAAATCACCGCGCACCTGTGCAGCTTCCATCATGTTGCCGGTCGGCCCGCCGTAAGGGTTAGCCCTGTGTGTTGGCAGGCGGTCTGACCGCTGAATGTCGGGCTGTGATCAACATAGCCAGACAATATTGATTTTATAATCTTCAAAAAAAAAATCGTTACGCACCTGTACCCGGTTGTTTCGAATGCGTCTTTATTAGTAAAGCCTTCAGGCAAACAGGTTCATATGGATAAAGAATCATTTATTGATCTGATCGATAATTACGTAGCAGGTACATTGACAAAAGAAGGCTGGCAGCAATTGAAGCACGCGCTCGACGATCCGGCCAACCTGGCCTACCTGGACGAAGAGCTGTTGCTAACATTCATGAACGATGCTTATTTATTCAAAGAAACAGAATCGGGGAAGTTAGCCATCAACAGCGGCATAGCACAAAAGATAAGGATGCAGGACGAGCGGAACCACCTTGCCCAACACCCGATGGTGGCGAGTAAACGGATTTTTGTGGGTAGCTGGCGGTGGGCAGCAGCAGCCATTTTATTTATACTGGCCGGGGCCGCATCGTGGTGGTTGCTGAATAATAAAAAACAGGAGCCGGTGGCGGTGGTGCAACAGCAGCACGATCTTCCGCCGGGAAAAAATGGCGCCATACTCAAACTTGCAGATGGCAGCGAACTGGTACTGGATAGCCTTGCAGATGGTATTGTAGCCAATCAGCCCGGTACGCAGGTTACATTAAAAAACGGCCAACTGGTATACGATGCAGACAATACCTTGCAAAAGGATATGGTGTACAACACCATTACTACTCCGCGGGGCAGGCAGTTTCAACTGGTATTGCAGGATGGAACAAAAGTGTGGCTCAATGCAGCCAGCTCCATTACCTATCCCGCCTATTTTTCAGCAAAGGAGCGATATGTAAAGGTATCGGGCGAAGCCTATTTTGAAGTGGCGCGTATGGAAAACAAACCCTTTAAAGTAAGTGTAAACGAAACAGCAGAAATAGAAGTGCTGGGTACTCATTTCAATATTAACTCCTATAAAGACGAAGAAAATATAAAAACCACCCTGCTCGAAGGGAGCGTTAAAACATCGGTTATGGCAGGCAGTAAGGTGCAGGAGCAGCTTATTTTAAAACCTGGTCAGCAGGCAGAAATATCAAACAATAGACAATTAAAACTGAACCCCTCTGTAAATGCAGACCAGGTAATGGCGTGGAAGAACGGGTTGTTTAATTTCGACAATGCCTCGCTCGAAGAAGTGATGCGGCAGCTTTCGCGCTGGTACGATATTAAAGTAGTGTACGAAAAAGGAATACCCCAGATGTCTTTTGGCGGAGAGTTGAGTCGCAATGTGAGTCTTGCCGGGCTTTTGAGCGGATTGGAAAGAGCAGGTGTTCATTTCAGGATCGAAGAAGGCCGTCAACTCGTAGTAATGCCGTAGTTCCTGTTTGAAATATGGAAGGAATCATCAAATTTGATCATTAATAAAACAATGTGCTATGAACAGTTGCTGAAAAAAAATCTTATTGTACCAATAAAAAACCGGAAGTGGTTCGAAGCACTTCCGGCAACGCCCAAAAGGCGCATTTAGTTGGTCTAAAACCGCCGTTTAAACGAATTTATTTACAACTAAACCAATGCAATTTATGCAAAAAATTGTTTACGGTTATTGTGTTCCCTGTAGGAGGGGCCGTAATCTTACCAAAACCCTGTTAGTGATGAAGCTAACGATTCTCTTTTTAACAGCTGCTTTTCTGAATGTATCAGCCCGAGGCGTTTCGCAAACCATCACCTTATCCGGCAAAAATGTTGAGCTCAAAAAAGTTTTTGCTGCTATCAAAAAACAAACCGGGTACGTAGTTTTTTACAATAGTTCCGATCTCTCCGGAACCAGCCCTGTTACGCTCTCTGTGTACGATATGCCACTCCCCGCATTCCTCGACGTGATGCTGAAAGATCAACCCCTTGCATACAAGATTGAGGATAAAACCATTATGTTGTATAAACGGATGGTGACAACAACAAAAGCGCCAGACGCATCGCCGAAGCAGGAGCCGGTAGCCAATATAGTAAGGGGTAAAGTAACCAATGCCCGGGGCGAACCACTGGCAGGCGTGAGCGTGGTGGTGAAAGGTGCCGCCACCGGTACCTCTACAGATGGAAACGGGAACTATTCAATAGACGTGCCCTCCAACGGAACACTGGTATTTTCATTTGTAGGTTTTGCAACAAAAGAAATGCCCGTTAACGGCCGGCAGAGCATTGAGATAGTAATGGAGGAAAATGTTTCTACGCTCAACCAGGTAACCGTTATTGCATACGGCACACAAAAGAAAAGAGAACTTACTGGCGCTATCAGTTCTGTAAGCTCCGATGACCTGGAAAAAGCGCCTATCAGCCAGTTGGGACAACGTTTGCAGGGAAGATTGCCGGGCGTTAGGATCAACCAGACGGAAGGTGTGCCGGGACAGGGCGTTGTGTTCAAGATCCGCGGACAGGCTTCGATCAATGCGGGCAATGCTCCGTTGGTGGTGATTGACGGATTTCCTTCCAGCACAGGTATGGACGCTTTAAGTCCGGAAGAAATAGAAGACATTTCGGTATTGAAAGATGCTTCTGCATCTGCCTTGTATGGTTCCCGTGCCGCCAATGGGGTGGTGTTGATTACTACCAAACAGGCAAAAAGAGGCAGGAGCGATTTGAAGCTGAGCGTTTACACCGGCATTCAAAAAGTGCCGCAACGGGGCAGACCGGATGTAATGAATGCACAGCAGTTTGCCCAATATAAAAACGAATGGTACAGCGATCAGGGATTGGAGGTGCCCGAAAGGTATCAGAATCCCTCACAGTATGGGCCAAACGATGGTACCGACTGGTTCGACATATTGCTCAATCCCAGCGCCAACCTGCAAAATTATAATTTGTCTTTCTCCAGCGGATCAGAAAAAGTGAAGTCCGTGGTGAACCTGAGCTATAACAACACGCAGGGAATTTTGCTCAATACACAGGCGAAAAGAGTTACAGCCAGGGCCAATAACCTGTTTACCGTTTCCGACAGGCTCACTTTTGGATTGAACCTTGCTTCCACCTTCAGGCATTCCGATAACCAGAGTTTTGAACCCGCCTACTGGAGCTTTCTTTCCTCTGCCTACATCATGGATCCCACGTTGGAATATAAAAATCCCGATGGCAGTTTGCCCGTAGGATTTTCCTCTCCCGGCATGTTTCCCAATCCCAACTGGTACAGGGTGCTTACAGAAAGAGAGAACCCCCTGCAGCAACTCAATATCATCGGCAATGTTTTTGGAGAGTATGAAATTATTAAAGGACTGAAATATAAATTAAGGGCCGATATCGATGCCGGAAGCTCAAAGAACAGGTATTGGAGTCCTTCAACAGCGCAGGGAGCTATGTTCCAGTCGCCACCCAATCCCGCTGCAGGATCTTACAGCACTTCTAATTATTCAAACTGGCAGGTAGAAAACACATTGAACTACAATAAAAGCTTTGGCGGTGTACACAACCTTGATGTATTGCTGGGATACTCGGCTCAAAGTGTACGGAGTGAAAGCAATTCCATTAGCGGCACTCAGTTCGCCGACGACGAAATTCCCTGGATCAATGCAGCCACCAACAGGATTGGCAATGTATCCGTATCTGAGTTTACCATTGTGTCTACTTTAGGAAGGCTTAACTATAATTACAAAGGCAAATACCTGGCCTCTGTTTCCGTGAGGAGAGATGGCGCATCGAGATTTGGCAGCAATAAAAAATACGGAACATTTCCTTCCGCCTCCATCGGCTGGGTAGTTTCCGAAGAGAATTTTATGAGCGGGTTGAGAGATAAAGTAAGTCTCTTAAAGCTCAGGGGAAGCTATGGAAAAGTGGGCAACTATAATATCGGTAATTATTCTCACATCAGTTCCGTTAACAATGTGAATTATGTATTCAGCAATACAGTTGTGCCCGGAAAAGCCGTATCCAATTTAGGCAATGCAGCATTAACATGGGAAACTACCACCCAGTATGACTTTGGTGTAGACCTCGGACTTTTTGACGATCGCATTCTCCTTGTGTACGATTATTACTGGAAAAATACCAACGGGTTGTTGTATGCCGTAAACATACCACTCGCTTCCGGCTTCAGCAGTATTCAATCGAATATAGGAGAATTTAATTTCTGGGGACATGAATTTGGGTTGCAGACAAGGAACCTGGTAAATGAATTCAAATGGAACACCAATATCACGGTAGGGCTTGATCGCAACATGGTTAAAAAGCTTGGAACCGAAAACGTTCCGATAGGAGGGGTGCAGGAAAATTCGGACTTTAACCGTACCGAAGTGGGACACCCGATAGGACAGTTTTATGGCTATGTGTACGAAGGTGTGTTTATGAATGAAGCCGAATTGGCCAAAGGCCCTCATATAACCGTATACGGTGGTTCGGATGTGGGTTCCGTAAGGCTTAGAGACATCAGCGGTCCCGATGGAGTGCCTGATGGTTTGATTGATCCGATCAATGACAAAACATTTATCGGGAACCCCAATCCAAAATTTGTGTATGGTTTTACAAATGATTTTTCCTATAAAAATTTTGACCTCAACATTACTTTAATTGGCAGGGTAGGCGGCGATGTTTTTAAAGGAGACCTGCTCTCGATTGAAAATATTGACGGTGTGTTTAACGTGCGCCCTGCTGCGTTAGACAGGTGGAGATCGGTGGAGAATCCGGGTAAAGGAGATTTGCCCAGGAGTAATTCCAACCCGCTTCATCGTTTCAACAATACCAGGCATATTTTCGACGGCTCCTATCTTGCCGGCAAGAACATAGCGCTTGGATATACTTTGCCACAGCTCGCAAAAAAAATATACAAGAAAGCCAGGGTATACATCAGTGCACAGAATGCTTTCATTCTTACAAAATATCCAGGCCCTAACCCCGATGCCAGCCAGTATGGCCTGAACGGGTTGAACGAAGGACGGGACTTTGCGCCCTATCCGATTCCCAGAACATTTACCATTGGACTAGACGTAAACTTTTAAAACTGTGGTCATGACAAAGAATTTAATTCATTGGCTGGTTGGCATCTTCTTACTGACCTCCTGCAATAAAGATTTCCTTGAAGTTTCTCCCGAAACTGCTATTACCGGGAGTACATTCTATAAAACAGAATCTCATTTCAATTTAGCACTGGTGGCAGCGTATGAACCTTTGCGTGGCATAGTTCACCCCGGTCTTTATATGGATGAGATGCGATCGGACAACACGTTCTTTCGTTATTATGCGCCCGACAGGGGACCTGCCAACTGGGTGGAAGATATCATACAGTGGACCGATCAGTCGCAAACAACTGCAGTCAACAACCGGTACTACGCCGATTACAGGGGCATTTCACGGGCCAATATTATTTTAGCTCGGCTCGATGCAGCCGAAATTTCTGAGGAAGTTAAACAGCAGGTTGCAGGCGAAACCCTGTTTTTAAGAGCTTTCTATTATTTTGACCTCGTAACGCATTTTGGAGGCGTGCCGTTATACCTCAACGAAGTGGTAGATGAGGAATCATCCTATGTATCCAATTCAACGGTGGAAGAAGTGTATGCCCAGATCATAAACGATCTGAACAGTGCCATACCCAATCTGCCTGTAGCCGCTACTTTTCCGCAAACGGGAAGGGCTACCCGCGGTGCAGCAAAGATGTTGTTGGCAAAAGCCTATATGTCGAAGCCGCAGCGTGAGTACCTGCTTGCCGAAAGTGAACTGGAAGATGTATTGAATATGAACTACGACCTTCTGGAAAATTATGGAGATGTTTTTGATCCTAATAATAAGAACCATAAGGAATCGATATTTGAAATTCAATTTAAAGAAGGACCCGACGGACAGCAGAGCGATTTTCTTTATTTCATGCTTCCTAAAACGGAAGATACCTGGCTGATAACCGGTTTAAGAGCCAACAACGTAAGCCTGGGAGGTTGGAATGTGCCCAACCAGGAGCTGATAGATTCTTATGAACCCGACGATCTGAGGTTAAATGAATCAATAAAAGTGGCAAAAGGTACACTGGCAGGCGGCAATCCCGATTTCGATCCCATTATTGTTGAAGAAATAAAAAATGCACGCGGTTATGTTCCCGAGCCTGGCAAGTTTTATTTTCCCTATGTTTCAAAATATGTTCATGGTCCTTACGCGCTGCCCAACAATACGGGCGAAAATTGGCCTATATTCCGTTTCGCCGATGCATTGCTGCTGCTGGCAGAAAATTTAGTGCAGCAAGGTAAAAACGAACAGGCACTTCCATACGTGAACAGGGTAAGAGAAAGAGCAGGGTTAGACGATTTAGATGCAGTTACATTAGAGGATGTATTGAATGAACGTCGCCACGAACTGGCTTTCGAGAACCATCGCTGGACAGATCTTATCCGCACCGGCAAAGCCATTGAAGTGATGAGTGAATATGGAGAAAGGATGAAACAGGAATATCCATTCCTGCCGGACAATTCATTTAATGTAACTGAAAACAGGTTGATCTATCCTATACCCTACAGGGATTTGCAGTTGAACAAAAGCCTGAAACAAAACCCGGGGTACCAGTAAGGAAATTGGTGGATCGTGAGACACGATCCACGGCAAAAAAGATCGACTCACCATCGGCACGCCCCGGCTAAGCCATGGGGTAGCATACCGGGGCGGTCTGACGGATAAAGACGCTG
>JBQCGX010000139.1:0-13171 GCA_051955255.1 Agriterribacter sp. | reverse complement strand
CTTTTCCCGATCTTGTCCCAGGTATTGTGCGCCATCCATCCGGCAGGGAACAGCAGGAACCACCAGAAAATAAACCGGCGTTTTTTCTTTTTTTTACCGTCAGTTTCAGAACTGTCGGCACTGGACTCATGCAACCTTTTGTGTATGCCATCCCAGTCGGATGCCTTGCTGGCATCCAGTTCATAGTTTTCCGCCGCTTTGCGGAAAAGTTCCTCCATGTCGTCATTCTTCAGGTAAAACATAACACATTATCCTTATTATCTTTCACAAGGTATTTCTGCAAAAAAGCTCTCGCTCTTGCAAGGTTCGATTTGGATGTGCCCACAGAAATACCAAGCATATCGGCTATTTCCTGGTGGCTGTATCCATCAATTACATACAAATTGAAAACCGAACGGTATGAGGGACTGAGTTTTCGTATCAACTCAATCATTTCTTTATACAACAACTGGTCGTCTGCCCGGGTTGCGGGTTCTTTCCCTTCCCATATTTCTTCGGTTATAGAATGATGTTTGCTTTGCGCACGCATTACACGTATATGATCTATAGCAGTATTGATCACAATGCGCCGCATCCAGGCCATCAACAGCATTTCGGGGTTGGCGGCATGCTCGTAGTCGAACTTGCTGAAGGCTTTAAAAATCTTTACAAAGGCATCGTTCGAAACTTCAGCGGCGGCATCATAAGAGCTCACATATCTATACACTGTCTTCAATACAAATCCAAGGTATTTTTCGTAAAACACCTGCTGGCATTTAGCATCATTAGCTATACAGCCCTTTATTAGATGTATCAATAGTTCCAATGTATGTCCTGAATCCTTTTCAAATTAATAATTACGGACGATGGTATTAAAAGGTTGCGCAGCAGAGCTGAATTTCTTACCGGCTGTAAAGGTAAAAATCATGACATAATATACGAATAGTGTTGAGGAACAGACATTCATAGAGATTTCATAGAAAATCGGATAAGAGAAAAACTAGAGCTGCATTTATCATGCATCAATCGTTATTCACTCATAATCAAACGTTAACCTTATTTAACGTCTGTTAGCCTTCCGTTATTAATCTTCCGTCTACTTTTGGCGTCTGTAGCGTAAACCAGTGCGGACTTTTACCGCATATAACGCTTAATAGATATGAAACCCATAAATCTACTTTTACTTCTCTTACTCCTTTCTACTTCATTCGTATTTGCACAAACGCCCGGCACTGTAAAAGGCAGGGTATTCGACAGCAGTCATGCGGCGTTGCAAGGAGCATCGGTAATGCTTATTGTAAAAGCGGGCAATAAAGACACGTTGAAGACAGTAACTGCAAAAGACGGTCAATTTACCTTCAGCCAGGTGTCTGCCAATGCGTTCAGGTTAAAGGTTACCAATGTAGGTATGGAGGATATAGAGCAGGATTTTGATTTTGAAGCCGGCAAAACGGAACTGAATGTTGGAAGTATAACCATGCAACCGGCCATAAAAACGTTGCAGGAAGTAGTGATAAGTCCGCCGCCGATAGTAATTAAGGAGGATACGGTTGAGTTTAAAGCCGATTCGTTTAAGGTGAGACCGAACTCGAATGTGGAAGATCTGCTGAAAAAAATACCAGGCTTACAGGTAGACAAGGATGGAAATATAACGGCGCAGGGCAAAACGGTAACCAAAATAAAAGTGAACGGGAAAGATTTTTTTGGCGGCGACCCTAAAACGGCCACGCGCGAGCTTCCAGCCGAAATTATAGACAAGGTGCAGGTGGTAGACGATTATGGCGAATTGGCACAGGCATCGGGCATTAAGGATGGCGACCCGGATATTGTGATTAACCTGCAGTTGAAAAAAGACAAAAACCAGGGGGTATTTGGCAGGGCATCGGCAGGATATGGCACAGACGAACGCTACCAGGCAACGTTAAACGCCAATGTATTCAGGGAAAGTACACAACTATCGGTATTGGGTAACCTCAATAATATCAATCAGAACCTTTTTGACTTCAGCAATGCCAACAATCAACGGGGAGGCGGCAGGGTGATGCGCACCATAAGAGGTGGGGGCGGCAACTCGGGCGATGGCGCTACATCGGACACCAATGCCGACCAAAATGGTATAACGGACAACAAGTCGATAGGCGTTAACTTCCGCACCGACTTCGACAATAAAAAGGGATCGTTTTATGGTAATTACAGTTTTTCGAACCGCAATACCATTATAGACAGAGCTACCTCGCGCCAGAATATATCAGGCAATATTTTTACCAACAACCAAAGCAGTTATTCGGACAATATCCGGAACAATCACCGGGCGAACCTGAACTTTGAATACAATTTTGATTCGACCAATTACCTTAAGATCATTCCTAATTTTTCTTATAGCTATTCCGACAATCAAAGCCGTGGCTTGTTTGAATATTTCAATAGCGAAATGTTTAAAACGCAGGATGGCTACAGCGGAGATACGGTAAGCAGCCGGTCGCCTAATTTCAGCGCCTCGGTTAACTACAATCACCGTTTTCAAAAAAGAGGAAGGAATTTATCGTTGACTGCCAACCTGGGTACATCCTATTCTTTAAGCGACGATGATAAAATAAATTTCACCCGTGAATATTTGAAGGCGGGTGGATATTCGGACCTGTTTTTAGATCAACTGATCAACCAGGATAACAGCAACCGTAATTATGGCTTCAGGCTTACCTATACAGAGCCTGTAAGTAAAAACCGCTTCCTGGACATTAGTTACGGTTACAATTACGCCTATGCGAAGAACGACAGAAGCACTTATGCCAAAGATTCTACAACCGGCGATACACATTTCCTCGACAGCCTGAGCAATGCTTATGAAAATACATTTATTAATCAGCAGGTGGGTGTTAGTTTGCGGACCATTCAAAAAAAATACAACTACAGCATTGGTGTAAATCTGCAGCCTGCTTACCTGAGCGGCTACTCGCTTTCGAAGGACAGCGCCTATACCCCGCAAAGGCGTTTGAATGTTGCACCTACTGCCAGGTTCTCGTATAACTTTTCGCGCACCCGGAGACTGAACATGAATTACAACGCGAACTTTCAGCAGCCAAGTTTCAACCAGTTGCAACCTGTAAGAGACGTGTCGAATCCGCAATACCAAACCCAGGGCAACCCCGATCTGAAACCTGAGTTCAGTCATAACCTCCGCGTGTTCTTCAATAACTTCAATTTTACATCGGGCAGGGCAATGTTTGTAGGGTTGAATGCAAATACCATTCAAAACAGGATCGTTAATAACAATATCAACCTCGACAGCAGCGGCGCACAGCTAAGCATGCCCGAAAACATGAACGGTTATTATAATCTTGCCGGGTTTTATACTTACTCCATTCCTTTCCAGAACCGGAGATATGTAGTAACCTTTAACGGAAACGTAAACTATAACCACGATGTGGGACTGGTGAACAGCCAGAAAAACATTGGCAACAACTGGGTAACCACGCAGCGCCTCAATTTTGAATTTAATTATAAAGAATGGCTTGAATGGGGCGCCAATGCTGCTTACAGCCTTAATTCTACTAAATACACTTTATCGCAAAACGGCGCACGGTTAAGCTCAAACGCATGGTCGCTGGGCAGCAATATGCGGATGGATATTCCGGGTGGGGTAATAGTGCGGTACGACATCAGCTATGTCATTAACAACGGGCTTGCCTCTTCAGTAAACAGCAACCCAACCTTGTTTAACGCATCCATTGAAAAAACAATATTCAAAAAGAAAAACGGGTTCATTCGGTTATCGGGCTTCGATATCTTCAATCAAAACACCAATATCTCCCGCCAGGTAAGTGGCAATGCTATTATAGACAGTCGCGTAAACAGGCTTACACGTTACTTCATGCTTACGTTTACGTACAGGCTCATGAAGTTCAAAGGTCAGCAATCAGATGGACAGGAACCCGGAGGGCCAGGCGGACCCAATCGTGTGAAGATGATGAATTGATGGGTGGGCTATCAGCCATCAGCATTCAGCCGTCAGGTATTGACGATCAACCCGCGAAGTCATTTCGACGAAGGAGAAATCTCTTACAGCCGTTAGTTATCAGAAATTCCATAAAGGTTTCCAACTTTTAGAAAGTTGGAAACCTTTTTCGTTCGCTCAATCTTCGCATCTGCGGCAAAAACTTTTACCTTCGCCATGTAAATAATTAATCAGCCAAACCTCTTCCAAAATCTCATATACCTTGAAAATCTTTCTCTTCATTGTTTCCTTTATCATTTTTGTTGTGCTGACCTTGCTTACTCAGGTTGGCGGTATTATTTATTTGTTTTCAAAACTCATCTCGTCATTCATCAATAAAAAATTAACCAGTTGGTGGGCGCGGTTGGGAACCAGCCTGGCCACCTTCCTGCTGCTGTATTTGTTGTGCACATGGCTGGTCGTTCCACCATTGGCAAAGTCGTACGGCAAAGTGCCATTGCCCGCTTTTGAAACCAATCATGTTCGGCCGCTTACTATACTTACACCATTGCTTAACCGACAATATGTAAAAGAAGATGTGAAGCTGGTGGTGATCAAAGCAGCGACAGCGCTTCATAAAAAATTTCCGGGCAGTGTAGTCAATTATCTCGATGCCGGGTTTCCTTTTATAAACGGGTTCCCGTTGTTGCCGCATCTCAGCCACCACGATGGTAAAAAGCTTGATATTGCATTTCGTTATACCGATAGCAAAACCGAAAAGCCTGTGAACGATGCGCCTTCGTGGCTGGGCTATGGCATATGCGAAGAGCCGGTTCCCGGAGAAGTGAATACTGCCGTTTTCTGCGCCATGAAGGGATACAGGGAATATTCCATACTGCAACGCTATATGCCACAGGGTAATAAAGCCAATTATACATTTGACGGCATACAAACCAAAGCGCTTATTCAAAACCTCGCGGCCGAAAAAGAAGTGGAGAAAATATTTATTGAACCACACTTAAAGGAAAGGATGGACATCACCAGTAATAAAGTAGCGTTTCATGGATGCCATTCGATTAGGCATGATGATCATATTCATGTGCAGGTGAAATAATGCCAGTTTTTTGTTTGGGGTTTATGGTTTAGTGTTAAGCCTTAACTTCAAACAACAAACTGTAAACAACAAATACTAAAATCCTAATTTAGCGCTCTCATTGTTTTGCATTATGAAATTGTATTCAATTAACACCGGCTATTTTAAACTGGATGGTGGAGCGATGTTTGGCGTGGTACCTAAAAGCATCTGGAACAAACTCAATCCTGCAGATGAAAATAACCTTTGCTCCTGGGCGATGCGCAGCCTGCTGATTGAAGAGGATAACCGCCTGATACTGGTAGACACGGGCATGGGCAATAAGCAGGATGCTAAATTCATGGGGCATTATTATCTGCATGGCGATGATACGTTGGATAAATCGCTTGCAAAGCATGGATTTCGCCGGGATGATATCACCGATGTGTTCCTCACGCATCTTCACTTCGACCATGTGGGAGGCGCCATTGTAATTGAAAACAACAAAATGGTACCTGCGTTTAAAAACGCCACATACTGGAGCAATGAGCAGCACTGGCAATGGGCCATCAAACCCAATGATCGCGAAAAGGCCTCTTTTCTTAAAGAGAATATCCAGCCTATACAAGACAGCGGCAGGCTAAAATTCGTGCAGGTAAAGGAAGACATTGCATTCTCCGACAATATTACTATCCGTTTTGTAAACGGTCATACGCAGGCAATGATGCTGCCGCAGATCAATAATTACAAAGGAAAAACGATTATTTACGCTGCCGATCTGTTGCCATCTGTGGGGCATATTCCACTGCCTTACGTAATGGCTTACGACATGTTTCCGCTCACTACGTTGCAGGAGAAAAAAGCCTTTTTGCAGGAAGTGTTGCAGAACAACTATATCATCTTTTTTGAACACGATCCTCAACACGAATGCTGCACGCTTGCCATGACGGAAAAGGGTATACGGGCGAAAGACGTATTTAAGCTGGAAAGTATTTAGGTGAGTTAAATAAGGGAAGTAAGGTAGACGCACATTTATCAATTAACCTACTTAACTTACTCTCCAATTAACTTATTCAACTATTACGCCATGATGAGGTCATTATGCTGGCTTTTGTTATTGCCCATCTGCACTTACTCACAGACGCCCGTCTGCGACATTTTGGTGCGCAATGGCAAAATAATAGACGGAACCGGTAACAACTGGTACTATGGCGATGTAGCTATCAGCAACGGGAAAATCATTGCAACAGGGAAGCACCTGCAATTTTCATCGGCCCAAACCATTGATGCTACAGGATTGATAGTGGCACCGGGGTTTATTGACGTACATACGCATATAGAAGGCGACGAGGCAAAAGAACCCACCGCGCAAAATTTCATATACGATGGCGTAACAACTGTGGTTGCCGGCAACTGCGGCGCGTCCAACGTTAATATTGCTAAATACCTTACGTTTATCGATTCATTACGTCTATCCATAAACGTAGCCAGTTTGATCGGGCATAATGACGTACGCAAAGCGGTAATGGGCAGGGCTAACCGCGATGCCACTCCTGCGGAATTACTGCAAATGACGCAACTGGTAGAGGAAGCCATGCAGGATGGAGCGGTAGGATTGTCAACCGGACTTATTTATATACCGGGCACTTATTCAAAAACGCCTGAAATTATTGCACTGGCAAAGGCAGCGTCTAAATACAATGGCGTATATGCCACCCACATGAGAGATGAAGGAGATTCGGTAACACAGTCGATCAACGAAGCACTTTTAATTGGCAAAGAAGCCCAAATACCTGTTGAAATATCGCATTTTAAATTAAGCGGTCAGCAAAACTGGGGACGAAGCAGAGAAACAGTTGCCATGATAAAAGCAGCCCGCGAACAGGGTATAGACGTTACGATCGATCAGTATCCTTACACAGCCAGCAGCACTTCCATCAGCACCTTATTACCCGATGCATTACTGGCAGATGGTCAGGATTCCATTGTAACAAGACTGCAACGTGCGGAACAGAAAAAGCAGGCAATAGACCATATGCTTGCCCGTTTGAAAAAAAGAAAATTGAAACATTTCGGCTATGCAGTGGTGGCCAGTTACAAACCCGATAGTACCTACAATGGTAAAAGCATTGAAGCTATTAACCTCATGAAAGGCAGGAAGCACAAAGCAAAATATGAAGCTGAAACGGTAATAGATATTATGCTGAACGGTGGAGCGGGAGCGGTATTTCATGGCATGAGCGAAGAAGATGTGCAATACATTATGCAATATCCTTTCAACATGTTTGCCAGCGATGCGTCGATCCGCGTATTTGGCGAAGGTATGCCACATCCGAGAGGATATGGCACCAATGCACGGGTGTTGGGAAAATATGTAAGAGAAGAAAAAGTAATTTCACTGGAAGAAGCGATCCGGCGCATGACTTCGCTGCCGGCACAAAAGTTCCGGTTGCAGCAAAGAGGCTTAATAAAAGAAAACATGTTTGCAGACATCGTTATTTTTGACGCAGCAACGGTGCAGGATGTCGCTACCTTCGGGCAGCCTCACGCCTTCTCAAAAGGATTTCAATACGTAATAGTAAACGGGGCACTTACAGTGAACAACGGATTGCATACGGGCGCAAGAAATGGAAAGGCATTGTATGGTCCGGGAAAAACACAAACAAAATGACAATGATTACCGCTATCAAAAAAAGAGTATTCTATAGCTGCGTGTGTGCAATACTGTTATTGCAGGCATGCGACAGCGAAAAAAAGGTACAGGGTCAGGAGCCTGACAAACAGGAATGGATATCACTATTTAATGGAAAAGACATCAACGACTGGATCGTAAAAATTCATCACCACGAAACGGGCGAAAATTTTGGAAATACTTTCCGGGTAGAAGACAGCATTATCAAGGTGCGATACGATCAGTATGGCGCATTTAACGAGCAATACGGGCACCTGTATTTCAAAACGCCTTATTCCTACTATCATCTCGTAGTGGAGTATCGCTTTACGGGTAACTGGCAGAAAGATGCGCCGGGTTATACCATCAAAAACAGCGGTGTAATGCTTCATTCGCAAGATCCGCGTACCATGCCTAAGGAACAGGATTGGCCCATTTCTGTAGAGATGCAGTTCCTGGCAGGACTGGGTGATGGCAACCCTAGACCAACGGGCAATATGTGCTCTCCGGGTACAGATGTAGTGTACCAGGGCAGGATAGATCCAAGACATTGCATTGAGTCCAGCTCAAAAACCTACGAAGGTGAACAATGGGTAAGAGCAGAGGCTATTGTGCTGGGCGATTCTTTAATAACGCATATTATTAACGGCGACACGGTATTGCAATACTCCAAGCCACAGATTGGTGGTGGCGTGGCGAACCGATACGACCCTGCTATTAAAATTGATGGCAAGCTGTTAAAGTCTGGCTTTATTGCATTGCAAAGTGAGGGGCAGGAAATAGACTTCAGGAAGGTTGAGTTGTTGAACCTGGAAGGTTGTATGGATCCAAAGTCGAAGCATTATAAGAGTTACTTCATTAAAAATGATCCGTTGAAGTGTGAATAGTGGTCGCACGTAGGAAGACTGAATGATGATATCCCGCAATCCGCTCCAACAGGCGAATAGATTACGCACGAAGACTGCTTCTCCCGCCGTTACCTATTATGGCTTTAAGACGCCGCTGGCGGGATCGCAGCGACGTGCGAGAGGCGTATAGTGTGTAGGGGCTTAACGACGAAAGAACTCAGTTTCTTACCGCTGCTCCGCCGTGTTCGCCACGTGAACTCCTACGCGCATTACAACTTCAGCAAATACTGCAGTGCCAGCTCATATCCTTTGAGCCCCAAGCCGAAAATGCTGCCCACTGACTTGCCGGATACATGAGACAATTTGCGGAAATCCTCACGGGCATGTACATTCGAAATATGCACTTCCACTACAGGCGTTTTAATAGCAGCAATGGCATCGCCAATGGCTACGGAAGTATGCGTGTACCCGGCAGGGTTTAAAATAATGCCATCGTAATCGTAACCCAACCGCTGCAGCTCGTTGATCAGTTCACCTTCTACATTACTTTGATAATAGTGCATCTGCACATCAGGATATTTCTGCTGCAGTTCCGCGAAAAACTTTTCAAATGGCATATTGCCATAAATATCCGTTTCCCGCTTGCCCAGCAGGTTCAGGTTGGGTCCGTTGATGATGGCAATCTTCATATAATGTTATTGGTAAGTAGCGATCAGCATTTATTGTTTCGGGTTTGGCGTTTGTTGTTTATTGTTAATCCTAAACGATAAACCTCAAACTCCAAACGTCAAATCCCCTAACTCTTCTTCATCAACCCGATAAACTCATCAAACAAATAGCGGCTGTCGTGAGGACCGGGTGTTGATTCGGGGTGGTATTGTACAGAAAAAGCGGGCTTACCTTTTAAACGTATCCCTTCTATGGAGTTGTCATTCAGGTTTACATGAGTAATCTCTACCTTATCTGATTTTTTTACAGCCTCAGGGTCAACGCCAAAGCCATGATTCTGTGTAGTGATCTCGCTTCTGCCGGTAACAACATTTTTTACAGGATGGTTTAAGCCCCTGTGTCCGTGATGCATTTTAAACGTAGGGATATCGTTGGCAAGCGCCAGCAACTGGTGACCGAGGCAAATACCAAACAAAGGCTTTTCTTTTGCAAGAATTTCCTTCACTGTTTTAATGGCATAATCCATCGGAGCCGGATCGCCGGGACCATTGGAAATAAAGTAACCGTGCGGCTGAAAATCTTCTGTTTCTGCCAACGGCGTTTTTGCAGGGTATACGCGAACGTGAGCGCCTCTCTCGGTAAGGCAGTTCAATATATTCTTCTTCACTCCAAAATCGTATACTGCCACGCGGATGGGCGAATGAGGATTACCCATTTCATATACTTCTTTGGTAGATACCTCAGACGCAAGCTCCAGTCCATCCATAGAAGGAACTTCCTTCAGCTTATTTTTAAGGACGTTAATATCTTTTGTATCGGAAGAAATGATACAGTTCATGGCACCACTGGTACGTATATGCGCTACCAATGCTCTTGTGTCAATGCCATGAATAGCAACAATATTTTGCGACTCGAGGTATTGCTGCAAAGAATTATCTGCCTGGAAGCGGCTGTAGCGCTCTTCGAGATTGCGTGCTATCAGTCCTCTTATTTTTACCGAACTGCTCTCTACATCTGCAGATTTTACACCATAGTTACCAATGTGGGCTGCATTCATAATCACGATCTGCCCATAATAGCTGGGATCGGTAAATACTTCCTGATAGCCCGTCATCCCGGTATTAAAACAAATTTCACCGGTAGTAGTTCCTATTTTCCCAAATGCTTTTCCGTGGAAAACATTTCCATCTTCTAAAACCAGTATTGCTTCTTGTTGGAGAACTTCAGACATGTTAGAGTAAAATTTTGCAAAGAAAACAAATTCGTGTGGTTTTCCATGAGATTATTTGTACACAGGCAGCCAACAAAAAAGCAGGACCTCTAATGATCCTGCTTTCCAATTATTCTGAAATAATATAAGATTACTCAGCTTTTGCTTCTTCAGCAGGAGGAGTTGTTTCTGCTGCTTTTGTTTCGGCAGCTTCTTCTTTAACTTCTGCTTTCTTCCTTCCACCGGCACGACGTGTTCTTTTGGTTGTGCCTGCTGCAGCTTTTTCAGTTCCTTTGGTATACACTTCATTAAAGTCTACCAGCTCAATCAAAGCCGTTTCAGCGTTGTCGCCAATACGTTTGCCAAGTTTAATGATGCGTGTGTATCCTCCGGGGCGGCCAGCAACTTTAGGCGCAATCACCGTAAACAATTCCTTCACCGCTTCTTTGTTCTGTAAATAACCAAACACCAAACGGTGGTTGTGGCTGATCTGCTCTTTCGAATCGTTTTTCTTGGTTTTGGTAATCAGCGGCTCAATATAAGTTCTGAGCGCTTTTGCCTTTGCCAAAGTTGTTACGATCTTTTTGTTTACCAATAATGCATTGGCCAAATTGCTCAACAGCGCTTTTCTGTGCGAAGCTGTTCTGCCGAGATTGTTGATTTTGTCTCCGTGACGCATAAATCGATTTGAGATTTATGATTTGAGATTTGAGATTTTACTCTCAATCCAAACCTGGTTATTAATACCTGCTGTACCGTGTCAAGGATTTACAGCCGGCTCTGCGCTTTCGCACAGATTATGTTATAAAAAACTTCTTTTCTTACTACTTATCACTTACCACCTATCACTAGAATTCATCCTTATCCAATCCCAGCTTCTGCAAATCCATTCCAAAGTGCAGGCTTCTTTCGCCGAGCACCTGCTCAATTTCAGCCAGCGATTTCTGACCGAAGTTGCGGAACTTCATCAGGTCTTCCTGCTCGTATTGTACCAGTTCGCTCAAGCTGTTGATCTTGGCAGCTTTCAAACAGTTGAAAGCACGAACGCTCAGATCGAGATCTTCCAGTGGGGTTTTCAATACTTTCCTTAACTGCAGCACCTGCTCATCTACCACATCTTCCTTCTTATCTTCTTTGCTGTCGAAAGTGATGTTTTCGTCGGTGATGATCATTAAATGCTGGATCAGGATGCGCGAAGCCTGTTTAACTGCTTCTTCCGGATGGATGGTGCCATCGGTCTGTACTTCCATCAACAACTTTTCGTAGTCGGTTCTTTGCTCCACACGGAAGTTTTCAATTCCGTATTTCACATTTTTGATGGGAGTGAAGATTGAATCGGTAGGAATGTATCCGAATGGTGCATCTTTCACCTTGTTGTCTTCTGAAGGAACGTAACCGCGACCTTTGCCGATCGTGATTTCGATGTTCAGCTTGGAAGAAGGATCGAGCGTGCAGATCAGCAACTCAGGATTCATTACCTGGAAAGAAGCTGTTGCTTCTCCGATATTTGCCGCGGTAAACTCACTCTTTCCTTTAATAGAAATGGTAAGTTTTTCCTGGTTGATATCTGTATCAAGAATTTTTTTGAAACGAACCTGATTCAGGTTGAGGATAATTTCAGTAACGTCTTCAGAAACGCCTTTTAATGTAGCAAACTCATGCTCCGCACCTTCAATAAAAATACCAACAATGGCATACCCTTCCAGCGAGTTCAATAAAACCCTGCGGAGCGCATTACCAATGGTAACACCGTATCCCGGCTCTAACGGGCGGAATTCAAATGATGCTTCGAAATCGTTCGCTTTCTGAAGAATGATTTTATCCGGCTTTTGGAAATTTAAAATGGCCATATTTAAATTTCAGTTTTAAGTTTTATACCCTCCTTTGCAGGAGAGGTTATATTTGAATAATAGAACAAACGAATGATAACTTCCTTGATCAGCAGGTATTACTTAGAATACAACTCTACAATCAGTTGCTCCTTGATGTTTTCAGGAACACTTTCTCTTTCAGGAAGGGCGATAAAAGTGCCAGTCAATTCAGCTTCGTTCCAATCTAACCAACTGAATTTGGGATTCTTTCCACGGATAGCGCTGGTTACAGAAGTGTTGCCCCTGCTTTTATCTTTAAGGCTGATGCTATCGCCTGGTTTCAACCTGAAAGAAGGGATATTTACCACATCGCCGTTAACGGTTACATGCTTGTGGGCCACCAATTGCCTTGCAGCAGGACGTGAAGGAGCAATACCTAAACGGAAAATGGTATTGTCTAATCTGGCTTCGAGCAATTTGATGAGGTTTTCGCCGGTAACACCGCCTAACCTTGAAGCTTCTTCAAAGGTTTTACGGAACTGGCGCTCCAGCAAACCATATGTATATTTTGCTTTTTGCTTTTCTTTTAACTGCAACGCATACTCGCCGGGAGCTTTACGTCTTTTAGAAGGTCCGTGCTGACCAGGAGGAAAACTGTTTTTGGTAAGATACTTACCGTTGCCAAGGATGGGCTCACCAAAAATGCGTGAGATCCTTGTTTTTGGGCCTGTGTAACGTGCCATAATTTGTTTGTTTGATTTTTTAGTTAAAGATGCACGATCATTAAAAATCTAAAATCAATCGTACACCCGTTTTAATTTATGATTTGTGATTTATGATTTTGTTGATTTCCAAATCAGAAATCAGCACATCAAAAATCAACAATTTCACTATACTCTTCTCTTTTTAGGAGGACGGCAACCATTGTGAGGTAAAGGAGTAACGTCTTTGATCATGTTTACTTCAATACCGCTGGT
>JBQCGX010000138.1:0-26913 GCA_051955255.1 Agriterribacter sp. | reverse complement strand
ACACTCCTCCGCGAGGGCGTGCCGACCGAAAATCTTAAATTTCAAATCTCAAATCCCTAATACCCCGGGTTTTGAATAAGCTTGTTGTTTTTATTCATTTCGTCAAGCTTAATGGGAGGGAAATATAGTTTGTCGTGCCATGCCCGGTTTTCCACGCCCGATTCTATGTTCTGCACCTTATAGGTATAATCGTAATTCTCTTTACTATACCTGTAGGTGGTTACGGTTTTGCCTGGTTTGAGCTTGCCGGTGATGATCATAATTCTTACTTTTTCGCCCTGCGTTTCCGGCGCTATCATCCAACGGCGTGTATCATAAAACCGCTGCTCTTCAAACAACATTTCTATATTCCTCTCATTGCGGTATCGCTCCACCAATGCATCGCCGGTTTCGTCAATGGCCGGCAAACCCGCCCTGTATCTTATTTTTTTCAACCACTCTTTCGCGGTGGCTTCATCGCCTAACTCCAGCAAAGCTTCAATGTAGTTGAACACGACTTCGGTATATCTTATCTGTATGGCGGGTATTTCCTGCTTTTGGGTAAAATCTATAATGTTTGGATCGTCGTTCGTAAACCGCCGGATGGAGTAGCCGGTGCGGGTTCCGTTCCAGTTTTCTATCGAACTGTTGCGGGTATCCAGTCCAAAATAAGTAGTTGCCGATCCAGCCGTACCCACTTCGTAGGTACCGAACTGCATTTCACCATAGGGATCGGTGCCTATTGCATCGGAGGTACGTGGCTTCCATTTAGCGCCATCATAAAAAATAGAAGCATAAAAACGGGGCTCCCTGTTATCGTAAGGAGCAGCAGCCATAGCAGGCTTGTCCCAGTCAAACTTTGTACCATCCATCATTTCATAATCGTCTATCAGGTTTTGAGTGGGCTGACTGGCTGTCCATCCGTGATACCCGTTGGTAGTGTTGTTGCGCGGATACCAGGCACCGCCATCGTCGGTAGAAGCATTGATGTAGTATTTGGAAAGAATGCTTTCTTTTTCTCCTCCGTTCCTCGACAAAGAAACATCAGTATAATCTGCAATAGCCTGCTCACGGGTAGAAGGTGCTGCCAGGTCGAGCTTAAAACCGTATAAGCCCATATCGATTACAGCTTTAGCAGCATCGCGTGCTTTTTCCCAGCGCTTCATCTGGTCGCCGCTGGTATAGCCGAGCAATTCGTAATTGCTGTAGCCACTCAGCAAGGCCGATTTTGACTTTGCTTTTGCCATATCGTGCAAGTCGCTGGCAGCATAGGTTAATACCCTTGCTTTGAGCGCCATGGCTGCTCCTTTCGTAGCTCTGCCGAGGGAAAGATTTTTTCCCGCCAGCAATAAGGCAGCAGAGTCGAGATCACTTACGATGGAGTTGACGCACTCTTCATATGTATTCCTCGCAATGGTGAAATCAGGTGTTTCAAAGGCATAGGTGGATTTAATAAGCGGGATGCCGCCATAATATCGCAGCAATTGATTGTAGCAATGTGCGCGAAGGAAATAGGTTTCTCCTTTCAACCGGTCTGTCAACTCAGTGTCGAACGATACGGTATCCAGGTTTTCCAACGCTAAATTGGTTGCGCGGATGCGAAGATACATTTCGCCCCACTCGTAAGTATTGTTTACCCAGCCGGTGGACGATGGGCTGATATTGGCCTCCATAATATCGTTCCTGCCGAAGTTGTACTTTGCATTGTCGGTAATGCAATCCATGTTTTCGCCATTCAATATACCATCGCGATACACGTTGTAAATATCCGTTACAAATGCTTCGGCTAAGGCTGGTTCCGACCAAACTACTGACGCTTCTGGTTTATCTAACGGAACGGTATCCAAAAAATCTTTATTACAGGCAGAAAATAAAATGCCTGCGCCTATCATAGCTGTTACTCTGTTTATCATTGTTTTTTTCATAAGCTGCAGTTTTAAAACGTTACAGATACGCCGGTGTTAATAATGCGCGACTGAGGATAGTATTGGAGACTGCTGTTTACTGCTTCGGGATCGAAAATATCCTGACTTGCCCAGGTAACCAGGTTCAGTCCGCTAACGTATATCCGCAGGTTGTTGATGCCTACTCTTTTACCGATCTTCTCAGGCAGGTTATACCCGATCTCCACATTCTTCAGGCGAACATAGTTGGTGTTCATCATGTAATAAGTATTCCGTTTAGAAAAGTACTGGTCGTTCCTGTCTACTGTTCTGGGATCAACTGAACTTGGATTTTCTACCGTCCACCTGTTGTCGTAGGTATACTTCAAGTAGTTACCAATAGTACCCGATTCTGTTTGTATGAATACTTCTCCGCCACTTGCATTCTGGAATAAGATAGACAGGTCGAAATTTTTATATTGTACGCCAATATTTAAACCGCCCTGGAACCTGGGTGTTACGGTTTTATCGGAACGCACCCTGTCAAAGTCATCAATTTTTCCATCACCATTCACATCTTTAAATTTCATGCTGCCGGGAAACAGTTTGCCGGCACCGCCCACGCCGGAATAATCGAGCGTGTTCTCGTCCACTTCCTTCTGATCTTTAAACACGCCATCGTACTGATACAGCAGCATATCGTCGGATGCAAATACATTGTTGGGAATGGGTTTGCCGGTAGACAGTTGGTAAGGCGGTCTTCCCGGCGTTTCGTCCCAGAACAGGATTTTATTTTTGGCATACCCTCCGTTAACACTCACATTAAAACTCACTTCACCAATGCGGTCGTTGTATGCTACTTTAAACTCATACCCTTTGTTGGCAACCTTGCCTATATTTTATGCGGGCAAACGCAAACCGGCAGACTGGGGAATGGAAGCATTCCTGAACCACAAAATGCTGGAACGGCGGTTCTGGAAATAATCCAGCTCGATGTTTATTTTGTTGTTCCACAAGGTTGCATCTAACCCTATGCCATAGTTGTTGGCTACTTCCCAGGTGATGTTGGGATTGGGAATACCGTTTTCCACGTAGGTAGGTGCTACCTGGTTGTTGATTACATACCCGGTTGGGCTGATGGCGTAGGTTGGCAAATAGCTGTATTCTACAAGGTCTTCGCCTACATATACCGCATCGTTACCTAACTGCCCCCACGAACCACGAAGTTTTAAAGCGCTCACAAATTCAACGTTGTCTCTGAAAAATGCTTCTTCCGAAATTCTCCATCCGGCGCTTACGCCAGGGAAAAAGCCAAAACGTTTAGCGCCGGGAAAATTGTAAGACCCATCGTAGCGCCACAAAAATTCGGCAATGTATTTTTCAGAAAAATTATATCCTACGCGACCAAAATAATTCAAACGGGCACGTTCCCAACCACTGCCATTGGCGCGTTGATCGGCAGGACCACCGGCATTCAATTCATCAATAGCGGCTGAAGGAAAGTATTGGCGGAAGGCGCTGAAAAATTTAGAGTTGGATGTTTCTTTGGTTACACCCGCCAAAAAAGTAACCTGGTGTTCGCCAAACTTTTTGTCGTACGACAAAATACCTTCGAGCATAGAATAAAACTGATCTTCTGAAAGTTGTTCAAGTGTAGGCTTGGGGGCCGGACCTTTTTGCACTTTGGTCAAAACAGGTGTTACGCCATCGGGCTCGTAAGAGGTATAATCCCATGCATAGATGAACCAGGGTTTTACCCACCTTTTGCGTTGGCGAATGAATTTGTCTACCGCAACATTGCCGGTAAGCTTCAGCCCTTCTACGCCAGGAATTTTGATTTCCACCCTGGCGTTGGATTGAACATAGTAGCGTATATCGCGATCGTATCCTGTTTGATTGGTTGTAATGACTACAGGTTGTTCTCCGTTCTCAATATCGGGACCGGGTAAGCCGTTAGGCCAATAAGCCGGCCGGTGCGGATAACCGCGCATGAGCATACGAAAGATGGCGCCTGCACTTTTGGTGGGGAAAAGCCTGTCTTCCTGCCGCCCTGTTACACCCAATGTGGCAGTGATGTATTTATTTACTTTAGCATCGAGATTAATGCGAAAATCGTATTGCTTGTAATTGGTAGCGGAGTTTTTGTATTGTCCCTGCTGGTTTTGATAGCCTACCGAAGCAAGGTATTTTACATTTTCTGAACCGCCAGTTAATTGCACATTGTGGCGCGACTGAGGAGCCCAGTTTCTTAATGTGGCTCCAAACCAATCGGTGCTGGGATATTTCCAGGGATCGGAACCTTCGGCATACTTTGCAATATCGTCCGGTTGAAAAGGAGCTGTTTTTACAGCACCGGTTGCATCGGTATACTGACCGGTAGTTTTAAATGCCTGGGTAGCTGCTGCCCATTCTTCGGCTGGCAGCTTGTATACTTCAATTTCATTGGCCATAGCAGCATACTCCACTGCATTCAGCATTTTAGGCAGCGTGGTTGGCTGCGCCCAGCCCTGGTTAAAATTGTAAGACAATTGCGGCTTGCCTGATTTGCCGCGCTTGGTGGTAATAAGAATTACGCCATTGGCAGCACGCGCTCCATATATAGCTGCCGACGCATCTTTTAATACCGACATGGTTTCTATATCCGCAGGATTGAGCCTGTCTAAACCACCCGTTCTGGCAGGCACACCGTCAATTACAATTAAAGCGCCGTTGTTTCCTAAAGAGTTTACACCGCGAATGCGAATGGTTGAACCATCGTTGCCGGGTTCGCCACTAACGTTGGTGGCTACTACACCGGGCAACCGGCCTGCCAGTGAATTGGACAGGTTAACAGCGGGCGACTTCTGCAATTCAGTGCCTTTTACCTGCGCCACCGCACCGGTAACAGTTACCTTTTTTTGAGTGGCATAACCTACTACTACCACAGACTCAAGTTCCGAGCCTTCGCCGCCCGTGAGCATAACAGTAATAAATGTTTGTGTGCCTACGGTTACTTCCTGGCTTTGATGGCCAACAGCAGATACAACGAGTATTGCCTTTCCGTTTGGAACACTGATGGTAAAAGTTCCATCTTCAGCGGTAGTGGTGCCGTTGGCAGAGCCCTTTACCAATACACTTGCGTTGGGTATGGGCTCTGATTGATGGTTGGTTACAGTTCCTTTTACCGTAATGGACTGGGCAAAAAGACTGCCTGTAACCAATAATAATATACCGGTTAAGGCAAATGCAACCTTCCTTACAAAATGGTTTTGCATGTTTGTTTTGATTTGATTTTGATAGTTTGGTTAGATACATGAAGACATGGCAATGCACATACTACAGCTTTTCCAACATCAAGGAAGTGTAGAAGAAACCTTTGCATACGAAGCCCCTTGGAGAAAGCGATGTGATCGATTAGAAAATAAATGACGGCTGTGCAGGCAATGCATCTCCTCTAACCTGTGTGGCAGATCGAAAAAGTAGCATGTGATGACCGTCTTATGTGGAGAAATGTAGCAGTAAGATTTTTTTCATTGGTAGCTAAGTTTTGGATGACAAAATTGATTTACCCGGCCGAAGCCGTTATTGCACATAGAATGCTCAACATTTCATAGGTGGGGAGAAGGGCGTATTGCTGTAAATACAAACACTTAATTAAAAGTAAATAAATTTTTTAATTAAAAGCGTCTTTTTGACAATTTATTTTGTGGGAAAAGATTTTACTGAAAACAAAGTTTGAGCACCTGCGTATCTGCGGCAAAGATGAATTGATCAAAAAGAAGCGGATGCCTGTTGATTGCAGCCCCCTCGTACCTGGAGGTGACAAGCGGTAGAATAACATTTGAGCACTTGCATTGATGCTCAGCTTCGCACTATTGTTCTCCGGATACCTAGCCCTGCTAACGAAGTTGATAATATTTTATTTCGCCTTGATCTTCGGCTGTACGAAGTCTCTGAACTACAAATGTTCGAAATCTGTGTTTTTGGTCGGTCAGACCGGCTCTCGCCGTGCCGACCGAAACCCACACCATCCTCGGCTGTACGAAGTCTCCGGACTTCGTACTCTTTATGTTCTTCCGGGACTCTGTCCCGCTAACGCAGTTGATACGATTTTATTCGGCTGTACGAAGTCTCTGAACTACAAATATTCGAAATCTGTGTTTTTGGTCGGTCAGACCGGCCCTCGCCGTGCCGACCGAAAACCACACCATCCTCGGCTGTACGAAGTCTCTGGACTTCGTACTCTTTATGTTCTTCCGGGACTCTGTCCCGCTAACGCAGTTGATACGATTTTATTTCGCCCTGATTGATGCCGAAGAGTAGCTGATCCTTCAACTGAATAACGGATCTTACATCGCCTTTCAGTTTAAATCCGGATTGCCATTGCGGAATATATTGAAAACCGCCCTTGCCATCACCTTTCAGCAATACACCATAGTTCGCATCGTATTTTCCAAACCTCAGCCGCGCTTTGTTGATGTTGCCGCACAACAGCAAATCCTGTTTGCCATCGCTGTTATAATCCAGGGCAGTTATGGTGAACACCGGCGCAAACTGTGCTTCTGCGGGCAAAGTTTTCAAATGAAATTTTTTATTGGCGCCCATTTCAAAAAATGCAGTGGCTAAAAAATTGGCTTTGAGGTGACCTGCTTCCTGCAACTCTCCTTTATTGAAGATGTCGCGGAGCGATTGTTCTGCATAATCTTTATAGCTTGTATAGCGGGTGCGCATCACAGCCATCTGGTCGAGCAGTTCATCGCGGGTTATATAGGGGTAACTCTTGCCCTGTATATAAAAGGTGAGCATGGGATCAACCGAACCGTCATCGTCAAAATCTTTGTAAAACATTTCCGCCGGTTCTTTTTCGTTTACCCTGCATTGCGTGTTCAATCCCATATTGCCTGCTACAATATCTGGCTTACCATCGCCTGTTACATCCTGCACCAGCAGTGTATTCCACCAGCCGGCATAAGACTGATCAAAGTATTCGGTTGTTTTATCAAGCAGTTTTCCATTCTGGTTAATATAAATGGTAATTGGCATCCACTCCCCTGTTAATAGCAGGTCGGGCTGCTGATCGCCGTTGATGTCTGTCCACGATGCGCTGGTAATCATTCCTGCTTTTTTCAGTCCCGGTGCCAGCTTGTCCGTCTGATCTGTAAATACGCCTTCCCCATCGTTGATCAACAAATAACTTTCAGGTGTTTCAGGATAGCGGCCAGGCTGCACCCTTCCTCCTACAAAAATATCCGGATGCCCGTCGCCGTTTACATCGGCTATGCTTACACAACTTTTACTTACCAGCATGGGTGGCAATGCATTGGCAGCTTTTGTAAAATTGCCCTTGCCATCATTATAATACAACCTGTCCTGCAGCCTGGTATCATTTATTGTAAAGCTGTGGTAGCCACCGCTCGCTACATACAAGTCGACAAAACCATCTTTGTTGGCATCAAAAAAAACAGCCGCTGCATCTTCACTGATCATATCTGCGTCAAACGCCGGCTGCGGCAGTTGGTTGAAGCTTCCATTTTTTTGCTGCACGAATATAGCACCGGCTTGTCCGGTGGCGCCGCCTGCAAATACATCTTCCAGCCCGTCGTTGTTGATGTCTGCTTTTGCCAGGCAGGGACCGAAAAACGACATTGGGTTTACCATCAACGGTTGTCTTTTAAAATCGTTGATACTGTTGGGTGCATGCTGAAAAGCAATGGGCGATTTTGCTTCGGCAAACAATGTTGCCGGCGGAGAAGGAGGCGTGTATTTGTTGCCCGCATTTTTTTCTTCCAGTATTATTTTCTGGTCGGCCTTTACCGATGTAATTAATTCTGTTTTGCCGCTTAACCAAACTACTCTTACCGAATCCATCAAAGTGTCGGCACCGGTGCCGAAATGAAGCATGGGCGAAACAGAAGACTGGTATCCTCTGGTTGGCATTTGCTCTAAATATTGTTGTTTGCCATTGTGGTATATCCACACTTTAGCACCCAGTCCCTGGGTATTCTTTCCGGCTCCGATCAGCTTAACTGTGAAATGATGGTTTTTGTTCTTTTTTGCACATTCGTTGAGGTATACCGTTGCAGGACTATTGATATTGTTAACCACCAGTTCTATAGCGCCGTCGTTGTTGAGGTCGGCATATACCGCACCGTTGCTGTTTGCCGCAATGTTAAATCCCCACAACCTGCTTACATCTTTAAAGGTAATACCATCGCTATTCCTGAACATGTAATTTTTTACCTGTGAGGAAGGTATCTGCTGCACGAGCTTCAATACATTTTCGCGCCGTATATCGCTGTTGTTGTTCTGAATATAATCGTTCATGTATTTGATGAAGTCCATGTTTGTATAATCGCGGGTGAAACCATTGGTTACAAAGAGGTCTTTCCAGCCGTCATTATCATAATCGGTAACGAGTGGTGCCCAACTCCAGTCGGTATTGGAAATGCCAGACAACTGCCCCGTTTCGCTGAAAGTGCCATTGCCGTTGTTGAGCTGGAGCATGTTGCGCATGTATTGATAATAAAAGCCACTGCGCAGCATCAGGTCGAACTTTTCATAGTTATCGGGCGCCATGAGCATTTTCTGACGACGGTTGTCTTCCGGCAACATATCGAGCGTAATGATGTCGGGCAATCCGTCGTTGTTAATATCACTTACATCGTTGCCCATACCAAAATGGGTAGTGTGTCCTAAAGCCTGCTGCTTAACATCGGTGAAGGTTCCGTTTTTATTATTGATGTACAGATAATCGGGCACGGTGTAATCGTTGCAGATATATACATCCTGCCATCCATCTCCATTTACATCGGCAATGCCCGCACCCAATCCGTAAGTGAGCGAAGAACTGTTGATGCCCGACATAGCTGTTACGTTGTGAAATGTATTGTTATCGTTCCGGTATAATTTAATCCCTATTTCGGAATCTGTTTTTGCAAGAATGTCTTTTGTGCTTACCTCGTCCAGCACGGGCAGAGAGCTTGGATTATGATTGAGCAGCAGCATGTCGAGGTCACCGTCTTTGTCGTAATCTAAAAAATAGCCTTGTGTGCTGTATGCTGAATCTGCGAGCCCGTATTGTGCTGCCTGCTCAGCAAAAACGGGAAGGCTGTCTTTGCCTATTCCCTGGTTGATGAAAAGCTGGTTGGTTCGCTTTTCTGCGCGCAGCTTGCCTGAATAACAAACGTATATGTCCAGCAGACCGTCTCCGTTAACATCTGCCATCGTTACCCCGGTTTTCCACGGACCGGGTCTGCCCGCTACCCCGGCTGCAGCCGTAATATCTTGAAAGCGTAAATCACCTTTATTGAGGTACAATTTATTATCGACCGTATTGCCAGAAAAATATAGATCGATCTTTCCATCGCTATTAACATCACCGGCAGCCACTCCTCCCCCGTTGTAAAAATATTCGTACATGAGGATATTGGTATTTAAGCCTTCCTGCGAAACATTGTTGAAGGATATGCCGGTTCGTTCGGGCGGCAGCAATACAAACAAGGGATCGGTAACCTCTTCCTGTTTCGATCCTGAATCAATTTTCTTATTGTCAGCATTGCAGCCACAAAAGAGTATTGCTAAAAAAAAGCTGTATACAGCAAATCGAAGTGTTGGGTGCGTCATGAATCTTGATTGCAGTAGTTGTTTTGGATGAGATGATCGTTGTAAAGAAAAAATCTATGCGGAGTACCCGCATAGATTTTAAAGATAAAAAATAAAAGCCCCAAAAGTCAAATTACAAGAAACAAAATCAAGCTATCGGCTTTCAGCTTTCAGCAATCAGGAAATTTCAAATCTCAAATTTCAAATCCTCAATACCCCGGATTCTGCTTCAGCTTGTCGTTCCTGTTTATCTCGTCCTGGTGAATGGGAACGAAATACATTTTGTCATCCCATTTCCTGTTTTCGTGCGACTGGTCTGTTACAGGGTTATAGGTGTAATCCCAAATGGTTTCATCGTGCTTGTAAGTAGTAGCAGTTTTACCTGGTTTAAATTTACCGGTAACGCTGATAAAAGTAAGCTTTCTGCCCAGTGTGGTGGGTGCTATCATCCACCGCCGTGCATCGTAGTAACGGTGCTCTTCATATGCCAATTCCAGTCGGCGTTCATGCTGGTATCTTTCTTTCAGCGCTGCGCCTGTTTCGGTAACTGCGGGCATGCCTGCACGGTAGCGTATTTTATTCAGCCAATTGACTGCTTCGCCGGTTTCTCCCAACTCTATGCAAGCTTCAATATAGTTGAATACCATTTCGGTATAGCGGAAGAATGGCCACGGTAAAAACTGCCGTGTGTTGTTATCTACAATGGAAGGATTGGGATCGATGAATTTTCTTACATAATAACCGGAGCGACTGCCATTCCAGTCTTCGATGGGACTTTGCCTTGTATCAAGCCCTCTCCAGGTAATAGTAGCACTTTCCTGTGTAAGATCATACGACCCGGTTTGTATCTGATCAGCGGGATCTATTGTACCGGGGCGTGGTTTCCAGTCTGCACCATCGTATAAAATAGTGGCGTAAAAACGTGGCTCACGGTTTTTGTACGGAGCAGCTTTGTGTGCAGGATTGCTCCATTCAAAGGGTTCGCCATCCATCATTTCGTAATCATCCACCAGCAATCCTATAGGCGAATTGCCTGCCCAGTTGTTGTATCCGTTCGGGCCATTGTACAAACCTTGCCAGCTACCTCCTTCGTCTTTCTCTCCAATAAAATAGCGTGCAAATATCAGTTCCGATTCTGCGCTGGCGTCAATGCCGGGAGCTGAGCTTCCTCCACCCATTGCAATTGACATATAATTCATCTTTGCATCTTCGGCACTGGCGGGTGCTGTTAAATCAAGCTTGTATCCGCTGCCCGCTGCATCCATTACTGCTTTTGCTGCATTTTTTGCAGCAGTCCACCTTGCCATGCGGTCGCCGCTCTCATAAGCAATCAGGCTTCCATTGGCATAACCGCTGATCACTGTTGATTTTGATTTGGCTGTTGGAAGGTCGTGCAGATCGCTGGCTGCATACAACAGCACACGTGCTTTTAATGCAAGTGCAGCATTGGGAGTAGCCCTTCCTTTAGGAATGCTTTTTCCATTTAATAACGCATAGGCATCATCGCAATCCTTAACAATGAAGTTAATCGTTTCTTCAAATGTATTTCTTGCAATAGTGTAATCTTCATTCAGTGCATACGCACGATCTATTAAAGGAACGCCGCCATAATGCCTCATCAACTGGTGATAATAATAGGCTCTTAAAAACAACGACTCGCCTTTTAAACGATCTTTCAGATCTGTATCGTCAAAAGTGGCATTTTCCAGTTCTTGTAAGCCTACATTGCAGGTTCTTATCCAGTTGTACATCGACTCCCATTCGTAGGTGCCATTTACCCAACCAGGGTTGGTGGCGCTTGCACTGCCTTCGTTAACGGTATTGATGTTCCTGCCGGTATGCGTAAACGTGGCTTCGTCGGTAAGGGAAGCCAGCATTTGCTCGTTAAAGCCCCCTAATCCCAAGCCACCGTAGGTATTGGTAACAAAAGCTTCAGAAAGCGCTGCATCCTGCCAGGCAGTAATTGAGCTCACATCTCCTAACGGCTGACGTTCTAAAAATTCCTTATTACAAGAGATGGCGGTAACCGTAAAAAGGCATACCGCTGACGTTATATATTTCCTGATCATAATTTTCAAAGATTTAAAAGGTTACACGAGCGCCAATATTAATAATCCTTGCCTGCGGATAATATTGACCACTGCTGCTGGTTGATTCGGGATCGTAAATTTTCATCTTATCCCAGGTCAGCAGGTTCAATGCATTGGCGTACACCCTAAAGTTGCTGATGCCCAATTTTTTTCCAATTGTTGCAGGTAATGTATATCCTATTTCTACGTTTTTTAGGCGCAGGTAATTGCTGCTTCTCAGCCAGTAAGTGTTCATGCCCGCCTGCCCGGTATTAGAATAGTAGGTATTGTTCCTGTTGGCCAAACGCGGGTGTTCGCTGCTTGGATTGTCTACAGACCAACGATTCTCGTAAGAATATTCGAGATAGTTCCCTATATCGCCAGATTCTGTACCAATAAACAACAAGCCTCCTGTAGCACCCTGGAAGAGTATAGAAAGATCGAAATCTTTGTAAGCCACATTCGCTGTAAGGCCTCCTGTAAAACGCGGATCTCTTGTTTTTTCCAGGCGCACCCTGTCAAACCCGGTGATCTTTCCATCGCCATCCACATCCCTGAATTTCATGTCACCCGGCTTTAAGGTTCCACCACCTACTTCACTATAGTTGATCGTATTCGCATCAATTTCTTTCTGATCGCGGAACACGCCAGCATATTCATACACCAGGAAGGCGGCGCCATTCGTACCAAAAGGTGCTCCTTCTGAACGTTGCCAGGCTTTGGTACCCGGGTTCTCATCCCAGAAAGTGATCTTGTTTTTAGCATAGCCGCCATTCACTCCTATACTGTAAGTAAAATTGCCCGATTGACCACTATAGCCAATTTTAAAATCCCAGCCTTTGTTTTCCAGTTTCCCTTCGTTAACAGGCGGTAGCAGGCTGCGTATACCTGAGCTTGATGGAGTAGAACCCAGTCTCTGGATCAGGATATTTTCTCTCTTGTTGATAAAATAATCAAACTCAAAGCTGATCCTGTTGTCCCAGAAAGTTCCTTCTAACCCCACGTCCATATTGTTAGCCACTTCCCAGGTAAAATTGATGTTCGGCACGCGTCTTTCATAAATAGCCTTCATCAATTGATCGTCTATGATATAACTTCTGTCAAAACCATAAGTAGAAAGGTATTGGAACTCCTGTAACGAGCCGTTGTAAAACACCTGGTCGTTACCCATTTGTCCGTAAGAAGCCCTTAGTTTTAAATTGCTGAAGAAGGGCACATTGTTCCTGAAAAACTCTTCTTCAGAAACTCTCCATCCTACGAGAATACCAGGGAAAAAGCCCCATCTACGATCGGGAGGGAACATGTAAGAACCATCGTATCTCCACAGGAATTCAGCGAGGTATTTTTCTTTGTAATTGTATCCTACGCGACCAAAATAACTCAGCCTGGCTCTTTCATATGCGCCACCGCCATTGTTCTTTTCTTTGTCGCCGCCGGCAAACATTTCATCAATCGCATCAGAAATAAAATATCTTCTGAAGGCACTGAAATTATCGGCACGCACATACTCCTGGTTTACCGCCGCCAACAGGTTGATGGTGTGGTTGCCAAAAGTTTTATCGTAATTAATGAAACCGCCGAGCAAAGTGTTCAACACCGTTTCATTAAACTGGTTTAGCCTGGGATCGGTAAATGTTGAACGCATTTGTTTGGTGAGCAAGGGCGTTACGCCGTCGGGCTCGTACGATACCCTGTCCCACGAATACAGGTACCAGGGTGTTTCCCATCTCTTGGTAGTTCTGTACGATTTGTCGAGGGCCGCCATACCAGTAACTTTAAGACCTGGCACACCGGGAATATCAATTTCAACTTTTCCGTTGGTTTGAAAATAATCTCTCTTGTCTCTGTCGTAGCCGGTTTGGTTGGTGGTGATCACCACGGGGTTTTCACCATTTTCAATATCTCTGCCCGGCAGGCCATTTGGCCAAATGGCGTTTTCCTGCGGTTTGCCGCGCATCAGCATCCTGAAAATAGCGCCAGCGCCTTTGGTGGGGAAAAAGCGAAACTCTTCGCGCGCTGTAAGGCCCAGACTTGCTTTTACATATTTATTGATGTTCGCATCGAGGTTAAAACGCAGGTCGTACTGCTTGTAACCTGTTGCCGAATTTTTATAATAACCATCCTGGTTCTGGTAGCCCAGCGATGCGAGGTATCTTACGTTTTCAGATCCACCGTTCACCTGCAGATTGTGTCGTTGCTGTGGCGACCATTTTTTTAATACCGTACCAAACCAGTCGGTGTTGGGATAGCCCCAGGGATCGGTACCTGCTTTGTATTTCTCCATTTCTTCGGGCGTAAAACCCAATGCGGCGTCTACCTTTTCATTGTTATCGGGGCGAATATAAAACCCCTGTGAGTTGATCGCTGCCCAGGCATCTGCCCATTGGGAAGGCAGTGTTTTTTCAAACACCTGGTTTTCGTTTCTGATTTCGCCATACTGCAACACGTCCGACATTTTGGGTATTACTGTTGGCTGTGCCCAGCCCTGGTTAAAATCGTAGGACAAACGTGGCTTACCGCTTTTGCCATGTTTTGTAGTGATAAGAATTACACCGTTGGCTGCTCTTGCTCCATAAATAGCAGCCGACGCATCTTTCAACACAGACATGCTCTCAATGTCTGCAGGGTTTAAACGATCTAAACCGCCTGCGCGCTCAGGCACACCGTCTATTACGATCAACGCTGAGCTATTGCCTAAGGTATTGGTACCACGCACGCGTATGGTAGAACCATCGTATCCTGGTTCGCCACTCGAATTGATAGCTGTAATGCCAGGCAGGCGTCCGGCCAAGGAATTGGAGAGGTTTACGTTGGGCGATTTTTCCAGGTCTTTGCCCTGCACCGAAGCAACAGCACCCGTTACCGTTACCTTTTTTTGAGTGGCATATCCCACCACTACTACAGCATCTAATTGCGATGCTTCGCCTGTAGACAATATAACATCAATATTTGTCTGGTCGCCTACCGTAACCTCCTTGGTTTGGTGCCCTACAGCAGAAATAACCAGTATTGCTTTGGAATTTGGAACATTAATGGTGAACTCTCCGGCATCGTTTGTGGTAGAACCATTGTTGGTTCCTTTTACAAGAACAGTGGCATTGGGCAGTGGTTCAACCTTATCGTTGGTTACCTTACCCTTTACCGTAATGGATTGGGCGAACAGGTTGCCTGTAACCAGCAGCAATAAACCGGTTAAGGCAAACGCAACAGTCGCCTTTCTGAACAAATAATTTTGCATCATTTTTTAATTTGAGTTTTGGAGTGTGTAAAACGTGCATCATTTACAATAAAATCGTGCATAGTGCTTTGGTATTGCCAAAGCAACAGGGAGGAAAGAACAGGCAATAAGAAGCCAGCTTCGAAGAAAGGAGCGGTTTCTTCAAAGAATGTGTTACACTTATGTGCATAGTCCTTCCTCTATAACCTCATCTGAGATTATTTACAGAGAAAAATGCAGCAATGTTTATGTGGGAGAATGCAGCAGCAAGATTTTTTTCATATGAGCTCAGTTTTGGATGACAAAAATTGGTTACTAAACAGTTGAAAATTGGCAAAGGTCCAGAGGAAGGGTACTCTTCAAGGTTATATACAACAGTGATATTTGTATCTACAAAGGGGTGGGTTGACGATGTTAAAAGTAAGTAAATTTTAAAATAAAAGTGTTTTACTGACAATTTATTTTTCCCACCGCATTATTCAACAAAAGTGAGTAAGAGAAAAGACTTATGCAAAATGTAAACCAAAATTAAAGAGAAGGCGGAAGGGGTAAGGTGTGAGGTGGAAGGTGGAAGGCGTAGGGTGGAAGGTGGAAGACATTAAATAACAAATCAAAATAGTGTTGGTGTACGAAGTATCCAATCATAAGTATTCGAAACCTGTGTTTTCGTCGGTCAGACCGGCTCTCGCCGTGCCGACCGAAACCCAACACCATCAGCACGCCGCAGGCGCTCTGATGGAATTAGGTACACAATGCAGAAGTTTTGTTGCTGTGCGAAGTCTCCGACTTTGTTACCCTTATGTTCTTCCAAGACTTGGTATCGGATATTATTAAACCAATATTTGTTCAAGCACAGGGTCGGTGTAATCTTTAATGAACGCCACAATATTATTGTAACGGGCAAATTCGTCGGGCGTGTGCAAGGTGGTGATAGCAACCGCCTGCATGCCTGCATTCAAAGCAGCTTCTACGCCTTTTGGTGCATCTTCAAATACGAGGCATTTTGCTGGAGGCACATTCAAAAGCGCGGCTGCTTTTACATAAGTTTCAGGGTGAGGTTTGCTGATAGTAACATCGTCGGCACTTACTATAGCGGAGAAGTAATGCCTCAGGTTCAGGTTGTCGAGTACAAAATCAATATTGAATGGTATAGCCGCAGAACCGATAGCCATGGGTATGCGCTGCTGATACGTCTTTTCCAGAAACGAGGGCAATCCGTTTATTAATGCAAGATGAGGAAGGTAATCCGCCTGGTATCGTTTTTCTTTTTCCACCGATAGCCTGTCCGACTCTTGCGCGGTAAAATGTCCCTGTCCAAAAATCCTGTCCAGCACTTCGCCGTTCTTTCCATACATCTCTGCCTTTACCTGCGCTTCGGTTAAACCAGCTCCCAGTTCGTTGTTAAGCATATAGCTCCATGCTTTTACATGAAAGAGCATGTCGTCTATCATTGTTCCGTTCATATCGAAAATAAAAGCATCAAATGATCTGTTTGCCATGATAATAAATTGATTTGTGTTCCTTTTGCCGGGTAAAGCCGCAAAATTGCAGCTTTCGTTTCATAAAAATGAGTACTTTCATACAAATCGCCAGCATAGTAAAAGATCTCATGCCATATGTCGTTACGTTATACGAAAGAAACCCGTTTACTCGTTGCCATAGATTGTATCATTTTTGGCTTTGACGGTAATAACCTTAAGTTATTGCTGGTGCAAAGAGCCCTGGAACCCGAAAAAGGCAAGTGGAGCCTGATAGGGGGCTTTATACGCCCCGACGAAAGCCTGCGGCAGGCTGCCAATCGCATTCTTAAAAAAAATACGGGGCTTGAAAATGTATATATGGAACAGTTGCTGGCGTTTGGCGATCCGGAACGCGACCCGGTTGAAAGAGCATTGTCTATTGTTTATTTTGCTTTGATAGATATTCATCAGTACGAAAAACAACTGAGTGATGAATACCATGCTGAATGGTTCTTATTAAAGGAAGCGCCCGACCTGATTTTTGATCACAACGAAATGGTGAAGCTTGCGTACAAACAATTAAAGCATAAAGCTGCGGTATATCCCGTATTGTTTGAGCTGTTGCCGCAAAAATTCACCATTCCTCAACTGCAGTCGTTATACGAAGCGGTATATGACACCGGTTTTGACAATCGCAATTTTAGTCGCAAGGTTTTATCAATGGGTCTGCTGCTGAAGCAAAAAGAAAAGGACAAACTCAATTCAAAAAAAGGTGCTTATTATTATAAGCTCAATAAGCGCAAGTATCTCGACCACTATACGGCGTTTTTAAATTTTATACCCAATCCCGGAAAATTTTTAAACTAACCTTTTAATATTGCATTTTAACACAAACCGTATCTTTCTGATTTCCAAAAGCGCTATTAATTTTTTGTAAAATGCCTTATTGGCTTGCGCTGTGCGTGGCTTTTACGGATAATTCCATTAAATTTGTATCAACCTACGATATATAACAATACTTACTACACATTATATTATCGGTTTGGTTACCCCATTAATTCTGATTTCTGGTACTTCAACCTTGTTAAATAAATACTAACTACCCATTAAATCTGTATTTGATCAGATTTAAAATTGTATGACTATGTATTCGTATGCGCTGTTGGAAAAAGGATGTTATTATCTTATTCAGGAACACGAGGGATCACCTATTTCTCTGATCAGAGTGTTAATGGAATCTGATCATTGTGCGTTTGTGGCAAAGTATGGAGAAACGGAAACCACGGATTGGAAACGAAAATCTGATCCCGTTTTCGACATACTTGAATTATTGGATGACCGTGCGGTGAAAGAGTGGGAATCTTCTTATTACAATAATGAAGATGCATATTATGAAGATGAAGATTAAAGCCGCAGAGTGTGAACAAAATGATAACTTGAGCCATTGTAAAAGAAAAATACAATGGCTTTTCCTTTTTTGGTACTTGATCAACTTTCAGTGAAGCTGAATGGCAAAAATGTTTTAGAAGATATTTCTCTCACCGTTAACGAAAAAGAGTGCTGGGCAATTACCGGTTCATCGGGCAGCGGCAAAACAACACTGGCGCACACTATTGCAGGCCGGCATTTTTACACAGGCAGCTTTGTTTTTCCGCAGCAAAAAGATTTACCGGTACGCGTTACCGTAATTGATCAGCAGCACAGGTTCAGGAACCTGTCTAACATGTCCGACTTTTATTATCAGCAGCGCTATAATTCCTCCGATGCTGAAGACGCGGTTACGGTGACGCAAGCGCTCCGGCTTTCTTCTTTCCAACAAACACTTTCATCAGGCATTGCACCAACGGCAATTCCTGCATTGCTTCATATTGAATCGCTGCTTGACAAACCGCTCATCCAGCTTTCGAACGGCGAAAACAAAAGGCTGCAGATTGCTAAAGCTATTTTGCAGGAACCCAACCTGCTGATATTGGATAATCCCTTTACCGGATTGGATACCGCAGGGCGCGAGATACTAAATAACATTATTACAACCCTTGTTCAGTCGGGCGTGCAGATCATGCTCATTACCGCTCCGCGCGAACTGCCCGATGCGGTTACACACGTAGCGATACTCGAAAAAGGAAAACTGGTGCAAGCAGTACCCAGGAGTTCCTACAACAGTACGTTGTTGCAGGACCACGAGATCTTCAGCATCAACCACCAGGAGCTTGCGGGCATTGTGCAAAAAAAGCACGAAGATTTTGAATATGCAGTGCGCATGCGCGGGGTTAACGTGGCTTATGGCGATAAGCAAATACTGAAAAACATTAACTGGGAAGTGAAAAAGGGCGAACACTGGAGCATTTCCGGACCCAATGGTGCAGGAAAGTCTACATTGCTGAGTTTGCTCACCGGCGACAATGCAAAAGCATACGCCAACGAAATTTACCTGTTCGATAAAAGGCGTGGAAGTGGCGAAAGCATATGGGACATTAAAAAGAAAATAGGATATGTATCGCCTGAAATGCATTTGTATTTCGATTATACTGCTACCTGTTTTGAAACCATCGCATCGGGTCTGTTTGATTCCATTGGCTTGTTCAGGAAGCTGAATGATGAACAAACGGCCATGGCACAGCAGTGGATCAGGATACTGCGGTTGGAAGGCGTGCAGCAAAAAGTATTGTCTGCACTATCGGCCGGCGAACAACGACTGGTATTATTAGGCAGGGCGTTGGTAAAAAATCCCCCGTTGCTCATACTTGATGAACCCTGCCAGGGATTGGACGCAGAGCATATACAGGCTTTCAAACGACTGGTTGATGTTATTTGCAGCAGGTTCGACACTACCCTGCTTTATGTAAGTCATTACCGCGATGAAATACCTTCGTGCGTTACCCGCTTTTTACGCATCGAAAACGGAGAAGGAATGATAGAAGAATGACTTCGTGGTTAACGCAATCACTTAATTAACCCAATTAACTTATTTCGCTTACTTAACCATTCTCCCCAACATGACCATTACACATACCGACATTTATAGATTCAGCATTCCCATGCACCCGTTTACCATTGCTACGGGAACCATGCATTTTGCGCAGAATATTTTTATTCGTGTTTTTACAGATGCAGGCATATACGGCGTGGGAGAATGCTCTGCCTTTCCGATGATAGTAGGCGAAACGCAGAATACGTGCTTTGAAATGGCCAAAGATTTTGCAACGCTCTGGAAAGGGAAAGACCCGTTGCAGATACGCGACAGGATGAATGAGCTTCATGCTTTTACCGCCTACAACAGCACCGCTAAAAGTGCTTTTGATATGGCATTGTACGATATTGCTGCCAAAGCGGCCAACCAGCCGCTCTACCAGTTTTTAGGAGGCAGTAAAAAGCACATGGAAACCGACCTTACGGTGGGCATTGACAGTCCGCAGGCAATGGCTCAACAGGCAATTGCTTTTAAACAACAAGGCGTTCGCATTATTAAAGTAAAACTGGGTAAAGATGCTACGACAGATATAGAGCGCATACGATGCATACGGGAAGCCGTAGGCGAAGATGTGCAACTCCGGATAGACGCCAACCAGGGATGGACTTACGCAGACTCCATCACCGTTTTGTCGGGCATTGAAAAATATATCATCGAATTTTGTGAACAACCGATGCGGCGATACAACGACCATTTGCTGCCTGCACTGAAAAGGGCCTCCCCCATTCCTATTATGGCAGATGAGAGCGTATTTGATCATTACGATGCAGCACGTATTATAAAGAGTGATGGCTGCAACTATGTAAACATCAAATTTTCAAAAAGTGGCGGTATACTGGAAGCATTGGAGATCAACAAAGTTTGCAGGCAGCACAACATTCCCTGCATGATGGGCGGCATGCTGGAAAGCCGGGTGGCGCTTACCGCATTTGCACATTTTGCATCGTCGCAGGATAATATTGTTTTTTACGATATGGACACCTGCATGCTGGGGCATAAAATTGATCCCGTTAACGGCGGTGTACGTTACAACAACTTTTTTGTAGAACTGCCCGAAGGCGCTGGTATCGGCGCCGATGCTGATGAAAGTTTTTTAACATCGCTTGAGAAGGTTGCGATATAAAGATGGTATTTGATTGAAATGAGGAGTCGTTTAGTTAAACCGATCAAGGTTGGAAAATTTAGTGTATTAAGAGCCGCTGATTCGCAGATAAAATACACAATCGGCGAACCTGCGGCAAAAGTTAGTTTCCACGAACTAAATGACATTGGTTTGCATTTTGCCGGTCAGACCGCCGGCTGCACTCAATACCCAGCCAGGCGAGCCGACCGGCTTTCCCATCGGCCCGCCCAAAGGGCGGTCTGATGGGTGGTGATAGAATTAACTAGTCGAAGATGCATCAAGACGCTGGCATCGGCGCCGATGCTGATGAAAGCTTTTAACATCGTTTGAAAAAGTTACGATATAAGAATGACATTGGATGGAAATTCAATGCCGCTTATTTAAGCCGATGAAGTGAGCCACAGATTCGCAGATGAAATATACAATCTGCGCATCTGCGGCAAAAGTTAGTTTTCACGAACTAAAGGACATTGTTTGCATTTTGCCGGTCAGACCGCTGGCTGCACTCAATACCCAGCCAGGCGAGCCGACCGGCTTTCCATCGGCCCGCCCAAAGGGCGGTCTGATGGATGGAGATAGAATTAACTATTCGAAGACGCATCAAGACGCTGGTATCAGCGCCGATGTTGATGAAAGTTTTTTAACATCGTTTGAAAAAGTTACGATATAAGAATGACATTGGATGGAAATTCAATGCCGCTTACTTAAGCCGATGAAGTGAGCCGCAGATTCGCAGATAAAATACACAATCTGCGCATCTGCGGCAAAAGTTAGCTTTCACGAACTAAATGACATTGGATTTTAATCCATCCGGGCTTCAACAGTTATCTTTGCAAAAAATTTTTTACATGAGCGTTACTTCCAAAAAAGCAAATGATTCACTGGTAATGATGACAGAACTGGTATTACCCAACGACACCAACGTATTTGGCAACCTGATGGGTGGACGGCTGATGTACTGGATGGATATTGCGGCTGCGCTGTCGGCACAAAAGCATGCCAATGCGCCGGTTGTTACGGCTTCTGTTGACAATATTTCGTTTGAAAATCCCATTAAACTGGGCAACGCGGTATATATCGAAGCCAAAGTGAGCAGGGCATTCAACAGTTCCATGGAAGTACACATGCGCGTGTGGGGAGAGGATCTTAAAAACCAGTATAAATACAAAAGCAACGAAGCATACTATACTTTTGTAGCGCTGGACGCTGCGGGAAAATCGAGCCCTGTACCACAGCTCATACCCGAAACCGAAGACGAGATGCGTTTGTTTGAAGGCGCTATGCGGCGCAGGCAATTAAGATTGATACTGGGAGGAAAAATGAAACCCAACGATGCTGCGGAATTGAAGGCGTTGTTTACGGAGTAGTTCCCCGGCTTTTTTCTTTATATGCATCACTCTGTTCAATCGCATCCATTAGCTGATCTAATATTGCATCAAGGTTATCATTATAGTTGATCTCCATTGGAGGTTTGAAAGTAACCGTCATTACAGTGCCTTTCTGCATCAGCTTCAGGCTCTTTTTATGAAAGGCTTTGTTGAAGCCCGTAATAACAATGGGAATAACAGTCGCCTTGCTCTGCTTTACTAAAAACGCAGTGCCTTTGCGGCCGGGTGCAAACGGAGTAGTGGTACCCTGCGGAAAAGTAATCACCCAGTTTCGTTCCAGCGCTTTGAGAATTTTTTTGGTGTCTGAAAGATTCAATCCCTTTCTCACCGTTTTATCTTCTTCCACCCAGGTACGCTTTACCGTGAGCGCTCCTGCCATTGCCATTAAACGGCTCATAAATGTTTTTTTCATCGTATCTTCTGCCGATACAAAATACACACTCGAAAAAGGATTGAGCAGGTAATACGGAACACCAAGTTTGTTTTTTTTCCGCCATTTAACGGCGCAAAAAATATGCAGGAAAGCAATCACATCCATAAAATAGGTTTGATGATTGCTTACAAAAAGCACTTTGCTACGGGGAAGTTTTTTTAGATGCTCGGTGCCGGTTATCTTTAGCTTGTTAATGATAGCTAACCCAGGATACGATAACACCCCGATAATTACATACACTATCTTCCTTACAAGTTTAACATATCGCAGCCTTTCGTAAAATGAGGGCATCTCTAAAGTTTTAGTCCTTGGTTTACATCGCAATATAGGGTATTTGTCAAGACTTTGTTAACTCCCGTGCAACGGTTTGCCGCATTTATGTAATCTATTCCGGCAATACATCTACTCTCAAAACAATTAATATGAAACGATTTTTTTTAGCATTGGCTTTGATCGCAACAGTAAGTGTAACATCAGCCCAGGTAAACACAGTGGTAAATCCGTATCCTAAAACCATTAACGTAGCAGGCAGCGCTGAAATGGAAATAGTACCCGACGAAATATTTGTGCAGGTAACGTTCCGGGAATACGAAAAGAAAGGCTCCGGCAAAATAGATATTGAAAGCATCAAAAAGAAATTTTTAGAAGCCTGCAAAGCCGTTGGAATAGCAGAGTCAGACATCAGCATCGCTTCTTATACCGGCGCAGACAGCGACTATTGGTTGAGGAAAAAGAAAAAAAATCCGGATATGATGGCCAGCATCAGCTACCTGGTAAAATTTGCCAACACCGCAAAGATAGATGCACTGGTAGAAAAGCTCGACGACGAAGCCACACAGGGATTTTTCATAGCTAAAACATCGCACAGCAAAATAGAAGAATACCGCAAGCAGTTAAAAATACAGGCGGTGAAAGCGGCAAAGGAAAAGGCCATTTACCTCAGCGATGCTATTGGTGAAAAAGTAGGCGTTGCCGTTACTATCCAGGAGCCTACAGATTATACCGTAATGCCTGTTTACAGGAATATGATGGCGTCTAACACAATGCTGAAAGAGCAGGCGTTTGATGCAGCAGCAGGAGAACCTGCGGTTGATTTTAAAAAAATAAAACTCAGGTACGAAGTGAGCGTGATATTTGCTTTGCAGTAATCGTTCGGATCTCTGCCTCCAGCGCAAAAAAGGTTGCCAACATTCGGAAGGTTGGCAACCTTTTTCTATTCATTCCGGCGCAGGTCCTGTAGCATTGCCTTGCGATTATGGCCAGACCTGTGCCCAATACTTACTTTTCTATCGAAGCACAGGTCAACCAGTGCTCTTTCCAACGCTTCAGACCTACGCCAGTTCTGCCAAGTATTATTAAAGCTGATTTTATGCTTATAAAGTTCCGCATGCGGTCGTCCTCTATACAACTTCCCTATATATTTGCGGCATGAAACCTGATACCTTTATTTTTGATATGGACGGCCTGCTGATAGATTCTGAACCTTTATGGGAAGAAGCAGGCGCTGAATTGCTAAAAGAATTTGATATAGAACTCACCACCGAACAATACCAAAGTTCCACCGGTTTGCGCACGCGTGAGTGGATTACACACTGGTTCAGCTTTTTTGGTGTAGACATCCGCTTTGGCGACGATGCTGTAGAGAGGATCATTAACAAAGCCATAGATAAAATTAGTTTGCATGGCATTATTATGCCGGGTGTAACAGAAGTGCTGGAACTGCTCAAAAGTAAAAATTTTACCATCGGACTGGCTACTTCTTCGCCTATGAGCCTGGTAGATGTAGTGGTTGATAAGATTGGCATTCGCCATTACTTTGAGGCTACCACTTCTGCAGAGGGATTACCTCACGGTAAGCCTCACCCTGAAGTGTATATGAATTGCGCGGCAGAGCTGAACAAACATCCCATACAATGTATTTGCTTTGAAGATTCTTTTAACGGCATGATAGCCGCAAAAGCCGCCCGCATGAAATGCGTAGTAGTACCGGCGCCCGTTTTTCAACATCAGCTAAAATGGAATGCTGCCGACATGCAGCTAAAAAGCCTGCTTGATTTTACCGAAAAGGAACTGCAGCAGCTTCTTTCGTAAACAGGTTGTTCGTTTTCGGACAGTGGGCGTTCAATTGCGTACATCCATCCAATCATACTTCCTTCATAACAACTGGTTATCAACCAGTTGTTATGTGGTATACCTGTTGAACCAAACGGTATATAACTCCAGCTTATGTTCCGCAACTATTTAAAAACTGCTTTCAGAAATCTACGCAGAAATAAGATATACTCTTTCATCAACGTAATTGGCCTGAGCCTGGGACTCGCCTCTGCCATGCTCATTATTTTGTATGTGAAGGATGAAATCAGTTACGACAGGTTTCATCAAAACGTTCAGAACATATACCGTGTAGTATCTTACAGCGTTAACAAGGATGGCAAAGGCCGCAAAGACGGTAACAGCGGATATTTCCAGGGACCCAAATTTACAGCCGCCGTTCCGGAGCTTACCGGCTTTACGCGTATTCAAAGCGCACAGGAAGATATAAAAACAGGTACTGAAGTACACTCACAAGGTTTCCTGAAAGTAGACAGCAGCTTTTTTTCTGTTTTTTCTTTTCCGCTGTTAGATGGCAATGCAAAAACCTGCCTGAAGGAACCTTATTCGGTTGTGATCGGCGAAGACTTTGCAAAAAAGCAATTTGGTACAACCGATGCTGTGGGGAAAGTGGTAATGATAAAAAAAGACAATGATTTTCAACCTCACACGGTAACTGCAGTGGCTAAACGATGCCCGCAAAACTCGTCAATCAAGTTTGAGGCTTTGCTGCCAATGATTGTGGATCCTAAAGAATATCAGAACGCCGAAAACTGGTTCAATACTTTTCTCAACACGTTTGTTACGGTAACGCCTGCTGCCAATGTTGCCGGTGTTGAAAAAAAGATGCAACAATTTTATGCGCGGGATTCAAAAGATGCCCTGAAATCGATTTTAGAAAAGTACGGTCCGGTTATAGATGGTCATACAGATTATATGTTGCAGCCGTTCACAGACATGCACATGAGCGTTGAACTGCCGGCTCAGAATGGTCTTTCCAATGCAAGCAATCCCATGTACTCTTACATTCTTTCGGGCATTGCTGTTTTTATTTTGCTGATTGCCTGCATCAACTTTATTAACCTAACGGTAGCACGTTCCATAAAAAGAGCAAAGGAGATAGGCATACGCAAAGTGGTGGGCGGCGACCGGAAACAGTTGATTGCACAATTTATGGGCGAATCTTTTTTGCTTTGCCTTTTTGCATTTGCGTTTGCTGTTCTACTGGTACAATTGGTATTGTCTTTATTCAACGATCTTGCCAACAAGGCTTTGTCCATCTCCTATTTGTTCGATGTAAAACTTATTGCTTACTACATCCTTCTTTTTTTGCTCACCGGATTGTTAGCCGGCTTCTATCCCGCATTGGTGCTTTCCGGTTACAATCCTGTGCAAACGTTGTACAGCCGCTTTATGCTGGCAGGAAAAAACTACCTGCAAAAATCGTTGGTGGTATTGCAATTTGCGCTGGCATCGTTCCTGATCATAGCCACCTTTACCTTATACGCACAATTCAGTTATCTCACCAACAAAAAACTGGGATACGACGACAGCGATCTTATCGGAATCAATAAAAATTCGCTTAGCCGTAACGAGGCAGAAGTGTTTGAAAGCGAATTGCTGAAAAACCCCAATATCATAGCAGTAGCTCCCAAAAATGGCGGACAATGGGGCACCGCCGCTAAGGTGAACAGCGATTCTATCATACAATTTTCGTACGAAACAATAAACGAAACCTATTTGCCTGCGTTGAAAATTCAGTTGGCGCAGGGAAGAAATTTTTCAAAAGATTTTCCATCCGATTCTACACATTCGGTTCTGGTAAATGAAAGTTTTGTAAAAAAAGCCGGCTGGAAAACGCCGCTGGGACAGGAAGTGAATTTCTGGTACAACGAAAACGAAAAATATACTGTTGTAGGTGTGGTAAAGGATTATCATTTCAGATCGCTCAATGAAAAGATCGGTCCGCAGCTTTTCACCATGAAACCCCGGAATCCATACGGGATCGTGTTTATAAAAATAAAAAACAACACAGCCGCAGCAAGTCTTAAACACATCGAAAAAGTATATAAGAAGCTTTTTCCATTCAACCCTTACACCTATAAATTTCTGAGCGAAGAAAACCTTCGGAGCTACGAAGCAGAGGCTAAGTGGAAAAGCATTATGTTGTTCAGCGCCATTCTCACCATTTTCATTTCCTGCATTGGCTTGTTCGGATTATCGGTGCTCTCTGCTGAAAAGCGCACCAAAGAAATTGGTATCCGGAAAGTGTTGGGGGCATCGGTAAACAACCTCGTTACGATCCTGTCAAAAGATTTTTTAAAGCTGGTAATGATTGCTTTGATCATTGCTATTCCACTGGCATGGATAGCCTCTAACAAATGGCTTGAAAATTATCCATATCGGATCACGATCAGTTGGACAATGTTTGCCGTAGCCGGCTTGCTGGTAATAGCCATTGCATTGTTTACAGTAAGCTTCCAGGCAATAAAAGCTGCCGTGGCAAACCCAGTGAAATCGCTTAGAACGGAATAAAATAAAGGGGGAAGGTGGAAGGTATAAGGTGGAAGGTGTAGGCGTAGGGTAAGAAGTATGTCATGTCCTGAAAAAAGTAGACACTATTATTACTATTACCTTTTTCTTTTTTTGTTACTTTTTTTCTTTTTAAAATCCACATTTCAATTGTGGATATCCTTCAAATTCCTTGGTTTTACAGCC
>JBQCGX010000137.1:0-12600 GCA_051955255.1 Agriterribacter sp. | reverse complement strand
TGTAGTAAGCGCCGCCTGTTTGTTTGCCTCGTCATTATCGCCGTGCGGGCGCACAAGGAATGGCAGGCAAAACAGGCCGATCCATATAACGGCATGTATTGTAACCACCCATACTTTTTTGGTATACCAGCCAGGCTTCATTTTGGAAAAGTAGAACTTTCTGCCCAAAGCCATTGCTGCTTTGCAAAATGATGCGATGAATCCGGCTTTTTTTGAGATGAAGGCGGGAGCGGTCAGCCGTCGGCGATCAGCACACTGGTTGCAGGTTTCAAGTTACGGGTTGCATGGATAGACAGTTTCATCTTTGTTTTTTGCTTCTTGGCTTTTGGTTTCTTTCACCTTTCACTTCTCACCTTTCACCATCTCCAAAGTCAATTCCACCGTACAGCCTGCACCGGGAGCAGAGCGGATGTCCAGTTGTGCACCTATGATCAATGCTCGTTCTTTCATGCCCAGCAAACCGAGCGTTTTGGGCTGCGCAGCAGTAATACTATTAAAGCCTTTCCCATTGTCAGCAATGCTCATGGTGAGCAATTCATCCTGCAAACTAACGGATACGTTTACTTCGGTTGCTGCTGCATGCCTGGCTACATTGGTAAGACACTCCTGGAATATCCTGAAAAGTGCCGTGGCTATCTGCAAGGGAAGTTCGATATAAGTTGGGTTTGACTGGATGCGTACCGGTATATGGTAGCGTTGTGTAAAGCTGTCGCTATACCACTGCAAGGCGGCCAGCAGTCCAAGATCTTCCAACGGCCCTGCCCTTAATTCGGATGAAAGTTTTCTTACAAACTTCACACCTTCATCTGCATTGCTTTCCATCGCTTTCAACCTTTCCATTATAAGCGGGTTGGCATCGGTTCCAACCTTTCTTTTTACGGCATGCACATCCATTTTAAACGCTGTAAGCAGTTGCCCCAGTTGATCGTGCAGTTCGCGTGCAATGCTTACGCGTTCTTCTTCGCGCACGGAACTAAGGTGTGCCGACAGTCGCCTCAATTCTTTATTCAATTGTTCAGATGCCAGTATCTGCTCCCTGGTTTCGTTATTGGCTACCTGCAGCCGCGATAACATGGTGTTGAAGGATTGAGCCAACGCTCCCACTTCATCGGTACGATGCACCGGAACGGGCGTGCTTTTATTGCCTTTGCCCAGCGCGGTTACAGATACAATGAGGTCGTTCAACGGGCGGGTTAAATTGCGGGCCATGTGCCACGCAATAAATAAACTTAGTGCTATCAGTAAAGCACCCATTGCTACCATCCACTTGAGGAATAATACAGACCCGCGAAATGCCAGGGAACGCGGCGCTTCCATTACCACCAGCCAGGGCGTGCCGGCAATCAACTCGTAACTGCCTATCTGCGCATAGCCTTCCTTTTTGCCATATTCGTATATGCCTCCGGGTTTGGAAGCACTGGGCGGAAGCTGGTAGGATACAGGTTTAGAAAGATCGGTGAACAGGCTTCCGTCTTTGTTGCCTACCAGTAAGGCAACGCCTCGGCCGGCTAACGCAGAGAACTGGTCGAGCACTTTGCTGGTAACGCGCACCTGGCGGCACCGCACCACATACCCTTTTACCTCCCCTCCAATTTTTACCGGGGCCACCACGGGATAATACACCGTATCATTGATCTTGTAAATATAACCGGCTTTTAAGCTGCCGTCCGGAATTGTTGGAATGTACCGGCGTACATCTTCATCTGCTGCCAGACTGTTCCGGTTAGAAAACAGCAGCAGGTCAAACTGGTTGTTGAAAAGAAAGGTGCGCTCATGTATATGATTGCCGGCATAACGGTTCAACACTTCCAACGCTTTGGCAATATTGCGGCTGGAATCGAAATATTGTTGCAAATACACCGAAGCTGCTGCTTCTGCAGTGGACTTTACCATGTCGTCGATGGACTCTGAAAACATGGAGCTTGCCTGCGCGGTTAACGACTTTATTCTTTCGCGGGCTGAGCCTGCTTCAATTTTACGGATGCTAAAATAGGAAATGGTGATAAAAAGCCCTACAACTATAAAAAGAAGCAAACAGGTTAATAAAGGAATGCGATGATGTAAAGACAATCCTTTCAAAGGTCCTACCATTCGTTTACGCAAAGAAGCTGTATGCATGACGCCTTGTTTATTTCAAAAAATGCCATAAAGTGAGGAGTAAGAATCAGCTAGCAAAAGCATGAGTTAGCATACAAAAGATACCGCGGGCAAGTTAAACTACCAGAAGAGCAAAACCAATAAGTATTTACCCATAAAATCGTAACAATCGCGGATCTTAAATGAAATAAACCGCAGGTTTCATCCGAACTACATTGAAAGATGACAGTATCAATGATGAATTGGTACGATACTGATCGAAAGGCAGGTATGATAATCAATATCGTTTAGTTAATACTTATTCACGGCGGTCATCCATCAGACCGCCCTTTGGGCGTGCCGATGGGAATGCCGGTCGGCCCGCCAGAACGGGTATTGGCCGCGGCTGGTGGTTTGACCGACAGTATATAAACGCTAGTTTAAGTAGGCCGCGATGCTTTGTAGAATTTGAGAAATAACATTATGCTAACCTTAACTAAATGACATGGTATAATAACGATTGCCTGCATGGGAAATGTACGAATATCGGTTATACGTTACCGAAAGTCATATTAAAATACGCGAAATGAGCGAAAGTTACAGCCAGTGATACGTTAAGCTTCGACATTTTGATATTTGGACGGATTGAAATCCATCCTTAACCTGTTACAGCAAAAATGATTATTTTGCAAAGCGCTCATGAAAAGCACATTGATCCCTAAAGTTTCCGTGCTCCTTCTATGTAATAAAAGCAATAACGATGGAATCAGGACCACAACTTTCGCATCGCTTTACAGAAGTACTATTAAATGGCCGATGGATTGCCAATACCAACTTCAAAGATCAGTTATCCGCACTGGACTGGAAGCTTGCGGTAACAAGGGTACATTCTTTAAACACCGTTGAGTTGCTAACGAGACATATACATTATTATATTGCCGGGGTGATAAAAGTGTTTGAAGGCGGTCCGCTTGATATAAAGGACGAGTACAGCTTTGCTTTTACGCCGGTTCAATCGGAAAAGGAATGGGAGGCTGTAAAAAACCAGCTTTGGGCAGATGCAGAAAAATTTGCAAGCCTGGTGGAGCAAATGCCTGAAGAAAAACTGTCATCGATTTTTGTGGACGAAAAATATGGAAATTATCGCCGCAATATTGAAGCCATGATAGAACATTGTTATTACCACCTGGGGCAGATCGTGTTGCTTAAGAAAATACTGCTGAACAAAAGCTGAGAGGCTGTGAGAGAAAATAAAAACCAAAAAACAAGATACAAGAAACAAAAAAATAAAACACAAAACCGAAGAATCAAAAAGCAAGACACAATATGACCATCTCTTGCAACCTGCAGCTTATAACCTGTAACCCAGGGGGTCTGATAGCTGAAGGCTGACAGCTCACTGCTACGTAACCGCATGCAGGGTTTGATACTTTTTGGGCGTAAGATTGGTAATACTTTTAAACTGCTGGTTGAAATTGGACAGGTTTTGAAAGCCGCTCCGGTAACATACTTCGGCTACAGACATTTCTTCGTTGATGAGTAACTTGCAGGCATACCCTATTTTCATTTCAATTACAAATTGCGTATACGATTTGCGTGTTCTGCCCTTAAAATAACGGCTGAATGCAGTGGGACTCATATGCGCCACGGATGCTGCTTTGGACAAGCTTACATCTTCCTGGAAATTGTTCATGATATACTCGTACACACGTTTTAAACGGTCGGCATCGGTGTAGTTAATAGAATTGGTAAATCCTTCGGAGCATAGTTCTTCTAACTGGGCCGACTCCGAAAGCAGTTTTAAAATGTTGAGCAGTTGCAATACACGTTCAGCCCCAACAGTTCCTTCAATTTGCTTCATCAAACGTGCTATTTTAGGGGCTAATGCCTCGCTTACTTTCAGCCCTCGCTTTGAGCGTTCCAGCAGCCGCTTTATTTTATACATTTCGGGCAGGTTAAAAAAAGCATCGCCTAAAAAATTTTCCAGGAAGTGGATCACAAGCGCCTCCGAGGTATCGCTGGTCTTTTCGTCGTCGTTGCGCCAGGTGTGGGGCAATCCTTTTCCAATCAATACCAGGTCGCCTACTTTAAACCTTTCAATATGATCGCCGACCATGCGGCTGCCGTTGCTTTTTTCAATGAGCGTTAGCTCATACTCATCGTGAAAATGCCAGATACCGGGAAATTGATCGCTATACGAATAGCGGTTAATGCTAAACGACGACTTTTGAGGAACATTTACTTTAATAAGAAGCGGCTGCATAGTCCAAAATCTGCTTCAATATAAAGCAATAATTCAAAGTGGAAAAAAATGGGGGGCATAACAGTTTGCCAACATCATTGTGTTAGCCGCAGGAAAGAATTTTTTTCCCGCAGACCGGTGCAAATTTTTACGCAGATCCTCCACTGGTGCAGGTCTTGTAGTGCGGCGTTGCGGCGCTACTATAGTCTCCGCAGTCTTATTACTTGGCTTAATCGCTAACCACTTTACCCCCAATACAACAACCATACATTGTAAAATAAGTAACGACAAATCACCGGTCTGCACGTGCTTCATATCCACGCTACAGACCGGCGCTAAAAAATATTCTCCGCAGTCTGCGATTAAGCAACCTGGTTATTCACCGCTCCCGTAGTAAGTCCTCTCACCAATTCTTCTGCTGCCATGCGCTGCAGGGTTGGAACGCTTCTCTCGCTGTACCAGGCAGTGTGGGAAGTGAGTATAACACTATTGCAGTGGGTAAGCGGATGATCGGTTGGCAACGGCTCTTTTTCAAAAACATCCAGCCCGGCAGCCAGGGTGCCTTCATTTAATTTGGCTGCCAATGCAATGGTGTCGATCAGTCCACCGCGCGAAGTATTCACCAATATGGCTCCTTTCTTCATTTTGCCCAACACCTGGGCATTAATGAGATGATGTGTTTGCGGTGTGAGTGGCAAATGCAGGGAAATAATATCTGCTTCTTTAACCAACTTTTCAAAATCAACATGCAAAACACCCTGTGCCTCCATTTGGGCTTCTGTTACAAAGGGATCGTAAGCCATCTTTTTAAATCCGAAGGGCTCTGTTCTCTTCAATACTTCTCTTGCTATCCTTCCAAAGCCAACGGTGGCAAAGTTCATTTCATAAAAAGGCAACGCGGGTTGTGGTGGTATAATTTTCCATTCGCCACTTATTGTACGGTTATGCGTAGTAGTAAGTTGCCGTGACAATGCCAATGCAAGGGCCACCGTATGGTCCGCCACCTCGGCAATGCAATAATCGGGCACATTGCAAACCACAATGCCTTTACTCTTTGCAGCTTCCAGGTCAATATTGTCTACGCCAATACCGTACCTTACAATAAGGCGACATTTTTTTAACCCATCCATTACGGCTGCTGTTACCGGCGCCCATTGTACCAGCAATGCCACAGCATCGGCGCCGTGGGTCAACACATCTTCTGCTGTTTTACACTGCGCCGTATGGAATGCGAAGCCTGCGGCTGTTATCAAACGTTCTTCCTGTTCAACGTGCTTAAATCCATAGTCTGTAATCAATACTTTTTCCATAGGAATATTCTTATTCAAATACAATCACCGATTTTATATGGTTTCCTTTGGCTTCCATCATATCAAAAAATGCCTGCCTGCCGTTCTCTAACGGGTAATAATGTATCCATGAGCTTACATCTACTTTGCCATCGGCAATCAATGCCAACGCATCCTTCATATCGCTTTGGGTGGCAGCATAACTGCCCATCACGGTTTTTTCGGGAAGTATAATGTCATAGCTCAATAATGATTTGCTGTTATTGTACAATCCTATTATCAATAATGCTCCGCCAGGTTTCACAATATCAAGGCCCATTTTGTTTGTTTCCGGAGCGCCCACCGCATCAATGACCAAATCAATGGGTTCACCTTGTGTGAGGGTATTTACAGCATTTGCCACAATTTGTGTTAACGGATTCACCACACCCGTTGCACCTATATTTTTTGCCACTTTCAACCGTTCTTCTCTAATGTCGGCAACAATTGTATTTACATGTCGCAACGCTTTGAAGGCCTGCTGTGCTGTTAGCCCGATAGGCCCGGCGCCTATTACCAGCACATTTTTTATAGCCAGATGCTGGGTAAGCTTCACCAGGTGAACGCCGTTGGCCAATGGTTCTGTAATGGCGGCTTTCCTGGGATCTGTATCGGGAGACATTTTTATGAGAGACGCAGCCGGCACATTTACATAAGCGCCAAAGGCGCCGTTGCGATGCATGCCAAACACTTCCCTGTCTTTACACAAATTCGTTTTGCCTTCTTTACAGCTATCGCACTTGCCGCAAAACACAATGGAGTTGCTGACCACGGTGGTTCCTTTTGTCCAATCTTTCACTTCATTTCCCACGGCTTCAATAACGCCACAAAACTCATGTCCCATAATAAGCGGGGGTATGCGCCTCGTACTCCTGGTTTTAAAAGTTTCCAGTTCACTGCCGCAAATGCCGCATGCACTTACTTTTACCAGCACTTCGTTGGGTTTGCAAACGGGCATGGGCTGTTCTGTTAGCAACAATTCATTGTGGGCTGGGTAAAATAACGCTTTCATCCTGGGCATTTTAATATCCTCGTTTACGTTAAGCTGTATTATTGTTCTCGTTGAAACAGGTGCATTGCCCGGAATGATTACCGCAGCATGGCTAACCAAAGTTTACGGCCGTGGTTATTTTTTATTTCAATGTGTATTTGAAAGGTGAGTCGTTATTCAACAGGTTATGCTTGCACGTTAGTGCTATCTACCATTGCTACCGCACGTATGGGCGAACCATCCCTTCCTTTAAAATTCAGAGGGAACCCCATGAATGTAAATTGGTCTGGCACATTGTTCAAATTGGCCAGGCTTTCCACCACTACAATTTCTGCTGGCAGGAGTATATGATGCAGTTCATACCAGTCTTTACCAGGTGTAGGTATATCCATTCCCAACATTCTTATTTTTTTATCTGCCAGGTATCTTGCGGCTTCCTGTGTAAGCGACGGGAAGTCGGAGAAAAAATAGTCTTTACCAAAATGGAAATGCCATCCGGTTTCAAAAATGATTTTTGCCTCCGGTTGCAACAGATGTTCGTACGGTAAAAAATCCGCTACCGTTATTTCTTCGTTTGCCTTTTTGGGTATGCGCAACAAATGCGCTACTCCATAAAACCAATGCAGGGGCATTTGATCGAGCGTTTTTCCATCATCGAGAAAATGATACATCGCATCGAGATGCGTGCCCTGGTGTGAGCCGATAGAGATCTGTGTTATATTATACCTCAGCGTTTTGGTATTACCGTGAGGTATGATGCTCAGTTTTGGATCGTTTGGAAAAGTTTGCTGCCCGTGCTCGAGCGGATGCGATAAATCAATCAGTTGCATACTTACTTTTTTATTTTGCCAGGTAGCCGCCATCTACCAATAAATCGCTGCCGGTAATAAAAGAAGCATCATCGCTTGCCAAAAAAGCGGCGGCGGCGGCCACTTCTTCCACCCTACCCTGCCGGTTGAGCAGGTGCATGGCCGATGCCCGTTTGTTTTCTTCTTCAATATCAAGTCCCAGCTTCTCACAGGAATCAATAAACGCTTTAGTATAAATATAGCCCGGGCATAACGTATTTACTCTTATTCCATCTGGCGCCAGGTCTTGCGCCCAGCATTTTGTCAATCCTCTTATCGCAAATTTGGTGGCGTTGTAGGTGGCGAAGTTCGACTGTCCTACAAAACCGCTCACCGATGAAAAGTTGATGATACTTCCGCCTCCATTCTTCCGCATCTGTGGTACAATGTATTTTGCCATGAGGGATGTTCCGCCAATATTCACCGCATTCACCTTGGTCCAATCTGCCTCTGTTGCATCTACCCCTTTGAATACAAAATAGGCCGCAGTGTTTACGAGGATATGTACGTTGCCCACTTTTGCTGCAATATCATTACAAGCATTTTCTACTGCTGCCTCATTGCTAATATCAACCTGCACAAAATAAGCTTTGATGGCCTTCGCCTTGTTTTCATTATCGGGCTGCAGGTCAGCAATGATCACTTTGCATCCTTCTTCATTCAATCGCTGTGCGGTGGCATAGCCAAGGTCGCCCAAACCACCTGTTACCAATGCTATTTTACCGGTTAGTCCTCTCATAAAACTGTTTTTATCAGCCTGGCATGCTAAACCGGTATTTACCCGATGCCAGGTTTAATGATGTATGGTTGTCTTTTTTTCCCGCTATCCTGATGTGCTTACTACCGGAAACGGGCACTCCGTTTTCTGTAATATCTTTTGTTGCCGGCAGTATGAGCGTTGCCGTAGTATTGGCGGGAATGTCTACCTCAACCGACAATGTACTGCCTTCCTTTTTCCACGATACTTCTATCTTTCCTGTAATGGCTTTGTAGCTTCCTTTCGCCCATGTAAGCGACCCTCCGGGAGTAGGCTTTAAAATGAAATGCCGGTAGCCGGGTTGCGCTTCATCATAATTAATACCAATAATTGTATTGTGCATCCACTCGCCCACGGAACCAATGGCATACTGGTTGAACGAATTCATTTGCCAGCGCTGAAAGCCCCTGCCTTTTACATAACCATCCCAACGTTCCCAAATGGTAGTAGCACCCTGGTCAACCGAATACAGCCATGAAGGAAATCTCCTGCTTTCCAGCAGGCGATACGCAATATCGGTGTGGTTGTTCTGGCTCAACTGGTTCATCATCCTGGTAATGGTTTGAATGCCTGTTGATACCCGGTAATCGTATTCCGCTATGGCGTCAACCATCAGCTTCGCCGCATTGGCACGCAGGTTTTCGGGCATGAGGTTAAACTCTAACGCTAACGCATAACCAGCCTGCGTCTCACCCTTTACGCGGCCATCTTTGTCAATAAATTCTTTTACAAATACCGCTTTTATTTTTTTAGCAAGGTTATTGTAAAAAGCATACTCTTTCTTTTTACCCAACACTTTAGAGGCATCTGCCAGTATTTGTGTAGAGTAAGCGAAGAAAGCGGTGGAGAAAAGATCTTTAGGAACACTGCCTTTGTCTGTAGGATAACCGGTAGCTTTAATCGTATTGCCATTCACCCAATCGCCATAATCTTGTCCAACCGCTTTTACGCGTATCAGGTTAGGGTTTTCTTTATAAACGTGGTCGATAAATTGTTTCATCGACTGATAATGTTGTTCCAGGATTCTTTTATCGCCGTAATTCAGGTAGGCTTTCCAGGGTATAATGATACCAGCATCGGTCCATCCCGGCGCATCATAAAAAGTCATACCTACCTGTGGGGCGTAATTGGGATAGCGTCCTTCAGGTGTTTGCCGGTCGCGTATATCCTTAAACCATTTGCTGTAAAAAGCACCGAGGTCCATATTGTAAATGGCGGTCTGGCAAAAGATCTGTGCATCGCCCATCCAGCCACAACGTTCATCGCGTTGTGGACAATCTTCGGGTATACCATGCAGATTGCTAAGTTGCGTCCAGACAATATTTTTCCATAACCGGTTAATATCATTGTGCGAAGAACTGAAATCGGAAACCAGTTCCGACGCAGAGGCTACTACTTTGCCAGTTACATTTTCAACAGTAGGCGGCTGCGTAAGTCCCGCCACTTCCACAAAACGAAATCCATGATAGGTGAAACGGGGTTGATAATCGATAGTGGTCTCACGGGCAGGGATATACGTATCGGTTTGTTTGGCGGTGCGGAGATTTTGCGTGTACAGCGTGCTATCTTCCATCAATATCTCAGCATGACGCATAATTATTTTTTTCCCGGGATTGTAAGGTAATTTTATATGTACCCAGCCTGCCATATTCTGCCCCATGTCAAAAATATAATTGCCGTTGGGTGCTCTGAAAACATTAATCGGTTTTATCTCCTTTACAATCCGGATGGGTTCATTGATCTGCGCATTGAGTGTGATCTTTACCGTATTGTCTACCGCAACATCGTCCCAGCGCCGGGTATCCAATCCAGGCTCCATCCATTTGGCAGGTATATATCTTGCATCAAACAGCTCTCCGTCGAAGATGGAAGCTTCTTTCATTGGTCCGTCCAGCAATATTTTCCAGCTTTCGTCTGTAACTACCAGTTCCTTTGAGCCATCGGTAAATTCAATTTCAAGTTGTGCCAGCAGCCTCCTGTCAAAACCATAATTGCCTCTTTGCGGTTTGCCATGCGTAAACAACACACCGGCATACCAGCCATCTGCCAGCATTGCACCTATAACATTGGTATTGCCGGTAAGCATCTCCGTTACATCGTAAGTCTGGTATTGCACACGGGTAAAATAATCCGTCCATTCGGGAGCCAATATCCTGTCGCCGATCTTTTTGCCGTTCAGGTACATTTCGTAAACACCTAATGCGGTTGCATACAGCTTTGCTTTTTTTACCTGCTTTTTAATGGCAAATTCTTTCCGGAGCAGGGGCGATGGTGGAATAATATTTTCATCCTGCGCCGTTACAGGTTGCACAGTAGGCGCACCTATCCATTTGGCCTTCCAGTCTGTTTTGCTGAGCAGCCCCATCGAAAAATGCTGTGCTTCGCTCCAGCCTGAAGCATTATTTTGTTCGTCCCATATCTGCAATTTCCAGAAATAGTCTTTGCCAGACGCCAATGGTTTACCGTTATACGAAATATGGAAACTTTCATTAGCAGTTACTTTACCGGAATTCCATACATTGCCTTCATTCCTGCCGATGGCTTCTTCACTGTCTGCTACGATCAGTTGATACGCTTTCTGACTTTTGCCTCTTTCGGCTGAAACCATTTCCCAACTGAACCGGGGATGAGCGGCATCAATCCCGAGCGGGTTGTTAAGATACTCGCAACGCAGGTTGGCAATTTGAAACGGGGTTGGGGGATCAGGGCGTATAAACGACATGGAAGCCAGGGAAACCATTAAAAAAAATCCGGCAGCAAATAACTTCTGTACAACTTTCATCATAGCATTCGTTTAACAATCGGGATACACAATATAAATCATTTTGTTATGCCATAGCTTACGTGTGTTCGTTACTGTCGTTTCCCCGACTGTTGACTTATTAATCAATCGTTAGTGATATCAGTATTGTTTAGAGGAATGAAATTAGAATGCATCTTTCGCTTAAACTTACAGTTAGATATCTAAAAAATATGCTTTTATAACATTGTAACTGATTAAAAGCTATCAGCAGTCAGCCGTCAGCTATCAGTTTGTTTTGAGTTTTGGGTTTTGAGTTTACCGTTTGGGCCTTGCTCGCCGTAAGCAATAAACCCCAAACGCTAAACTGATTTGCTGACGGCTACAGCTCACCAGCTTTTGTTTGCGGCAACGGTTACATGATGTATGCCCGGCGGCAAATTGATTACAGGTGCATTATTTTGATAGCTGACAGGTTTAACGGGCTTTCCGTTCAGCAGCAGCTTTGCATTTTTTTGAACAGGCAGCACAAGTCTGGCTTTGGTATTTACAGGTATTTCTACATGAATCGAAAACATACCGTTTTTCAACTCCCAATCACTTCTGATCCATCCGTAAGGCGAATGAAAGCTACCGCTGGCAGCATGAATATCGCCTGTTGGTTGTGGCTGAATGACAATATTTTTAAAGGCGACCGAATGCTCACCCTGCCGGATACCCGCAATGCCTTCGTGAAACCATTCCAGTATATGCCCCATTGCCAACTGGTTTTGAGATGCTTTGCCATCCCATGTTTCAATTAATGCCGTGGCGCCCATGTTCAACTGAAAAGCATAACCCGGTGCATCTGCGCGTTTGGTAATGTTATACAGCACTTCGGGATGATCGTTTTCGTACAAGGCTTTTACCAGGAATTTATGTCCTACATCGCCGGCAGTGAGCCGGTTGGAATCTATTTGTTGTATCTGGCGAATGAGATTGTTTAATACCTGCTGTTTGTATTGATCCTCCACCAATCTCAAACTTAACGGCATAGCCATTGCTGTTTGGCTGCCGGTGGCATATATTTTTCGTTCGTCATCAAACCATTTTTGATTGAATGCCTGTTTAATGGCCGCGGCTGATTGCCTGTACTGAGCTGCATCGTTTTTTTCACCAATAATTCCAGCCATTAGACCCAATGCTTCTATTGCTTTAAAATAATAGGCAGTAGCCGTGATTCCTTTGGGCGTTACTTTGCCAACATCCAACCAATCGCCCAGGCCATACAGCAGCAGGTTGTTTTCGGCTTTGCCTTGAAGGTATTGCGCATACGCTTTCATCATGGGGTATGCTTTTCGGATCATCATCGTATCGCCATAAAACTTATACAGGAACCATAGATCAAGAATGCCGGTTGTTCCCCATTCAGGAGAATCTACAAAAGGTCCATCAAACTGCATATACTCCGGTGCAATGTCGGGTATCAGCCCGTTGCCGTGCTGCGCATCCTTCATATTCTGAACCAAACTACGGTACATATTATACATGTTGTAGTTGTAGTTAATGGCTGTCCGCATAAAGTTCTGCTCTCCCTGCCAGCTAAGCTTTTCACGTTGGGGGTTGTCCGTTATATAGC
>JBQCGX010000136.1:0-25510 GCA_051955255.1 Agriterribacter sp. | reverse complement strand
TCCAGAAAGTTTTTCAAAAAAAAGGAGGTCGCAATTTGCGACCTCCTTTTTTTTGAGGGACTATTTGTTTTTTCTCTTTGCGTAATGTACAATGCTTTGTAGCTTAACATTCGCCTGCAGTGCGCACCATCCGGTAACGGGAATTGCTGGCAGCCATATCCACCATGCAACCGGGGTTATATAATGCAGCATAAAAGCCAGGAACAGTATATACATAGGATATGTGATTGTAGCGATTCCAAACAATAAAGAATCGAAAAAGATCGTATCCCTGGTTTTTATGCGGCACCACTTTACAACTGGTAAATAATATACAACATTCAATAAAAAGCCACCAATAGCCGGCAATGCTAACAGCAGCAGTAGCAAACAATCATTGAGGAAATCCTTTTTGTTTTTTGAAATGTAAAAAGGCTCAGTGCGGATCACCTTGTCGGGAGTAATAGTCGTTTCGGAGAAATGCTTTGCCTGCTCGTGAAGATATGTTACCGTTGAGTGACAGTTATTCGTAACCGTTATATTGCTAAGGATTGATTGCCACCATAAAATATTAGGAGCCTTTTCAGACGTCATGCAAGGCACCAATGGCAATAGATTTGAAAACAGTTTTTCATTAAAGATAAGCCTCGGGTGTACATCTTCATTTTTCTCCAATAATTTACCAGGATAAAATGGCTCCGCAGCCTGTACTATAATTGTTTTAGACAATTGCGTAAAACTGCTGTAGGTCAATCCAACGGGCAATACCTGCAACGTTTCACGAAGCTCGCTGTTTTCCATTGCGTGCGCAACCATACGATATGTGCCACTTTTGAGCGGTTTCAGCTTCCAGTCGTGCATGGTAACACCTTCCGAAAAAATAAGAATAATGCCCTTCTCCGCCAGTATCTTTCGGCATGCATCAAAAGTTGTAAAGTTTTCTTTCAACCGCTCTCTTTCCTCCGATACCCTGTATAGCGGAATGCCATTTAAGAACCGGAGCAAGAACCTGAACAGCTTGTTCCTGAACATATCGCTCCGGATGGTAAAATGCACAGGCTGGCTGCATAGACATCCTATTAATGCGGCGTCCATCATAGAATTGGGGTGATTGCAGGCAATAACAGCTGGTCCTTTCAGGTTGGCCAAATTATAACCACAGCAAATTTTCTTTCGGGCAAAGAAAAACAACATTCCCCTGGCAATGATTTTAATTAAACGGTAAAACAAACGATGGAACTATTTTTTTTTCAAGTTAATCAAAATCACCAGCCGAACCATTAAGAAGTTAAGGTTATTAGGATGTCATTAACCTGAACGTCGCTTTAACGAAGGAAAGGTTCTATGTGTAGTTACGCTTTAAATTTTTCAATGGTTTAAATTCAATGATGGTTAGTTAATACTCATTTGAGGTTAACACCATCCATCAGACCGCCCTTGGGGCGGGCCGATGGGATGCCGGTCGGCACGCCAGGGCAGGTATCGGGCGCGGCCGGCGGTCTGACCGACGAAAAGAAATTTAGATTATAAAGTATGTCATTAATTTGAACGTCGCCTCGACGAAGGAGAAATCCCGTGGCGAAAGAAGCATTAAAGGACAAAAACTTACAATCCTGGATCGGTTTAAATTACTTGTTGGATATTTGACAAAGCAGATTGATCATTTACATACATTTTAATGAAGCACAAAACACTTGTGGTAATAGGAGGAGGAGCCGCCGGTTTTTTTACCGCGGTGAATGCAGCACGTATGGAGCCGCGATTGAAGGTGATGATACTGGAAAAAACAGGCAAGCTGTTATCCAAGGTAAGAATAAGCGGAGGTGGCAGGTGCAATGTAACCCACGCCTGCTTTGACATAACAGAGATGATACGAAGGTATCCGCGTGGAGCCAACTTTTTAAAAAAAGCATTTCATCATTTCTTTACCAACGATACTATTGATTGGTTTAAACAGCGGGGCGTTCAATTAAAAACAGAAGCTGACGGAAGGATGTTTCCGCAAAGCAATACTTCCGAAACCATTGCACAGTGCCTGTTAGAAGAAGCCGCCCGTTATGGAGTGGAAATACAACTGCATAAAGATGTGAAAAATATCAACACCGAAAATGAGGAGCAGTCGTTTACGCTCTTGCTCGCCGATGGCTCAACGCTGCGTGCCGATTGCGTTTGTATAGCCTGTGGCGGTTTTCCTAAGTCATCGCAATTTGAATGGCTGCAGCAGTTGGGACATTCTATCTCCAATCCCGTGCCTTCGCTTTTTACTTTTAATATGCCCGGCAACAGCATTACAAAATTAATGGGAGTGAGTGTGGAAGAGGCCCAGGTAAAAGTAACCGGTACAAAACTAGAGCAACGCGGGCCGCTGTTGATAACACATTGGGGGATGAGCGGACCTGTTATTCTAAAATTAAGCGCCTGGGGAGCAAGGGAACTGGCTGAAAAAAATTACGGGTTTGAAATATTGGTAAACTGGCTGCCTGAATACACGGAACAAAGTCTTCGCGACGATTGGCCTGCCATCAGGCAAAAACATGCAGGTACTAAAATGGCCAGCCGCAACGGCTTTGGCTTGCCGGCAAGGTTGTGGGAATACCTGCTGCAGCAAAGTGGTATAGCCGGCGACCAGCGCTGGGATGATCTGACAACGAAAATGCAGAACAGCCTGATGCAAAACCTGGTAGCGCAAAAATTTGTGATAAAAGGAAAGACAACTTTTAAGGAAGAATTTGTTACAGCAGGGGGTATACAATTGCAGGAAGTTGATGTAAATACCATGCAGAGCAAAAAGCGTGCGGGGGTGTTTTTTGCGGGCGAAATACTGGACGTTGACGGTATAACCGGTGGTTTTAATTTTCAGCATGCCTGGACGAGCGGCTGGATCGCGGCTAACGGGATCGTTAAGTTGATCGGCGATTAAGGTAGGCAGTTTGATTGGGAAAGTATAATTGAAAAATAGTATATTGCAGGAAGTGATTTAGACAGATATGCTGTATAAAGATGAATATTTGGTACCAACCTCAACCTCTTAAGTAAGCCGGCGTAAAAACGAGGCATCGTGATATAGCTACAGAGAGATGTCTTTACGTAGTTTTCCCGTCTCATCAGGCGGGCCCCGCACGGATGTTCTGTTCAGTAATGCGGGCATTCGAGTCACCTAAAACTAAAAATATACGAATGAAAACAACTACAATTCTGTACTGGGTATTTACTGTTTTATTTGCAGGCTTTATGATCTGGTCTGCCGTTCCCGGTATCAATCCGGAGGGACAGACGCTTCAGTTTTTGCACGATTATCTTGGGTACCCTGTTTACTTCATAAAGTTCATCAGCATTGCAAAAGTAATAGGCGGTGTTGTGCTGCTTATTCCAGGCCTGAATAAAATTAAAGAGTGGGCCTACGCCGGCATGTTCTTTGACCTGGGAGGCGCCATTTTCTCAATAATATCAGTAGCCGGAAAATTTGATCCAAGCATTTTATTCATCTGCGTTCCGGTAATACTTGGAATTCTTTCATATTATTTCTGGAATAAAACAAAATCTGCCGGACGAGTATAGAGAAGGAACGTTCTTACATGAAAAAAGGATAAAACGTTATGTTTTATCCTTTTTCCTGTTGGCCTACCTGGATTCGAACCAAGACAAACAGAACCAAAATCTGTCGTACTACCATTATACTATAGGCCAATACCAACGCTAAAAGCGGCCGCAAAAATAGCTGTTCAAACTATGTAAACCAAATTTCATTCGAATAACTATTATGCGCACTTTACCAGGTAGTAATTTTTCTTTCCTTTTTGCACCAATATGTATTGATTGTGCAGTAAATCAGCAGCATTTACCTGCCGGGCTATATCATTTATTTTATGCCTGTTAATGCTTACTCCACCATTCTGTATGGTTTTCCTGCTTTCGCCTTTGCTTGGAAATACACCGCTTTCTGCCAGGAAAGAAACTACGTCTACTCCCGCCTCAATTTTATCTTTAGGGTAATCAAATTTAATCACGCCTTCCATGTTTTCCAGATCGTCAACGCTTAATGATTCGGCAGACGCATTTTGCTGCGAAAATAATTTTTCAGTGGTTTCAACCGCTTTCAGGTATTCATCCTCACCATGCACAAAAATCGTTACTTCCTTAGCCAGTGCTTTTTGCAATTGTCTCGCGCCGGCATTAGCTGCGTGTTCATTCAGCAGGGTATCAATTGTTTCCGGAGCAAGAAAAGTGAAGATCTTGATCCATTTTTCAGCATCCTCATCCGACGCATTTAGCCAGAATTGGTAAAACTGGTAAGGAGTGGTACGTTCTGCATTCAGCCATACATTTCCCTTTTCTGTTTTTCCAAACTTACCGCCATCCGCTTTGGTAATTAAAGGACAGGTAAAGGCAAATGCCTCTCCCGCCGCTTTGCGCCTTATAAATTCGGTGCCGGTGGTAATATTACCCCATTGGTCGCTGCCACCCATTTGCAGTTTGCAGTTTTTTTCTTTGTACAGCCAGTAAAAGTCGTATCCCTGCATTAACTGGTAGGCAAATTCGGTATAGCTAATGCCCACATCTCCCTGGAAGCGCTTTTTCACGCTGTCTTTCGACATCATATAGTTTACGGTAATATGCTTACCCGCATCTCTCAAAAAATCGATAAAACTGATATTTTTAAACCAGTCGTAGTTATTAACCAACTCCGCTTTGTTAGCAAGATCGGCGTCAAAGTTTAAGTGTTTTTCCAGTTGTTTGCGAATGCCTGCCACGTTTATATCCAACTGTTCGCGCGTCAGCAGGTTCCGTTCCTCGCTTTTACCGCTGGGGTCGCCAATCATACCAGTGGCGCCACCAATCAAGGCAATAGGCTTATGCCCCCGTTTTTGAAGATGAACCAGCAGAAGGATGGGCACGAGGCTGCCTATATGCAAGCTGTCGGCAGTGGGGTCAAAACCAATATAGGCGGTAGTCATTTCTTTGTTCAGTTGCTCTTCCGTTCCGGGTATAATATCCTGCAGCATACCCCGCCATTTTAGTTCTTCTACAAGTGTCATTTTCAGGTAATTTTGCGCAAAAGTAATGTTAGTTTGCCAAGGCTGTTTGCAAATGCAATAATTTAGAAGTGAAATCGTTATAATGTCTTGAACTTTAAGGTAGATATAAAAAGAAATCGATTAATATTTGAGCCCTAAAGTGGGTAAGCAAAACTCCTTACACGCAAATGATCTAATTGCTTATCGGGAAAATCAACAGCATGAAAAACATTCTTTTAAGCTTTATATTAATTTGCCTGTTAGGAATGACTCAACATTCCTATGCCCAGTTCCGTAAATATTCCAACGAATTCTTAAACATTGGCGCCGGAGCAAGAGGATTAGGTATGGGCGGTGCACAGGTAGCTTCTACTGCCGATGGAAATGCAGGTTACTGGAACCCCGCGGGGTTGGTGCACGTAAAGGATAATCCCGTTATCAATTTTATGCACGCTGAATATTTTTCAGGGATAGGAAAATATGATTACGGAAGTGTAGCCATTCCCTTAAAAGATAATAAAAGAACCATTGCGCTGTCGCTGATGCGTTTTGGTGTAGACGACATCCCCAATACACTCTACCTGGTAGAACCAGACGGATCGATCAATTATAACAACATTCGCTCCTTTTCATCGGCAGATTATGCTTTCTTGTTTTCTTATGCTCAAACGTTGAAGCAAATTGGTGATAAGACCATTAGTTTTGGAGGCAATGCCAAGGTAATTTATCGCAATGTAGGGACCTTTGCCAAGGCATGGGGCTTTGGCATAGATGCCGGAGTGCAGATACATGCCAAACGTTGGAAATTAGGCATTGCTGCACGAGACGTAACTACCACCTTTAATGCATGGAGCTTTAGTTTTACTGAAGAGGAAAAGGAAGTACTGTATTTAACCAACAATGCCATTCCCGTAAAATCAACTGAACTTACCGCCCCACGCCTGGTGCTTGGAGGCGCATACGATTTTAAATTAGGCAAACAGTTCAACCTCGTTGCCGAAGCCAACCTCGACGTTACGTTTGACGGCAGAAGAAATGTGGTGATCAGTGCCAACCCTGTGAGCGCAGATCCAAGAATAGGAGTGGAGCTAGGGTACAAAAATGTTTTTTTTGTAAGAGGCGGTGTTTACAATTTCCAGAGGGCACTAGCCGACGGCGATACACTGAATCAGAAAAAAGTGTGGATATATCAGCCCAGCCTGGGAGCAGGCTTTAAGTTAAAGCATGTTGGTATCGACTACGCCTTTACCAATCTTGCCAATCAATCCAACCCATTATACACGCATATTTTTTCTCTTAGATTAGACCTTGTGAAAAAAGAAAAAAATAAAAGCGGTAAACCTAAATAAAAACATTCGAATGAAACAAATTTTATCCATATTACTCCTGTTGTGCTGCACGCTGGCTAAAGCGCAGTATAACAACGAATGGATAGACTATGGGAAAACCTACTACAAATTCAAAGTGGCTAAAGATGGGCTGCACCGTATCCCTCAATCGTCATTGCAAACCATAGGTCTTGGTAACATACCGGTAGAACAATTCCAGCTGTGGCGCAATGGAACGCAGGTTCCGGTGTATACCTCTGTTGCAACCGGTGCGCTGGATGGCAATGGCTATATAGAGTTTTGGGGTGAAATGAATGACGGCAAGCCCGATAAAAATTTATATTACAATATCAATTTTCAGCTTTGCGATAAATGGAGTCTTGAAACGGATACCGCTTCTTATTTTTTAACAGTCAATCCCGAAGGGAACAATCTCCGGTTTGCGACAGCTGCCAACAACGTTAATGAATCTCCTCTTTCGCCCGATCCATATTTCATGCATACAGAGGGACAATATTTTAAAAATAAAATCAATGCAGGGTATGCGGGTATTGTAGGAGAATATGTGTATTCTTCGGTGTATGATAAAGGCGAAGGGTACAGCAGCGACGATATTTATCCCGGTGGTGGTTTAAGCCAAACGATCAACAACCTGTATCCCTATGCCGGTGGTCCCGACGGTATATTTTACATAGCAGCATCGGGTAATGCCAATAACAACCGAACGCTGAGGGTGAAAGTGAACAATACACAGTTGGTAGACGCGACAATGGATTCGTTCAACGATCAAAAGCAGCAGGTATCGTTACCCGCAGCACTGCTCAGTTCAGGCACAGCTAAGGTTGATATGATCAACACTTCAGCAAACCCGAACGACAGGATGGTGGTTGCAAAATTTGAGCTTACCTATGCCAGGCAATTCAACTTCGGCGGGGCATCCAACTTTGTATTTAACCTGGTAGCCAATACCAATGGCAATCTTTTGCGCATCAGTAATTTCAATGCGGGAGCTGCAGTTCCTGTATTGTACGATCTTACAAACTTTATCCGCTACGAAGGCAATACTGCCGAAGCCGGCGTGATAAGGTTTGCCTTATTACCCTCGGCTCAACAAAGAAAACTTGTGTTGGTGAGCGAACACAGTTCCAATATCACCAATATCAGCAACTTTGTCACCCGCAATTTTGTGAACTATGCACTGGCAAATAACCAGGGAGATTATATTATAGTCAGTAATCCTTTGCTTTATTCGGGACCCAACGGCAACCCGGTAGAAGCATACAGACAATACAGGGCATCGAGTACCGGCGGCGGATACAATGCTAAAATATATGACATAGACCAGTTAACTGATCAGTTTGCCTTTGGTATTAAACGCCATCCCTTTGCCGTTAAGAATTTTATTAAATACGCAGTTGATGTTTTCCAGGCAGATCCTCGTGCCGTTCTGCTAATAGGAAAAGGTGTTTCCTATAACCAGGCCAGGAAAAACGAAAGCAGCCCCCTGCTTGAAAAGCTGAACCTCGTTCCGCCTTTTGGATACCCCGCATCGGATAACTTATTAGCTGCCCGCGATAATCAAACCATTGCAGACATTCCGGTAGGAAGGATATCTGCGGTTACCTCCAACGAAGTGGAGATATATCTCGACAAAGTAAAAGAATTTGAGTCCATTGGTGTAAACGCACCTCAAACGATAGAAGGCAGGGGTTGGATGAAAAACATTCTACATGCCATTGGCGGTGGAGATGCAGAATTGAGTGCGCAGATTGGCGGGTACATGAACCAACTTAGAAATATTATTGAAGATTCAAGTTATAGCGGCAATGTTAAAAGTTTCAGCAAGTCCTCGGCTGTAGCATCTCAACTAACATCCGAAGCCTTGAAGAATTTGTTTTCTGATGGAATTGGAATCCTAAATTATTTTGGGCACTCTTCTGCTAGCGTTATCGAATTCAATATTGACGACCCTGCTGTTTATGATAACCAGGGAAAATATCCTTTTTTTCTTGTAAACGGTTGCCTTGCCGGAGATATATTCAATTTTGAACCTACGAGATTATCCACCGTATTAACACTCTCAGAAAAATATGTTTTTGCTGACAAAAAAGGTTGCATTGGATTTGTTGCAAGCACCCACTTTGGAATAGTAAACTATCTGAATACATACTTGAGCGGTATGTATCAGGCCATAACAAGAAATGAATATGGCGGATATACTGGTAAGTTGCTTGAACAATCCTTTCATTATCTGCTTAGTAAATGGACTGGTGATTATTTTGCACGTTTGCATGCTGAGGAAATAACACTTCACGGCGATCCGGTTGTTAAGCTTTACACCAGCGGTAAACCCGATTTTATCGTAGAAGATGCTTCGGTAAAACTTCCGGCCACCCTACTGGTAACCGATAATTCCTTCATATTGCAGGCAAAGTTTATGAATATTGGTAAAGGAGTTAACGATTCTTTTAATATAAGCATTAAGCGAGTGCTGCCAGATGGAAGCGAAAAGTTGATACTAACAAAGAGAATATCCGGACGGAAATTTGCAGACAGTGTAAGCATCAATGTTCCCATCAATCCTGCCATTGAAAAGGGAGAAAACAAAATTGTTGTGGCGTTAGATTTAGACGATGAAGTTTCGGAGATGTCTGAGACGAATAATAGTGTTACCAAAGTATTTCATATCATTGATGATGGTGTAAATCCGATATATCCGTATAACTTTTCCATCGTTAACAAGACAGATTTTGCATTTTATGCATCAACTGCTAACCCGGTGGCGGATATGCAAACCTATAATTTCGAAATCGATACAACTGAAAACTTTAATTCGACGTATAAAAAAACAGTTTCCATTAATGCTGCCACTAATATTCTGGAATTTAAACCTGCATTATCGCTAACAGACAGCACAGTTTATTATTGGCGTGTAGCAAAAGCCGTTACTGCACCTGCTGTGGCAGCGTGGAGTACAGCTTCCTTCATTTACCTCTCAAGTAGTTTGGAGGGATATAGCCAGGGGCATTATTTTCAACATAAGAAGAGTAGTTACGATACTCTAAATCTGGATGACCAAAGAATTTTTGACTACACTAAAAAGGAGGTCCATTTAAAAGCAAGAATAGGTTTATATCCTGCGTACACATATGATAGAGTTGATGTGGCGCTGGATGAAAGTTTGATTGCTCAATGGATGTGTGAATTTAATGTGTTGCAATTTGTTGTTATTGATGGAAAGACTGCTAAACCCTGGATAAACTATAATGTGACACCTGGCGAGGGAAGATTTGGAAGCCGCCCTATTTGCCATACCCCACCCTACAGTTTTGCGTTTTTGATGAATGATACTTCTCAACGAAGAAAGGCAATGGAAATGCTGGAAGGAGTGCCTAACGGAAACTATGTTATGATTTATTGGACAGGTGTAGGAAAAGATGCCGGCTGGATTGGCCCCAATACCATTTTTATTGATGCCTGGAAAAGCGATGAAGCCAGACTGGGTGGAAAATCACTATACAAGACCTTTATAAATCTGGGGCTTACCGAAATTGACAGGTTTACGCAAAATCTGCCTTTCCTGTTTATGTTTAAAAAAGGCGATGCAAACTACCCCGTTTTCCAACGTGTTGGCGATAACGTAGACGAGCATATTGTACAGAGTTTTTCATTGGAAGGATCTTTTTTCGAAGGTAGTGTCAGTTCGCCCTGGTTTGGACCAGCCGTGGAATGGAACAGTGTGCGATGGGATGGTAAAGATCTGGAGGCCGCTTCTGACAGTTTTGCAGTAAATCTGTATGGCAGAAGTTCGTCAGGAGGGGAAACTCGGTTGGCTACGATAAGAAACAGCCGCGATACAACTATTTCGTTTATTGATGCGGCGCAATATCCCTACTTAAGACTAAAGTTATCTAGCAAGGACCAAAATAATGCTACTCCTTATCAATTGAGGTATTGGAGGTTGATCGGTAAACTTCCTCCCGAAGGCGTCATTTATCCCGATGTCAATTTCCTTTTAAAAGATAGTGTGGAAATGGGAGAGCTGCTTAACATTAAAATGTCTTTTAAAAACATCAGTGCCGAATCTTTTGACAGCCTTAAAATAAGAATTGGTATTATCGACAACAGTAATACGACGCACGAAGTAATTCTTCCCAAAGGAAAGAAGTTAATTAGCAACGATACCATTACGGTTACTTATTTGCTGGACACCAAAAATTATCCTGGTCTAAATACCTTGTTCTTGTATTTTAATCCAGATAATGACCAGCCTGAACAATATGCCTTCAATAATTTTATTTATAAAACCTTTTATGTGAAGTCCGATAGGTATAAACCGTTATTGGATGTTACGTTCGACGGCGTTCATATATTAAACAACGATATTGTTTCAGCAAAACCGCACATTCTTATAAATCTAAAGGACGACAGCAAGTTTCTGCCGTTAGATGATACCTCGCTTATCAAAATCCAGGTTCGTTATCCAAACGGTGCATATAGAAACTTTCGTTTTTCCAGTGATACGCTTACATTTACACCTCCGATTATGAACAATGGCGGTACAGACAATAACACAGCCAAAATTGATTTTAAGCCAGATTTTTTTGATGATGGCGATTACGAATTAGTTGTTTCGGCGCGAGACAAGAGTAATAATAGTACAGGTCAAAACGATTATAGAGTAGGTTTCAAAGTGGTGAACAAGCCGATGATATCAAATATGTTTAATTATCCCAATCCATTCACAACATCTACTGCTTTCGTGTTTACTTTAACTGGTAGTGAGGTCCCACAAAACTTGCGGATACAGGTGCTTACTATTACAGGAAAAATTGTGAGGGAAATAACCAAAGAAGAGCTTGGACCTATAAGAGTCGGAAGGAACATAACAGAGTTTAAATGGGATGGGACTGATCAATATGGACAAAAGTTGGCTAATGGCGTTTATCTTTACAGAGTAATAACTAATTTGAACGGAAAGTCTTTAGAGCGGTATAAAACAGAAGACGATAACACAGATCAATACTTTAATAAAGGCTATGGTAAGATGTATTTAATGCGATGATTTATTCTGGTATATGAAGAGCTCCCCCCTTGAAAAAAGGTTTGACAACAATTTTACTTTTTTAAGGCACATTGCGGCTCTATTGGTCATAACGGGGCATTCATATGGATTGCTGGAAAGATCTTCTGACGAATTTTTATCAAAAATTACCGGTTACTCTGTTTCTTTGAGTCAGGTTGGATTGGCTGTTTTTTTCTTTATCAGTGGGTTTCTTGTAACTCAAAGTTATTTTTTGTCAACTGGTCTTACTCACTTTTTTTGGAAGAGGATACTAAGGATCTATCCTGCATTGATCATTCTTATTATCATTACGGTTTTTGCCATAGGGCCTGTTTTTACAACCAACTCAATTAAATCTTATTTCGTAAGCCAAACTACATGGGAGTATTTTGTTGGAGGAATTAGCCTTGTGCGGTTGCGCTTTTTTTTGCCAGGAGTTTTTAATGAACATGGTGTAAATGGGTCGCTGTGGAGCTTGCCGGTAGAGTTTAGATTGTACTTGATGCTTGGATTTTTACTTACCTTCTTTGTTCGAAAGAATAAAATTCTTATGCTTGCTGTATGGGCTTCGTTTCTCATGACTACTATATTACAAACAATCTGGGATGAGATCTTTCTTCTCGGTTTTCTACGCGATTACATTTCCTGGGGCACATATTTTTTTACAGGCACATTATTTTTTTTTTACAAAGAAAGAATAGCACTGAAATATCAGGTAGTAGTAGTTCTTTTGGGTGTTTGGTTAGCAACAAAAAATTTTGGGGCTTTAAATATTACTATAAAACTGTTGCTTATTTCATATACCTGCCTGTTTTTTGCTTTTAAAGTGTCGCCTATAGCACGTAATTTTTTTAAACAGAATGATTTTTCGTATTCTCTATATATTTACGCGTTCAGCGTTCAACAGATATTGATCCAGATAACAGGCTCTGGAAAGTTACACCCGTTGTTGTTATCGCTTCTCACGCTAATTATTCTAATTCCAATTTGCTGGTTATCGTGGAGTTTAATAGAGAAGCCTGCTATGAGATGGAAAGACCGGTTCGTTAGGGATGATCGAAATTAGTTCGACTTTTTGAGATAAAGCCAAAGTAGCTGTTTAAGAATTGTTTACAATCTTCTTCCATGCTTCTGAGTTCTTTAGAATACTTAGTGCTGGTTATTAAATTCTTGGCCAGAGCAGAGTCGGTCTTAAATAAAAAAAGTCGTTCTCCGGTCATTTTCTGTAAGCTAAACTGCAGGGTTAAGCTATCATTAGTTGCTTGTATAATATTGGGAAAATCCAGCATTGCATACGAAGTATAAGCATCTGCATCCCTGCTAATGATAGACTTTCCAAACGATACATAAGGATGCGGATAGTTTATTACATCGAGAATCGTAGGAATAATACTTAATTGGTCAGTAGCCTGATTAAAATACCCTGGCTCAATGCCGCCGTCCGGACAATAAAAAAATAATGGTATTTTATATCTGTTTATTCCAACTTCTGACTTCGAATTATCTTCATGGCTCCAGTGGTCAGCTACAAAAACAAACAACGTTTCGTTAAACCATTCTGTCGTCCTGATTTCATTAAAAAAGCTTTGAATGGATTTATCGACATAAGAAATGCTTTGCGAAGAATTCAAAGGACCCACCGCCAATTCCCTGGCATAAGATTGTGGAATTTCATACGGAAAATGCGACGAAATATTTAAAATTGAGGCAAAAAAAGGCTGCTTTTGTTTTTTCAGTACACTAGAGGCATATTGCATAAAGGGCATGTCGTATATGCCCCATATTCCGTCGTATTCAGCATCATTACCAAATTCCACTCTGCCATAGTAATTCGATATTCCAAATTTTCTTACAAGTCTTTTAAACCCATAATGGTCATCGTTACTTCCAAAAAAAAAGTGCGTTGAATAGCCGGAAGATTCCAACAATTGTCCAATCCCAACATTTACATTGTCCTGAAAAGGAGAATTTATGATTGTTTGAAATGCGATGGGAGGTACTCCCCCCAGGATTGAATTTAATCCATTAATAGTCATGGTTCCGTTCGCAAATGCATTTTCACATATTTTACTTTTGCTCATTATGGAGTCGAGAAAGGGAGTGTTAGCTTTATATTCATGCCCAGGCGTGAGATAGCTTTGAGAAAAGCTTTCTAAAATGAAAACTATGATGTTTCTTTTTTGAAATGTGCCAGAGGTATCGGGTTGATGGTAAAAGTAGCTGGAGTCTTGTTTATTTTTAGACACGGAAATTTTAGGATATTGATACTTAAAATGTTGTTTTGCCGAAAAGGCAAGGTTAAAAGCACTATTATTTACAATATTAGAAAATTGGGAAGTGACATACAGGTAGCTGCTACTCGGAGTTATTGGAAAAGTGTTTAAGCCCCTTGCTAAAATCAGTAAACCAAAGAATACTATCACGGGTTCGAGTTTCTGCTTTTTGTTATCAGCGCCATTGTTAAAAGAAAGCTTATTTAAATTGATATTGGTGATGTATAGTACAATGGAAATTAAAATGATAGCAATTGCTGCAAAATACCAGAATTTTTTAAAAAAAGAAGGAAACGCAGGAATGCTATCTTGGAACATTAAAAGTGTTTGAAAAGAAATTCTCTGAAAAGAAAATGAAAAATAGGGAATATCGATTATGTTAGCTATTATTATTAGGGAATTTGCTAGCCCTGCTAACCATTTAGCTATGTAAATAATATATCTCTTCGAAAAATAATGATTATAAAAAAGCAATAAAAAAAAGGGAAAGTTGAAATAAATCAAGGTGGTTAGGTCAAACCGGATGCCGGTAAGAATGTTTTTGAAGAAAATTTGTATGGTTTGGTCAGGAAAGTAGTTTTTGTTATAAATTATAAAAAGCAAACGGCATACACTCAACACTGCTAACATTACTACAATGTGTATTAAGATAACTCTCGAGAATATGAATTTGTTTGATTTCATTGCTGCATATTGTATTTTCCATCAGTAAGAACTACATTAACATTGGAGTCAGACAATAGTTTTCTTAATTTTTCTTCAGATTCAGGATGAAAAATAAATAACGGAATTGCAGGAAAGTTCTGTTTAAAGTTTTGGTCATAAAACGACGAGGACGTTGATATTGCATCAAATTTATACTTTAGTAGAATGTGTTTTAGGTACAAAAGCTTCAGTTCCTTTCTAATAAAATTTTCCCTGTTATACTGCAACCAGTAAAGAGTCCTTAAATCTCTTTTTTTTATTTCATAAAGGCCTTCTGCATTTGACGATTCAATAAAGATCCTTCCCGAGAGATTGTATCTTTTCGAGAGGTGAGAAAGCTTTTGAGCAATAAGATTTGAATTATCCTTATCAAGATTTTTCAAATCGATCCAGTAAAATGTTGAATCTAGGAACCTTTTAAAATATTGTTCTAAATCGATATAGGACGAGTCGTTTTTTGGCGGATCATGGGTTACTAAAAATAAATCGCTTTCTTTGTTGAAAAAAACATCTATCTCTATGCCGGTAGCATTATTTTTAATTGCTTCAGCAAAAGCCTGAATGCTGTTTTCAGGATATTTGGTACCTATGCCGCGGTGAGACCACAATTGAGGCTTGTCTTTCAAAGCGTGGGTAAACGAGATCTCAGCAAATTGGGTATTAATAGATATTATTCCAATAGCTGCAATCAATGCGAGTACTATCGCTGCAAAAAATATCGATCTTTTTATCACAAGGATAAAGTTACAGGGATTTCGGTTTTAAAATTTCAGGATTAACTTCTAGTGAAAATCCCCAATTTTCTTAAGAGGTTTCTCTTTTTCATTTCCTATGTTAGCTTATTTAATAATGATATCGAAGTTTTGTGTCTAAGCTACTTATTCTTTTTATTTACCGATCTTAATTGTACAATATATTAATTGCCAATGTTTTCTAGTGATAAATGTAATCAGATGGTATTGTTAGTAGCGTTCGGTGTTTTTGAAGTTTGTAAGTTTGGATGAGATACTAATACATTGAGTTTGTCCTCTCTTGCTAACCGGACAAGGACATGAATTTTTATATAATAAATATCTATACGATAGCATTGCTCTAGCTTATCGGGAAAATCTTAATATCCTAATTTCTGAAACTTATTATTGAAAAGAATTTTTTATTAGATAATTGTTATATTGTTGCAATATTCCCATAATTAGTTCTTCAGAACGTCGTGTCTTCGAAATAGTTTTTTCTCCGGGCTGAGCGTTAGATTGATTACTATAAAAATAAATTATGCTATCAGTTTGGTCATTAAATCCTGTTACTCCAGAAGAGTCTATAATTTGATAAATTTCGTTCTTTTTACTTATAGAAAATTTATAACCATCTTTAAAAATAGAGCTTCCAAAACTCATGAAGGGTTTTGAATAGTTTAATTTGTCTAAGATGGTAGGGACCACATCCAGTTGTTGTGTGATGGAGGCAATCTTTTTAGTGGATGTGTCCGAAGGATCATAAATAAAGAAAGGTATATGCAATTTACTGTAGTATTTGTTTTCATTGTCAGCAAATATTGTATGATCTGAAATGAAAACAAATATGCTATTATTGAACCACTTTTTTGACTGAAAATTATTGAATAAATTTTTAAAGCAAAAATCTACATAGCTTATCGCAGCATATTGAGGGTTTTTGTTTGCAAAAAGTTGATGTCTTTTTTTCGGAATGCTAAAAGGAGGATGACTGGAAATGTTATATAGAACATTAAAAAAAGGCTGCCGAATGGTGTCTGTAACTTTAGAAAAAAAGTCAAAAAAATACTCATCGTAGATGCCCCAGTTATTATCGTCCTTAGATTTATCATTAAACTCTTGCTTAGAGTAGTAATTGCTTATGCCCACCATTCTGCATAATTTTGCAAAATTAAAATGATCATATTCGGCTCCAAGAAAGAAATTAGTAGAATATCCCTCTTTTTTTAAAAGCGTGCCAATTCCATCAAATCGAACGGTATTGTAATTTGACATAAAAAAAGGTTCGTCAAGAAAAGGCGGCACGGAGGCTAATATACTTACAGCACCTTTTACTGATTCGTGGCCGTTTTGAAAGCAGTTTGTTGCAATTGTACTAATGTTTCGTAAGGAGTCAAAAAAAGGTGTAGATGGGCGTTTTGATGTTGAATTTAGCAGTCGTTCCGAAAAACTTTCTAAAATGAATAGAATAACGTTTTTGTTATTAAAACCTTTTGAATGGTCATATTGTTTTATCAGTGGGAAGGTGGAGTTTATAGTATCTTTAGAGAAATACGTTTTTTTTTGAAGGTGGGTTTTAGATGCTATTAAAGAAAACATAAAGTTGAGAGTGGAGTTATTCACCAAAGGTTGAAGGGAGGGGGAAAAATAAAGTAAAGGGGTTGCTGGTGAAATTGCACGATTGTTAAACCCTCTGGCTAATGCGACAAAACATAGAATGAATAGAAACGAAGAAATATAATATTGATTTCGGTTATGAATGGTAATCTTTAATCTATTTAATATTTTTTTTGAAAGAAAATACAAAACAGTTGTGATTGCGAGAAAAATTGCTATTAATATCCAGTACTGAAAGAATAAATTGGTGAATGAATGAGTGGAGTGGGGTACAGTATATAATAAATCGATTGAAGAACGTCGATTGGTGAATTTGAAGTAAGCGATATCAATGCAATTAATTGCAATAAAGGGGATATTAATTCCGAGAAAAACTGCTAATGCCAATCGGGTTTTAAATTTGGTAGGTAACAGAGGCATGAAAAAAAAATAAAAGATAAGGAAAACGAAATTTATATAAACTAACGATGAAAGGTCGATTAAAAAGCCATATGCCAATATTTTGATCCATGAGTCGTTGGATAAATCAAAGAATTCAATATTCGAAAATCCAAATCCAATTCGGAGAATTGTATACGTAAGTAACAGAGTTAGCATCAGCTTGATAAGAGTTAATAACGAGTTGTTGCTAATGTTAGCCATTGGTTTTATCGGTTGTATTTTGAGGCAATGGATACGAGGATCAGAGCAATACTTTTATCGGTTATCGTATTTTCCAATCTTTGGATGTTTAAATAGTTTTTATAGCTTAAACTCCAAATCATATAATTTTTATCCGGAAATTTTTCCTTCATTTCTGAAAGTACTTCTATATCGCCCGACAATTGATTAATATCCTTTATTTTTTCTTTGAATTGAATGTTTTGCAAATCTTTTGCAGGTAATTTGCTCAAAGCAGAATAACTGAGAGTAACATTATAACCCATGTTGTGAAAGACATGAGCTGCGTAGCAATCATATAATTCAATTACAGTTTGTTTTTTTAGCAGCAATCTGTACGGATTGTTTTGAAGTATTTGGGCAGCTTTGTTTACATTAGAACTGTCAACGCCCCTCATATCCAGATAGAATCTTTTGTTTTGCAGATCAATGGCTTCAGAAAATTCCTGCCAGGTAGGGGTTTGCTGTAAATCTTTTAAAGGGGGGTGAAAGACATAAAAAGATTGAAGGCTGTCTATATATGTAACATCAATTTCAAATCCTGGAAAATCAGCTTCCAGCTCTTTATACTTTTTTATAGAATTTACGCTATGTACCCATAAAATGTCATGACAAGTTAGTTGCGATGAATAGCACTTTATCGATTTAAGCCGATATATTTGAATTTTTTGGATTATCGTTGCTCGATTTATATAAATTGCTACGCTCACTAATGATAGGATTACTATTGGTAATAATATCTTGCGTTTCAAAACTTAAGTTTTACTGTATAAATTTAAAGTAAGTTGCTATACTATTGAACAAGTGTTATAATCAAACACCCACCAAAATTATATACGGGCTCAAATGCATACCAACTTTGCCGGAGTACTGAACAACTTTGTTTAGTATCGCCAAAATATAGCCCTTTATAGTATTGGTAGTAGAGTTGTAAAAGCCTTTATAAATCGTTAATTGAAGAGAATGTTTTTTATAAAGTCGCTGATATTCTTTAAAAGACAACAACCTTTCCGTCCAACTGCCTGTGAATGGATCGCAGGTATTGGTAGGATGTGGAAGTGGGAGGGGCATTTCCCTGGTCTGTTTAAAAATTGCGCAGGCTTTTACTATGTCTTCCTTATTGAGCCCACGCGTATTAGTTATTAAAAGTTCAACTTCATTATCTGATATATCGTCAAGTTCTTGTAAAATTATTACTCGTCTTAGCTGCCTAAATGATGGATATGCTTCGTTGGAATTATTCCTTTCCCAGCCATGCCACTCATCCTGCCTTTGTATTTGCATTAGCCTCCTTCTTTTAAACCAATTTTTGTTGTTAGAAGCTGTTGTAAACACCGTAATAATATCGTTATTTAATGTTTTTGCAATGCCAAAAAACAAATCAAGATCATAAATATGCTCTATCACGTCTGTACCTACCACCGCATCTGGTATTCCTGCGCTTTTCACGTCAGGTGTTTCCAGAACTCCACATATAATATTATCAGGATGAATTTTGACCATATTTGAGAGCTCAGTCGCAGACTCTATAAAAACGTTAGACATGTCGATCAGCATCACCTTTTTAAAACCACAAAATTTTGCAAACAGGCCTAGTAGTCCATTACCAGAACCATAGTCAATAAGGTAAATATTTTCTTTAGGCTTATCAACGTTTTTTATAACTGCATTTAAAACGCTCGTGTAAATTTGAACCTGGTATTTTTTGTGTGCCAGTAATTCTTTTAAATAAGACAACGGATATCCGGTGGTTTTCAGTTCTGAAACATTTACTGTGTCTAGAATTTTCAAGAAGGCGTTTTGATGTTCGCTTGTTATGTATCCAGATGAGTTCATCGGTAGTCGTTATAAGCATTCCCCAACTCCATTCCCCGCACCACATATTTCCCCACCATATCAAACTCCAGGTTTACTGAGTCTCCAACCTGTAGTTCGCTCATATTGGTGTGATTGAACGTATAGGGAATGATAGCTACGGAAAATTGATTATGGGTAACATCAAAAATAGTAAGACTGATGCCATTTAAGGAAATAGAGCCCTTTTCTATTACCAGCCGGGAGAATTTTTCCGGAAATTCCAGACGAAATTGCCAGCTTCCTTCCAATACCTGTTTATCAGTACAAACAGCTGTGCTGTCCACATGCCCTTGCACGAAATGTCCGTCGAGGCGGCTGGTAGGCATGAGGCAACGTTCCAGGTTAACCTTGTGTTCCGGCTGCCATGTGCCAAGGTTGGTTTTGTTCAACGTTTCGTGGATGGCAGTTACCCTGTGCATATCGCCTTTTAGTTCCTCTACGGTTAGGCATACTCCATTATGAGAAACGCTTTGGTCAACCTTCAGGTCATGACTAATGGGCGATTTCACCCAAAAAATGCGGTTTGAGCCCGACATTTCTGTCGATATAACCGTTCCGCAAGCTTCAATAATGCCTGTAAACATGCTGCAAATTACCTAAGTATCAGGAATTTTGCGATTTGGTTTGGTATTTCGCCCGCAAATACTATCTTTGCGCTCCTTAAAATCAGTAAAGGAGGTATATTTTACTATGCTTATTATAGATTCAAAAGATTGCGAAAACATAGACAAGGCGCTTAAAAAGTACAAGAAAAAGTTTGAAAAAGCTAAGATCCTGTTGCAGTTAAGAGGTCGCCAGTCTTTTACCAAGCCGTCTGTAAGACGTCGCGGTGAGGTGTTGAAAGCAATTTATAAGCAGAACATCGCTAGCGGAAAGATCGAGGTAAAATAACCTCATTCTTATAAATTATTCGTCAGGTAGCCGTAGAGTGTTATAACTTTATGGCTACCTTTTTTATGCCTGTATCAGACTATCAACCACATCTTACCTCTTTTACTAACTACCTGGCTTTTGAAAAGCGATATTCAAAGCATACGCTTGTTGCGTACCGGGAAGACCTGGAACAATTTTTTGCTTACCTGGAAGCTGAGTACGGCACTCCTGCTTTGGGCGGCATCAAGGCGTCTTTTGTACGCTCCTGGCTGGCAAACCTGATGGAAAAAGGAATGACGTCTAAAACCGTTAAACGCAAAATTTCTACTTTAAAGGCCTTTTTTAAATACCTGCTCAAAACCGGGAAAGTAGCAGGCACGCCTATGACAACCGTTATTGCCCCCAGGGTAAGCAAAAAACTGCCTGTATATGTTGAAGAAGATGATACCTACACGCTTTTTCAGCATGTTGAATTTCCGCAAGGATGGGCGGGCGATACAGATAAACTGATCTTGCAGTTGCTTTATGGTACCGGCATACGGCTAAGCGAGTTGATCAACATCAAGGAATCGCAGGTCGACGCAAGACAAAAATCTTTAAAGGTTCTGGGAAAGGGAAATAAAGAAAGGATCATTCCTTTAAGCAGTGAGCTCGTTGAACACATTATGGTTTATGTTTCTACAAAACATCAGCAACATCCCTCGTTCGATAAGACATTTCTTTTAGTAACCGATAAAGGAAAAAAACTATACCCTAAATATGTCTATCTATCAGTAAAGAAATACCTTTCGTTGGTTACAACCATATCCCAGCAAAGTCCCCATATTCTTCGCCACACGTTTGCAACACATCTAACCAACCAGGGAGCCGACCTCAATGCCGTTAAAGAACTGCTTGGTCACTCAAGCCTGGCGGCTACGCAGATTTACACGCATAACAATATTGAAAAATTAAAGGAAGTTTATAAAAAATCGCATCCCCGGGCCTGATTATTGTCAAAAAATCTTTAAAAAAGAACAGGGTTTTTACAATAAATTTTATTTGAAATCTTTTGTATAAAACCTTAACTTGAGGTTGTTGCAAACCCGGTTAAACAGGGCTTACAGCAAAAGTTCTTTTAAACGATTATTCATTTGTTCACAGAAATTAAATTGGATTACCATGAATGTAAACATTCAAACAGTGCATTTTGATGCTGCGTCAACTTTGCTCGACCACGTAAACAAAAAAATTCAGAAGCTGAGTAATTTCCATGACCGAATTACCAACATAGATGTATACCTCAAACTAGATAATGTATCGCACCAGATTAAAGACAAGATTGCAGAAATAAAAGTAAATATTCCCCGATATTCATTTTTCTCAAAAGAAAGCTCCAAATCTTTCGAAGAATCATTTGACAGCGCACTTGATTCAATTATAGAACAGATCAAACGAAAAAAAACAAAACAGATGCAAGCTGCATAAAATTGAAAAGAGCTCCTTCGGGAGCTTTTTTTATGTTCTCCTTTTCCTCTGGACGAATGATATATTTGCCCGCGGTTTATTATTGGATGAAAGACCAAAAAATAATCTTGCATAAATTTTTGCATTTCAAGATTTCCATTACCTTTGCCTTCCCAAAAAATGAGGTAGTGAGGCTTTTGGGTATCAAGTTCTTTACAGGATTGACTTTCAAGCAATACGCCAGTGTAGCTCAGTTGGCCAGAGCAGCTGATTTGTAATCAGCTGGTCGGGGGTTCGAATCCCTCCACTGGCTCAAAGAGCTAAAATGTATCTATAAGATCAACAAGCTGATATTTACTAATATTTTCTTTTGGTTTTTTTTGAAAGGCTTCACACTTATTTTGGGCAAGTAGCCAAGTGGCCAACGGCAACAGACTGTAAATCTGTCCTCTTCGGAGTTCGGTGGTTCGAATCCATCCTTGCCCACAGACAATTTGAACATGTATCCATTTGAAGATTTGAAAATGATATGTTCTGATTGACAAAAGTTCTTAATAGTTGGAAACATTGAATTTGAGTAAATAATTTTCAAATTACCTCATTTTCAAATTCAAGCGGGAGTAGCTCATTTGGTAGAGCGGTAGCCTTCCAAGCTTCAGGTGGCCGGTTCGAGCCCGGTCTCCCGCTCTTTTTAAATTTGGCGTTTGCAGTTTTATATGGTGAACCAACTGGAAACTACAAACAATAAACTCCTGAACTGGGAAGGTCGTGAGTTCTTTAATTGCAAATGAGAAAAAGGAAACTTGCTCTCATCAAGCTATATCAGCCGTTGTAGCTCAGGGGTAGAGCACTTCCTTGGTAGGGAAGAGGTCGTGAGTTCGATTCTCACTAACGGCTCAGATTTTTGAAAATGTGTGATTGGGCTTTCATTTCAGAAAGCTGAACTATAAACAAAGCAAATCAGTTTGCAGCCTGTATGTTTGCGGGATGCAGCTACAATTTTAAACCGCAACTTAAAAACAGATAACAGATGTCAAAAGAGACCTTCAAAAGGGACAAACCCCACGTAAACGTTGGTACTATTGGTCACGTTGACCACGGTAAAACCACTCTTACCGCCGCTATTACCGAAATTCTTTCTAAAAAAGGATTGGCGCAGGCGAAAAAGTACGATGAAATTGATGGTGCTCCTGAAGAAAAAGAAAGGGGTATCACCATTAATACCGCGCACGTGGAATATCAAACAGCGAACAGGCACTATGCTCACGTAGATTGCCCTGGTCACGCTGACTATGTAAAAAACATGATTACAGGTGCTGCGCAGATGGACGGCGCTATCCTGGTTGTGGCTGCTACCGATGGACCCATGCCTCAAACTAAAGAACACATCCTCCTGGCCCGCCAGGTAGGTGTACCTCGTATAGTAGTATTCATGAACAAGGTTGACCTTGTTGATGATCCTGAATTGCTGGAACTGGTTGAAATGGAAATCCGCGAACTGTTAAGTTCTTACGGTTTCGATGGTGATAACACACCTATCATCCAGGGCTCTGCTACCGGCGCTCTTGCCGGCGACGCAAAATGGGTTGGTGCTATCGACCAGTTAATGGAAGCGGTAGACACTTACATCCCGCTGCCTCCCCGCCCGGTTGATCTTCCGTTCCTGATGAGCGTGGAAGACGTATTCTCTATCACCGGTCGTGGTACTGTTGCTACAGGTCGTATCGAAAGAGGTCGTGTTAAAGTAGGTGAAGCAGTTGAAATTGTAGGTTTGATGGAAAAACCCCTGCCTTCTACCGTAACAGGTGTGGAAATGTTCCGCAAGCTGTTAGATGAAGGTGAAGCTGGTGACAACGCAGGTCTGCTGCTCCGCGGTATTGAAAAAACTCAGATCCGTCGTGGTATGGTAATCTGTAAACCAGGTTCTATTACTCCGCACACTGAATTTAAAGGCGAAGTTTACGTACTGAGCAAAGAAGAAGGCGGACGTCACACTCCATTCTTCAACAAATACCGTCCTCAGTTCTATTTCCGTACTACCGACGTAACCGGTGAGGTTGAATTACCTTCTGGTACTGAGATGGTTATGCCTGGCGATAACACTTCACTCAGTGTTAAGCTCATCCAGCCAATTGCGATGGAAAAAGGTCTTAAATTCGCTATTCGCGAAGGCGGACGTACCGTAGGTGCCGGTCAGGTAACTGAAATCATAAAATAAAAGCCCACCTAAATCTCCGCCACGGCGGAGACTTTGGAAAAGCTTTAATACTTTTGCAAAGTACTTAGGCGGAAAGCTTAAGTACTTTGCTTTTAAAATTAGTTCTTTATTTAGGCTTTTTTAAGTCTCCCCCAGGGGAGGTTTGGACGGGCTTTTTATACACGGGCATGGTGCAACGGTAGCATACGGGTCTCCAAAACCTTTGATCTGGGTTCGAATCCTAGTGCCCGTGCAGACTTTAATAATTGTAGCAAAACTGCAACTAAAAATGTACGAATGAGTAAAGTAACTGCATACTTTAAAGATTCATATCGCGAGCTGCTGGAAAAAGTAAGCTGGCCTACCTGGCAGGAACTGCAGCAATCTACCATGATTGTGTTGGTAGCTACACTGTTGATTACCGCTTTGGTGTGGGGAATGGACTTTGTTAGCAACAGTTTATTAAAATTTATTTACTCCTTATTTAAATCATAATGAGCGAAGAAGTAGCAAATGCGCAGGAAACCAAATGGTACGTGTTGCGTGTGGTGAGCGGCAAGGAAAGAAAGGTAAAAGAATACCTCGACAAAGAGATTTCACGCAGCGATTGGGGTAAGGTGGTTAAGCAGGTTTTTCTGCCGGTGGAAAAGGTATATAAAGTGCAGAATGGCAAAAAAGTAATGCGCGAAAGGAACTTCTATCCCGGTTATGTAATGATAGAAGTAGAGCCCGGCAAACTGAACGACGACATTGTAACCACCATTAAGAATACCAACAGCGTTATTCACTTTTTGGGTAAAGACAATCCCATTGCTTTACGTAAAGCCGAGGTAAATAAAATGCTGGGTAAGGTAGACGAGATGAGCGATGTGGGTGTTACCATGAGCGAACCGTTTATTGTTGGAGAAACCATTAAGATCATCGACGGACCATTCAACGACTTTAATGGTGTGATAGAAGAAGTAAACGACGAAAAGAAGAAACTGAAAGTAAACGTAAAAATATTCGGTAGAGCTACGCCGGTAGAATTGAACTACATGCAGGTTGAAAAGATTGTATAGCCAATCTGATTTGAAGCTTTGTAAATAATTAAACCCCGCTGAACAAGCGGGGTTTTTGTTTTTATAATTTTAAACATTATCTTCATTATGGAAATGTTAAAGAGAATGATACAATTCTGTTTGTAATATCAGGCAGGTTGTAGAAAAAATTGGACAATGTAAAATATCGCCGTTCATCAATACTAACGGCGCCGGCAAAACGAAAAGCGTTAACATTTGGTTCGCAATTCAATATAGTGGCTGGCTTTGCTCGTATTAAAAGTTTTATTTCTGCCTTAACCCCTCAGTTTTTAAACCCCTTCTACTCCCCCAAACTCTTAGGCCTGATCCTTGAGGTAGAATATGGTATTCAATCATGGTAAAATTGCGTTGTTAAAGGTCGCATGAAGAAAAGTGCAGTAAAACTTTACTGTGAAGTGACCTGCAATGCAATTTGAAAAGGATGGCTGGTATATTAAGTTTCACCGGGAACCGGATTTTCATTGTATTTTTTTGACTGTTTTGCATTCGGCAACCGGAGCTTAATCTATTATATAAGCACTATTCATCACTCCAAAACCTAACGATCATGCTCAATGCCGTGAGAAATGCTGCTATTTCCTTCCTGGCAGTCATCTGTTTCTCCTCTTTTATTCAAGCACAAACTATTAGTGGTAAAGTAACCGACAAAACCGGATTGGGAATTCCCGGCGTTTCCGTAATA
>JBQCGX010000135.1:0-37317 GCA_051955255.1 Agriterribacter sp. | reverse complement strand
AATTCGCCGCCTACTTTAGCCGAATAGTTTTTATAATCGGTAAAAGGCATGATGCCTTCCTGGTTGAACTGGGACAAAGACGCATTTAAAACGGCTTTTTCAGTACCGCCTGATAAAATCAACGTATTGCGGAATGAATTGCCGGTTTTATACCCGTGCTTAAAATTGTTGAAGATTGCATCGGGGTGTGTGGGATCGATGGCTTTGGCTTCTTCGATGGTAGGACCGGTTACAGGCCAGAAGCTGCTGGGATCGTACTCGCCAAACCATCCTTGTGTGAACTTCGATTGGGTTTCGGGGTATTTGTTGATTTCGTCGATGCTATAGGTAGTGGTATAACCGGCCCTCAGTTTGCCTGCCTTGCCCGATTTGGTGGTAATGATAATGGCGCCGGTTGAAGCTCTCAACCCATACAATGCTGTGGCTGCGCCGCCTTTTAAAATGTTGATGGATTCAATATCATCAGGATTAATGTCTGCCGCGCGATTGCTCATGCCGTTCAGGCTGCTGCCATCTTCCACATCGGTAGTATTGTCTATAGGAACGCCGTCTATTACAAAAAGAGGCTGAAAATCTCTTGCCCCGTCCAGCGAATTAATGCCGCGCAAAATAATTTTGGCGCCCTGTCCGGGTGCCCCGCCACCGGAGTTGATCTGCAAGCCTGCAGCCTGTCCCTGTAGCGCGTTCACAACGTTTATCTGTTTACTTGCCGTAAGCGCTTCTCCGCTTACTTCCTGTGCTGCATAACCCAGCGATCGTTTTTCTTTTTTTATGCCGAGTGCCGTTACCGTTACCTCAGTAAGGTTGCTCCCGTCGTTGGAAAGTTCAAAATTAACGTTCGCTATGCCGTTATCCGTTACCGTTACTTCCTTTACCAGTATGGCAAAACCAACCGCCGATGCCTGCAACCTGTGTTTGCCTGCTTTAATGCCGCCGATAGAAAACATGCCATTATCATCGGCAATGGTGCCAATATCGGTTCCAACAATTATTACGGATGCATTGGCAACGGGCTCGCCTGCTGCGGTGGTAACCCTTCCTTTAATACCTCCCTCGAACTGAACGGCAATAATGTTTGCATTTTGTAAAGCTGAAGACCGTTTTACTTTTTTAATAATGATGTTTGCATTTACCACTTCGTAGTCGAGTTCGGTATTGCGCAGCAGGTCTTCCAGCACCTTATCCATGCCCACCTGCGATACCGAGTAGTTGATGTTGGTATAGGCATTTACATCGCTTGTTTTGTAACTGAACGCCAGCTTGCTGGAATTTTCAATTTTGCGGAGAGCGGTTTTGAGGGTTACATTTTTCAGATCAACAGAAATCTTGATCTTGCTGAGATCCTGCCCGGAGGAGTGCCCGGCAATCAATATTCCATTGATTGTCAACAGCAAGGTCAGAATCATTAATCTCATAAGTATTACACCCATTTTTATTCCCAACACCGGCTGGTGACGGAAACGAAGTTTTGCGATGCATAGCGATAGCATACCATGCATTTTCCAATAAAAACTCATAGTTTTGGTTGGTTTAAATAGTTCTTAAACAGGATTTACTTTAAACTTCAGACCGCGCCAGGTCGCAACTGGTTCGGTCTTTTTTTATGTTACAATGGCGGTGACATTGGTATCAATTGCTGTTTGGTTATTTAATATGATAAACGCCGTTTTCTCTTTCCAGTTCGGTATCTGTTAAGCGGCACAATACTTCCAATGCTTTTTCTATTCCCTGGTCGCGCTTAAACGAAGTTGAAATGCGAAGCGTTTCTACTCCACCAACCTCTACCTCCACTTTTTTGTTGTACACTCTTTCAAGGTCGAGTATAATATCTCCTATCATGTAGTCGTCGTATATCAATTTACCCTCCTGCCAGGCAGCGGCCTCGTTTTCTTTCACAGGCTTTTCGCTCACCGACCGCCCTTTTTGATTGATACTTACCTGCTGGCCTACGGTTAGCAGCGCCACCTGTTTTTGCTCATAGTTCACCTTCACTTTTCCCCGTTTAACCGATACCGTTATTTTTTCCATATCGGGATAGGCCTTTATGTTAAATGCGGTGCCCAATACTTCGGTGCTTACATCGCCTGTATATATTATAAACGGCACCTTATCGGCATGCTTCACATCAAAAAAAGCTTCGCCCTTCAAAACAACTTCCCGTTTGTTCCTGTTAAATCTTTCAGGAAATTCAAGGGTGCTTGCTGCATTCAGCCAAACCTCGGTGCTATCGGGTAACAAGAGGTATTGATACTCCGACCGCTCCGTAGATTTCGTAACCTGCACATTGCTGAGGGTTGCGGCCTTGCCGGCTGATTCATCATCTTCAGTCTATACCCACGCCACGCCTCCCAATATTATTATTATTGTTACTGCTACCGACCATTTGCGCATCATGCGTTGTATGCCTTTGCCAAACGATGCTACTTCGGTCGCTTCTCTTTTCATTCCGTTCAGGTGCCCCTGTCCATCCACAAAAGCAAACGATTGACGGTCGAATTCGCCTTCATAAACCTTATCAAAAAACGCTTGTATCTCAGGGTCCTTTTCCGCCATGCGGATGTATGAAAAAACCTCCTCAAATTCTTCTTTGCTACAGGTATTATCCAGGAATTTTCGGAACAGGTATTTTATTCTTTCCTCCATTAACAACAATATTAATATAACAAGCAAATCGTACCCCGTGGGTGGGGCATCGCTGGTAATAACCTACCACATATGAATAGACGAAGCAGAAAAGCAATGTTCCTATTGCAGGCAAAAAAAATCTGAAAATAATTTTCGAAAATTCAGCAGCACTTACCTGGCAAGCAAAAAAATAAATAATAAGCCCATGCTGCCCGAAAGAAAACGATGAATGGATTGGAGCGCGAGCGACAGTTGATTTTTTACAGTATGTCGCGATATAGACAGCTCTTCTGCTATTTGCTGGTAAGAAAGTCCCTTGTCGCGGTTAAGCTTATATACCAATTTCCGTTGTGGAGGTAGCTGGTTTACAGCTATATGTATCATTGAATTGCTTTCCCTGGCATCTATCAGTTCTTCGGTTTGCGGGGCGGAATGCTGCATTGTGTTCCACAAAGTTTCCCTCAGGCGATCGTCGGCAGCAGCTTTACGCAGGAAATCTATCAGCTCATTTTTGGCAATGCGGTAAAGCCATGCCTCCATATTATGAACTTCGTTGATGGTTGTACGATGCTCCCATGCTTTTAAAAAAACGTTTTGAATAATGTCCCGCGATTGGGATTCTGATTTTACAACACGCTGTGCCAGCTTAACCAGCTTTGCCTCGTGCGCTTGTACCAGGTTTTCAAAAAGAGATTCCAGTTCCTTGTCAGACCTGGCAGTACCATTATAATAGCGGTCTTTTTCCATCTCCAGGTAAAAATCATGTTTTGATACTTTAAAAATAAGGAAAAATTAATACTAACGGAAGTATTCATGTGTTTTATAGAACATGTGGAGAAAAACCTGCAGATATTTTTTTTATTACTATGTTGAATGCAGTATCCAAAGGCAGTGCCCGTACACGTTATCTCCCTTCATTAAAGAAAATACACAGCCCATCCTTGCCTGCTACTATAATATCTTTGCGGCCTGTTTTGCGAAGGTCGGCAACAGAAAAATAAAGACCTGTTCCCTTTCCTACCCCGTAAGGGCCGTAGCTGATAATGTTCTTGGTGAACGACTCTCCATTCCATTTAAAATAATATATACCTAAATCGTCCTGCTCGCCGGCATCTCTGCCATCGTGCGCACGGTAACGCTTACCTGCAATTAGTTCAGGCTTATTATCGCCGTCAATATCCTCCCACATGAGGCAATGATACATAGAGTTGAACGGATCAATCGTATGTTTGATCCAGTTTCGCTTTTTAGTTTTTTTATCTGCCTGCTGCTCGTACCAAAAAAGTCCATACCCGTGTGCAAACCCGGTAATGAGGTCTGTCAACCCATCGCCATTTACATCGGCCACAATGGTGGGAACGGAAGCTGTTTGCAAATCAAACTCGTTGTGCAATACCCATTTGTCTTTCCACGGATTTGCGGGTGCTTCCAGCCATCCTTTGCTGATAACAAGATCGCCACGACCATCACCATTGATGTCGCCAAATCCCAATCCGTGATCCTGCGTTTCGGTAATGGTGAATTTTTCAAAACCTTTTTTTGCTTTATCGTGCTTTAATACAATTAATGGATAACCGGGCGTATTCGGTATTATTTCTGCCACACCATCTCCGTCTATATCCCATGCCTGCGTGGTTTCTACATTGCCGCACTCAACGATCAGGTGTTCAGCCCATAACTTTTTTTCTTTACCGGGGTTTTCGTGCCAGCGCATCGCCTTTCCAAACCAGCCGCCGGTAACATAGTCGAGGTAGCCATCACCGTTAACATCAACGGGTATGGTAGAAAAATCGTCGTAATACTGTTCATATCTTTTTACATCACCCATAAAATGCCGATCCCAAAAGTAGGGGCCTTCGTACCAAAGCGTTCCGGAAACAATATCGAGATGACCGTCGTTGTTAACATCAAATACGCCTACAGATTCAAAACTTTCCGATGCCAGAGGTTTTTTGGTAAATCTTACCGGCCCGGGCGAAGCACTATTTGAAGATTGCGCATTTGCGGCCATGCAAACGAACAAACAGGCGGCAACCGCGCTTATTATTCTATGTTTACAGGAAGAAAAAAATACCGGAAGAAAAACATTGTTGTTCGAAGCAATCATACACTATCTTTTAAATATCGGTTATTACAAAATGCAAAACGCACATGTATTAAAAGTAACCTTGAATTGCTGTGTAAAATGTTGCGTGATTAACAGAATTTGTAACAGGATTTCCTATTGCGCTGCACGTTCTTTCTTCCTGCTGCCAGCATATAGCTCGTACTCCAGCAAACGGCAGTCGATGGTACTGGTATAAAATTCAATTCTTCGTCCAGCTTTCAATCCGGTTTTTTTGGCAAGTTCCAGATTACCGGTAAACATGTAGCCGTAGTAACCGCCGCATCGTTGTTTAAAAAAATCGCCAATGCGTTTATAGGTAGCTTCGAGTTGCTGCACTTCGCCCAGCCGTTCACCATATTCAGGATTGAGAAACACCACTCCGGGTAGTCCTTCGGGAACTTCCGTATCTGCAAAGTCGCAAATACTAAACTCAATCATATTGGCAACGCCGGCCGCCACTGCATTTTTACGAGCGTTTTCTATGGCGCGTTCGCTTACATCGGTAGCAATAATGCGTGGACGGACATTGTCGTCAATCTGCTTTTCCAGCAATGCATCTTCTTTCAAATAAAAATCTTCTTCGTAGCCTTCAATGTGCATAAAACTGTAGTTGTTCCGGAACAAACCCGGCCGCCGGTTCGATGCTATCAATGCCGCTTCTATAGCCACGGTGCCCGAACCGCACATTGGATTTATAAATGGCGACTTTCGGTCCCAACGGGTAGCATATATGGTTGCCGCCGCCAATGCTTCCAGCATGGGTGCGAGCCCCGGTATTTTTCTGTATCCATGTCTTGCAATGGAATGTCCGGAGGTATCAATAAAAATTCCTGCGTCATTCTCTTTCCAAAAAAGATGAATGACAGCGCCGGTCAGCTCTGCGCCAGTGGGTGGCCTTTTATCTCTTTTGGCGCGCAACCTGTCAACAATGGCGTCTTTAACCCTGAGGTTGGCAAACAGGTTGTTGTTGATGGTTTCGTTGTGTACATTGCTCGTTACCGAAAAATATACATCGCGCGGGAGTATGGTTTCCCAGGGATAAGTTGACACTTCGCGGTATACTTCATCCGCATTGGCTGCTTCAAAATTTTTAAGGCTATACAATACCTGGCTGGCACATCGCAGGTTCAGGTTCAGCTTTATGCAATCTGTAACGGTGCCATATAGACGCACTCCTGTAACAAAGTCGTCTTTCACCTCAAAGCCCAGATCAATAATTTCCTGCCTCAGATAAGGCATCAGTCTTTTATGACAAGTAACAGTAATCGCGGAAGGAGCAGAGAACACATTCATGTAAAAACTATAAAATTCTCAAATTATTTTGTAACCACACTAGCGCACAAATACTTCGCCCGTATCGCACAATGCATCGTTTAACCAATCGGGGTTAATGGTTGCCATTTCTCTTGGTATATTATTTACAGAAAAAAAACGCAGTTCCCGGGTTTCGTTATTGGAAAAGTGTTGGTTGATCTGTCCGTTGAGCCGGGCTACAAAATACGATGTTATATATTGTACTGTTTCGTGCGGGTAATAATAGGTTTGGGAGGCGGGTGAGGAATACACTCCTACCAAACGCAATAATTTTCCTTCTACATTGGTTTCTTCTTTGATCTCGCGTAACATGGCAGCACTCACGGTTTCGCCAAACTCCACATGGCCGGATATAATGCACCACTGGTTTACATCTCTTCGCTTTTGCAGGAGTATTTCACCATCATCGTTGAAGATGGCTGCTGCCACAGCCGGCAGTATTCTGGTTTTACTGTTCATACACTGTAACGTTAAACAAGCTCAAATGTACATTAAAACTGCCGCCGGTGACTATACAGTTGCCAACGGTCTTCTATTAGTTGCCTTAGACGATTTTTGCAAGATTTAGTGACAACCTGAATAAGTGTAGTGTATGAGCGCAAAGTTATCCCGATTACAAGTGTTGCTCAGGCAGCGAGCCTGTTGTCAACTTCATTAATCAACGATCACCAGATTTTCGACCCGGTCAAAATGCTTTTTGTTGAGTGTTGCAAATGGCAAATCGTTTGCGATAGCTGTTGCTGCTATAAAAAGATCTGCTGTGTCAATCATTTTCCGTTTACGTTTTAACTCACGATTAATTTCAACAGCCATTTTAGCAGCTACCTTATCAAATGGAAGAACAGTAGTTCGTTGCAGGAAGTTATTCCAAAAATCAATTTGCCCCTTTGCTGCTCCAGTGTAAATTTCATACTCCGTTACAGCCGAGATAGAATAAATGTAGCCTTGCCTGACCAAAGAAATCAATATGGAATTCTCCTTATCTGTTTTTCGGAAAAGGTCAATAAGAATTGAAGTATCAATCAAAATTACTTTGTCCGCCATTGATTGATTGCTTTTCTGGTTTTAGCAATTTCCTCAAGTTGCTTTTTTGAAAAAGTAGGTGCGCCTAAAAGAAACGCCTCAAGTTTATTGGTAGAAGTGTTGACCTTTTTTTCTTTGTCAACTGCTTGTTTAAGTTTAGTCCACTGTTGGTCAGGAAGCTTTTTAGCCAATTGCACCAGTTGCTCAAATTCTATATCTACCTGTAATTGCATAGCAACCAAAAATAATGAATTTCATCAAATATAGCCTCGCTGATTTTTCCTTATTTTACTAGTGTTGATCAGCTCAAAAAATCACAACAGCATTTACAACATCCACAGCGAAAGCAGGTAAACGCTCAGCAATACCGTTAATCCCATCCAGATGGTTGCAACGGAATACACCTTGAGCATGGTATTCATTTCAAGACCTGAAAATTTACTGATGACCCAAAAGTATGCGTCGTTGGCATGAGAGATCATCATAGAACCTCCGCCCATCGACAGCACGCAAAGCATTTGCCCTGCTGGCGTGGCAAGCCCCAATGCAGGTAGTAAAGGTTGAACAATGGAAGCGGCCGTAATGATGGCTACTGTTGAAGATCCCTGTGCAGTTTTTAACAATGTCGTCAATAAGAAAGGAAAAAAAATTCCGAGGCTTGCTAACGGTAATGCCTCCTCTAAGTGGCTGCCAATATGAGTGGCTGCCAGCACCGCACCAAACGCTCCGCCTGCACCGATAATTACCAATATGCCGCCTGCTTTTTCTGCTCCTTCAAGCAACAATTTGCTTACGTCGTTTTTGTTCCACGAGGGCATGGCAGTAAGCGCCAGCAATACGCCTATGCTCAATGCAATAACAGGATCGCCGGTTACAGACAGTACCTGCCATATGGCTGATGCTTTATTTTCCATGCCGCCGAACGCTCCCAGCGCAATGAGCAATATGGGAACTACCACCGGTAAAAAAGCCCGCAATGCTGAAGGTCGGTTAACCGACGCTTGTGCTGCCGGTTGCTTTTCTTCGGTTTGCTGCACAAACTTTTTTCCTGCATAACCTGCCCACAGATAACCAGCTATGCTGGCAGGAACGGCTATGCCAATGCCCAGCAATATCAGTTTGCCAAAGTCAACCTGCATAATGCCTGCGGCTGCCGACGCCCCGGGATGTGGAGGGATAAGACAATGCACTGCGTATAATCCTGCCGCCATTGAAGTAGCCATTACGGGCATGGCTATGCGCGTTCGTTGGGCAAGCGATTTATTCAATCCGCTCAATACAATATATCCTGAGTCGCAAAATATTGGCAGCCCTACCACAAACCCTGTAATGTTCATTGCAAGCGATGCTCTTCGTTCGCCTGTTCTTCTGAGTATCCATTCTGCCATTACATGTGTGCTGCCGGTATGCTCCAGTAAAATTCCGAGCGTGGTTCCAATTACAATAATAAAGCCAAGCGATTGCATGATGTGACCAAAGCCTTCTTTCATAGTTTTAATAATATCTGCCACCGGCATTTGCACACCAAGTCCCACAACAAAGCAGGCTATCATCAATGCAAAAAAAGCATGCACTTTATACTTTGCGGTTAGCACAATAATAACCGTTATGCCAGCAATAAGAAAGAGCATCAGTTGAAATAGTGAAACCGCCATTGTTAAACTTTGAGATATGAGTGATGAATATACGACGTGTGTTTTATTTTTGCGGGATGAGTTTTTTTAGAATAGTTGCTACCCTTTCAGTGATTCTATTGGCCCATTTCTCCCAGGCGCAAATTGTAAACGTTGAATCGCGCCGCATTCAAACAGACACCACCGGCTGGGCCGGAAGTTTTGGCGGCAATTTTTCCATCGCTCAAAATGTAGACAGGGTTTTTTCTGCAGCGGCATTTGCACATGTTCAGTATAAAACAAAAAAGAATCTCTATCTTTTTTTAGGAGATTATTCTTTTTTGAAAGGAGCAAAAACCAAGTATCTCGACAACATGTTCTACCACCTTCGCTATAACAGGAAACTGACAGAGCATGTGCGCTGGGAAGTGTTTTCGCAATTGCAAACAAACAAGGTAACCAAAATAGACAATCGTTTCCTGGCGGGTACGGGACCACGGTTTAAAGTATCGGGCTCTGGCAAGCTGCAGGTGTATCTTGGTATGCTGTTTATGTATGAATACGAAAAAGAATTAAGCGAACCGGCTATTATTCACAACAACATCCGCAACAGCAGTTACCTTACTTTAACCTACAAGCCTGTGCAACATTTTGAGCTGGTGAGCACCACTTTTTTTCAGCCTGATATGGGCAGGTTCAAAGACTTCAGGATACTTAACCAGGAGTCGGCAAACTTGTTCATTACAGAAAAACTATCGGCTACCATCAATTGGAATTATCTGTATGATGAATATCCGGCAGCGGGCGTTCCCAAAATCAATTACAATTTTTCCACGGGGTTTAAATATGCTTTTTAAGTAAGCTTTTTTTTGGCACATTTTTTTTATCGTTGTAAGTATGTTTTTTAAAACTGCCTGGAAGCTGATCCGCCAGTCTGTAGCTGATTTTTTTAGTGAGAGAGTGTTGAAACTGAGTGCAGCGCTGGCCTACTATACGGTGTTTTCGTTGCCTGGATTGCTGATAATAGTGATTTGGATAAGCGATATTTTTTATGGACAGGAAGCAGTGGAAGGTACTATTTACGGACAAATCAGCGACCTTGTGGGACAAGGCGCAGCCTTGCAAATACAGGAAACCATTCGTAATGCTACCCTCTCCTATCAAACAACATTTGCGGCTGTGGTGGGCATTGCAACTTTAGTTATTGGGGCAACAAGTGTGTTTGGCGAAATACAGGATTCAATCAATCTTATATGGCGATTGAAAGCGAAACCGAAAAAGGGATGGCTCAAATTAATCGTCAACCGCCTGTTGTCGTTTTCCATCATTGTAACACTGGGGTTTATTTTACTCGTTTCGCTAATTGCAAATGCTGTGATGGATGCGTTCATCAACCGCCTTACGGCTGCGTTTCCCGAAACGGAAGTTTATGTGGCGTATATCTTTAATATTGTGCTTACGTTCGGTATTACTTCTTTTTTGTTTGGTTTGATATTTAAGGTATTGCCTGATGCAAAAGTGGACTGGAAGCATGTGCGGATGGGGGCTTTTACTACTGCCTTATTATTTATGGCGGGCAGGTTTGCCATTGGCTATTATCTTGGACAAAACAAGCTGTCGACAGCCTATGGCGCTGCCGGCTCCATTATCGTGATATTGCTGTGGGTATATTATTCGGCTACTATACTGTATTTCGGCGCCATATTTACAAGGGTATACGCCATTCATAAAGGCTCGCATATTTACCCCAACCAATATGCGGTATGGATAAAAGAAGTAGAAGTTGAATCGGAAAAGTCGATACAACGTCAGCCGGAAGCAAAAAAAATTGTAACGCATGAAGATGATGGAGAAGATCCAACTACGCTGTTGAAGAAGCAGGAGTGAGGAAGCGGTCAGCAACAAAGGTTTCCAACTTTAAAAAGTTTGAAATCCTTGTTGCTGAAGATGAAATTCAATATTTGAATTTGGATGGATCCCGCTTCATATTCCAAAATAGCAACACAACTATTTGCTTCTTGCCGGGTTTATAGTAGTATATAATCTGGGCATGCCTATCCAGTATCCGATGCGAACATTCTTTCTTTTTATAGATGAGCGACACATCTCCGGATAGCGCTTTAGTGTCAGCAACATTTCATCAACACGAGTTATAAATTTTATAATCTCTCGCTCTGTCTATTCAATGTGCAAATGCTCAATGATTTTTCTAAAGCTGGTTTTCGCACGCTGAGTCCAAAGAATGTCAGAAACTGTTTCTTCAGCCATTTCTTATATCTTTTCATCACCCCTGCATGAGGAGTTGCCTTTCCCGCTTTCATTTCTACCAAAGATTTATCAATAGTTTTTGTTGCTCCTAACTGATTTCATCCCACCAATCCTTTTGTTCATCCACAAAGGTTTCCACTACGCTTTTTTCTACAGCACCCATAATTCATTTCAATTTGTACAAATCCAGCCTTAAAATATGGTTATTGCAAGCGGCAATACAGCTATCAGCCCTCAGCCAATTGATCGTTTGTCGTTTGTGTTTTGCGGTTACTGTTTGTGCGTGCTGTTTATATTTCGGAGAAACACCAAACGATAAACCACAAACCCTAAACTTTCTTACCACTACTTTATCCCCGCTCTCTTTTTCAATTCGGCAACAGGCATTGCAAGCATCCTTCCAATGGGCTTACCATCGCGATAAGTAATCACTTTCATCATTACCGCATCCTTTGGAACTTCGATGGGCTTGTCGTATTGCGGATAAAATTTATCAGGAAATGAATTATCGAAGCTGTAATAAATATTCAGTCCTTTTACTTCCGTACTCAATTCAACAACGAGCATATTTGTTTTGCCTTTGGTTACCTTAAATATTGGGTCGTACATGGCAGGTGAATATTTTTTTTCAGCTACATCAAACCGCTCAAACTGGCTTTCAACCCGGGTAACAAAATTGTCCCAGTTCTTTTTTTCTTTGGGCGACCATACGGATTCTGATACAGCAAACGCCCTTGGCCAGATCATGTATTGCAAATGCCGCATGTTATATACCTGCTCTGTCCAAAGGTTGCCTTGACCACCTTTTATAAAAGCCGGATCAACACCATCGGGCACGGGTTCGAATTCATATGCTTTCTGCAACCTGAGCGAAGCATATACCGGCGGTTCAATTGCTGCATCGCCCTGCATGTAGTCAAGATAAACATGGGTAGTTGGACTCATTACTACTTCGTGCTTTTGTTTGGCTGCTTCTATTCCTCCTTTTATTCCACGCCAGCTCATCACCGCAGCATTGGGCGCCAGTCCACCCTGCAGTATTTCGTCCCAGCCAATCATCTTCTTCCCTTTCGATTCAATAATTTTTTCAACACGCTTTACAAAATAGCTTTGTACCGCATCCAGGTCTTTCAACTTTTCTTTTTGCATCAGCCCTTTAATGGCAGCGCTTTTTGCCCAGAAGTTCCTGGCTGTTTCATCGCCGCCCATGTGTATATATTCAAAGGGGAACAATTGAGCTACTTCTGTAAACACTTTATCTAGAAATGCATATACTTTTTCGTTAGCCGGGCACAGTGTATTATCTACCAGTCCGTAAAAATGACCACTCGGCGGCCATACCATAAACTGTTCACCGGAATTAACGGTATACTTGTCTGCACCGGGAGTACACGACAATTCAGGATACGATGCAATGGCTGCAAGACTATGCCCCGGCACATCTACTTCAGGTAATATATTAATGAACTGATCCTGCGCGTACTGAACAATTTCTTTGATGTCTTCATGTGTATAAAATCCGCCATAATCTCTTGGTTCGTTTGGTTCAGGTTTCGAAAAATAATTGAAGGTGCCCACTTTTTTTACATTCCATGCGCCAACCGATGTAAGTTTTGGAAGGCTTTTGATCTCAATACGCCAACCCTGGTCGTCGGTTAAATGCAGGTGCAGCAAATTGAATTTATACCTGGCCATGTCGTCTATAAACTGCTTCACTTCCTGCTTAGTAAAAAAGTGCCGCGACACATCAAACATTAAACCCCTCCAGCCAAAACGTGGGTAGTCTTTAATTTCCACACAGGGAATCGTCCACGCAATGTTTTTAGCCGCCGATCTGCTTTCGATCTCTTTGGGCAATAATTGCAAAAGCGATTGAACACCATAAAAGAGCCCCGCTGGTTCGTTGGCAGCTATAGTAACAGCTTCTGTTGTTATTACAAGATTGTACCCTTCTTTGCCAAGTTCGTCAACCTTTGTTGTATTAATAACAAGGTTGATGCCTGATGATCCGTCTTTTTTGGGACTTATACTAAACCCGGTGGCTGTATTGAGTATGTTAGAAAGATATTGCGCTACTTTTTCTGCACCTCCGGAATAACTGATATTTGTACTTTGGGTTAGCGTAAACATTCCTTGTTTTTGTACCAGCGAAACAGGTTCGGGCATAATTGCGGGGGTTGTATTTTGGCCCGAAACACACAGCACCGTTACCACCAGCATACAAAAGGATAAAAACAAACATTTCATACCTTGTAAATTTATTATTCAAATGTATAGCATCGGGGCATATTTTTTAGGAGAGATTGAAATCCATCCTTACAATAGGCGACCGGGCAGTGGCTCTTGCCGGTTAAGACTCGTTTGAGACGAGAAAACAATGTTTCTTATAAAATGTGCAACATAAAAAAACCTGCAGTGGCATATTGTTTATACCACTGCAGGTTACCCTGTTTTTTCCGGACCGATTTACTGTATGATCCGAGCTATTTTTATTTATTGCACGCTAATGGCACGTGGCTGAATATGCGAGAACCCTTCCTGCGAAGCAGTATCTTCAGACAAGGTTCCGTTTTCTATATAACGTATCTGAACACTTTTTGCTGTGTCGGTTGAACCAGGCACACCAATGAGCAAGGCAGTATATACTTTCTTATTCTCCAGGGTAATGGTACGATTGGTTTGAATAGCATTATTGTCGTTTACATTAATAGTAACGGTGCCGGGAGTTGCGGCTGCAAAATGCGACACTTTGCTGAAGCCAGCAGCTTCCTCTATTATATTCCCTGCATTGTCGGCTATTGTTACCATGGGCTGACTTACCGAATCGGCAATGGCATTTACATAACGGATATAGGCTTTGCCGGATGATCCTGAAAGACTGTCGATGTTATCACTTACCACCACATTTTTATACGCACTGCCATTCCCTACAAAAAACAAAGAATAATATTTATCCTTGTCGAATGCGTAGTCGAGGCTGGTAATAGTGCTGCCGGAAGAAGCATCAAAAGCAGCTACAGTTCTGTTGCCGGTATAAATGCCCAGGTAGCCTCCGGTATAGTTAGGATAGGTTAAAGGTGAGTTGGTCAAACTGTTTCCGGAAAGCGCAAAACCTATTGCTGGTTTATCCGATGCAAGATTAAAAGCCATCAATCCTGCCACCGGCACATCCGGGTTGTTGTTGTCTGATTTTTTACAAGATGCAAAGATCAATAACAAAGCCGCCACACCACTTACTGCGAGCAATCTGCGGGTACTAAAAAACTTTTTCATACACTTTTTCTCCTGATGTTTGATGTTAAAAATGTTCAGCTTTTCTTAAAATTAAAGCTGTCATAAACCCTCTACATCGGGAAAAAATAATGCCAAAGGAAGTTGTAGGCAGGTTTGTTGTGCATACGTTAACAGTTAACGCATACTAACGTTAAGGTTATACGAAATTTGAGACTTGGGGATTTGAGATTTGAAATTGCTGTTACTAGCATAAACACTCTATTGATTGCTTTTTGTTTCTTGGATCTTGGTCTTATTTCGCCTACCCATCCACCTGCACCTCTACCTTAACCGTGGTGCCTTTTCCGGGATTGCTTTCTATGATATATACGCCATTCATGGCGGCGGCTCTTTCTTTCATTCCCAGTATGCCCAGAGTTTTACGATTTGCTTTTTCAATATCAAAACCATCTCCATTATCGGCCACCTGTAACCGAAGTTTCTTATTTTCAAATTTCAGGCTTGCTTCTACCGTGGTGGCATTGGCATGGCGGGCTACATTGGTAAGCGATTCCTGCAAGATGCGGAAAACACCTGTTTTAACTTTTTCAGGCAACACAGTAGGAACATTTTCCGACACAAACTCCGTTTTAATATTTAAACGTTTCTCCAGCTCTTTCAGTTGCCAGTCTATGGCGGCTGTAAGTCCCAGGTGGTCCAATACGCCGGGGCGGAGTTCCGAAGCAATTCTTCTTACGGTGGCAATGGTTTGATTGATCATATCAAGCAGGTCATTGATCTTTTCCTCTACTTCGGGACTGGCATTTACCAGTTTTCTTTTCAGCCACGCCGTATCCATTTTCAGCACCGTCATCTGCTGCCCCAGTTCATCGTGTATTTCGCGCGCAATGGTAATGCGTTCATTTTCGCGCACTGTGTTCAAATGTGCGGCAAGCTCGCGCAACAGGATGGTTCGTTGTTTTACTTCTTTTTCAAGCTCCGTATTAAATTCACGCAGGTTTCGCTCCAGCTTTTTTCTCGAAGTAATGTCGAGCGCCATACCGCAGCTTCCATAAATTTCTCCCTTAATATTGTACATGGGAAATAAGACGAACGAGAAGATTTTCAATTCGCCATTGTCATTCCATTCCCATTCATATTCCAGTGGCTTTTTGGTAGCAAATAATTCTTCGTCGCGTTTTTTGGTCTGCTCCACCACGAGTGGCGAAAACAGCTCATCTGCTGTTTTACCAAACGCCTGCTTCATGCTGTATCCCGTCATTTTTTCGCAAGCCTTGTTCCACACAAAATATTTTCCCGCGCCGTCTTTTGCATAAATAGGCCCGTCGTAAGTATCGAGGATGGTTTGCAGTCTCAACTCACTTTCAATCAGCAATTCTTCCCCTTTCTTTCGGAGGGTGATGTCTCTTGCAACGCTTACTGTTCCGGTGGGATTTCCTTCCTGGTCGCGCAGCACAGAAGTAGAAATGTATACATTCAGCCTGCCGCCTGCTTTTGTATGATGTACCTGTTCTCCGGCCCAGTACCCTTTCGCCTTTATTGCTGCCGAAACTGACTGCATCGTCTCAAGTGGATATTCAATTCTTAAAATTTTTTCCAGGTCTTTGCCTATTACTTCCTTGCTCCGAAACCCATATAAAGTCTCTGCATGACGATTCCAGGATTTAATTTTTGAGTCGAGTCCGGTAGAAAAAATTGCATCAGATATGTTCTGCAACAAGGATGCGTTATAACGCAACATTTCCGCTGCTTTTTCATTTTCTTTTTCATGGTTAACGAGCAATGTGGCGTTGTGCCAGATAATGATCAAAAAAACCAGGGTAATACTTAACACAAGCAGGGTTGCGCCAAATTCAACCGAAAATATTTTATGCTTGTGACCTTCTAATCTTAAAAACCCCAGCAATGTTGGGATGAGAATGGCTGTTGGAATGAGCCTGCGTGCTGTAATGCCTGCCGTATATTGGCTGGTAAGCAGATACATAATGCCCTTGTCGGAATAAGCAAACAGGTGAGCGGCGGAAAGCAGTAAAAAGCACAGCGCTGAGTAAATAGCCATAGGCACATGGCTGAAAAGCTGGTAAAACGCCTCTGCCTTATACAAATACCCCATAAGAGAAAACCACGCCAGGACCATTATCAATATTATGCCTGTTTGGCCTGCTAAAAACAGTGCGGGGCGCCTGGAAGGAATTAAAAAAAGGATAATGCCATTTAAAAAAAAGCAAATAGCAGAAGCAATGCTCATTGCAGACCTGGCTTCTTCCGGTCCCTGTTGCCGGATCCTGCTGCCTAACAGGAGATAGTCAATGTGAATATTCAACGGAGGATACAGCCCTATTAATTTTATTAAAGCGGTGAGCGAAATAAGCGCCGCTATTGCATACCCTGCGCGTTGAAAAATACCCTGGTCATTTTTTAGCAGTATGAATGAAATGCCGGAAAGAATAAATAACACTGCCGAAACCGGGTTCATGGCAACGCGTACTAAAAAAGAACTCTTTAAAAACTCCAGGTTCAGTATCCACCCCACTATTACCGATACAGAAATAAACATTACCACACATACCAAAACAAAAGACCATTTGTATAGTTTGCTATGCAGCTTCAGATTGTTTAACATACGTTGGCCTATATCGATATTTGGTAAGTAATGATGTAAAAGACTAACACTGCATGAGCGCAGGCTACCTGTTTTACATTAAAATTTATCTCAAGAGGTACGATGCAGCTTTCAACAAGGGGTGGTTGCCTGCGTATAGCGCGGTGCTGTTGCACGGGGATTGTTTATCGGGCTTTTATGCACGTTGCTACGCGGCGGTAAAGGTAGAGAGATTTTAACACCTTAACTTAAAAATATATCAGAAAACAAGAGGGTATTATTCCAGATCAGCGGTGCAAAGGGTGCTTATTATTCATTATGCCAGATCGTCAAAATCATCTTCAAAATTCCTGTTCTTTTTATCGGGACCCGATCTGAGCTTTGCAAGCCTGGCAGCATAAGAACTGTTCAGCTTTAATGATACGTTTACAAAGCTGGCAAAGTCTTTCCCTTCCATACCATCTTTCGATTTAACGAACTTTACTAACCAGTCGGCTATTTCTTTCCGCGTCATCTCTTCTCCTGAATTGTCATCCTTTTTAAACTTCAATTCCTGCAGAATATTTATGATCGCTTCAAAATTTTCGGGATCAGGAATAACTCCCAAACTCCTGTAGGTGTTGAGAATAACAAAAAGCCTGTTCATAACAGTAATCTTAGGGTTGACGGTGTTTTCAAAAGTACATTGCTAACCGCTCGTTTTCAACAATATTGATATGTAGTTTTCCATTTATTGACTTATGAGAAATATTGCAGCAGGAATTTGCAAAGCCGCCTCTTGTTGCGTAAGCCCGCCGATAGGAATGTATTCAAATTGTCGCTGGCGGCTCGCTACTGGTCAATGTCTCATCGATCGGAAAATTATACAGCAAACGAAAGTTGAACTTTTTCATCGAAGGTAAACGCACCGCAATAGGGTGCAGGAAAAAATAGCTTCAATTTCTTTAGTTTCGTTGCTAAAAAGAATGGAAAATGTAAGCGTGATCGTGATCCTCATGTTCGGTATTACATTGCTAGGCATTCTCAGCAATAAATATAAATTTCCTTTTCCCATTATATTGGTACTGTCGGGTGTTGCCATCAGCCTTATACCGGGTCTTCCGGTGGTATCGCTCAATCCGGAGGTGGTGTTCCTTATCTTTTTGCCTCCATTGCTGTATGGTGCGGCCTGGAATATTAGCTGGCACGATTTCCGCCGGGCCATTCGCCCTATCAGCCTCGCCTCTATAGGATTGGTATTTTTTACCACTGCGCTGGTAGCCATTGTAGCACACTGGCTGATCCCCGATTTCGGCTGGCCATTTGCCTTCCTCATCGGCGCTATTGTATCGCCCCCCGATGCTGTAGCGGCAACATCGGTAACCAAAGGTCTTGGATTAACGCCCCGGCTTACCGCCATACTGGAAGGAGAAAGCCTTGTAAACGATGCAAGCGGCCTGGTTGCTTACAAATACGCGCTTGCTACCATTACTTCGGGATATTTTGTATTGTGGCAGGCGAGTTTAAATTTTATCTGGATCGCATCGGCAGGCATTGCCATTGGGCTGGCTATAGGTTATATCATCCTTGCTGTACATAAATATTGGGTATGCGACCCCGTGATTGAGGTAACACTTACTTTTTTAACTCCCTTTGCCGCTTACCTGCTGGCAGAACATTTTCATTTATCCGGGGTACTCGCGGTGGTTAGTGCAGGATTGTTCTTATCGTTCCGGTCGGCAGAAGCGTTTAGCAACCAAAGCAGGATGATGAGCTACGCCGTATGGGATGTGATTATTTTTGTTTTAAACAGCCTTATTTTTATTTTGATTGGCTTGCAATTACGCAGTGTGATAGCAGGCATACACGATTATTCAAACCAGGAACTGATCCTGTATGGGTTAGCCATCAGCCTGGTTGTAATTATAGTGCGGTTCATTTGGGTGGTGCCCGCAGCCCTGCTGCCCAGGTGGTTAAGCAAACGCGTGCGCCAAAACGAACCCTTCGACCCCCGCAACCTCGTTGTATTTGGATGGGCAGGCATGCGGGGAGTGGTGTCTATGGCAGCAGCCCTCGCGTTGCCGCTTACCCTGGCACCGGGCATTGCATTTCCGCATCGCAACCTCATCATATACCTTTCCTTTTGCGTTATCGTATCTACACTGGTACTGCTGGGGTTAACCCTGCCATGGGTAATACGGCTGCTAAAATTGCAACCGCATTCTATTATTGCGGAAGAATACGAGGTAAGAACAAAAGTGGTATCGTCTGCCATCACCTATATTGAAGAAAACCTGTCGTTGGTTTCCGACGAAATTTTGAACAACATCAAAAGCAAGTATGAGGTAAAATACAACCGGTTGCAAAAAACAGATCTGCCGGCTAATTATTTCGGGAAAGGTGCAACACTTCCTGTGAATGTTTTTAACGAATACTCTAAAATGCAGATCGAGGTAATAAGTGTTGAACGAAAAGCCATTCAGGATCTGCACCGCTTTGGTATGGCAAGCGAAGAAATTTTACGCAAAATTGAAAGAGAGCTTGACCTGGAGGAAACGAGATTACAAATGGAGATGTACGAAAACTGACAAAGGAAGAGGCAATTATTTCTGTAACTGCAAAAACCACGCTTGTGCGTGGTTTTTATTTTCCCTCTGGTTTAGGTATTCAGGATTAGAGGGGTCGATACTTTAAGCTTTGTAAAATCCAGGTCGTTACGACAGTACAAATATGCCTTTGATAAAGGGCTTTCAAGAATTATTTCGCCCAACCGTTGCCGTAACCCGTTGAAAAGCGCGAAACAGCAGATAAAGCATTTGAGGTATATCATCAAGATAAGTATTAACAATTTTGTTAGCTGCTCTATGCAACATCTGTTTACATGCCAGGTCATTTATTGGTATAAAGCAGCTAAACGAGTTGCATACACAAAGGGATGGTGATTCCCTGCTCCATTACAATGTTCGCCTGACTGAATGTTCGGGCTGGCAGCCGGTCACACAGGTATCCGACTTAATTAAAAAAAATAAAACCAAACAGATGAAAAAGGGTACAACATATATATGCGTGTTGATTTGCTGCGTAATAGCCGGCAATAGTATGCAAGCCCAGGACAGTATGGGTTACTTACCAGATAACACAACAGCGTATGCATCGTCGCATACCAACAGGCAACCGGTTTCCGATAACGGAAAGCCCATCTACCTCAATGACATAAACATAAAAGCTGTGACCGATTTTAAAACCCGCTTTAAAGATGTGGATGACGAGCGTTGGCAAAAACAGGCGAACGGCGGGTTTGTAGCTGTGTTTAAAAAAAATGATACCCGGCACATTGTGTGGTATAGTTCAAGAGGCAAATGGGAAAGCACACTCAAAGGTTACAATGAATCGGTAATGCCGTTTGAAGTAAGAGACATTGTGAAGAGAACGTACTATGATTACAGCATTACGCATGTTGATGAAATTGAAACTTATAACGGAGGGCCTGTTCCAACCTACCTGGTATATATGCAGTTTAAAAACCTCGTTAAAATTATTCGCGTAAAAAACGGGGAGATGGACATATACAGGGAACTAACAAAACAATAAGTTAATGAAAGCTATAGGGCGCGCTCTATAGCTTTCCCTATCATTTCAATCAGCATCGATTCTTCCTGGGTATCATAATCTTTCCATGCCAACCAGGCATCTTCACTATTTTCGGCTATAATGGTCATGTCTTTTCTTAACCCCGGGATGTTAACAACATAACATATCCCTTTTTTATCTAACTCAATGGAAAAGGCGGTTCCTTTATAATCATGCCCGTTGAGCCGGAAGTAAATTTGCAGGAGTTTCATTTTTTTTGACGGATTCAAAACAGGAATCGATGGATATTTATTTACATACATCCACCGGCTCACAAAATGTTACCGGCCCCACCCGGTTACTCGTTATGGGAAATAATTGCTGCCAGATTTTTTTTGAACAGACCGGTACTAACGGGTACTTATACACGACTTATTAGTAAGATTGCTGTTATGCAATTCTTTATTTCGCAGTTAGTTTGATAGCAACCCTTGTTTTTACAGGGGTTTTGTTTTGAACAGCGATGAACGGCTTACCAGGGGCACCGTGATTATACGAACCAATTTTAGTATTTCTGCGCAACCAAGCTTACTCCAAAAACATTATATTTGGTAAGCCAAACTCTTAAAACGTCCTTTTGAACAAACGATCCTCTCCCTGAGAGGATTTTTTGACTAACACAACCAATATCACATCATATGAACTCCTTTGAATTTACTGCTCTTTCCGGACAGGTATTAAAAATTGATGTAGGCAAGATCGTTGCCATTGTTGCCAACGATTCTATCAGCTCGTCTGTATTTTTAGAGGATGCTGAACCTGTTATTGTAAACGGAAACATTAATATGTTTTACAACAGTGCGCTCAAGCCCTGGTGCGAAGCCTGAATTAGCCATCAGCAATCAGGCGTCAGCAAAAGACCAGGACAGGACAAGCTGCGCTGATGGTCGATGGCTCACGGCTCATTAAGCGGTTTGCACCACAAAAACGTGTTCTCCCTCCTGGTAGTCGTACGAAATTTCCCAGTTATTTAATTGGCATATCTGGCTTACAATTGAAAGGCCAAGCCCCGTAGATTCTGCGTGCTGGCTACTTTTCCTGAAGCGCTGGAAAAGGAACTCTTTCGGAAAATCAATGGGCGGTCCGGAATTGATCATGCTGAAAAAATCGACGCGGGTGGTACAAACCACCACGCTTCCGGATGGCGCATACCGTATGGCGTTAGACAGCAGGTTGGTAACCAGCATATCTACAAGATAAACATTTGCATGCACCAGCAGGGGCTGAAGATCCAGTTCCACCTTAATGCCTTTAGCACTGAGCAGTTCTTCGAGCATGTCGAATTGCTGCTTCACCACCCGGTCGATATAAACATCTTTTTTGTCGGGAAATGCATTGTTATCAAGCTTAGCCAGCAACAACAATCCTTTGTTGATTTTTTTAAGCCGCTCCACGCCAGACTTTGCCTGCACAACCGCTGCTGATAGCTCTTCTCCAATTTCAGCCTGACTGATGTGGTCGAGTTTCGACTGGATGATGCCCAACGGCGTCTGCATTTCGTGCGCTGCATTTTCTGTAAACTCCCGGAGCGCCTTGTATTCCTTCTGCCCCCGGTCTGCAATATCCTGCAACGACTTTCGCAGCTCCTTAAATTCAACAATGTCAGAGTGCTCCAGTTGTATAGATTGGTCGGAGCTTACCGAAAATTGTTTCAGGTGCTGCAGGTTGTTAAAAAAAGGTTTCCACATCCGCTTGTTCATCCAGTGGTTGGCTAACAAGTTCAAAACAGTAAGCGCTATCGCAGTAAAAAAAAGTAAAATGAAAATGGTGTACGAATACTCGTTCCAGCCTATATAGGTAGTCATTACCGTTATGCGGTAATTGCCGGCTGCATTTTTGCCGGTAGAAACCAGGTAATAATAGTCTTCCTTTTTCTGCTGCAAAACATCGTTGATCAAAGTATCGCGGAATACAGCAGCAGGAGGTATTTCATCGCCAACTTTTTCCACCGTAACCAGGGGGTATTGCACCGCATTTCCCCGTTCAATATACTTGTGTATATCACTTACCTGCAACTCCAGTTGCTCTCTCATTTCAGCAATAATCTCCCGCTTCAGCACACAATACATTACTAAGCCTGCAACCAACAGCAGCACTACTGTGATGGCAATATTGTACAGCATGTTTCTTTGCAGCAGTTTCATTTTTGCACCCATTTGTAACCCATTCCGTACACCGTTTTAATATAATCGGTGCCGGTTTGCGTCATCAGTTTTTTTCGAAGGTTCATGGTGTGTACATAAATTGTATCAAGGCTGTCGGTAGCATCATAAGCATCGCCCCATAAATGAGTCAGTATCGATTGCTTGCTTACCACCCTGTTTTTGTTGATCACAAAAAAGAGGAGCAGCTCAAATTCTTTCTTGGTAAGCGCAATTTCATTGCCCAGGTAATGAACGCTTTTGGCATCGGTGTTGATCTCCATTTTATCAACACGTATCACATTGTTTCCCTTAAATATTCTTCTTCGTATAATAGCGTTGATCCTTGCGTTCAACTCTTCCATATAAAAGGGTTTTGTAAGATAATCGTCTGCGCCAAGGTTAAGCCCCACCAGCTTATCTGCCAGGGAGTCTTTTGCCGAAAGGATCAATACACCTGTATCGCTGTTTTTGCTTTTTAGCTGTTTCAGCAGTTCCATGCCGCTGCCTCCCGGCAGGGTTACATCCAATATCACCAGATCATAAATAAAAAGGCTCACCTTCTTCTCTCCTTCTTTAAGGGTAGAAGCAATTTCGCATATATATCCCTGGTCTGCAAGAAAACGCCTGATATCTTCCTGCAACAGTAGTTCATCTTCTACCAGCAATAACTTCATCCAACAAGTTAGTTTTAAAAGACCGGCTCAAATTAAAATAACTAATCTGAATTTTAAAACCGCGCCGATAGAATACTATTATTTGAAAATTAAAATCAGCGGGTACTCACGCTATAGCCCGCCCGGATAGCTGTTCGGAAGAGGACTGGCAGGCCGGAGGCGACAAGTGTTCGAAACTTCTGCATTGTGTACCTAATTCCATCAGACCACCTGCGGCGTGCCGATGGTGCTGGGTTTCGGTCGGCACGGCGAGAGCCGGTCTGACCGACCAAAACACAAGTTTCGAACACTTAAGGTCGGAGACTTCGTGCAGCAATATTTATTGTTGAATACTATTCTTTCTATATCTTAAACTGCAGCGTAACATATGCATTCCTGCGGTCGGCGGGTATAATGCCGGGACCGGGATAGCCGTCGGCACGGCGGGTAAAATATTCTTTCCTCCGCAGTGTCTCCCGGTGCAGCGCCTTGTACGCAAGCAAGGGACGCTACGGCTTTACGCAATCATTGAACTTTTTAAATCTACACTTGCATCACCTATATACCGCAGAGTCCAGCCAACGCATAGGGCTATTCATTGAGAGTCGAGTAGGCAAGGGCATTTCAGCCCAAGCCTCTCACAGAACCGTACGTGACAGTCTCCCGTCATACGGCTCATGTTATCTAATCATGATTTTACTCCCAATTGCCAGTGATAAAACAGTTTGGGGTGCGATTGTTGTAGTGCTTTGTATTTCACATAAACCGATTTCGCATTTGTTAGCTTGTATTTGTTCTTCAGCCACTTTCGCAACTTCTCATTCAGGTAACAAAATACTTGTAATGCTTCATGTTTATTGAAACGGGCATAATAATTTAGCCATCCACGAATCTTCGGGTTCAGCTTGTCTGCAAACCATTCTATCGTTTGTGTTGCCCACCTTCTTATCAAGAACTCTTTGATGATGGTTCTCACGCTTACTTTGGCCTTATTGCTCATTGCTGGTGAGTACACCATGTAAGTTTTATTACCACGACCAAATTTATCTCTCATTCGTCTTGGCTGAAAACTATAGCTCAGAAAATCAAAGCTAATATTTTCATACGCTTCACTACGCTGGTAGTTTTTGCAATACACGATCTTTGTCTTTTCAGGATGAAGCTCCAGTTCACACTCCTGCATCCTCACTTTAAGTTTTACCAACAACTGTTCTGCTTCTTCCTTGCTACTGCAATGAATGACTATATCGTCTGCATATCGTTCAAATGGGTTTTGAGGATTTATTTCATCCATCCATTTGTCAAAACCGTGATGCAGATAAATATTTGCCAGCAGTGGGCTTATTACTCCTCCTTGTGGTGTGCCTTTCGTTCTCGCTATAATACTTCCATCTTCCTGTTCCACTCCTGCCTTTAGCCAACGGTTTGTGTACAAAAACACCCATTTATCCTGTGTATGCTGCCCCAACAAATCTAACAACAGATCGTGGCTGATATTGTCAAAGAATCCTTTAATATCTACATCTATTACCCATGCATATTTTATACAGTTAGCCTGACATTGTTTAATTGCATCGTGTGCACTTTTGCCAGGTCTGTAACCAAAACTGCTTTTGTGAAAAATGTTTTCTAATGAAGGTTCTAAGTAATCCTTTACCACGCCCTGTGCTATACGGTCGCCCACCGTGGGAATGCCTAATGACCTTAACCCGCCCTCTTTCTTGGGTATAAATACCGTTCGTACAGGTGGTGGGAAATAACTACCTGACGTCATCCGGTTCCAGATCTTGTACAGGTGGTCTGACAAGTTTTTATTGAACAGCTCTATGCTCTGCTTGTCTATACCCGCACTTCCATCTTTTGCCACAACTTTCAGATAGCTGTTATACAACATCTGTTTACTGATGGGTAATGATTTTGTCATGTTCTTCTACAATCCTCCCCACCCTTCGGCGGGTTGTTTTAAAATACTGTGACCAGATAACCGACGTCCTTCGCTCCATCTTCATTACAAAGACTTCATCACTACTATGACCTCGTCCGACGCTTCTTGTTGCTTCTGCCGCCTGTGGCGGCATTGAGTTGCAGTATGAACTGTAGAACCCTGGTTGAACAGTCTCCCGACAAAGGCGGGATTCCTGCAAAGCTTTTGGCACATCAACAAGGAAGCCTCTCCCGTTCCAAATAAGAGCCTGTGTAAAGATCCCGCCGTCTTAATGCCGGTTGACCTGTAACCGGTAAGCAGTTGTCTGTTACAGTCTGTCCTGCCAGAGCAGAGAATCCGGCAGTTTTGTCAACATCTAATCTCTTTCGACATGTCTTCAACGGTTCACTTATCTGTTATACAGATTTTGTTCGGCTTCTTTACACTTACCTGATACCTTCTTTTTCAAGATACCTTTTGCCTGAACGCTCAGCACCATATCTTTTGAATACAGCACCTTCAGGTGGTTTAGTAACTGCGACTGCACGCCGTTACTGATAGACCTACTATCATCTCTTATTCAGTTTTGTAAAGAACTATCTTTACTCTCGGGACGCACCTCCGCGGAGAAGGAAAAAGACTGTCTCACCACTCGATACGATGGGGAACGCATACAGCAACTAAGAAAAAACACAGGACTGACACAAGCTGACCTGGCTGCCAGGATCGGGATTTCGCACACACAAATGGCACGCTATGAAATTAAAAATATCTATCCCCCGGCCGATGTACTGAAAAACCTCGCCGAAGTGTTCAGCACTACCATTGATTTTTTAGTGATGGGAGATACCGACAGTAAAGCATGGGCTTCTTTGAGCGATGCCGAGCTGATCAACCAGTTTAAAAAAATATCCGCTCTCCCCGATGATGAAAAGCTATCGTGCTTAAAATGATTACAGCCTATATCAGAGACTTTAATACACAACAGGCTTACGCCTCTTAAAAAATGCAACAGCCCGGCACTACACCGGGCTGTTTTTATAGTATTACTTTGCTAACTCACGGCACAAGCGGACGACTGCAAACACCAACAACTGTAAGGATGGTACTGCTATAATTGGCGGTCGCTTCGTTGTTGGTACACCCATCACATTGCTGCACTGCATACCGAACAACGGCAGCGCTACTGAACACCTGCAACGAAGAAAAATCAAGATGCTTTTTTCCACTTTATATATTCTGGCAATTCAAATAATTCAATAAGTCCGTCTTTTTTTATGTCGTACTTTAATAAATTGTCAATGTCAAAATAATCAATCAGTGTCGCACGCGCTTTTTCTCCCAAAATATGATCTAAGACTTGATACATACCGTTTTTAAATTTATTTTCTTCTTGCGGTGTATAATCCTTAATACAAATTCTTACTCCAATCATTGTCGGCTGCTTCGCGTTATTTAATGGAAGAAACCAAATTTCTTTTGGATCTAATAGCAATCCTTCATATTCTGTAACAAAAGAAACACCCATAGGTTGCTTAAAAGCAATGACCTTCCATTCTTTCATAGGTGGTGCAGCATTCACGAGCGTTTCTACTTTCTCAAAGTATTTTGTATCCCCTTCAGCAGATATAATAATTTCTTTTATGTCGGAATAGGGATCATTACTTATTTGAAAATATAAATGATCGCAATATTCGTGTAAACTATTTAAGAAACTTTCCAGTAAAAACTCCTTTTTTTGAGTATCAATATCATTTAAATATAGATACTCAAATTGATTATCTATGAACCATTGCCAAAACTTATTCTCGTTGCTCATATATCTTAATTAAACCAACTTGCAATGATAAAAATAGTTGTTATAGTAAGATTTGCTATAGTATTTCCTATACTCGGCTGCACAACCGTTGTATTGGCTTTCTGAGCATCTTGCTTTTTAAGCTCTTTCTCTCCGGGGGAATTTCTTTTATTATAATTATTGGGATTAGTAACTCCTCCGTTTTTTCTAATTCTCTCTGCTTCTTGCTTAAATGCTTCCTTATCATTTGCCGCTGGCGTCCAGTCTTGGCTTGCAAGAGGATCATTATACGTTTGTTCTTTTTCCTTTGCCGATTGATCAGCCCTTGACTGAGGCCCCTTGCCATGATACGTTTTACCACTTTCATGAGTATTTGTATATGAGCCAACTTGTTCGGAAGTGCTATTAAGTGAGTTAGATATCTCATTGGTAAGCTGATTTAAATTCTCTTTATTGTTTTCAACAGCCATATAAGCGATAGTAGCTGTTACTGCTGCGGCTAATGCTTCTGCCACGGCCGGGAGGAGACACACAGGACATTTTCCATTAGGATCCTTATCTAACTGGATTATTTTTTCCAAAATGATATGGTGACAAAGATTCCTGGTCTCCTTGTTCACTAAGAGAATCTATCTGCAAAAACCTACCAATCTGCGCATCATATGTCCTTGCATTGAAGTCATAAAATTCAAGCCCACTAACATCACTAAATTCCTTATTCTGCAACTCATTACCGTTGTACTTATACTTGTTTTCAGGACTTCCAAACGCCAGCGCTTTGCTGCTTATGCCTTGCATCGTCAGTCCGAACGGATAGTAATGTGTTTCCTCCAGTATCTGCCCGCGCTTGTGCAGTACCTTCAGGTTATCAAAGAACACATCAATATCAGGCGTTTCGTTGCTAACGTACGCAAAAAGTAACCGTCTCTTTTACATGGATGTCATTCTTCTGGTACGCCATCTTACAATAGCAACATTGTCGCCAACGCTTCGTTGCTGGTACGCCCATCACATTGCCTGCGCTACACAAATACTAGCTGCTTAACAACCCATTAATCTCCTTGCCAAAAATCTCTCCTCCAAATAATAAAATATTAATGTCGATACACAAAAAGAAGAATAAAAAGGGAAAAGCAACCAGCATCCATATCTTGATAAATTTATTTAGGGAATGATATTTTGAATATCGAGCTTCGTAATAAGAAAAATCTTTTCGAGAAAATCTAAAATAGGTAAAGCACAATATTGAAAAAATTATAACACTCCAAAAAACATACGAATGTTTGATGAAATCTGTCTGGTCGGGGGAAAATACATTTCCAATTATCAATATTTGTTCCAAATAGACAATAATAATTCCCACCAAAAGAAATTGGACCAAGGTTACATACATAAACGTTCGTATTGCCGGGTCATCATTCTTTGCCCTGTATGCTTCATACATTCTATAATACAGATATTCAAAAAATTTCATTCTCTTTTATTTTATTTATTGAATTCCCCATTTATGAATAACTCCGCCATCTAAACTTTGGTTAATATTATCTGAAATACTTTGGCCTGTATAGTAGTAAGATATTCCTTCTGCCACCAAGGCTAGCCCTCCAACCGCCAGCCCCCAACCAGGAACGACAGAAAGCCCCGTAACAATTCCCTGATAAATATCCCCTGCAGTTATCCGTTTATTAGAAACAACATTGTAAACGATTGCTCCTCCAGCTACCCAAGGCGCCGCCTTTGCAATAGGTTTTGTAACCTTTGCAATAGTTCCAATTATCTTTGTACTCGCCCTTGCCGTTACACCTAAGGGAAGTTGGAGGGTCGTTTCTGGAAGTCTATAACGCGAAGCTACTTTAATTGAACTATTATTAGCCAATGCTTGAGCGAGGTCATTTGTCATAAATGCAACATCTGGCCAGTTATTACTCCAAAAACCTTCATTATCGCGATTTTCTTGCTGAGAAGAAGTAGACACTGTTACATTTTCTAATTGTTGAGGCGCCTGCCAACTTTCACCATTATAATAATTGGCAACCTGTCCGTCTTCTCCCAATATTACATCCGTATCTTGTAGATTAGAACCATTCGGCCTCGCAGTAGGCAAAGAACCATCTTTATTTGCATTCAATGTATCTAGCCCTAAAGGATCACTATATAAGAGTGGATTATTTTGAACAAATACATATGGACTCCAATTATTTATCATTGATGCCAATGGATCCACCTGATGGAACCTTCCGATTTGTGGGTCATACTGTCTAAATGTAGCATCATATAACTCTAACCCCCTACCATCACTGAACTCTTTATTCTGTAATTCATTTCCGTAATTAAATTTCCGCTTATTCTCTGCCACGCCATTCAATGCCTTTGATGATATCCCCGCCATTGTCAGTCCAAATGGATAATAATGTGTCTCTTCTAAAACGGGACCTCTTTTGTGAACCACCTGCAGGTTATCAAAGAACACATCAATATTAGGCGTTTCGTTGCTAACATACACAAAAAAGTAACCGTTCTTTTTAATGGAGATGTCGTTTATGGCGTGTGGTTTTACATTGGTCTGGTTGTCGTTGTCGTCTATTTCCTCTGTACCGTATGCACCATTGGCAGTGCTGAACTTCAACTGCTCATCTAAAAATATCCAGTTAAGGGCAGCTTTGGGCTTGCCGCCTGTTACGGCACTACGGCTGTTTAAAAAGTCCATAGCTGCGGGGTCGAGGGTGCCGCTGCTGGTTAGCTGTGCGGCTGTTCCATGCACGGGCGCGGCATTACTTACGCCACCTGCCAGGGCTGCCACCAAAGAGGTGAGCAGGCTGGTGGGACTGCCAGGAGTAGCTCCATTTTTTTTATACCAACTGTTTACGCGTATGTTCAGCTTGTCGCCTGCCATTACTTTTAGTAAAATGGAGGGACCGATCTTGTTGCCGGAACCGTTTACTTTGGCTACATAATCGTTGGGATTGGTAGTGGCATCGGCGGGGTAACCGGCTGGTTTGGGGGCGCGGGTAGCGTTGATGTTGCCGTACAATATTTCTTCTGTTGCCTGCTTTGCGGTTTCCATGGTGGCCATGGGGTAGATGTCTTCTTTGAGCTCATCGGTGAGCACCATGCGTATATTGCCGAGGTGGTCTTTAAGGAAGTAATCGTACACAAAGCTTTGCTCGCCGCTGGACAGTGTGGTGGGGCGTGTGCGTCCTTCTTCGTGTCCTATAAACAGGAGCTTATTGGTATAATCGGGATTGTTGGGATCTGCGGGGACGGTGGTACGGCTTTCTATCACCATGCCGCCGAGGTAGGTAGTGGTGGTGGTGATCTTTTTATTGCCATTGGCGGGGGTGGCTTTTTCTATGGTCTCTTTTTCTACCTTGTTGCCAAGGTCATCGTAGGTGTAGGTGATGGTGCCTTGGGCTGTGGTAATGGTTTTGGGCAGCTCAAGGGTACGCCAGTAGCTGATGGAGCTAATGCCTTTGTTTTTATCTATGGTGAGGCTGCCGCTTTCGTTGTAGGCGTAGTCGGCTGTGCCGGCTGCATTGGTGCCGTTTTTAAAGTCGCCGAGTTTGCCGTTGTCGCCGGTGGCGGTTTCGTCTACACGTTCCAGTCTGTTGCTGGCATTGTTACCGGCATATTGGTAGCTGAGCTGATCTATATAATTGGAGCCGTTGAGCCCAAGTCCTTTGCGATTGTAAGTTTTGATATTGCCATTGAGATCGTACTGGATATTGTCTTCTGAAAAATCTATGCCGGCATCGGTGTTGAATGCTGCGCTGGCACCGGCACCGGAGGCATACTGCCCAAAGGCGGAGGCTTTGAGGCGATTGGCGGCATCGTAGATAAAGTCGTATTTTCTTTGTTGGGGATCGCCGGCGCTTTTCCAGAGCAAACTGCCTATGTTGCCGTTGTATTGCTTGCTGTTGTTGCTGCCAAGGCTGGGATCTTTGTCGTAGCCGAGCTCAAGGGCAAAATACTGGTTATTGTTAGCAGTGGCGGTAGTATATTCTTTATTAATGGAAAGGAGCCAGCCGCGGATATTGTATTGGTAATCCTGGCTGGAAAGCAGGTCGGCGGTGGGGTTGCCGGCTGCGTCTTTTTTATTGCCAAGGGTTTTATTTTTTAACTGTCCAAGAGCATCGTATTGGTTTTGGTGGATGAGGGTCCAGGCAGTGGGCAGCTGGTTGTTTTTTACAAGGCTGTTCTGTATCTTTTTTTGCGTGCGCTCTACCCTGCCGAGGTCGTCGTAGCTGATGTTGGTGAGGGTAATATTGGTTTGGGGGACGGCGCCGCCTACCTGTTGTTTTTGCACTACCCTGATGGGCTGTCCGGACCAGTTGTATTGGGTAGTGGTAATATCGGTGCCGCCGGTGATGTTGGTGCTTTTGGTTTGTATGAGCCTGCCTTTATCGTCGTATAGGTTTACTACATAATAGTAGTTCTTGCTGCCGTAAAAAAGCACTTTCATCCAGGTAACCATGCCTTTGGTTTTGTTGCTTTGCAGGGGTTGCTGGGCATACAAAGGAGAGGTATTATAGGTGCTGTTTAAATAGGTGGAACTGGTGTAGGTATTGTCGAGAGTGCCGGTGAGACCGGAACTGGAAGGCAACGTGCTGTAATCGTCGTAACCGTATTGGGTAAGGGCAGCCCAGTAGGCAATAGAGGGTTGCCGGGTAATGGGAAAGGGATATTCAATGCTGGTTGCAGCATCGGCAAGGTTTTGCTTAAAGGTTTTGTTGTTGTATTTGTTTACATAAAAGCCGCGGATGACGAGGCGGTTTAAATCGTTTTCGTAGAGGTTGGCTATCCATACGTTTACGGAGGGCGCGCGCTGCTTGCCGGTTTGGGTGAGCACGAGGCGGTCGCGGGCATCGTATACCATGTATTCTGCGTCTGCCTGGGTAATGCCGGGCAGCTTTTTCATGATCATGCGGTTGCGGTGGTCGTATTCATAGCAGAAAAAATATTCATTGAGCAGGTCGGCAGTAACCGTCCAATTGTTTTGCGACAGGCGTTGCACACCTTCGGGCTGTATGACGCAGCGGAGGTTCCCAATGTCGTCGTAAATATAATAAGTGCATAACCAGCCGGCATAAGAAGTACCGGAACCATTGTCGGCAGCGGCATCGAGCTGTACTTTCTTTAAAATTACTTTGCCTTCTTTGTCTTTAAACTCTATTACTTGTTTGTTGTGCTCGTCTGCGATAATGGTTTTGTGGAGGGAGCCGGCATTGTAAACGCCGTTGGTACCGAGGTTGGGGTCTACCGTGTAGCTGCCCCAGTCGCCTAACTCGGCCCCGTTGGCTGTAGTCCAAATTTTTACATCGTCGGTGGTGGTATTAACGTGGTATTTTGTTTTAACGGATCTGCGGTTGACTTCGGCTGTTTGAGAAGCAGTGCCTGCCCAGTTGTTGCCGGGAGCAAATTGTTCGGTTACGCGGTTGAGGGGGGATGCTTCAAAATTGGTCTGGCTGTAAAAAAACGCTTCACCCTGATCAGCTATAGATGCATTTGCACCTCCATAAAAGGCTGCCTGTTGCATAAAGGGGTCGAGTTTGAATTTGCCATCAGCAGTAGTGCCGGGCGTAGGCAAATATTTAAATGCCTCCCTGCCAAATGCATCGTATTCAACCGTGCTGATCATATCTACCGCTGCGCCTCCGGTCGGATAGGAACCTTGTTTTATTACTGTTTGCAGAGGGCGTCCCAATCCATCAAAATATTGGGTGGATTGCCGGACTTCTCTTAATCCACGCTGTACAAGTAAATCAGCATTTTCTTCAGGATATAATGCTTCCCAGGTACTCACAAAATTTAAAGACATTCCGGCAGAATAGTTTTGTGGAACGGGACGGGGCGTTTGTGCGTTGACACAGGTTATTACAAGCAGCGATATTAACAGCGTTAAACTCTTATTATTGATGGACATGAACAAAACTTTAATGGTAAAAAAGGTCTAGATAATTAATGAGGTCACTTTACTATTGTATAACAGTGTAGTCTTGCGAGACACTCCCATCGCTCCAGACATAATGATAAGTAACCCGATATTTTCTGGGAACTGCTAAATATTCTTTACGCGTAACAACCTTTTGACCCGTTTCACAAATCCCGTTCACACATTTTTTTCCTTCACCCGTGCAATTAGCAGGCACGCACCAGTTTGGATTAACACGACATTCTCCTGTGTCATTTGCAAACAATTGTCCTTTTTCCTGGATATTATTTTGCGCCTGCTGATCTGCATCTGCCTGAGATATAGTTGATAAAAAAGTTCCAGCGGGCACTGTATAGATAACAGAATCACTTATCTCGTTCTCCCTGCAGGTTTTGCGAATGAATGAAGCAGAAATCCTGATATTCTTGTAGACAACCGCTGCCCCTGCAATATTGCAGTCAACAGGTTGTCCATCATAACCGTAACAAAATGCTTTTACAATTTTATTATTCATGTCACGAATCAACCGCAGCCGATTAAAGTCGTCGTATTCAAAAAAGACTGTTTTACCTGCAGGATCAGTTTCGGCTTTTCTTCCTATCAGTGGGACATAGGTATACGTGGTTATGAAAGCAGACTTCAATTTATTAGAGGTGCGTAGTTTACTAAACTCACTATTCAAAGCAGCATCACTTACAGCAGGGTCGTTCATCAACTCAACGTTTACAATAGTATTCACAACATCAAAACTGCTACCTACTATTTTTGCAACGGGGTACATGTTTCCATATCCCCATAAATACACCTCGCTTATTCCATCTCTCTGTATCATCTCCAAAAAGCGACCAGCAGCATTATATTTTGTAATTTCTGCAACTCTTTCGCTCGCATTATCCAACAACTTTTCATTCACTTGTTTAAGCAAAAACTTATCGGTAAAAGGCTCCGAAAACTGATTTTCGACTGCTTGTTTTTGAACTCCATTTACTAAAAGAGCTTTACTTATTACAGGAGCAACAACATTATTGGTTACCATTTTTTGATAAACCGCCTCTGTAGAGTTGTAAGGATATTTATACTTTTCTGTCAGCGCCTCGCCCTTTGAATTAAGAAACTTCTTTTCGATCAACAAACTCCTCGAATCATAGCTGAACTCGGTTGTATTGGTAATTTTATTAGCGGACGTTGCATCTGTATATTCGTTCACAACCTGCTTTTCCAGGTGGGGAATAAAAGAGTAAATCGTATAGGCTATTTTTCCATATTTGTACAATACGGGGTATTGAATCGACCGTACATATTTATTATACCTGGTAGAATCGGAATTATACGTATTAACGATTTCCTTTTTTAAGATTTTTGCATCACTATAAATCTCTTGCTTTACCAGCTTTCCTCTCTCGAGGTCTAACTTTCCGTAGGCTGAAAAATAACTTAGTGATTGACCATCGGTAATCTCCTGGCTAAGTGGTGGTTTGTCTGAATAGCCGTTATCGTAGTTTGTATATTTGTAGACCGTATACCCGTTATTAGATTTTTCAACAACTTCAGAATAGGCAATATGATTGCCACTGGTATTTATATAATTTAGTGGTAAACTTGAAAAAAAACTGCGCTTAATTGTCCAATCGTAGTAATTGGTTTGTACCTCGGAAAAGTAATACGGTTTAGAATTGAGAATACCACTACTTAACTGCCCGGAGGAGATAAAATTCCTGTTATAAAAATATTCTTTTACCATCGGCGTGCTGCCGGGAAAAGGATACGTCTCAACTTTCCTAATACGCATGCCCCCTGCAGTTTTATTGACATTTAAATTTTCTAATTGGATTGCCGGTTCTTGAAGGACCCATTGTGAATACTGGTGCGGTTCAAAATAAAATTTCGAAACCCCTCCCGTGGGATAACGTATTTCAGAAATCATTTCTGCGTCCATGTAAGCAGGGTCAGGCTCTCTGCTTTGATAATATGGATCTTTATCTGGCTTGGCAGTTACCTCTTGTTTTGAAATCCCATTCCAGTAATTCTTATTATTATAGAAGCCCCAGTGGTCTTCCAATCCAGTATTATAAGCGGGTAGTTTCTTCAAATTATATTTAAAAGAATAAACCTCCTCCCTGATGCTGTTGTCGTTAGATTTCCTCAATACTTCTCTCAACTTTAATCGCTCGGAGGTATTTTCAATATATCTCAGGGTAATATTGGTGATAAGTTTATTATTGAACTTTAATAAAATATGATCTAGTTTGAAATTATTGTCGAATCCATTGTTAGTATCGCCCCACAAAAAAAGACTTGTAGCAGTTTGAGGATTCTGCAGCTCTGTTAATGATAAATCGTTCCGTTTAGCCTTAAAAAATTCGCACGTAATGCCGGAGGGATGGCAGGTGATCTTTTTTATAAAGCTGGTTGCAATAAGATATTTCTGAGGCTGATTAACATCATAAGTATAGCTGGTACCTTGCCATTGATAATAATCGGAGCCGATTTTACTATAAATATTTTGTCTGAATATCGGTTGAGAGTCATACTCAAAATCTATAGTTTCGCCAAGGGGAGATATAATTTTAGCAAGATGCCATGCGGACGCAACGGCTTCGGCTGAATAATATCTACAGCCGGGCTCTTGCACATTTTCGCAATAATGAGCAATTCTGGCTTTGTTATTGGGACTTTGACAGCAGTTATAGTCTGCAGTTTTTCCAGGGAGTGCGGGTAGCGTAAATTCAATGGCACTTGCCAGTCCGCCAAATATGTACCTGGTTCCATCGCCGGCTGTTAACGTGAATTTTTTAATTACCCTATTTAGTTTAGTTATCTTTTGGGTTGTAGGATATGAAAAATTATAATCAGTTTGAAGCTCAAATTCGACCTTTACATTGGGATCGTTTTCACAACGGACTATCCAATTACCGGTATGGTCAAACATAAAATAGCCCGAAATGTTTCCAACTGAAAACGAAAATTCATCTGGCGCCAACTCCGTTTGATCTCCTATGTATGGCAGGTTTGTCCAATTGGAGATGTTCAGTCGTGAGTAATTATTGAAATAATAGTTGCTTCCAAATCCAACTTCGTCAGCCGATCCATTGACATGTCGGTTGATTACTCCTCCCGCCATCAATGCCCAATTTTGACCTACCCACCCTGGCTTTTCATTTACTCTGTTACCACCCGCATCATAACGGAGGGCGATGGGCAGTTGATATCTTCCCGTCGTGATATTTAAAAGCGGCACCTCAATATTGACAGATCCCGTATAGAAGGATACTGGTATTTCCCCAAATTTTGAAAAAGAAAATGCCTCTACGCTGGGGATGGAAGGCTTCTCCAACGGTGGCGGAGGAATGACAGTTTCCCCTTCTTGTGCCCTGCTGTAAAAACCAGTCATTACACTCATTACCACAATTATTACACCTGCAATACATCTATTCATGTCTTGATAATTTTTCTTCGGTTAATATCTATGTCTATTTTATGTCAATATATTTTGAGGCACTTTATCTTCATCCGATGCCTATCTTTCGCATTCGCGTCAGGTTTGCCTATAACCCATACCCCACCCTCCACACAAAAGGCGCTGTATTCGGTATATTTTTACGATAAAGGGCGTCGTATAATATTTGGATTGAACCCTGTACCTTCTTGCCCTTCTTCAGCGGTGAGTTCATGCTGTATTTTTTTACCAGTCCCGCCAATGCGCTTTTATTGAATTGGGAATAGTTTTTAAAATCGGAAAGCGCTTCGATTTTCCGGTTGTAATTCATTTCTGCTCCTGTGTAAAACCACAAACTAGCCATCAGTTTGCTGTTCGTTTTAAACAAGTCCGGTGCCTTCCACTCCACAAAAGCCCTGGCGCCAACGCCCTGTGCACTGATGCTGATCTTCTTCCAGCCTTGTCCCCATCCCATCTTGCCGCTCAACCCAACGCCAACTGTTCCTTTGTCGCTGAGCTTGTATCCTGCTGTTAAGGCAATATCGGTAGTGGTGGGAAAATAATTGGTGGCGCGCTGGCTTTGAAAAGTGGCGCCTAACTGTAATCGTTTTAAAAATGATTTTGTTTTCTCTGGATTGATCTTTTGTGCGGGCATCGTCATATCGCTTCCGCCTCCGTTGTTCACACCAAGCTGGCTTAATTTGTCTTTTAATTTTGAAAGCTCGCCTTGTGCCTGCTGTAATTGCTGCTGGATCATTTGAGCAGGATTACCACCGCCGTTGCTGCTTACAGGCAGTTGCAATTGCTGACCAAGTGCCTGTTGAACATTGGCTCTTGTTTGCAACCCAGCTAATGCAGCAGGTGTGCCGTAATTGTCGGGTGTGGGAAACATGGCAGCCAGCATGCTGTTTTTTTGCCAGAATTTCTGGAAGGCGGGCACTTTCTGCAGTAGCGCCAGTGTTTTTGCAACCAGCTTATCGGGCTGGTTAAAACTTTCTTTCAGCTCGTTTACCTGGCTGCTGTAGTAAAAAGCCTGTT
>JBQCGX010000134.1:0-14544 GCA_051955255.1 Agriterribacter sp. | reverse complement strand
TTTCAGATCATCCGCAACGAAAAATAACAGGACATGAAAGCTCACCAAACCTAATACTTCTATCAAATTAGTCAGTCCAAAAATCAAATGTGTGTAGGATATTACAATAGGAATAATTTGCAGCACCGTAGAGCATATAGCTATAATGGTAAAGATCCTGATGGTTTTCTTATTCATACAAGCGTTTAGGGACACTCAATATACAAAAAGGAGGAGTATAAAAGAGCTTCAACCTTAAACCTTCGACGAAAGACTTATCCTTCTTTTTGTCTTCATTTGCTCATGGGTTTGAAAGATAGCTTTGCCCTGAATGTCTCGGTAACTTCTGGCAAAAGGGAACTACTGTTCTTAACGCTGAATTTCCCTATTTTTGATTTTCCCTCGTATACTTCAGTTTCGAGCGCTTCTATAAAGCGCCTGGTAGTATTTAGTAATATAGCATGAAAACAATATTTAATTGCGTAATAATTTTAGTGATCACCATTGCCGGGTGCAAAACAGTATCTCAGCCAACAGCTGGTGCGCAGCAAAAAGAACACGAACAAAAAAAATGGACGCTGAAATGGCAGGATGATTTTAACGGCAATACTATTGACAGCCGTAAATGGTCGAAAATTCCCAAAGGCAGTGCCGATTGGAACAGGCATATGAGCGATGATACCGCCTGCTATGCTATGTACGACGGGAATTTATACCTGCGCGGCATCAATAACCCTGATACAACAAAAGACCCCCGCCCTTTTTTAACCGGCGGCGTTTACAGCAAAGGAAAATTTGCTTTTCAATACGGCAGGATAGAAATACGAGCCAAATTAGAATGCGCGCAAGGCGCATGGCCTGCCATGTGGATGCTGGCAGAAAACGATCAATACGGACCCTACCCGCGCAATGGTGAGATCGATATAATGGAACACCTTAATTTCGATGATATTGTTTACCATACCACGCATTCCTATTACACGCTTGAACTGGGGCAAAAGAAAAATCCTCCGCATGGCGGCACTGCTAAGCTTAACATCAAGGAGTATAATATATTTGGCCTGGAATGGTATCCCGACCGTTTGGTATTTACGCTCAATGGCGAAGAAACCTTTCGCTATCCCAAAGTGGAAAATGTAGATGCCAGCCAATGGCCGTATGATCAGCCCTTTTATATTATGATTGATCAACAGTTGGGTGGGGGCTGGGTAGGCAAGGTAAATCCACAACAGTTGCCGGTGCAAATGATAGTGGATTGGGTAAAAGTGTATCAATAAAATAAAGAAAAATATAAAGATGAAGCGATCTCAAAATTACCTCGCAGTGCTGCTGTTTGTATGTTGTTGCCAGCCCGCCGTTGCGCAATACAATAACACCATACCTGTAACGGCAACGGACACACACGATTCAATCATTTTCAAAGCGGCGCATGTAGTACCTACCGGTAACCAGTATGCCGCTCTGAAGAATGAGTTCATCGCATTCATTCATTTTGGCCCCAATACGTTTACGCGCATGGAGTGGGGGAGCGGTATGGAAGATCCGCGGATTTTTGATTTAAAAGAGTTGCATACCGATCAATGGTGCCAGTCCATGAAAGCAGCAGGCATGAAAATGGTGATCATTACCGTAAAGCACCACGATGGTTTTGTGTTGTGGCAAAGCAGGTATACCACTCACGGCATTATGTCTACCGGTTTTCAAAATGGCAAAGGCGATATTTTGCGCGAGCTTTCCAACTCCTGCAGAAAATACGGGTTAAAGCTCGGTATATACCTTTCGCCCGCAGACCTGTTCCAGATCGAAAGTCCCACAGGGTTGTATGGCAACCTCAGCAAATATTCCAAACGCACCATTCCGCGCGAAGTGCCGGGCAGACCATTTGCCAATCCCAACAAATTTGAATTTGAAGTAGATGACTACAACGAATATTTTTTGAACCAACTGTTTGAATTACTTACCGAATACGGACCTGTTCACGAAGTTTGGTTTGATGGCGCACACCCTAAAAGAAAAGGCAACCAGCAATACAATTACCTGGCGTGGAAAAAGCTCATTCATACCCTCGCACCCGAAGCCGTTATTTTTGGTAAAGAAGACATTCGCTGGTGCGGCAACGAAGAAGGAAGGACAAGAGACACAGAGTGGAATGTAATTCCTTATCCCGAAGACCCCAATCAAATGAACAGCTTTCCCGATCTTACCAAAGAATCGCTTGGCAGCAGGGAAGATCTGTACAAAGGAAAATTTCTTCATTACCAGCAGGCAGAAACAAATACGTCTATCCGTGAAGGTTGGTTTTATCGCGACGATCAATACCAGAAAGTGCGCAGTGCAGACGATGTATTTGATATTTATGAAAGGTCGGTTGGCGGCAATTCTACTTTCCTGCTCAACATTCCTCCCAACCGCGAAGGCAAATTTTCGCCCGAAGACGCGGGGGTGCTCATCGAAACAGGCAAGCGCATTAAAGAAACCTATGGTGTAAACCTTTTTGCAAATGCAAAAGGCCCCGTAGATGTACTGGACAACAACGAAGATACGTATGTAGTAATACAGCATCCGGGCGAAATTGTAATTACTACCACAGCACCCGTTACCATTAACAGGCTGGTATTGCAGGAAGCCATTGCAACCAACGGTGAACGCGTGGAGAAACATGCTGTGGACGCATGGATTGGCAACAACTGGAAAGAAATAGCTGCCGCCACCAATATTGGCTATAAGCGCATTTTGCGTTTTCCCGAAGTGCGCGCCAGCAAATTCAGGATAAGGATATCCGAAGCACGGTATGCACCTGCCATCAGCAATATTACCGCGCATTATTACAAAACCCGTCCGCCACAATTACAAATTACCCGCGATAAGAACGGAATGGTAACCATTGAAGCATCGCGCAATGCCTTTGGCTGGAACCCTCACGGGCAAAATGCTGCGCAAAACCTCAACGCCGGTTCGGAAATTTATTATACCACCAATGGCGCTTTGCCCAATAAAGCTGGCAAGCGTTACACTGCTCCTTTCATGCTCGAAAAAGGAGAAGTGAAAGCAGTATCCAAATTGAATGCGCAAAGAGGAAGCGTGGCTACCCGGGAGTTTGGATCGGCACCCGGCAAATGGAAGCTGCTGGGCGCAGACAGCGAACAGGGCAGGAACAAGGCCGATCTTGCATTTGATGCCAATAGCAGAACCTACTGGCAATCCGATTCTACCGGCGCAACGCATTTTATAGCGCTCGACCTCGGCGTTAAAACTACCATAAAGGCATTGGTGTATACACCTCAAAATCGCAATGCACAAGGCATGCTGCAAAAGGGAGTGATCAAAATAAGCGACGATGGCACAAACTGGAGAGCTGCCGGAGAGTTTACATTTGGCAACCTGGTCAACGATCCCACGCCGCGCCGGTTCAATTTGCCCGCAGCCGTTACCACGCGGTATGTGCGCATCGAATCTGCTGAAATAGCGGGTGGTGATACAAGGCTAAACATAGCAGAAATTGAGTTGTTATAACCTTTTGCACCGGTGCGGGTTAAGCGAACCTTCAACAATAGAGGTATAACAAACTGCTTTTGCAGCTTTCCGATTTTTTCTATAGAACATAGCGTCGAAGTTATTGGTGGATGAGACGCAGAGTGGTAGAGCATTTTACAGGCGGGTGTTGCTATCCGCCTGTATAAGACAATTAAAAAGTGCAATATTTATAACGTTATCTTTGCTCCGATCCCTGGCTAACAACATTCTTACCACCTGTCCCTTAGCGATAAATCATTCCGTTTAAAAACTGCTATTATTTTTTAATGCGGGGTGAATGTATTTAAATAACGAGTGAAAATTTTTTTATGACTAAAACCGGCTTACTGCTCATCATTACCGTTTGCTGCATGGTTGGGTGCATTAAAGATGCACCTTTGAATCCCGAAGCAGACATTGAGACATTCAGGATAGATCCCTCTCAACTAACGGGTGACGTTGTTATCAACCAGGCTAACCGAAAGATCATGCTCTTTCTTACGCCCGAGGCATACGATGAAGGCATTGCGCCTGTCATTACCCTTTCTGCCAATGCCACTGTTTCTCCTGCCTCCGGCGATTCTATCCATCCTAAAAGCAATACGGTAGAATATACCGTTACTTCAGAAAGTGGCGCCAATAAAAAAGTATATACCGTTGAAGTGGTAAATGTGGGAACCTGGGACTTTGCGTTTGAAACCTGGGCAGTAAACAGCAGCGACAAATATGAGTACCCGGTTGAAGCTGATAATATTGAATTGTGGACTTCGGGTAATCCCGGTGTAGCCCTTGCCGGCGTGCCCAAGCAGCCGAATGCTTATCCTACACGATCTACCACCGACGGATACCTGGGTACAAAAGGGGCAGAGATGGTTACCATTAAAGGCACCACATTATCGGAGCTGGTAGGCGTTCATTTGTTTGCAGGCTCATTGTTCATTGGCAATTTCAATTCATCGCAGGCGCTGCTGAACCCGTTGGCGGCAACGGAGTTTGGAGAACCGTATGTAGGCAGACCCGGCAGGTTTACCGGGTACTATAAGTATGCGCCGGGCCCCAGCTTCCAGGATGAACAGGCCAACATTATAGCCGGAAGGCAGGACAATTGTTCGATATATGCAGTATTGTATAAAGGCCCCGACCGTTTGAATGCTACGAATATCCATACGTCCGATAAAGTGCTTGCCACCGCTGTGTTGCAGGACGGATCGGCAAAGGCCGATTTTACAAAATTTGATATTCCTTTTACTTATGTACCCAACTGGGATTCTACCGCCACCAATTTAATGCTGGCCATTGTAGCTTCTTCGAGCAGCGAAGGAGACCGGTACAGGGGCGCTATAGGCAGCCGGCTGGTAGTAGACAGTCTCAGCATCTTACCTCAATAAACCAATTAACATGCTTAAACCAATTATAGTATTTGCTTTTGTTTGTTGCATATGCATTGATTCATTTGCTCAAAACACCGTAACCGAAGGCACCACAAAAAAATGGAAGCACTACGTGCATGCGGGGTTTAATTTTGGTGCGCTGGCTCCTGTATCGTTACCCAATACCATCCGTAAGATCGAAAGCTTCTCTCCCAGTTTTTCTCCCTCCCTGGGTTACGAGGTAGTATATGCGCTCAACGAACGGTGGGGCATAGGCGCCGGGCTGAAACTGGAGTATAAAGGCATGAACACAAAAGACAGCGTGGCCTATTTTCATACCATTATATCGATGGACGACGCTGCTTTTGAAGGAGACTTTACCGGCACCAATACCACCAGGGTACAAAATGGTTACATTACCTTACCCGTGCATGTAGTATACGCACCTGGCGGTAAATGGCGATACAAAGCCGGCTTGTATGTGGCAAGATTGATAGACGCAGGTTTTAGCGGCAATGTATCGGATGGATACATACGCAAAGGAGATTCGATGGGAGAGAAGGTAGCGATTGATGTGGCGGCTTTCAACTTTGCAGATACGGAGCGATCGTTTGACTGGGGCGTACAGGGCGGGGCAGAAAGAAAGGTTTGGAAAAAACTGGCCGTAAACGCGAATATGAACTGGGGATTAAGACCGGTATTTCCTTCTTCGTTCAAAGGCATCGGGTTTAATATGTATAATCTTTTTCTTACCGTAGGGGCGGCCTGGGAGTTGTGATGGATGAAGTAAACCGGTTCTCTCAACCTTTACTTACTCATTCCAATTCTCAATCACCGCAATCGTTTTTTACGCATCTTGTCGTTAACATTTCTACAAAACAATAACATCTCCTTCTATTTTTTTCGGTTATACCTGGTTGTTACTTTGTGTAAGAAATCCAATAGATCCCTAACCGTAAAACCAGATTCCGATCCTTTGAAAGCAAACCAATCACCGACAAACACCATGATCCTTATCCTGAATCCGAAAACCTGAACCTGATCCTTTGAAAACCATTAATCGCGAAAACACCCGACAATCCGTAACCCAACCCTAAGCAATGATCCGCGAAACCGAACAACAAAAGACATTGCCCCAGCGCCGTAAATGCGGCGCTGTTTTTTTATTATTGGCTGTAAATCGCAGATTGCCAAACAACATATCAGCTTCTTCATTTGACCTTCAATAGCCCGGGTTTTCTTTTACACATCCTGTCATTAACATTTCTACAGAACAATAACATCTCCTTCTATTTTTTTCGGCTATACCAGGTTGTTACTTTGTGTAAGAAATCCAATAGATCCCTAACCGTAGAACCAGATCCTTTGAAGAAACCAATCACCGACAAACACCATGATCCTTATCCTGAATCTGAAAACCTGAACCTGATCCTTTGAAAACCATTAATCGCGAAAACACCCGTCAATCCGTAACCAGAACCAAAGCAATGATCCGCGAAACCGAACAACAAAAGACATTGCACCAGCGCCGTATCATACGGCGCTGTTTTTTTTGATCAGTAGCCCAAATTCGCAGCATGCCAATCAACTAGCCATCAATCGTATTTTAGCCATATCGTTGTCATGCACACTGCTACAAATCAATGACATTCACTTCTATTTTTTACCAACTGTTTGCGTTGTTACTTTGTGTAACAAATCAATAACTATGAGCGGAAAATTAATTGATGATCATAAGCAACCGGCCCGACCCATTGGAAAGACTGTGGCCTATGATTAAAAGCCAGTTTAACAGAACCGTTTTCTAAATCCAACAATTTCTTTGTGAAATCAATGTGTGAAACCAAAAGCCGGCTACTCAATTAATGACTCGCAAGCATGATACCGTAAATCCTGAGAAAGAAACTTTGACAACGGCTGATTGTTTGGGGAATATGTACGAGTAAACACTTATGTGCTGGCCTATTTAAGCAGTTTGCTGGATTTTATATACCGGTAACTCATTAGAATGTAAAAGATTGAAATGCAAAATGCAATTTTGTGGCAGGAAAGAAAAAATGCGTTTTAAGAAAACTTTTGCAATTCGGGATTAGGACAAAGAGGCTCTTTCTGCGTCTATATAGATGTATGACATTGCCAATAAAATATTACATATAAAGATTCTCATAAGCAGTTAGTTTTGGTTACGGCCCCTGTTTCTACAGGGGCTTTAATTTTTAATAGTGATAAAGAGGAACGGTCTGACATGCGTCAGACCGTTATTATATAATTCAATCACCTGTTGCCTCAGCCGCTATTTCAATTTTGCCACTTCAGCTTCGTAATATTCTTTTGTAAAAATTACGTCGGGCAGGTTATGATACCAGTTCGATTCATGCTCTATAGAAAGCATTCCGTTGAAGTTCTGCCTTTTCAGTTCGGCAAAAACGGGGGGAAATTCAATAACACCTTTGCTCACAACAGTATCGGCAGCCTTAGGATCGTCGAATTTCACAATGTCTTTCAGGTGAGCGCCATAAATATGGCCTTCCAGTTGTTTCAAACATTCGGTGGGGTTCAAACCATTGCGTGCCCAGTGGCCAATATCGGCACAGGCACCAATATTTTTGTGTCCTTTAATAGCCGCCAGCACCGAATCGGGCGTAGCGTATGCGTTGGGTTTAGGATGGTCGTGAATGGCGAGCTTAATATTATAAGCGCCACCCAGGCTGTCTATAAAATCCCAATGATCTTTAGCCGGTTCGCAGGTAATATAGCTCAGTCCAAAATCTTTGGCCAGCTCAAAAGCTTTTACCCACTCCGCCTGGTCTTTGGGAGAAATAACCCCCATTGCCACTATGTTGATGCCTTTTGAATCGAGCAATTGCTTGAGCTTGGCACGGGTATCGGCAGACATTCCGGTTCCAAATTCACCCGGCATTCCCCCGCCCAGCTTCTGTCCAAAAAAAGCTTCAATATGTTTAATGCCAGCGCTGTCCACCTTGTTCAGTGCGTCGGCAAGCGAAAACATCCTGAATGTCCACATCTGCACACCCAATTTAAATCCTGCGGTGCTGCCGGTGTTGGCCACAGTGTCGGTTTGCTGATTGGTAGAATCTGCCACGGAGGTAGCATCTGTATTGCCGCTGTTACAGGCAAAAATGGCAAGCGAACATAAGGTCGCAAAGAGCCCGGTTCTGAGTTTCATGCGTAAATTTTAAAGTGACGGAAAATAAAATATAAGAGCAGTAAAAGTATTAATTATTTGAAAATGAGGGTGGGGAATTTTATTGATGGGGGTGTACCTGTATAAAAACTAAATGTATCTGATGAGCAAACGGATTATTAGTTCGGGCATTACTTTTAAGAATGTACTATTAATGTCCTATTAATTGCTGCTCCATCATAGCTCACGTGCACCTATAAACGATTTTTAATACAGGTGGTGTTTTTGATTTAAAACTTTGTCCTAAGTTTGCCGCGCGATTTAAAAAACGATTGATGTCTCTATTCCGGAAAAGGGAAGCATCATATTATTGGGCCTTTTTATACCGTATAGCTATAGTACTGTTTTTGTACATGCTTTGCAGGGTCCTGTTTTATGAGCTTAATACCAACCTGTTTCACTCCATAAGCTGGGGCGAGTGGCGCAACATCCTGAAAGGCGGTATGGTCTTCGACGTTGCTGCTATGTGTTATTTTAACGGGCTGTTTATTATTCTTACGCTGTTGCCTTTTCGCTTTACCCGCGCTGCTCGCTATCAGCAGGTGGTAAAATATGTTTTCTTTATTACCAATGGCATAGCGTTATTGCTCAACTGCATCGATTTTATATATTATCGCTTTACGTTAAGGCGAACTACACTGAGTGTGCTGGGCGAATTTTCTAATGAAACCAATAAGTCCAGTCTTGCAGGTCATTTTTTTATAGACAATTGGTATGTAGTATTGATTTTTGCTGCGCTGGTATGGCTGATGGTTTGGCTGTATAAAAGGGTAACGATTGGCGCGGCTTTGCGGCCGGCAAGCAACCCGCGTTTCTACAGCAAAGCAGTACTGGCATTGGCAGTTACTGTTTTTTTGGCCATAGGCGGTATACGGGGCGATTATAAGCACAGTACCCGGCCCATTACCATTAGCAATGCAGGTGAATATGTAAGCCGTCCCGACCACATGTATCTCGTGTTGAATACACCTTTTTGCGTGGTGCGCACCTGGCGCATCAATCGCCTCAAGGAAATGCATTATTTCAGCGACGAGGAAGTAGAAAATATTTACTCGCCGGTACATGCATCGGCCCACGATAGCCTGCCGTTTAAAAAAGACAATGTGGTGATCATTTTGCTGGAAAGCTTCAGCAAAGAAGCGGTGGGTGCCTACAACAGCGAACTGAACGGAGGCTCGTACAAAGGATATACCCCTTTTCTCGACTCGCTGATGCGGGTGAGCAAAGTATACTGGAACTCATTTGCCAACGGGCGCAAATCCATTGATGCGCTGCCATCTGTATTAGCTGGTATTCCCAGCGGTACCGACCCGTTTGTATTAACACCCTATGCATCGGACAGCATATACAGCCTGCCCCGTATATTGAGAGATGAGGGATACCATACCTCATTTTTTCATGGCGCTCCCAACGGATCAATGGGCTTTAAAGCGCTCATTAACCTGCTGGGTATTGAGCATTACTACGGCAAAAACGAATACAACAACGATGCTGATTTCGACGGCGTATGGGGCATATGGGATGAGCCTTTCCTGCAATATTTTTCAAAGTCGCTCAGTACCTTTCAACAGCCATTTTTCAGTACGGTTTTTACCGTTTCATCGCATCACCCGTTTAAAGTACCGTCTCAGTATACAGGGCATTTCGCCAAAGGGCCCATTCCCGTGCTGGAATGCATCAGCTATACCGACATGGCATTGAAAAAATTTTTTGAGTCAGCCGCCAAAACCGATTGGTTTAAAAATACACTGTTCATTATTTCTGCCGATCATTCCACCCAGGCCTTCACCCCCGAATACCAGAATGCCTGGGGCGATGCAGCCATTCCCATTGTGCTATACCACCCGGGCGACAGTACGTTGCGGGGCATTGATTCTTCGGGTGTGATACAGCAAATAGATATTATGCCAGGCGTGCTCTCTTACCTGCATTATAATAAACCCTACCTGGCTTTCGGCGAAAAATTTACCGGCAGCAACCGCCTCAACTTTGCTGTTTTTTCGGGTAACGATTACCGGTGGATTGAAAATGATCACCTGCTTTTTTTCGACGGTCAGCAAAGCAAAGCCCTGTTCAACTACAAAACCGACCGGCTTTTTACCCGCAACCTGCTGCAGGATGAAAAAGATTTGACACAGCGTATGGAAAAGCACCTCAAAGCATTCATACAACAATACAATAACCGCCTGCTTAAAAATAAGCTGGTAGTGAATAGACAATAGTTAATTGAGTTAAATAAGTTAAATGAGTTGAAACGCTGCCCACTTAACCCTCTCAATTCACTTAACTCAATCCCCCGATCCCAATCCCCAATTTCCCATTGCCCAAAGTCGCCAACATCTGTTATCTTCGCTCAACTTTTCAAGATGACAATTCTCATTCGTAAAGCCATTATTGCTCATCCGGGTGCTGCCAATAACGGGCAGGTAAAAGACATCCTGGTAAAAGATGGTATTATCACTCAAATTGCTGACGCTATACCTGCTGAAGCCGATACTGTAATTGAACAGGAAGGAATGCATGTATCGCCCGGTTGGGTAGATGTGTTTGCACATTTTTGCGACCCCGGTTTTGAGTTCAAAGAAACCTTGCAAACAGGAGCCAACGCAGCGGCAGCCGGGGGGTATACCCATGTGTTCGTATTGCCCAATACCAATCCCGTGGTGCACAGCAAAACGCAGGTGGAATACATAAAAGAAAAAAGCCGTTTGCTGCCCGTGCATATCCATCCCATAGGAGCAACTACTAAAAATGCCGAAGGAAAGGAATTAGCCGAAATGTACGATATGTACTCCAGCGGTGCAGTAGCTTTTGGCGATGGAAAAACACCGGTGCAATCTTCGGGCGTTATGCTGAAAGCGCTGCAGTACGTAAAAGCATTTGACGGCATTCTTATACAACTGCCCGACGATAAAAGCATAGGCACGCATGGGTTGATGAATGAAGGCATTGTTTCAACGCAGTTGGGTTTGCCCGGCAAGCCCTCCATAGCAGAAGAAATGATGGTGTCCAGAGGCATAGAACTGAACGATTATGCAGCGTCAAAACTACATTTTACAGGCATATCTTCGCCAAAATCGATCGATTGCATACAAGCAGCCAAACAAAACGGGCAGCAGGTAACCTGCTCCGTTACCCCTTATCATTTATACTTCAGCGATGAAGACCTGGTGCAGTACGATACCAACCTCAAAGTAAATCCGCCATTGCGTACACCCGAGCAGAGAGCCGCCTTGAAAAAGGCGGTAGAGGACGGGTTGATAGATTGTATTGCTTCGCACCATTTGCCGCAGGAATGGGATAGCAAAACCTGCGAATTTGAATATGCAGGCTTTGGAATGACGGGACTTGAAACGGCATTTGGCGTGGCAGGCCTGGCAGGCATAACTGCAGAAAAATGGGTGGAGCTTGTGAGCGTCAATCCCCGGCGGATATTTAAATTACCCGAAGCTCCGATAGCAGAAGGCAAACCTGCCGATCTCACCCTATTTAACCCCGGTGTAACATACCGGTTTGAGGAGCGACACATACAGTCAAAATCGCGCAATACCCCCTTTATTAATAAAGAGCTGAAAGGCAAAGTGATTGGGATTATTAACGGAGAGAAGGTATTTTTGAATAATCGTTAAAAAATTTTGTATGGAAACAACTAAAAAAACAAATGTTGGACTTACATATGGACTGATTTGTGGTTTGGCGTCTGTTGTGTTTGGTTTGATATTATACTTAGGCGGTGTTAAGTGGTTTGTAAGTCCAATAGCCTATGCTGGCTTTGTGATTCCTATTATAATTGCAGTATTAGCAGGTCAGAAACAGAAAAAATTGCAAGGTGGCTATCTTGAATTTTCAGAAGCCTTGAAAACGGTATTTACTGTGTTTGTAATTGGTACAGTTGTAGGAACGCTCTTTAACTATGTGTTGTTTAATTTCATCGACGTTCCTTTTGCACAGGCTTTAACACAGGAATCATCTGAAAAAGCCCAGCAAATGATGCAAAAATTCGGTGCCTCGCAAGAGCAGATAGACAAAGCTACCGAAGACATGATGAACAGCAACAACTATTCCTTAGGGAAACAACTATTAGGTACTGCCTTCATGTGTATTTTCTGGTTCGTTGTAAGTCTTATTATCGCAGCTATTATAAAAAGAAAAAAACCGACTTTCCCCGCGGTTTCTCAATAACTATTTGCTAAAACTTGCGCATGGATATCAGTATTGTAGTGCCTTTGTTCAACGAAGAAGAGTCTTTGCCGGAGCTATGTGCATGGATTAAAAATGTAACCGATGCCAATGGATTTTCGTACGAGATCATATTGGTAGACGATGGCAGCACGGATGATTCGTGGCAGGTAATTGAAAATTTGCGCCAGCAGTACCCACACGTAAAAGGCATAAAATTTCAGCGCAATTACGGCAAAAGCGCAGCGTTGAACGAGGGCTTTAAAGCAGCACAGGGCGATGTAATTATTACCATGGATGCCGATTTGCAGGACAGCCCCGATGAAATACCCGAACTGTATAAAATGATTTTAACCGATGGTTACGACCTGGTAAGCGGCTGGAAAAAAGTACGTTACGACGCCACCCTTTCAAAAAACATTCCCTCCAAATTTTTCAATGCGGTTACCCGCCGCATGTCTAAAATAAAACTGCACGACTTTAACTGCGGGCTAAAATCGTACAAGAAAAAAGTGGTGAAAAGCATTGAAGTATACGGCGAAATGCACCGTTATATACCCGTGCTGGCAAAATGGGCAGGGTTTAAAAAAATAGGCGAAAAAGTAGTAGAGCACCGTGCAAGAAAATATGGCGTTACCAAGTTTGGCTGGGAGCGTTTTGTAAACGGCTTTCTCGACCTGGCATCCATTATGTTTGTGGGCAAATTTGGTAAAAAGCCCATGCATTTTTTTGGACTTTGGGGCACGGTTTCGTTTTTAATAGGCATTGTAGTAAGCATATACCTCATCGTTAGCAAGATCATCGATCCCGAATATGCGCTTACCAATCGCGTTTCCTTCTTCCTGGCGCTTACAATGGTGTTGCTCGGATCGCAGTTTTTCCTGGCTGGATTTATAGGTGAATTAATAGCCCGCAATTCGCCCGAAAGAAACAGCTATCTTATCGAAAAAAAGATAGGTTTGTAGTGCAATAGCGGCACTTTATTTTTTGTAAAGCTTTACAGGATGAGCAATCCAGTCAGCAAAAAAGTTGTTATTATAGGTCCCGCCCATCCCTTGCGTGGCGGTCTGGCTTCTTACGACGAACGGCTTGCGCGTGAGTTTCAGCTAACGGGCTGGGATACCCACATCTATACTTTTTCATTGCAGTATCCCGGATTTCTTTTTCCCGGCACTACCCAGTATTCATCGGAGCCTGCACCCAAAGACCTCAACATACACGTACGCATTAATTCTGTAAATCCGTTTAACTGGCTGAGCGTGGGCAACGAGCTGCGGAAAATGAAGCCGGATATTATTGTTGTAAGATATTGGTTGCCTTTTATGGGGGCATGCCTCGGCACCATTTTAAGGCGCGCCAAAAAAAATGGAAGAACGCGTATTGTATGCATAGCCGATAATATTTTCCCCCACTAAAAACGGCCGGGCGACAATATGCTTACAAGCTATTTCTTAAAAAGCGTGGATGCCTTTATTACCATGAGCGAAAAGGTGCTGAGCGATTTAAAGACGGTAGAAAAAACAAAACCGGCAAGGTTTGTTGCGCATCCCTTATACGATAATTTTGGAGAGATACTGCCGCAGGACCTTGCAAGAGAAAAATTAAGCCTCGATAAGAACGACCGGATCGCTTTGTTTTTTGGATTCATCAGGAAATACAAAGGGCTGGATATACTGCTGGATGCTATGAAAAAAGTAAAAGAACATTGCGCCAGGAATGGATTAAAACCAATTAAGCTGGTGGTAGCCGGCGAGTTTTACGAAGAGGCACAGCCCTATCTTGGCCAGATAAGCGAACTCAATATTGCCGATGTGGTCATATTGAAAACAGCATTTGTTGCCGACAGCGAAGTAAAATATTATTTATGCGCTGCCGACGTGGTGGTGCAGCCATACAGAAATGCTACCCAAAGTGGTGTAACGCCATTAGCCTACCATTTTGAAAAGCCAATGATCGTTACCAACGTGGGCGGACTGACTGCTATGGTGCCCGATGGGGTGGTAGGGCTGGTTGCTAATCCCGACAGCCAATCGCTTTCCGAAAAAATAATTCAATTTTTTGAAATCGGCGCCGCCCATTTTATCCCCGGTTTCCAGGAAGAAAGGAAAAAATATACCTGGAGCAAAATTGTCAATGCTGTTGTGGAGCTTTCAGCTTTCAGCTATCAGCGGTGAGCGATTACTGTCTTGTCCTGAAATAGGTGGACAGAATAATTCACCAAAAATCAGCAAAACATGACAACAGTTCCCAAGGAAGTTATCCGGTATAGTATTAGCTTTAAGCAAAAAGTAGTCAAGG